>NZ_CP045202.1:2448333-3130000 GCF_016864195.1 Dechloromonas sp. TW-R-39-2
GGAACAGTTTTTCATAAAAATGATTCAAGCTGGTTCCCCTTGCCGCTTTGTACGCGGCTGCCGTGGCGTGTAGCTCAGGCGGCGTAGCCGGGTCGTACAGCAGTCGTCCGGCATGCCCGCCATAAGCAAAGCAGCGGGCAATACCAATCGCACCAATGGCATCGAGCCGGTCCGCATCCTGGACACAACACCCTTCCAGGGTCTGCATCGCGGTTTGAACCCCCGCGCCCTTGTAGGAAATAGTCGCCACAATATCGACGACAGGATCAATGATGCCTTGTGGCGCGCCTTCCTCAAGCAGCAGGCGCTCGGCCTCGCGCGGCCCGACAGACTCATCGCCGCCATGAAATTTCCAGTCGGCAATATCGTGCACCAGAGCACCCAACTGTACGACTTCCTGATCTGCACCTTCATGAATCGCTATTTTGCGAGCCAGCTTACAGACCCGTTCAATGTGATACCAATCATGACCGGAATTCTCGCCCAGAAAGCGAAGCTTGATCTGCCCGGCGACACGTTCGACCAGCTCCGATGCAAAAATCATTCAGCTTGCCCTTGAGGGAAATACGGCAGAAGCGCCTTGGCCGCCTCGATGCGCGCAGATATCGCCAATGATGGCTGATTCATCACCGCCACGAGAAAACTGATCGGGTCCTTGTATTTATTGCCCAGATTGGTAGTCGACCGCAGCACTGCCGGGTCAGCGCTCGGAGGAAAATCCTGTTCAGGATGATTCCCCATGGCGGCATCGAGCGGAGAAATCGAAAGCCTCGCTACGGCTCGCTGAAAGTCATCGCTGGCGATGCTTTTGAAGCCAGCCAGCATCTCTGCCTGCCGATCCATATTGGGCGCCATTTCCAGGCCCGATTCATCGATGAACATGCTGCCCATCGTCGGATCGATGAAAGCAGACCACCTCCCTGTTACCGGATGCAAGCCCGGAACCGTACTGATCTCTACCTCAGTCGAGGGCAGAAAGCTCAGTTGATGCTCAGGAATGGCTGCCAGGTACTTGCTACGCAACGCGGTGAGAAAATGAAGCGCCTCGGCAAGCGGCAGTGAATCCACCAGGGAAAACCACATTTTGAATCCGGCCTCACCCGACACAGAAATGGCCGGCGCAGGCAACTCAAGATCATCCTGCAATGCCTGAAACAAGGCAGCAACCGCAGGCCAGTCACTTGCTCGACGAAAATCCAGCACCATCGCCCGAACCAGGCCGTCATCCCCAAGCAGTCGAAGATCGGTAACAAGCTGATGCCGGGGAGCGGTCGAATCGCCATCCGGCAAGCGATCATCTTCCACTCCGGAGAACTCTTTCGATTGCAGATCAGGCAAAAAATACAGGCGTTGAAGTTCAGTAATCAGTTTATTCATGACTCATCGATCCAGCGGACAAACTAGCAAGAGATTGCCATTGACGCACATTGATCACAAACCTCCCATGGCAAACACTCGCAAACACGAGGGCGAACCACGTAATCGCTGCCGGTGACAACTTTCCCGGGAGCAGACCTGGCCGCCGCAGGACGAGCCGAAGGCGCGCCATCATCACTCTCCGCCGCCGTCGGGGACCACTTTGCAAACGCAGACATATCCGCCTTGCCATCGACAAACCAGATTTTTCGGGCAGCATCCCACCGGGCGCCCAACTTCTTGGCTTGATCCTTTTCTGCAAAAGGCACTTTCAGATTCAGTCTCATGGCCTTACCAAATTTCAATTGAAGGGGTAACAAGAAGAACCGACATGTTCGGAACCTTGGGGCAAACAAAACCAATACACGCTGTTGCAAACCGTTACTTGAGTTGGCGCAGCGCACCGCTTATCTTGTCAGTCATGTGCTGACCCCCCAACAGCCTGACGACCAACCTCTCCCTCCCTGTTGGTCGTCGAAAGCCCCGCCCCCCCCTGGCGGGGCTTTCACCTTTTCAGACAATGATTTTATCGATAACCCCACACGCAAGTGAATCACGAGCTTTTCGATTGAAGCCATCGGCTCACCCTGCATGCACTGGTTCAGCAACATCGCCCCGAATTGCCCGGCAAACGCCCAAAAGCAAAAAGCCCCGTATAACGGGGCTTCTAGCTATCTTGCAGGTTCTGGCGGAGACGGAGGGATTCGAACCCTCGATGCAGGTTTTGCCCGCATGCTCCCTTAGCAGGGGAGTGCCTTCGACCTCTCGGCCACGTCTCCGTTCAGAAGAGCGCGGATGATATATGCTCCGCGCCCTTTGGTCAAACCTTACTGATCAAGACCGAAAGCGCGGTGCAGAACGCGAACCGCCAATTCCAGATATTTCTCGTCGAGAACAACGGAAATCTTGATCTCGGAGGTCGAGATCATCTGGATATTGATACCTTCATCGGCCAGCGCCTTGAACATCTTGGAGGCAACACCCGGGTGCGAACGCATACCGACGCCCACGGCCGAGACCTTGCAGATTTTGTTGTCACCGGTCACCTCACGGGCGCCCAACTTGGCCTTGGTGGCTTCGAGGATGCCCTGTGCCTTGGCGAAATCACCGCGATTCACCGTGAAGGAGAAATCGGTCGTGCCGTCATGACCAACATTCTGGATGATCATGTCGACATCGATATTGGCATCGGCGATGGCACCGAGAATCTGGTAGGCAATGCCCGGGGTATCCGGAACGCCGAGCATGGTCAGCTTGGCTTCGTCGCGGTTGAAAGCGATACCGGAAATGATCGGTTGTTCCATGTTCTTGTCTTCCTCAACAGTGATCAGCGTACCTTCCCCTTCGTCCTGGAAGCTGGAAAGAACGCGCAGTTTGACCTTGTACTTGCCGGCGAATTCGACCGAGCGAATCTGCAGCACCTTGGAGCCCAGGCTGGCCATTTCCAGCATTTCTTCAAAGGTGATGGTATCGAGCTTCTTGGCTTCTGCCACAACGCGCGGATCGGTCGTATAGACGCCATCAACGTCGGTGTAGATCTGGCACTCGTCAGCCTTCAGGGCTGCAGCCAGCGCGACGCCGGAAGTATCGGAACCGCCACGACCAAGCGTGGTGATATTGCCGTGCTCGTCGACACCCTGGAAACCGGCGACGATGACCACCTTGCCGGCATCCAGATCGCGCCGCATATTGGCTTCGTCGATCGACAGGATGCGTGCCTTGGTGAAGGTGCTGTCAGTCAGAACCTTCACCTGGCCACCAGTGTAGCTACGGGCATCGACACCGATATTCTTGAGCGCCATGGCCAGAAGGCCAATGGTAACTTGCTCGCCGGTCGCACAGACCTGATCCATCTCGCGCGGATCGGGATTGGCCTGAACTTCCTTGCAAAGAGCGATCAGACGATTGGTTTCGCCGCTCATGGCTGAAAGGACAACCACAACCTGGTGGCCCTGCGCCTGGAATTTGGCAACCCGCTGCGCAACATTTTTGATGCGTTCGGGATTGGCGACGGACGTACCGCCGTATTTTTGAACAATCAACGCCATGGATTCATCCGGTTAAACGTTGGAAACATGAAAAAGAGGGCGGGATTTTACCCCACCCTGCTCTTTTTCCGAAAGAAATCAGCGCCTAGAGATCAGCCAGGGAACGCAGATGGGCACCGACGCTGCGTGCCAGCGAACTCATTACGTACCCACCTTCAAGCATTGAAACGATACGCTTGTTGCAAACCTCTGCGGCCAGCTTCTTGAGTTCGTCGGTACACCAGGCGAAATCACGCTCAAGCAGCTTGAGACCACCCATGTCATCTTCGTAATGACCATCGAAGCCCGCCGAGATGAAAATCATCTGGGGCTTGAACTCACGCAAGCGCGGCATCCAGACCTGGCTTACTGCATCGCGGAACTCCTCACCACCGCAACCCGCGGCAAGAGGAACGTTGCACATGTTGGCTGCCGGCTTGTCAGCCCCGCTATACGGGTAAAACGGATGCTGGAAGATGCTGCACATCAGCACCTGTTCGTCACCGGCAAAACAATCTTCGGTGCCGTTGCCG
The DNA here is from genome assembly GCF_016864195.1 of Dechloromonas sp. TW-R-39-2. Taxonomy (NCBI): domain Bacteria; kingdom Pseudomonadati; phylum Pseudomonadota; class Betaproteobacteria; order Rhodocyclales; family Azonexaceae; genus Dechloromonas; species Dechloromonas sp. TW-R-39-2. Next base: position 2,452,310 of record NZ_CP045202.1, read on the forward strand.
TGGTGCACGTCGAAATCGATGATCGCAACGCGCTCCAGCCCATGCACCTTGATGGCATGGCGTGCTGCAACGCCGATATTATTGAAGAAGCAGAAGCCCATCGGCGTTGCTTTTTCACAATGATGGCCGGGCGGGCGGACGGCGCAGAAAGCATTCTCGATTTCGCCGCTCATCACGAGGTCGACCGCCTGACATCCAGCCCCTGCTGCACGCAATGCGGCTTGCCAGGTATGCGGATTCATCGCGGTATCCGGATCAAGGTGGACCACGCCGATTTCAGGAGAGGCGCGCTTGATTCGTTCCAGGTGCGAAGCCGGATGCACGCGCAGCAATTGTTCAAACGTAGCCAGCGGTGCATCGTAATAAACAAAATACGCATCAAGGCCCTGAGCGATCAGGTGATCGCTGATGGCAGTGAGACGTTGAGGACATTCCGGATGATGCGAACCCATATCGTGCAACTGACAGTCGCGATGGGTGATGAAGGCAGTGGTCGTCACTTGTTCTCTCTCTGCGAACCGGCGCTCATTGATGGCGCACGTCGAAATGCCATTATCGTCCCAATCTGGACGAGGCTTCAAGCATTAGAATTCGTTTGAACTGTAATTAAAGAAAGCCGCCATGTCAGGAACCACACTCGCCAGCCGAATGAGCCGCCACCATCCGCTTGCCGAGCTACTCGACGAAGCCGGAAAAACAATTCTGGGCAAGGAAATGGAAATTCGCCAGGCACTCACCTGCCTGCTTGCCGGCGGCCACCTATTGATCGAGGATCTGCCCGGCATGGGCAAGACGACACTGGCTCATACGCTGGCTCAACTGCTCGGCCTGCAATTTTCCCGTATCCAGTTCACCAGCGATCTGCTACCGGCCGACATTACCGGCATTTCACTATTCGACCGCGACAAAAGCGAATTCCGCTTTCTGCCCGGCCCGATTTTTGCGCAACTGGTGCTGGCCGATGAAATCAACCGGGCCACGCCAAAAACGCAAAGCGCTCTGCTTGAGGCCATGGCAGAAGGCCAGGTCACCACGGAAGGTCAAACGCGCGACCTGCCCTCACCTTTTTTCGTCATCGCCACGCAAAACCCGGCACATCAGATCGGCACCTTCCCACTCCCGGAATCCCAGCTGGACCGATTCATGATGCGTATCGAACTGGGCTACCCAAACCGTATGGCCGAGCGTGCGCTGCTTGCCGGTGGCGGCCAGCACGAACAGGCGAAACGTCTTGAAGCAATGATCCAGGGCACAGACCTCCTCACCTTTCAGACTGAAATCCGGCAGGTACACACCGCCGGACCATTGATCGACTATGTCCAACTGCTGCTCGAAGCCAGCCGTCACAGTCCTATTTTCCAGCACGGCCTGTCGCCTCGCGCCGGCCTTGCCCTGCTTGCGGCGGCCCGTGCCTGGGCCTGGCTCGAAGGGCGCGACATGGTTATTCCGGATGACATCCAGACGATCCTGCCGGCAGTTGCCAGCCACCGCCTGCGCACCAACCAGGGCAGCCACCACGCCCGACCGGAAGACATTGCCTCCCTGATCCATTCGGTTGCGATTCCCTGACCCCGCGTGAAGCTGCTCGCTCAACTGAAACAGGCGCTTTTCCGCTGGCAAAGCGATGGCACTGCACCGCTGCGCCTTGGTCAGCGGCGTATTTTCATCATCCCCTCACGCGGCGGGCTGCTATTTGTGAGCGCACTCGTTGTGATGCTGATTGGTGCCATCAATTACAGCCTCGCACTTGGTCACGCACTTGTCTTTCTGCTCGCCGGCCTCGGCCTGGTCGGCATGATCCACACCTTTCGCAACCTGTACGATCTAGTAATCACCCCCGGCCGATGTGATGCCGTTTTTGCCGGAGAAATAGCCTATTTCGAACTACGGCTCGATAACGAACGAGCCACTGCAAGACGCGCCCTGACTTTCGAGGCAGACGCAGAACACCCGGTGACTGTCACGGTCGACGCCGGAAAAATGCTGAAAATCGCCATTCCCCAGCGCACCATCCGCCGCGGTTGGTGCGAACTATCCAGAATCCGCCTGTCCAGCGAATACCCTATCGGCCTGTTTCATGCGTGGAGCTATCTGCAACCGGCCATGCGCTGCCTGGTTTTCCCCACCCCGGTCATGACCCCTCTGCCTGCCCCGTCAGCGACCAATCACCAAGGAACGCAGCGCGGCGCTGCAGGACAAGAGGATTTTTCCGGATTTCGCCTGCGACAGCCAACGGACTCGCTGCATCATGTGGCCTGGAAAGCCAGCGCCCGGATTCCCGATAGCAACGATCTGCTGGTCAAACAATTTGCCGGCGGATCGGCACTTGAGTTGCAACTCGACTGGGCCCTGACCGATCCGGCATTGCCCGACGAAACACGGCTCGGCATTTTATGCGGCTGGGTCTTGCAGGCCGACGCAAGCGGACAACGCTACGGTCTACGCCTGCCCGGGCATAAAATTGCCCCGGCAGACACAAAAAACCAGCGCCTTGCCTGTCTGCAATTACTCGCACTATTCGCCTTATGAGCCGACCGGCCCACCGCCCTCTCGACCAGACCGCGCGCCCCTGGTTAATGGCCGCCGCCCTGGCGACCATCTTGCCGCATCTCGAACATCAAGCCTTGTGGCTGAGCAGCCTGATCGGCCTGATGCTGCTCTGGGCTGCCTGGCTGTGGCAGCGCAACGAGCGCCTACCGAACAGCGGGCTGCTAGCCATCATCGTCTGCCTCAGTTGCTGCGCGGTCTATCTCGAATATCAAACCCTGTTCGGCCGCGATGCCGGTGTCGCCCTGCTGGTAATTTTCATGGCCATGAAAATGCTGGAGTTGAAAACCCGGCGCGATGGCATGGTCGTCGTCACCCTCGGCTATTTTCTGCTGCTGACGCATTATTTCTACTCGCAAAGCATTCCAACCGGACTGTGGTTATTGATTGCGCTATGGCTCGTCACGTCGGCGCTGATTCGCCTGAACAGCGGCCCGGATGCCACGCCACGCAGCATCTTGCGCTACGCGGCCAGCCTGCTCGTCCAGGCTCTGCCCTTCATGCTCGCGCTATACCTGCTTTTCCCGCGGATCAACGGGCCGCTCTGGGGCTTGCCGCAAGACGCACATAGCGGCAAGACCGGCCTGTCGGAACAAATGACGCCCGGCAGCATTGCTCACCTGGCACTCAATAACGACATCGCTTTCCGGGTCCGCTTCGACGCTGAAACGCCGCCTGGAAAACTACTTTATTGGCGCGGCCCGGTCATGGAGTATTTTGACGGAACCACCTGGCGACCACAGCCGAACCGCCCAGGCTCAGAGCGCATCGAAGTCATCGCCACCCCGCTCAGCTACGAAATCACGCTTGAAGCCCATAACCAACGCTGGCTGCTGGCGCTCGATGCCCCCACCGGCCTGCCACCGGAAACAGGCTTGAATGGCACGTTGACCGCGACACACCGGCAGATCATCAATGAACGTCGCCAATTTCGCTTTGCCTCGACACTGGACTACCGTTTCAACGTTGCCGAGAACCCCAACATCCTCCGACGCAACCTGCAACTACCTGCCGGGCGAAACCCGCAGACGCTCAAACTGGCCAGCGAATGGCGGGCCACAGCCAAGGCGCCTGAAGAAGTCGTCAATAAGGCACTGACACTCTTTGCCGAGCAAAACTTTGTCTACACCTTGCAACCACCACTGCTCGGCCCGGAAGGGGTCGATGACTTCCTGTTCTCGAGCCGTCGTGGTTTTTGCGAACATTACGCTGCAGCCTTCGTCGTACTGATGCGCGCCGCCGGCATCCCGGCGCGCGTGGTCGGCGGCTACCAGGGCGGCGAAGTCAATCCGGTGGACGGCTACCTGACCGTGCGCCAATCCGACGCTCACGCCTGGAGTGAAATATGGCTCGAAGGCCGTGGCTGGATAAGGATAGATCCAACGGCCGCCGTTTCGCCTGCCCGCATCGAAAACGGTCGCATCGATCAGTCAGGCAGCGCCAACCTGCCAGCCTTGAGCCAACTACGCACCGCCTGGCTCAAAAACCTGCGTCATCGCTGGGAAGCGATCAACAATGCCTGGAACCAGCAAATACTGAGCTACGACATGCAGCGCCAACGCCAGCTACTCGCCCGTCTTGGCTGGCAAGAAGCGGGCTGGCAGGACCTGGTCATCCTGCTCGCCCTTTGCTGCACCATACTGCTCGGCGCCATCACGGCCTGGACGCTCCATCAAAAAACCCAACCAGACCCAGCCACCCGTCTCTGGCATAAAGCCTTGCGACATCTGGCACGAAGACAAGTAAACTGCGCCCCCTGGGAAACGCCCAATGCCTTGCTGCACCGTGTACAGACCGAGCACCCAATGTTGGCCGAACCTTTCGGGCGCGTTGTAAATGCTTATCTGGATGTGCGCTACGGCCGTACCTCGAACAATCTGAACCTTCTGCGCGAAGCCATCGCGCAATTGCCCTGACGGAGATCGATTTGAAGCTGACTCTTGGTGCTCTGCTGCTCGCCTGCCTGACTGGTTTGAGCCACGCCGCTGCCAAACCGCAAAGTTTTGCCGACAACCCGGCAACCATCGAATTTGCGCGAGAAATGGAACAACGCCACGGTTTCAATGCAGATGAATTGCTCGACAAGTTTGCCCAAACCAGCTCGAACGCCAAAGTACTGCAACTGATCAAACCCCCTGCATCCCCTCAACAGCGATCATGGGAACGTTACCGTCCACGCTTCCTGAACGACCGGCGCATCGATGGCGGCGTACGCTTCTGGCAGGACAACCGCACCGTTCTAGCCCGCGCCCGGGCAATGTACGGCGTGCCGGAAGAAATCATTGTTGCGATCATTGGCGTCGAAACCGAATATGGCCGCAACACTGGCGGCTTCCGCGTCCTTGAAGCACTCGCCACCCTGGCCTTCGATTACCCGCGTCGCGCCGATTTCTTCCGCACCGAACTAGAACAGTTCCTGCTGCTGGCCCGTGAAAACAATATGGACCCGCTCAGCATCAAGGGCTCTTTTGCCGGCGCCATCGGCATTCCACAATTCATGCCGGGCAGCCAGCGCCGCTACGCCGTCGACTTCGATGGCGATCAGCGCGTCGACCTGTCGGGCAGCTTCGATGATGCCGTCGGCAGCGTCGGGCGCTTCCTGGAACAGCACGGCTGGCAAGCCGGCCAGCCGATTGCCATCGCCGCACGCGTGCAAGGCGAACCTGCCCGCGAACTGATCGAAGCCGGCATCCGCCCCACACTCAAGGTCGGCGAGCTTGCCGCACAAGGCATCAGTAGCAGAGCGGGGAATGAAGACAATGTCGCACTGATCGACCTTGTTTCACCGGGCCGCGAAACCGAATACTGGCTGGGCTACGAAAATTTCTACGTCATCACCCGCTACAACCGCTCCAGCTTTTACGCCATGTCGGTTTTTCAGTTGGCAGAAGAAATTCGCCAGCGGATGCGCTGAATCACCGCAGGTGGGATTGCAGGCTCATCCCGCCCTTCGGCAAGGTTTCTAAAACAGGGAGTCGCTTGAAAGATTGCCGCGTTTGACGATCTTGCGCAGGCGGTCGAGCGCTTCCATCTGAATCTGCCGCACCCGCTCGCGCGTCAGGCCAAGATCGTTGGCAATAATATCCAGCGTCGCGACATCGGCATTGTTCAGCCCATAGCGCCGTTCGATCACCTGACGCTGACGCTCGGTCAGTTGATCAAGCCACCCCGCGATCAATGTATCGACTTCGCTACTCTGCAGCAGGGAGGCCGGATCGCTGCCACCATCGTCGGCAATAATCTCGACCATGGTATGTTCGGGATCGATATCGAGCGGCATGTCGAGCGAAGCAATGTGCTCGTTCAACGCGAGAATCCGGCGCACGTCCTCAACCGGCTTGTCGATCAGCACAGCAACCCGTTCCACGGTCGACTCGCGTCGATCGGCAGATTCGAGATGCCGCATGGCACGCAGAACAAGATTGATTTCCTTGACGACATGCACCGGCAAGCGAATTGTTCTCGCCTGGTTCATGATGCCGCGCTCAATGCTCTGGCGAATCCACCACGTCGCATAGGTCGAGAAACGAAAACCACGCTCGGGGTCGAATTTCTCAAGCGCGTGAATCAATCCGAGATTTCCCTCTTCGATCAGATCAAGAAGCGGAATGCCACGGTTCAGATAGTGCTTGGCAATATTGACCACCAAGCGAAGATTATGCTCGATCATTTTCTGCCGCGAGGCAAAGTCTCCGGCCCGCATGCAGCGGGCGGTTGCAAGCTCCTCGGCCGGCGTGAGCAGCGGTTTGGCACCGATCTCGTTCAGGTAAAGCTGGGTTACATCCTCAAGCAGATCGAGTTCGGGGGCAATGACTTCCGGCTCGGGGAGCAGGACAGCTTCGTCGGGTTGCCCCTCAAAGCTTTCGTCCTCTTGCTCCCGGTCGGTATGGGTCATTTTTTCGGCAAATACTGAGCCGGATCAACCGGCTTGCCCTGCTTGCGAATTTCAAAGTGCAGCTTGACCGAATCGGCATCCGTACTGCCCATTTCGGCAATTTTCTGCCCGCGGCTCACCGTCTGGCCTTCTTTGACCAGAATCTTGCGATTATGAGCATAAGCGGAAAGGAAGGTGGCGTTGTGCTTGATGATGACCAACTCACCATAACCTCGCAACCCGGCGCCGGCATACACCACCTTGCCTTCACCGGCAGCCAGAACGGTATCGCCTGCCTTGCCACCAAAATCTAGCCCCTTGTTCCCGGACTCGCTGAAAGGCGCGACGACTTTGCCGGCAGAGGGCCACAACCATGGCACATCATCCGGACCGGCAGCCACCGCAGGTGTCGCCGGGGCAGATGCTGGGACAACCGCCGGGGTCGGTGCAGGTTCCGGCCTGGTTTCAGCCGGCTTGGCAGGAAGGTCACCCGTTTTATTCAAGCGGGCATAAGCCTCATCGGAATAAGGCTCCTTGCCTACACGCGGCTCTCGCTTCAAATTACTGTTTGACGTCGCTACAGGCTGCTGAGCGGATGGCGGCTGGTCGAGGGAGCGGGTTTCGACAACAGGACTGGAACTCACTGGCTTGCTGACCACCGCTCCCGTATTCTCCACAGCCCCCGGAGGAACAACCCGTAATACCTGTCCCTCCTTGATCGACGAGGGATTGGCCAGATTATTCCAGGCAGCAACATCCTTGTAGTCCTGACCGTGCTCCAGGGCGATACGGTAGAGCGTTTCACCACGCTTGACGGTGTAGTAGCCGGGTCCGGAAGGCTGTTGAACAGGTGAAACAGGAGCTGAACGCGATGCGTTTGAAGTGCTGCGGTCGACAGTTGGCGCCGGCGGTTGTGAAAAACAACCAGCCAGCAACAAGGGAAGAATCAGAACGGTAAATCGAATCATTGCGTTCCTGCGAGAAGCGGGACAAAGCGAACTGCGTCGAGGCGCGTTTCGACAAATCCCTGAGGCGTACGTTCAATGAAGCAAAGATACTGCTCTGTCGTACCAATTGGCAAGACCAGCCGGCCACCAAGCGCCAACTGCTCCAGCAATGCCTGCGGCACATGAGAACCAGCCGCTGCCACGATGATACTGTCAAAGGGCCCGGCTTCAGGCAGACCCAACTGGCCATCGGCATGTTTCAAGCGGACATTGAACTGCTGCAGGGTCCGCATGTTGGCCTTGGCTTTTTCAAGCAATGGCCCCAGGCGCTCAACGGCATAAACCTCATTGGTTAACTGCGCCAGTACGGCCGCCTGATAACCGCAACCAGCACCGACTTCAAGCGTCTTTCCCAGTGTCGGGCGCGCATTGAGCAGCAACTCGATCATGCGGGCGACAACGTAAGGCTGAGAAATGGTCTGCCCCATGCCAAGCGGCAAGGCCGTATCTTCATAGGCACGGGACGCCAGAGCCTCTTCAACAAACACATGACGCGGCACAGCCGCCATGGCGCCCAGCACAGCCTCGTGGCGAATGCCTTTTTCGCGCAAACGCTCGATCATTCGCGCCCGCGTCCGCTGCGAAGTCATACCAATTCCGTGAAGCACGGCCAAGCTCACTCCATCCACTGACGTACTGCCGGCAACTGAGCCGGGTGCGTCAAATCAATTTGCAAAGGCGTGATTGACACACAACCCCGCTCGACCGCGTTGAAATCGGTGCCAGGCCCGGCATCTGCTGCCGCGCCTGCCGCGCCAATCCAGTAAACCGTTTCATTACGCGGTGACTGCATTTTGACAACTGGCTCGGCTTTGTGGCGGCGACCAAGACGGGTCACTTCAACCCCTTTCAAGTCGGCATGCGGAATATCGGGCACATTCACATTCAGCAATACCGGCTGCTTGATCGGATTGCGAATAAATCGCTCAACAAGATCTCGCGCCACCTGGCCAGCCGTATCAAAATGCTTGCCTTCAAAATTATTCAGGGAAATTGCCAGAGAAGGTATTCCGAGCAAAAATCCCTCAGTAGCAGCAGCTACCGTACCCGAATAAATCGTATCGTCCCCCATGTTGGCACCATGATTGATACCTGAAACGATAATATCGGGCAAATAATCCAGCATGCCTGTCACGGCAAGATGGACACAATCGGTCGGCGTTCCATTCACAAAATGAAAACCGTTGGCCGCTGTTTTCAAGAACAGAGGCCTGTCCAGCGTCAGCGAATTACTGGCCCCACTGCGATTCTGCTCGGGAGCGACCACCACAATTTCACCAAGCCCGGAAAGCGCTTGCGCCAGAGCGGCAAGCCCCGGCGCAAAATAACCGTCGTCGTTACTGAGCAGAATGCGCATCGATCAAACCAGGAGGCTATCCAGGCTCGCCCCATTGGCGACCCAAGCTTCAACCCATTTTGGCTTGCGGCCACGACCGGTCCATTCCAGTTCAGGATTTTCCGGGTGACGATATTTGACTTTGACCTTGGATGTGCTGGCTGCTTTGACCTTGACTTCCTTGCCGATCAAATCCTCAATGGCATAACCACGAGCTTTGGCAAAAGCGCGAACTTCATTGAGGATATTGGCTTTATCCTGTACTTCTCGGCGCTTCAATTCAGCCGGAATCTGTTGCTGCAAATCACGCAATTCAATAACGGAAAGTGCTGAAAGATCCATAATCATCTCCAAATAAAATAAGCAGGAACAATTTAGTGAATATCTGCTTATTTATCAACCAATAAAATCAAAAACCGGCAAACGCCGGCTATTTAACCTGACCATTTCCAAACATCGAAACAAGACGGCCGAATAAAATTCTTTGATGCATTCTAACACAGCCACACCGTCACCGGATCTACCGCCCCTCTGGGGTATCGACAGTTAATTTGAAAATTTAAGCCATTTCAATAATGTATTAAAAAATACTTCAGGATTAACAGGTTTTCCGATGTGGTCATCCATTCCATTGGCAAAACAGGCTCTTCGATCCTCATCAAAAACATTCGCCGTCATTGCGAGAACAGGAGTATTCATGTTCAAAGAGTCACCACGAATCCTGCGGGTTGCCTCAATACCATTCATTTCAGGCATTTGCACATCCATCAAGATCAATGAGTAATAATTTTCCTTGGCCAGATTAACTGCTGCCAAACCATTATCGGCAAGATCGACAACCAGCCCTACATCCTCGAGAAGACAACGCGAAATTTCCTGATTGATCGGCTCGTCCTCAACCAACAAAACGCGTGCGCCGGAAAAATCGAATCTGATCTGCGCTTCGACACTATCAAGATCCGTATAAAGATGAGGTGGCTCAACCCTCCCCTCAAGCTTGTCAAATCGCGCAGAGAACCAGAATGCACTCCCTTGCCCTAAGGTACTTTCAACACCGATGTCGCCCCCCATCAGACGGGACAACTGCTTGCTGATCGCCAGTCCCAGGCCTGAACCGCCGTATTTTCTGGTCATTGAACTGTCAGCCTGCTCAAAAGCAGTAAACAAACGAGATTGATCTTCAGATGAAATACCAATACCCGTATCCAAAACCTCAAAACGAAGCAAAACTGTCGTCAGACTTTCTTCGATTGGGCGCACACGAATGCTGACTGTCCCTTGCGAGGTAAATTTGACTGCATTGGCAACCAGATTGAGCAAAACCTGCCCAAGACGCAAAGGATCTCCTTCCAAGGCCTGACAGGACAATTCCGGCGGCGAGTCGACACGAAGCGTCAATCCTTTTTCGGAGATGCGCTCAGAGACCAGACTGGTCACATTTTCCAAAACCTCTCCCAACTGGAAGCGGACTTTTTCGAACTGCAAGCGCTCCGCTTCAATTTTTGAAAGATCAAGAATGTCGTTGATCACTGCCAACAATATCTGTGACGATTTTCTGGCCTTGTTCAGCTGTTCTCGCACGGTGCTATCCGTTGTGCGCTTCAAAGCCAGATCAACCATCCCCATGATGCCATTCATCGGCGTACGCAACTCATGGCTCATATTGGCAAGAAAAGTCCCCTTGGCGCGGCTGGCTGCCTCTGCCGCCTCCTTGGCGATGGACAGCGCCAAGGTGCGCTCCTTGACCTGGGACTCCAGATGATCCCGATGCTGAGCCAATTCCTGCTGCGCTGTCTCACGCTCCCGATCCCAGCGAGCCGAGAGCCTGCCCCCCGCCACAATGCCGGCCAGACCGATCAACCAGATAATGGCGTGACTGACTCCCAACTGCATCCGGGATTCTTCTATCTGAGTCAGATAAGGCGCCAGCGGTAAATTCAGCCCTGTCGCTCCTCGCATGTCACCCGTCTTGTAGCCAAGAATACCGTGGCATTTATCACAGCCGGTTTCCATGTACATGGCACGCAAATACCGTAAATTCGGCTGACCATTGATCTCGGCAATCTCCCAAACCTCTGTTTTGTCTCCCCGGGAAAAAGCTTCGAGTTGCCGACGCTCCCAATCATCCGGTGCATTACCTGGATTCAGGTATTTCAGGCCGGTAATCCGGCCACGAATCCCATACTCTTCGGCATAGGCATCCATGATCTGCCGCAGCATTGAGGCCGGATTCAGGAGTGTCAGCTTCAGACCGTCTGTCGTGGTGACATCCCGCCCGAGAACGTGAGACAGCCAGGGAACTGATTTTTGCGTTGCTGTCACGGGGACATAAACACCACCGTGCATTGTTGCCCAACGGCGAAAAATAATGTCTTTATTCAGGTTGGCCCGCGCTTCGGAATACGCCATGGCCATCATCTGGGCTTGGGTACTGTTCAAGTTCCAAACAAGCGAAAAGGCCAGCACTCCAGTCCAGAGGAGTGCTGCCAAAACCGATAACCGAAGAGTCAGATATCCATAGGCCATCAAAAGGCCATTCATCCAAGCGCAAGCGTATCAACAGCGAACAATATAACACCCGGAAGAATGACTATTGAGTTTTCTCAACACCAAGGTCGCATCAAGGCGAATCACCAGAAACTCACCTTGATGCGACCTTCGCAAGCGCTGTTTTACATCAGGACAAAATCAACACCACCGCAACCCGCACAACCATAGGCGGTTTAGCTGCCAATATCGGGGGACGGCGCTCCGAAGTGATAGCCCTGCCCGCCACCAACCTGATCCTTGATCAACATCTCAACCTGCTCTGCACTCTCGACACCCTGAGCAATCACATCAACATCCAGTTGATGCGCAAGCGCAATAACAGACTGAAGCAGCGAGTGCGCACCGGCATTGACCGGCGCTTCGGCAACTAGGCCCGTATCGAGCTTGATGTAGTCCGGCGGCACTTCACGCAGGGTCTGCAGTGATTTGGGGGCCAAGCCGAAGTGATCGATACCAAAACGCGCACCATGATCTCGAACCATCGATGCAAACCGTCGAGCAGCCTCGATATCGATTGAACAACCGTACTCGGTCAATTCAAACGACAGACGTGCCGCCAATCCCCCCAATCTGACTAGGCGGCCAGACAGCCACTTCACGAACTCGGCACTCTGCAAGCTCTGATTGGACATATTGACTGCCAGATGCCCTTCGGTTTGAGCACCGGCCTCAAGAATGCCAAAAACCAACTCAAGCAATGCCCGATCAATATCAGCCATCAGATGATGGCGCAAAGCCATGGGCAGGAAACGGGCTGCGGGTACCAGGCGGCCATCCGTCCCGACCAGCCGGGTCATGATTTCACGGTGAATCACATCACGCGTCGCCAGCGAGACAACCGGCTGCCCTAGCAAGGTCCAGCGATTCTCGGCCATCGCATTCTGAATCAACTCGCGCCAACCCAGCGAGCCCAAGGCGCCTTCATCGCCCTCTTCTTCCATGACGAACTGCAAGGCATTACGCCCGGACTGGCGAGCCGACTCGATCGCCAGATCAAGTCGCGCCATTACCTGCGACCGCTTGTCGCTCTTGTGGAAGTTCACCACCCCCAGGCTGAAGGAGATGTCCACATCCCCCGACACCGATTCAATTTCGAGCTGGAGCGACTCCTGCAATTTACGCCCGACTCCAGCCATGGCTGTACCGTCCAGCCCAACCACCACGAAACCGAAGGAAGTGCCGCCAATCCGTCCAAGAATCATTGCGTGCTCACCAAGAATCTGGCGAACGATGTGAGTCAGTGTCACCAGGAAAGCATTGCCACGCTGGTAGCTGGTTTCTGTATTGAATGCCTTGAGATTGTTGATTTCGAGGCCGATCACCGAGCCTTCTGAAAACTGGACATCGCCTTCAAGCAACTGGGTAAAACGCAAATCAAAGCTACGCCGATTATCCAGGCCGGTGATTTCATCCTGATACGCCTCCTTGCGAAAACCATCCGCCCGCTTCGACTCCGCATCGAGAAAATCCGAAATACGCTGCGACATGCGATTCATGGCTCGCACAACGCGTCCCAACTCCAGAGCCTTCGGCACAATGGGTATCTGGACAAAACGCCGCTCCTGAATGGCCAGTGCAGTTCGCTCGATATCAGACAAGGGGCGCAAAATCAGACGCAACAAAAAGCGCGTCAGAATCATTGCAATAAGGTAGCCGAGTCCCATCCAGCCACCGGCTTCCAGCGTGTATTTCCACAAATACTGGTATGCATGGGTTGGCTGCGAGACAACGACAACCTTGCCCAATTGTCGCCAGCCCGCAGAAATGAAAGCTTCGCCGGGCGGCGCATGCAACTGGATCAGGCTGGAAAACCACAGTGGCACACCATCGATTTTGGTCTGCAAGTCACGGTCGACCACGACAGATCCATCAATTCCGATAACAGCGATGCGCTGGAAATACCCCCGGTCGAACATCGAGGTGACCTGCACATTAGCCAAGCCCGCATCATTTTTGCCCAATGACTGCGCAAGCGGCAAGGAAAGCGATGACGCAGCATCCTGGGCATGTGAACCAAGTTGCTGCTCCAGGTAATCGCGCGTGCCGTTGATGCCCACGGCCATCAGCCCCAGAAATATCACCAGAAAAACCAGTGAAATCGCGATGAACAACTGCCGCCTCAACGTCATCAAGCCACTCCCTGCATTTTGTTGCGCCGCGGCAAAGCCGATTTTGAGCCTGAACGGCTACGCCCCCCGGACGAACGCCCGCCACCTTGCGGCAAGGCACCGGCCATCCACACCATGGCCATGACGATAACCAGCGTCAACGCATTGGCCGGCAACTGTAAATTGAAATCAACCGTACTGTGAATGGCAATTGCAACAATCGCCATCAGCGAACCAAAGGCCACGCCACGCGGCAAGCTTGAACGGCGACGCATCAGGATCAGGATGGCTTTTCCTGCGGTCAACACCACAAAACCGGCCAGAATCCCCAGGCCGACCACTCCCGTATCGGCAGCAATCTCGACATAGTCGTTATGCGCATGATCCCAATACAACTCACGCGGTGTCCGGTAACGCAGATAGGTATTGTAAAAACTCCCGGCACCTGTCCCCAGCACAGGGAAATCGCGGACAAGATCGACACTGTAGCGTGCCACCTCTGTTCGCAACTCGACCGACTCCTCGCGAGCGCCAATTTCCTGAACCATACCGGTATCACGTACCCGCTCGACCACTTTTTCCAGGCCAACCCAAGTACCCACAATCACCACATCGATAATGATCAAGCTGGCGATCAGACCTATCGTTGTCGGCGCCATCTTGCGCGACAGCACAATGGCAATCAGACCGACAATCAGCATGGCTGCAAAAAATCCGGCATTCCCCATGCGTGAGCGCGTCAGAACCAAGGCAATGACCAGAATGATCAGCATCATGCGCAAGCGCATCTTGGGACTGAGGATAAAGTCAAATACCTTGACCAGCTTGTGCTTCCAGTTGCCTATCTGCTCGCTTTTTTCAGCACTAAGGCGGGCCAGCATCAAACCGATCCCGACCGACAGGCAAATTTCCATATAGCCGGCAAAGTGGTTGTGATAGCCGAAAGTACCAAAAACCCGGTTATGGGCAATATCGAAGAAAAATATCCGGTAAGTCGCCCCAACCGAAAACAGCAGCACGCCAATGATCGCCTGCAACAGGCCGGCACCGACAATCAACAAGGCGAGTTGGTCCAGGCGTTCCTTGTCACGAACCGTCAGCAATGCAACGATAAAACAGGAAAAATAGGCGAAAGTGAGGGCTGCATAAATCTGCGTCTGGTTCGGATCAAGACTAACGCGGAAGGAAGCCCCCCCCTGCTGCACAGCCACCGTCTCAGGTGAAAGCAATGCAAGAAAACTGGCCGGCAATGGCAACAGTTGCGCCCAGACCAGCAAGCCAAACAAACCAAACAAGGCAAGCGGCCATTTGAATAATTTCAGCCGCTCAAAGGCGTCGACCGCAGCATGCCGCCAGACAAACATCGCCCCGAGAAGGAGCAATTGCGACCAGCAAACCAGAATACCGACGGCCCAGGTCCGATTGCTTCCCAAAGGCAGCGGTGCCCAGAAAAGAAGAAGGATCAAGCCACGAAATAACCAGCGATCATCGATCTCTGAAGAAAAAGCAGGTCTGGCAGACAAAACTGTGCGCATGGAGAAAATATCGAGGTAAAAAAAATGGCAGCCTTAAGCTGCCATTATCGGGTAGAGGCTCGATCAGGAGCGGCTACCGCCGCCACCGCCACCACCGGAGATGGTGGATGCACCACCACTCGTACCAAAGCCGCTGTTGCCATTGCCGGAAGAGTTATTTCCGGCATTGCCCTGGCCTTGACCCTGACCATTGTTACCAGCTGCAGTTGCTGCGGTAATCTGTGTCGGATCAGCACCACCGGCAATTGCTGCACCCTGTGCGGTCGCCAGCGTTGCGCCGGAATTAACGGCAGCACGGACGGCAGCTTCGGCAACAGCTTCGTTGCCATTGGCAGCTGCCACAACGGCGGTCACTGCGTCAGAAGCACTGATCCCCTGCTCGATCATGGCGCTGGTAGTCAGCGTGGTCGATACATTCGCAGCCTTGGCTGCATTGGCGATCTGGGCCGGCGTCTGACCTGCAGCCTTGAGGCTTGCAACTTCAGAAGCAATTTGCGTGGCAGTCATGCCACTGGTGAAGGCTGCCATGGCGGAGAAACTCACTGCCATCACACCTGCGATCAAACCTAGCTTGAATTTCTTCATAGCACCTCCTAAAAAGTATGCGCGAAGGTTAACATCGGCACATGCACACGTCAACAAATCAAAGGTAAAAACTTTCAAAAAACGATAAATAACACTGACTTAGACAGATTATTCTATTTGATTTTATTGATCAGGCTTGCAACAAGAACTGCGTACTCACTGGTATTTCAACAATCAACAAGCACTCACTCGTAGCCGACAGGATTCATCGACTGCCAGCGCCAGGTATCAGTACACATCGCTTCAATACCCCGCTCTGCCTGCCACTTGAGACGCTCCAGCGCAAGACTCGGATTGGCGTAACAAGAAGCCACATCCCCCGGACGACGCTCGACAATGCGATGTGCTACCTGTTTGCCACTGGCCTTTTCGAAAGCGGCAATCATTTGCAAAACACTGTACCCTTGCCCCGTCCCCAGGTTGACCGTCAGCACCCCGGGCTTCTCATTGAGTGCACGCAGTGCTGCCAGATGACCCAAAGCAAGATCAACCACGTGGATGTAATCGCGCACCCCGGTACCGTCGACCGTCGGATAATCATTACCAAAGACAGATAATTCCGGGCGTTTGCCAACCGCAACCTGAGCAATGAACGGCATCAGATTATTCGGAATACCGTTCGGATCTTCACCGATCAACCCGCTGCTGTGCGCCCCCACCGGATTGAAATAGCGCAACAAGGCAATACGCCACGAAGGATCGGCAATGGCCAGATCGCGCAAAATTTCTTCGATCATCAGCTTCGAACGCCCGTAGGGGTTGGTTGCCTGGAGCGGGAAATCTTCAATGATCGGCACGGTATGCGGATCGCCATAAACAGTCGCAGACGAACTGAAAACCAGCTTTTTGACACCGGCTTCGGCCATGGTCTGGAAAAGCACCAGACTGCCCTGCACGTTGTTGTCGTAATAGCGCAAGGGCTGGGCAACCGACTCACCAACCGCTTTCAGACCGGCGAAGTGGATCACTTCGCTGATGGCGTAGCTGGCAAACAATTCGCGCATTGCTGCACGATTGCGAATATCTGCCTGCACGAAAACCGGGCGGCGGCCAGTAATGCTTTCGATACGGTCAAGAACAGCCAGTTTGCTGTTGCTGAGATTATCAATAATCAGCAAATCTGCGCCGGCCTCAAGCAGCTCGACAACGGTATGCGAACCGATATAACCCGTCCCACCGGTGACCAAAATCATTCAGAACTCCAAAAATCCAAGGCAAATCTTGCGGTCGACCGGGAAAAACCCCAATTTATGGCAAACACGCATCGCCACCCGCTTTTTCGTCAGCGTCCGTAAATATCTTCAAACCGGACGATGTCGTCCTCCCCCAAGTAACTGCCGGATTGCACTTCGATCATTTCCAGCGGTAATTTGCCCGGGTTTTCAAGGCGATGCTTGGTACCCAGCGGGATGTAGGTTGATTGATTTTCGGACACCAGCAGCGTTTCTTCGCCGCGGGTCACCTTGGCAGTTCCGGAAACGACAATCCAGTGCTCTGCACGATGATGATGCATTTGCAGCGAAAGGCAGGCGCCGGGATTGACGACGATACGCTTGACCTGGAATCGTTCGCCGAAATCGATGCTGTCATACCACCCCCAAGGCCGGAAAACCTTGCGATGCGAAAGCGATTCCGAGCGCTTTTGAGCCTTGAGTTGCCCGACCACTTCCTTGACCTTCTGAATCTCGGAACGATCCGCCACCAAGATGGCATCGGCGGTTTCAACCACGACAATGTTTTTCAGACCGATGCAGGCAACCAGGCGGTCTTCGGCAACAACCAGCGTATCTTGGGAGTCAACAGACAGGACATCGCCCATCAGCACATTGCCGCCGGCATCCTTGTCACCGATTTCCCACAGCGCGCTCCAGGCTCCCACATCAGACCAGCGCGCATCGAGCGGAACGACAGCAACTTCACCGGTGTTAGCCCCTTCGCGGGCAAGACGTTCCATCACGGCATAGTCGATCGAGTCGGATGGACAATCGGCGAATGCTTCTTTCGCAGGACGGAGAAAATCGTGATCCTGCTGCCGGCCCTCATAGGCCTTGAGGCAAGCAGCCGTAATGTCGGCACGACACTGCGCCATCTTGGCCAGCCAGACCGATGCTTTGATGACGAAAATCCCGCCATTCCACAGGAAACGCCCACTGGCCAGATAGCTTTCAGCGGTCGCAGCATCCGGCTTTTCGACAAACTGATCGACCAGGCACGCACCATCGGCCAGTGCCGCGCCCTGCTTGATATAACCATAACCTGTTTCCGGGGCGGTCGGCTTGATACCGAAAGTAACCAGCTTGCCCTGCTCCGCCAGGGCTGCCCCCTGCATCACCGCTTTGCGAAAAGCAGTTTCATCCTGGATCACATGATCCGCCGGCATGATGACCAGCACCGGATCGCTTCCCTCTCCTTGAGCAGCTAGCGCAGCCAAGGTCAAAGCCGGTGCCGTATTGCGCCCGCAAGGTTCGAGGACCAGGGTTGGATGCGCCACACCCACCTGACGCAGTTGCTCGGCGATCAGAAAGCGATATTCCTCATTACCGACCAATAAAGGAGCGGCCAGCACATCGCCTTCTGCCAGCGCAACCCCGTCGAGGCGCAACGCTGTCGCCTGGAGCATGGTGTGATTGCCATTCAGACAAAGCAACTGCTTGGGGTACTGTTCGCGAGAAAGTGGCCAGAGGCGGGTGCCTGAGCCGCCACAAAGGATAACGGGCTGGATGATCATGAAATGGGATCCATCGATGGCTCCCCGACGAGGCGGGGGAAAATATTCAAGGAATTACTTTAGCAAATAAAGCCGGCCATGCCGTGCATCACTCAGGCGGCTAGTGGAAACCACACCGGAAACCTAGTACGCATTTTTGTTCACGAATCCCTTGAACACCGTGAGAAAAATGATCTTTAGGTCAAACCACAGCGACCAGTTCTGAACGTATTGCAAATCAAACTTGACCCGCATGGCCATTTTGTCGACGGTCTCCGTCTCGCCGCGCCAGCCACTGATCTGAGCCCAACCGGTAATTCCCGGCTTGACCTTGTGGCGCAACATGTAGCCACGAATCAGGCGACGATACTGCTCGTTATGGGAAACCGCATGCGGCCGCGGGCCAACGACGGACATCGAACCTTGCAATACATTGAAAAACTGCGGCAATTCGTCAAGCGAAGTACGCCGTAAAAAAGCGCCGAAGGGAGTAATCCGCATATCCCCCTTTTGGGCCTGGATGACTTTATCGCCATCCTCGCAAACCGTCATGCTGCGAAACTTCCAGACTTCCACGACAGCACCATTCAGCCCATAGCGGCGCTGCTTGAAAAGCACCGGGCCGGGCGAGGTCAATTTGACACCCAGTGCGATCAACGCCATGGGGAGAGCAATCAGTAGCAGGATCAGGCTGGCAACAACAATATCTTCGGCCCGCTTGACCCAGCCATCCACCCCATAAAACGGGCTTTCATGAAGACTCAGCACCGGGATGCCGTCCATACTCGAAAGCTTTCCGTGCAGCAGATCGAAGATAAAGAAATTAGGCACCATGTATACGGAAGCCGTCGTGTCGCTGAGCGCATTGACCAGTTCGACAATTCGATTTTCTGCCTTCATCGGCAAGGTAATGTAGATGTAGTCCACCTCACCGTTGCGTGCCATCTCGACCAGTTCATCAAAGCGCCCGACGCCATCGACATCATTGGCGGCATGTTTGCAATCCCGCGCAGCCAGACGGTCGTCGAAATAGCCGACACAGCGCATACCCAACCACGGTGAATTGCGCACTTTCTCTTCAACCTGCATCCCCATTTTGGTTTTGCCGGCAATAGCCAGCGTACGGGTATTTCTTCCGGAAGAGCGAAAGGCGTTGAGAACAAGACGCAAGGCAATGCGTGAAGCAGCCAGCATCAGCGGCGCGAGGACAAACCAGACCAAGGTTGCCGCACGAGAGAAGTCAGATGAGGTCTTGCCAAGAAAACCCAGCACAACCAGCGCAATCGCTGTCCAGATCCAGACCATCAACGTCTTCGAAACAGCGTTGTGCAAGGGCTCAAGCCGCCACGAACCGTAAATCTGCTGGGCACCGCCAATCATGACGAACAGCAGGACAGCCAAAATACCGGCCTGGACATAAGGACCATCCAGCTCAAGGCCGTGAGTCAGCTCCAGCGAGATGGCCAAAGCCACCAGGATCATCACCGCATCCAGGATGCGGTGGAAAAATGCAATTTTTGAACTATGTGGCCGAACAAGCCCTGAAGACATGAAACCCATAAACTGACCGCCGTAATTCAATCATTTCGTGACAATGTGCTGCGCGCGAATAATGCCACGATGAAGAAATTTGCCCTATAAGACAAAAGGCATATCAAAATTGCTTGTCATCAAAACTCGGCCAAATACCGCTTTTTTTACTGCAAGCAGTTACCTGACTTGCCCAATCCATTCAAGTACCGCCGGAATTTGCCACCCCAGTGCCGCCTGAATCAGCAACAGGACAACCAGGACTGTCGCGGTCGACACCAATAAAAACCCGAAAATCAATGCCCAGACGCTCCATCGTGCTACCGCTTGCTCGAGAGGAGCCAATTCGCGCCGCTCACGTCCGCCAAGCAAGACAACATAAAACTCCCAACGCCACAGCTTGAAAGTCCAACGATAATCCAGCGCATGGCGCCCCCAGGCTGATACCTCGCGGCGCTCGGGGACAATCTCGCCTTCGCGCAGGGCCACACTTTCACGCAACACCCAGAGCAAGCGTCCGAGCAGATAAATCAGCGTGGCCAGCGTAACACCGACAATATCGGCATACCAATCCTCCAGGCTCGGCACGTGCCCCTCCTGGAAAAACTGATGAATTTCCTCCACTCCGCCGCCGACAATCGCAATCAGGGTGATCCACACCCACGATCCCTTCAAGGTCCAGCGCGTCAACCACCAGATCACAAAGAAGACCGAAGCATGCAACACTTTGTCCCAACTGGCATAAATTGCGCGTGACTCCGCTTGATTAAGACCCCAGTACAAACCAGCCACCACGACAGCGGAGGCCAGCAGAGGAACAAAACGGAAAGGCAATTTCATCAAGAAACCATGGTCGACCGCGAATAACTGTCCATTATCCAGCAGTTAATGCTAAGTCGAGAGTTGCTGCGCACGATCGTTCAGTGTTCCCCGCCATTTTTCCTGGACGATGAAATCCCGCAGCTCGTTGCAAGTCATCGGTTTTCCAAAAATGTAACCTTGCACAGCTTCACAGCCCGACTGACGAAGAAACTCGAGTTGTGACGGTGTTTCAACCCCTTCGGCAACTGAGCGCAAGCCGAGACGCTTACTGAAAGCAATCAATGCCGCGACTAATTCACGAATTTGCGGAGCACGATCGATCTCCTTGATAAAGGTGCGGTCGATCTTGATTGAGCTCATCGGTAATTGACAGATCAGGCCGAAAGAGCAAAAACCGGCTCCAAAATCATCAAGCGTGAATTTACAGCCCGAGTAAGCCAGTCGAAACAAGGTTTGCTGGGCAACTTCATTGCCGGTCAATGCCGTTTCAGGGCATTCAAAGGTGATATACCGTGTTTGCATACCAGCGCGAACGAGTGTGTCGAGCAGCTTGGGAACGGCATCCGGCGCAGAAAGCTGCCGTGCTGAAAGATCGATGACCAAACCCAGGTTGGCATGGATATCGTTAAGGCTGGTCAATTCACGTACGGCTTCAGCCAGCGCCAACTGGCCAAGCTCCGGCATGATTCCAATATCCTCAGCCACCTCAAGGAAACGCCCGGCATCAAGCAAACCAAATTCAGGATGGTGGAATCGCAGCAATGCCTCGACATTTTCCAGGCGTCCATCAAGCAGGGAAATTTCCGGCAAATAGCGTAACGAATAGCGCCAGTTTTTCAGACCGTCACGCAGCTCTCGCTCCATATCGAGACGGTTGCGCGCCGAGTTCTGGGCATCCTGCTCGATATATCTGAAGCAGCCTCGTCCGGCAGCCTTGGCGCTGTACAGGGCGCTATCGGCAGCAGCAAGCAGGGTTTCAGGGTCGGTAGCATCAGTCGGGAAGCGACCAACCCCGATGCTGGCCCCCAGTTCAAGCTGGGTTTTGCCACACAGGAACGGCTGCTTGAGTTCGCTGATCAATTTTTCGCAAACGCTCGCCAATCCTTCCGGATGCTCATTGAGTTCGAGAATGACCACAAACTCGTCCCCACCACGTCGGCTGACCGTGTCGCTGTGGCGCAACAGGCTGAGCATGCGATCAGCCATGGTTTTAAGTACCTCGTCACCAACCGCATGCCCATAGGTATCGTTGATTTCCTTGAAACGGTCGAGGTCGACGTAAAGTACCGCCAGTTTTTGGCGATGGCGTTGGGCACGGGCAACTGCACGTTGCAGACGATCGTTGAACAGCAGGCGGTTGGGCAAGCCGGTCAAGGCATCGAAATGCGCCATACGCCGGATGTGTTCCTCTTCCTTCTTGCGTTCCGAGATATCGGAAATCAGGCCGACGTAACGGCGAGAGCCCTGGAATTCACCGTCGACCGCAGCAATCGAGAGCCATTCGGAAAATGTCACGCCATCCTTGCGGCGATTGACTATTTCACCGGACCAACGACTGTGGGTACGCAAGGTATCCCACATCGCCCGATAAAACTCGGGACCATGCACGCCGGAGGAGAGCATGCTGGTTCGTTCGCCAATCACCTCGTCTGGCCGATAACCGGTTATTTCGGAAAAAGCCGGGTTGACCGCAAGAATCGTGCGGTCCTCATTGGTCACGATGATGCCTTCGTTGGCGACTTCAAAGACCATGCGAGCCAGCTTGAGCTCCATGACCCGCTTGCGATCACGCAAGCAACGGGCAATGACATCAAGCAGCAGCACAGGATCGACCGGTTTGAAAACATAGCCATCTACACCGATGTCGATGGCTCGACGCAGATGTTCGGTTTCTGCCGATGAGGAAATGACGACGATAGCCGCATCAGGGTCCTGATCCTTGATCTGCTCGCTCATTGCCAAACCATCGATACTCGGCACCGAAATCTCGGTCAGCGTCACATCCGGTTCGCGCAAACACCACTGGCGCAAGCCCTCCTCGCCATTTTTGGCCAGAAAGACTTCACCAACGTGAGGCAGGATAATGCTCTCGATGTGAGCCCGCATGGCCGGGTCACTTTCGATGACCAGGATGCGGGCCTTGGCAAATAATGGAGAAACAAGGTAGCTCAAGGGAATTCCTTGCGTAAAAGAGATCGCACCGACAAGCGTTTTCCAGCGGACCGGCTGACTCAGCCGCGCGAATCTCCCCAGCGCAGCGGAAACCTGTCATCCCCGACATAGGTCGCATGACCGCTGCGGTCGACGCAGTAGCGAGGTGAAACAATCATCTCCGTGAAATTCATGTTTTCACCAATACGCGTGTATTCGAACAACACGCTGCGCACCACTTTTGATCCAGCACGCAGATGGCTGCCGTGGCCGATCCAGCTCGGCCCGATGATCGAGCAACCAGGCTCGATACGGACGCTGGAGCCGATGTACACCGGCCCGACAATTTTGACGCTACCCCAGCTGATGCTGGTATTCAGCCCAACCCAGACGCCCGGCTCGATCTGGCGGCCCGGCATGCGCATTTCGGCGACTTCGCCACTCAACACTTTTTGCAGGACAGACCAGTAGTCGGTCACGCGACCAATATCGATCCAGTTGAAAAAGCGGTTCTGGGCGTAGAACGGCAGATCGCGTTCAACCAGCATGGGAAACAGCTGGCTGCCGATGTCGAATTCACCACCGGCCGGAATGAGGTCGATGGCTTCCGGTTCGAAGATGTAAATCCCGGTGCTGGCAAGGGTCGACCGTGCCTCTTCAGGTTTTGGCTTCTCCTGGAAAGAACGGATGCGACCATCATCATCGGCCACAACGATGCCGTAGTTCTGGACCTGATCGCTTGGAACATCAAGCGTCACCACGCTGGCAATCGCGCCTTCCTTCTTATGCTCGGCCAAGGCCGCGCCAATATCGAGATCGATAATGGCATCCCCACAAATAACCAGCGTCGTTTCGTCAAAAAACCCGCTGAAATCCTGAATCCGGCGCATCCCCCCCGCAGAACCAAGCGGTTTGGGCAGGATATCGCCATGCTCATAAATACCTTCGTAGGCATAACCGATATTGACGCCCCAACGATGACCATCGCCGAAATACTCCTCGATCTTGCGATGGTTGTAGGCAACATTGATCATGATGTCGGTAATACCGTGCCGGGCCAGATGTTCGATCAGGTATTCCATCACCGGCTTGCCGAGAATGGGAATCATCGGCTTGGGCAAATCCTTGGTCAAAGGTCGAACACGAGTCCCCTGACCGGCCGCGAGAATCATTCCTTTTGCCATTACATCTCCCTGATATATTTGATTTATTGAATGCGCAGGATTGCTTCGCTGTGCCAAAAATGAGAATGGAAGATCATTTGGTAACCTTGGCGTCGTTTGCCTGCAAACCCGGCGCTTTCGTTGTCAAAACCGATCGCTGAGCAAGCTGCAACTCGATATCAGCGGCAATTTCATGGCTCCGCAAAGGCAAAAGCAGGGTTGAACCAACCGCGTAATAGTGGCCCTCCGGCAATGGATTGGCCTGCGCGATCAGCCTCACCGGTACGTTATTGCGACGCGCCAGCTCACCTTGGGTGGTCGGCCGCGTGACACGAACGGCACGCCACGAAACCCAGGGGCCGGGGTGACTCCCCATGTTGATCACCAGTTGCAGCGCAGCATCGTGCGGCAGCAGCAACTGGGTATGACTGCGACCCACGATGATCGGCGCATTCAGTGATGGATTGAGCGCGATGAACTTGGCTAGCGGAAGCCCCGCAAGACGTGCCACAAGGCTGACATCAATGTCACGATGCATCTCAACCACGGTGTGGCGGGTCGCATTTTCAATCGGTGGCAGGGTTATCTTGTAGAAAGCCGGATCGGCAATGACCTTTTTCAAGGCAAAAATACGAGGCACATAGTTACGGGTTTCCTCCGGCAACTTTGCGGCAAGATCGTTGAAATTCGGCTTTTTGATGCCGCGAGCCTTGGCACGGTCGACCTCCGCCTGAATGCGTTTTTCACCACAGTTGTAGGCAGCCATGGCCAATGGCCAGCTATCAAACATGCCATGCAGCATGCTGAGATAATCCAGTGCGGCACGAGTCGAGGTGATCAGCGAACGTCTTTCATCCTGGAAGCGGTCGATGTTCAATTCGTAGGTGCGCGCTGTTTTTTCGATGAACTGCCACGCCCCATGCGCCTCGGCATGCGACTGGGCCTCCAGTGTGTAACCTGACTCAACGAAAGGAACCAGCACGAGCTCCATCGGCAACTTTCGGCGCTCAACCTCATCGACCACGTAAAACAACAGGTTGGCAGCTCGCGGTGAGGTGTGGTCGAGAAATTTGTCGGCGGCAAATTTGCGTGCGACACGGATAACCTGAGGGTCTTTCTCCAGATCATCAACCTTGAATCCATGCCTGATGCGATCCCACAAATCATGGTAATGGACAGCGGGCGGAGGCGCGTGCGCGAGTATTTCGTGTAGTGGGCCAGGTTCGACTTCAATGGCCTCAGGCTCCAACTGAACGACTTCGGGCTGGATTTCCTCATAAGGGGCGTCAAATACCGACGCACAGCCGCCGAGCGTGAGTATGAGCAGAGCCAGAGCAAGGGAATGGCGAAGGTTCAAACCGGTATCCTGATTGAAACAGATGCCGAAATTGGTTTCGGCAAAGCGGGGCATTCTCCCCTCAGTCCGGCAGATTTGAAATAAGACATTAGTCATATTCCAAGTCTCGCGCAGACGTCGGTAGCCGATTTCGAACCTGACGGATGTCTGCCCGCCATTCTGCATGTGCCTGTAGAATGGGGAGCTTGCGACGTTAGCTGTTTTTCCGGATGCTTTTTTCAAAGCGAAATTTTCGATTTCTTGCTGCGCTTGCCCTTGTTGCTGCCACTTTGCCGGTGGTGGCTGGGCTCGTCGATTTTTCGGATAACCTGCTCAACTATGTCGCTCGCCAGTTTTCACCGGATGCGCCGAAACGGCTGCTCATCTGGAAACGCCTCTTGACCGACATGAAATCAGCCGAAGCAACAGGCGCGCGCCAGGGTGACCCCAGAGCCGAAACACTGACTCTCCGCAAAACCAATGAATTCATGAACCAGGTGCCTTATATCAACGATAGTGCGCACTGGGGAAAAGAAGACTACTGGGCCACACCGGTTGAAATGCTTAGCTCTTTCGGGGGAGATTGCGAAGATTATTCAATTGCCAAATATTTGTCGCTGAAGGAGCTCGGCATACCCATCGAGCGCCTGCGCATCAGTTATGTCAAGGCAACTAGTGTTGGCGAATCCCACATGGTCCTGGCTTACTACCCTCGCCCGGATGCCGACCCGCTAATTCTCGACAATCTGGTCAAAGAGGTAAAACCAGCCTCACAGCGCCCTGACCTTGAACCTGTTTACAGCTTCAACGATGACGACATCTGGCTCCCCTCAGGAGCGACCCGCAAAGGCGGTGCATCCCAGGTGCGCCTGTGGCGTGAATTGCTCGAGAAACTAGCCAAGGAACAGCGGCTTTAAAGGAAAAAGACCAAGGGCTATGCGCTGCCTTGCCTTGGCGGTCAGGGCTTGAGCAGCGCAGATTTGTCAAAGCGCTTGGCAATTGCCAGCAAATCACCCTTGGAGTGTGGTCGAGCGTTATCAATCATGTCGATCAATTTAGCCTGGCGCGCGGTGCCCGCTTCTTTCCAACGAGCAAAACCTATTTCAGCCAACGTGCGTTGTACGCCAGCCTCTCTGTTGCCATATTGCCAGGCACGTTCCCATGCCTGCCATAAGGCCTCGTCTTGCCCCCCTTGCAAATGCAGGGCCAGGGACAAGTTAACCCATGCATAAGGTGACATCGGTCGATTAACAACAGCCTGCCTGAAATAACTCACCGAATCGGCCAGCATGGCTTGCTCAAGCTCTGGAATGGCCCGGGAACTTGTTGCACGCAAACCGTAAAGATAGCCAAGATACTCATGCAGCTGCGGATCATTCGGCGTCCAGTGCAACGCTGCAACCAGATCATTGCGCGCAGCTCCCCATTCGATCACGTTGGGCAAAGGTGATTTGCCACTTTGCCATTGTGTAATCTGCCAGCGAGACTGCATCGATACAGCATCAGCCAACGCAGCACGCAGACCAAAATACAGCGAGGCACTGCTAGCAACGAGCAGCAGCCCAATCAGCGCCTGAGCGCCGATACCGAGCGAAGCCTCATTCGGTGCGTCGTTCATTCCAGACCCAAAATCCGTGCAGGACGATCCCTGACCATTTGCCAGGCTATTTTTTCACCGACCAATTCCGCAACGGCATCTCTGCCCTCGCCCAGAATGGGAGGACGATGATCGATATTATGTGCATCACTGGCAATAACGTGAGCCCATTCATTCTGAATCAGCGTTACTGCTGTTTTGCGTGAAGTTTCGCCAAAACGCCCGGCAATAGAACCAGCCGTGATCTGCAACCAGCATCCACTATCCACAAAAGGATGAATTTTTTCAGGTTGTGCCATGACTGCCTTGTTCCGCTCAGGATGGGCAATCAATGGACGAATCTTGAGTTGCAGCAGTTTGTCGACAAACTGCTGGCTCCCGACGGGAATAATTTGGTGCGGGAATTCAAGAAGCATGATGCGATAGCCGTCGACGGTTCCCAGAAAAGGGATCTCGCCATCCAGGATCAATTCCAGCGACTCGACACTCAGACGAACCTCACCACCGAGGCGAATTTCAAGCGGGATGCCGTGTTCTTTCAGCTCAGACTGGAATGCATCAACCCGGCTCTCAAGCCCGGAACGTACATTGCTGTAGCGGCCGGGGTGGATGTGTGGCGTCATGACAGCAACCCGGATACCGTCGTCGACAGCCACTCTGGCCAGAGCAAGCGACTCTTCCAGCGTGGCAGCACCGTCATCGACGCTGTAGAGCAAATGAGAGTGTAGATCGATCATGCTTTTCTCCTGCTCCTTCAGTTCAGCTGTGCTATGTCACCACCTGCTGCAACAATCAGGTGTTTGCATCATCGCCATAGACTGTGCCATACCCACCTTGATAGCCTTTGGTGCCGTAGCCATATTTACCGTAGCCAGAATATTCACCGTAATACTTCTCTGCGTGGGCGAAATCCAGTTTATTCAGTACGACACCCAGTATCTGACCATCGGCGCGACGCAGGCGCTGCAACCCCTTGCGAGCAAGCTGATACGGCGTATCAAGTGCCTTGACCACATAAATGACACCGGTAGTCAGGGCGCTGATCACCAACGCGTCGCTAACCAGTTCAACCGGCGGGGAGTCGATGATGATGATGTCAAAGGTTTCCGAGAGTTGTGCCAAGGTGTCCTTGAACTTCTGGGAAAGCAGCAGTTCAAGCGGATTTGGCGGAATGGTCCCGGATGGCAGGATCATCAGGTTGGAACCTTCAACAGTCTGCAAGCATTCTTCCAAGGTTGCCGTTCCTGACACCAGATTCGACAAGCCTTTGGAGCCCTTACCCAGATCCAGCCCCTTGGAAACAGCAGGACGACGCATGTCCGAATCGATCAGCAGGGTCTTTTTGGTATGGGCGTGGGCCATTGCCAGATTAATCGAGAATGTTGTCTTGCCCTCACCCGGCAGACTCGAAGTAACAAGCAAAATACGCTTGTCAAGATCGATGGCGGAGAGCAGTACCCCGGTCCGCGCCGTGCGGATCGCCTCGGAATAAAGCGATTTTGGCTGATCCAGGAAAAGACGTGCGGTCGACGTCCGCTCAACCTCGGATTTGTCGAGCAACGGTAACGTCGTCAGCAACGGGTGCTTGAGCTTGGTTTCAATATCTTCAGTCGTCTTCAAGGTGTTATCGAGACGATCCAGCAACAAGGAAGACAGGACGCCAATAAACAGACCAAGGACAAAAGCGATCAGAATGATCTGAACTTTTTGTGGTTTGACGGGTTTGTTCGGCACAACAGCAGGATCAACGACACGAGCAACTGCCGATTGCAAATCCCCCGCCACGTTGGTTTCCTTGGCACGCTTCATGAACATGTCATACATCTGGCGATTTGACTCGACTTCGCGGTCAAGCACGCCCAATTCGAATTCCTTGCGGTTGATTGTTTGAACCGAACCACGCGCCGAGGCCATAATGCCCTCAAGCGCACGCTCAGTACCGCGAGCCGCCTCGTATTCGCGGGTCACACTCGACACGACCATGTCGACCTGCCGCTTGACATTGTCGCGAGCGGCCTTTAACTCGCCTTCACCCTGCAAATACTTTGGATGCTCCGTACCGTAACGCTGAGCAATTTCAGAAAGACGGCGCTCTGC
The DNA here is from genome assembly GCF_016864195.1 of Dechloromonas sp. TW-R-39-2. Lineage (NCBI taxonomy): Bacteria > Pseudomonadati > Pseudomonadota > Betaproteobacteria > Rhodocyclales > Azonexaceae > Dechloromonas > Dechloromonas sp. TW-R-39-2. Next base: position 2,481,255 of record NZ_CP045202.1, read on the forward strand.
TTCGCCTTCCTGCTTTTTTGCCTCACCCACAATGGTGTTTTTGATCACGGCAGGCAATGAACTCAGATCTGCACCTTTAGGTGCATTTTTGATCTGGTTGTAAGCATTTTCAGCCTCGGCACGCTTCATCCGTGTTTCGACGAGGCGCTGGGTAACTTCTTCAATCTGTTTGCCGGCACCACTTTGCGCAGCATTCTTGACGTCGACAATGCCTTCTTTTTCACGGAAAGTTTGCAGCGCACGTTCAGATTCATCAAGTTTTGTCTTGAGAGATGACAACCGCTCCTGCAGCCAACTACTCGCCTGCTTCGTTACCTTGTAGCGGGCATCAAGGTCATTCTCGATGTACACATCGGCAACGGCATTCGCCACCAAAGCAGACAACTCTGCATCTTTGGACTCAAAGCTGATTTTGGCAAGTTGGCTCAAACGAATTGGCTCAATCGTCAATCGCTTGGAAAAGCCAGTGTAAATCGCCTCCGCCAAGGCAAGCTCAGTCCACTCCTTCTTTTCCAGGTCGTCGGTAAATCCCGTACTGGCCAATATCGAACCTACCCAAGACTTTGATTTCTCACGAGGATCAAACTCCTCACGCTCCCAAAGCTTGGTCTTGATAATTGCTTTAACAGCGACTTCACGCGATTTGATGATTTCGACCTGGGTCTGAAAATACTCACGGTTCTGGGATATGCCGGAGTAAACGTCCTCAATCGACAGAACCTTCGATTTATTGGCTTCGATCAAAAGCGTGACCGTTGCCCGATACACAGGAGTCATCACGAAGACCACAACTGCTGCCAACAAGGCTACGGCCAAACCAAAAGCGACAATCGCCACTTTTCGCTTGGTGATACTGCGCCAGTATTCAACGATATCAAGCTTATCGGCGTTATCGGCAGGATCATGCAGAAAAATCTGCTTGTGCTTATTGTGGTCTTGAGTGAGTTCAGTCGACATTCAGTTCAGCCTGATTGCGTGCCCGAAGGCACGCCTGCATTTAAATAACGGGGAAAAGAAAAAAGCTTAGAAAAAGCTTTCATCGACAGTGACAATGTCACCGGGCATCACAAAGGTGTTCAACTCTGCCTTTTGCGAGCGCTGGGATGCATCACCATCCCGAATGATTGAAATCTTGTTGACCGAAGCACGTTCCTTGAACCCCCCAGCCAGTGATGCTGCCTTGCGAACAGTCAGACCTGGTTGATACGGATAGCCACCAGGCTTATCAACCATGCCGTTGATGTAAAACGGACGATACTCTTCAATCTGGACAGAAACCTTCGGATTCACCAGATAGCGCCCCTTCAGGCCACTGGTCACAATTCGCTCCAGGTCACCGGTTGTCAACCCCAGAACTTTGACTTCACCCAGTGCAGGATAGGAAACAGACCCGGCATCAGTGAGCCGGATCTTTTCCTTGCTGAGGTCATCTTCGCCGAGGACACGAATGGTAATTACGTCCCCTGCCGCCAGGCGATAAGTGGACAGCCCCGTCGCAGGAGCTGCACGATCATTACCGGAAAGCGATGGAACATCAGACTGGGCGTAAGCCAAAGATACAGACAACACCCAAACCATCAACAACCGAAGAAAACCCACAACAAAACCTCGCTTAGACAAAACTTAGAGAACGACTTCAAGGGTTGCCATCATGACGTCACGCTTGAAGTCATAGGTATCCTGATTGGAATTCCGGTCCGTGCGATTCCAGTCCAGACCAACCCGTGCGCGGTAACCCACTTCGTGGAAGAAGCCCAGACCATAGTTGTGCGTACTGTCTTCACGCGCATTGCCGGAGTACTGGCTTTTCAACAATCCAAGATTGGCACGGGAAGAAATGTAGCTGGCCCACTTGTGATTCCACACCAACGTCGTACCACTATTGATCACGTAGTTGCCGATACCGGTCGAATCGGCCGGGGCGCGTGAGCTTTGCAGATCAAACTGCGAATAAGTCAGTGGCGACCAACGCAAGCCACCTTCCCAGCTGCCCATCGTGGCGTCCTTGCGCGAACCGTCATCAAAATTCTTGTGCGCCTGACCAACCTTAATCGTACCCGTAGTTTTCGCGGTGGCCTCCCAAGTCAAGCCTGCATACAGGCGAGTATCGGTATTATCCGAAGTAGAAAGCGGGGAAACGTAGTTAGCCCACGTGTTGCGAGCCTCGAACACCAAAGAGGTCCGGGGCATGAAACGGTAGAAGAAGCGACCGGACACCGTGGTCAAGTCAACGTCGGACTGGGCCGTGGTATTGCGATTATTGTCATAACGCTTGCGCATGAAGGAGGTTTCGCCTTCGATGCGACCGATGGCACCTTGTGCACCATAAATCCCCAAGGCACGAACCACTGGAGCATGCCAGCGATCGGGTTCCTGCGAACTGGCACGGTCAGTCGAACCGCGCGGGTCGGTCTTGTCCAGATAGCCTACACCCCAGCCAAGACGCACTCGGCTGGTGAAATAATTGTCGCCGGCAGCCCAGAATTCGTGATGATTGAAATCATCCGAAGCTGAACTGGTGTAATGCGCGTAGTTACCCAAATAGCTCAGCGTGTAGCGATCGCCATGAGTCTTGAGTTCAGTTACAAGCTCAGGACGAAGAACGACGAAATCGGAAGATTTTTGATTGGTGTTGGTCCCTAGTACATTGTTGTTACGACCAAAACCAATCATTGCCGCAGGATAAATGAAAATGCCATTATCGAAACGAATCGGACGCCCCTTGGCGGGCGAGGTCATGATTGCGTTTTCCTGCGCGGGGGTACGACCACCCGCCACACCGGAACCACCCAGCTCATACCCTGTCGTCACCGACTGCTGACCAATGCTGCTACCTGTATCTGCTCCGCCAAAGAAAAGACCGCCGGCAGCGCCGCTGCTCCAGGTTGTTGTTCCTTCGCCAGCCTCTGCCGTTGGCTTTGCCTTTGCAGCATCTGCTGCCTGAGCACCTTCATCGGCGGCATATGCAGAGCTGGACAACAGCCCCAGCGCCAGAATTAGCGTAATGGCGGATCGCGTTTCACGATTAGACAAAATAACTCTCCCGAACAGAATAGGCATTCAACAGTCCACGGCGGAGCGTAGACAAACTCCTTGAATTCTAACACCGACGGCATGCGTTTTGTATAAAGTTGTAAATCGACCACCACTTATTGTGCACTTGCAGCAAAAATCAAACACAAGCAAAGAAACTGACACGAGGGGCTCTCGCACAAAAAAATCCCCTCATGAAAACAGGGGATTGCTGCGGTCAACAAAACCCCAAGACTGTTTTAGTGCTTGTGACTCATGTGATCCATCGGCGCAGGCGCCACGGTTGGTCTAACAACCTTGGCATCGATCACCTTACTGCTCCCATCATCAAAACTCAGGGTAATCGGGACCACATCCCCCTCTTTCATCGGCGCCTTGAGATCAATCAACATGATGTGCAAACTCCCCGGCTTGAGCACAGCTTCGGATTTCGACTTGATTTCGATCGCTGACACCGGACGCATTTTCATCACGCCAGCCTCGTTGAGATGAGTATGCAATTCGGTAACCTTGGAAGCCGAGTTATCCGCCTTCAGGACCTTGACGTCCTTTTCGCCATTATTCTTGATCACCATGAAGGCACCGGTTGCCGGCGCATTGGGCGGCGCCAGACGAACATAGGCATCCTGAACCGATACAGTATCGGCAGCACCGGCAAACACACCGGCAGAAAACATCAGGCCGACGGCCAGCAGGGACAGGTGTTTCATGAGCAACTTCTCCTTTAGGGTTTCTGGTTCAAATACTTACGAATTGCCACAACCACCTGGTCGGGCGGCGTGGCATGAGCAATCTTGCCAAGCAGGGCACCATCTGTTCCGACCACATAAGTATCAGAAGTATGATCGACAACATAACCCCCGCCTGCAGTTTCAACTTTCTGGCGAGCATAAAAAACACCATAACGCTTGGCAATTTCTGCGAGATTTTGTGATGTCCCCGTTGCGCCGATGATTTGTGGATGGAAAAATTCCGCATACTCCTTGAGGCGCCCCGGCGTGTCGCGCTCCGGGTCGACTGACACAAAAAGCATGGCGACTCGCGCCAACTCGTCCGGAGCCAGTTGCCTTAATCCTTCTGAAGTGGCACTCAAGGATGTCGGACAGATATCCGGACAATAGGTATATCCAAAATAGAGCAGAACCAGCTTGCCACGAAAATCCTGGAGCGACACAGGACCGGAGGCAGACTCCAGCGTGAAATCCCCCCCCGCCACTGTCGCAGCTTTTGGCAATTGACGGTCAGGCAATTCAGGATGCCAAAACAAGGCGAGTCCAAGCACCAGCGCAGCAAGGAGACCGGCAATCCCCAGAAGAATACGTTCTGACATTACTCATGGGCTCCGGCAGAAAAACGATATGGAATGGCAATCCGCTCAGCCCCGGTTTCAACAAGTACAGTCACCTGCCAGTCCATCAAGCCGGTAATGCAAACCGGCAAACTGACTTCGGCCGCGTATTGCCCCGGGGCGCGCACCGCAAGTTCAGGGCGGTTCAGTCCCATATTCATGTCGATACCCGCAAAATCGACTTCCACCTTGCCCGGTGTAAAGCCACTTGTTGCAACCCGGATTTCAAATGGTCTGACCATTGGAATCGGCAAAACACTGCTGGACAATTCAACACGCCCACCTGACGGTAGTTCAACGGCACACGATTCGCGCTGGAGGTTGCATGCAGGATCAGGCCGAACAGTCACATCCGCCTTGGGTAAAAGTATGGGTGAGAGTTTGTAGCCGACCACTACAACCAGCGCAATCAGCAAGATGCCGATCGTATCTATCAGTATTTTTTTATTCACGCGATGAGCTCTTGAGCACGCCAAACAGGGGTTTCCCGCATTTTCCCTGAAGAAGTGCCAATGGAATTAACAAACATCAATTTTTTCACACTCCACGAGGAATACAGTGTGCGACAAATTGCCGCAGCGACGATTTGCCGCATGCAGCAATCGGGGAACAGAAGTACAACTTCTTGTATCAATGGGAGATTTTCAAATGAATAAATTTGCAGTCAAATCCTCCGTGCTGCTTCTTGCAGCGGGGATCGGTTTCGGCGCCGCCTCATCCTGGGCCGCCGAGTCGCTGCAGGACGTGATGAAGCGTCGCGGTCTGAGCCAGCAGGATCTGCTGGCTGCGTCCAAGACCTATGTCCCGACCGGCAAGCGCGATGAATTCGTGGTTTTTGCATCTGGCGGCCAGTCTGGCCAGATCATTGTGTATGGCATTCCGTCCATGCGCATCCTGAAGTACATTGGTGTTTTCACTCCGGAACCATGGCAAGGCTACGGTTTTGACGAAAATTCCAAGGCTGTGCTGCGTCAGGGCAACATCGACGGCAAGGAAATCAACTGGGGCGATACGCACCACCCGGCCATTTCTGAAACCCAGGGCAAGTACGACGGTCAGTTCCTGTTCATCAACGACAAGGCCAATCCGCGCCTCGCCGTGATCGACCTGCGTGACTTCGAAACCAAGCAGATCGTGGTCAACCCGATCTACAAGTCGGAACACGGTGGTGCTTTCGTCACCCCGAATACCGAATACGTTATCGAAGCAGCCCAGTATGCAACGCCGCTCGAAAACAAGAAGTTCTACCCGCTTGAAGAGTTCAACGAAAAGTATCGTGGTGGCGTGACCTACTGGAAGTTCGACCGTAAGGAAGGCCGCCTCGACCCGAAGCAGTCCTTCTCCCTCGAACTGCCGCCGTACTCCCAGGATTTGTCCGATGCCGGCAAAGGCCCGTCTGATGGCTGGTCCTTCACCAACTCTTTCTGTTCCGAGCGTTACGTTGGCGGCATTGAAAAAGGCCGTCCGCCGTATGAAGCCGGTTGTTCCGCCAAGGACACCGACTATCTGCACGTGATCAACTGGAAGAAGGCTGCTGAACTGGTTGCCGCCGGCAAAGCCAAGAAGATCAACGGTCACAACGTACTGCCGATGGATGTCTCGATCAAGGAAGGCATCCTCTTCCTGGTTCCGGAACCGAAATCCCCGCACGGTGTGGACGTCACTCCGGACGGCAAGTTCCTGACCGTCGCAGGCAAGCTGGATACCCACGTTTCCGTCTATTCCTTCGAGAAGATTCAGGCCGCCATCAAGGCCGGCAAGTTCGAATCCAAGGATCCGTACGGCATTCCCGTCATTGGCATGAAGGACGCCCTGCACGCTCAGGTCCAACTCGGCCTCGGCCCCTTGCACACCCAGTATGACTCCAAGCCGTGTATTGCCTATACCTCGCTCTATGTTGACTCGCAAGTCGTCAAATGGAACCACTGCGAAGGCAAGGTACTGGACAAAATTTCCGTCCATTACAACATCGGCCACCTGATGACCATGGAAGGCGACTCTGCTGATCCGAAGGGTCGTTACCTGGTTGCGCTGAACAAGCTGGCCATCGACCGTTTCGTGCCGGTTGGCCCGCTGCATCCGCAAAACCATCAGCTGATCGACATTTCGAACGACAAGATGCAACTGTTGTACGACATGCCGCTGCCACTGGGTGAACCGCACTACGCAGTCGCCATTGATGCAACCAAGCTGAAACCAGGCGTCCGCTACAAGGTCGGCACCGACTCCCGTACCGACAAGCCGCACCCGGGCGCTGTCCGTGCAGGTGAAGAACGTACCGAGAAGAAGGGCAACAAGATCACTGTCTATGGCACGCTGATCCGTTCCCATATCACCCCGGAAACCATCGAAGCTGACGTTGGCGACGAAGTTACCATCCACCTGACCAACCTTGAACGTGCCCAGGACGAAACCCACGGTTTCACCGTGTCGACCATGAACGTTCATGCCTCAGTTGAGCCAGGCAAGACGGTAACCGTCAAGTTCAAGGCTGACAAGGAAGGCGTCTATCCGTACTACTGCACGGAATTCTGCTCTGCCCTGCACCTTGAAATGCAAGGTTACCTGCTGGTCAAGCCGAAGGGCTGGAAGCCGACGAAGACCGAGATCGCCAAGGGCAGCTATACCGAAGCCGACTACAAGACAACGGTCAAGAAGGTTGCTGACACCCAGGCTGTTATCGACTCCGTGGTTGGCTACATCACCAGCGTCAACTTCAAGGACTTCCCGGACGTGGTCAACATGGTCGATGATGCTACCGACCAGCTGAGCAAGATCAAGGAAGCCAAGGCCAAGCACGAAGCTGCTGCCGCCAAGAAGGATTGGGAACAAGCCAATCTGTGGGCTGAGCAAGTTTGGCAATACCAGGTCAAGGCAGCCGACATCGGTCTGCGCGCCAAGACCTACCTTGAGCAGAACGGTGCCAAGAAGGTCAAGTAAGCAATCTTGATCTGACTTAAGGCAATTTTCGGGGAGCGGAGTCAATCTGCTCCCCGTTTTACTTTCGAGAGGGAAAAACCATGAAATTTGTAATGACTCTGATCGCTGCCGCGGTCGTCGCATCTCCTGCCATCGCAGCCCTGGATGGCGCCGCCCTGTACAAGGACAAAACCTGCAACGCCTGCCACGGCCCGAAGGGTGACAAGCCGCTGATGCCGAGCTACCCGAAGGTTGCCGGCCAGAATGCCGCTTACATCGAAGCACAGATGAAGGACATCAAGAGCGGCGCCCGTAACAACGGCCAAACCGCAGCCATGAAGGGCGTCATGCACCTGGTGAATGACGAAGAGATCAAGGCAATTGCCGAGCATCTTTCCAAGCTGAAATGATCTGTTGAAGCCGGGCCTGCCCGGCTTCTGACCGATATCAAAGAATGCTGATATTCCTAGTGGGACAATGCATTCAGCGTTAAATACAATTGCCTTAAAAGGACACAAACATGAAAGCATCACTCCTTTTGATTGGCCTGCTCTCGGCAGGTGTTGCCATGGCCTCCCCGCCCGCCCCCAAACAGGAAGGCATCGAAAGCAAGGACTACAAGTGGAATGCCCAGGCTGGCGAAAAAGTTGAAGCACTGACCAAGAAAGGTGACAAAAAGCGCGGCGAAGAAGGTTATGAAACCTGCGGCGCCTGCCACCTCCCGTCTGGTGCAGGCCGTCCGGACGGCACTTTCCCGCAGTTGGCTGGCCAGCACACCACGGTTCTGATCAAGCAGATGGCTGACATCCGTGCCGGTCTGCGTGACAATCCGACGATGTACCCGTTTGCCGCCACTTTGACCGATGCCCAGGAACTGGCTGACGTTGCTGCCTACATCGAAAGCCTGTGCATCCCGGCCGATCACGGCCACTACGACTCCAAGCCCGGCGATGCCGGCAAGGACTGGAAGGCTCCGACGGATACAGAAAAGCGTCTGGCCGAAGGCAAGGCACTGTACGAGAAGGAATGCCTGGAATGCCACGGCAAGAACGGTGAAGGCGTCAAAGACAAGTTCTACCCTGTTATCGCTGGTCAGCACTACAAGTACCTGCTGCGTCAGATGACGGAAATTCGTGACGGCCATCGCCGCAACGCGAATCCGGACATGGTCAAGATCATCAAGAAGTACAGCAATGATCAACTGATCTCGATTTCCGCATACCAGTCAAGCCTGGTTATGCCGGGTAACATGTGCAAGCCGAAGGCTGGCGCAGCCAAAAAGAAGTAATTGTTTGACAGGGGGCAGCCTGCCGAGCAGGCTGCCTCTTTTGCCCAGGCATCAAAGAATGCTGCAATCACCACACACTGAGAACAGAGAGAAGCGTTATGGAAAAGCAGAATAAAATCGTTGGTGGTTTAACCCTGATCGCGCTAGTCGCGCTGATCGCCGCCTACTTCGCCCCCATCTGGTGGGTTTCACTGACAGCCCCAAATTATCCGACCGATGCCTTCCCCGATGGCATCCGTATTCACTTCCATTTTGATGGCGTCTACAACGGCTGCAAGGCTGCGGGCAAAGGTACGCGCATGGCCAACGAGATTATCCAGAAGGATCTCTCGCACGAAGATGAACGCTACAACCCGATTACCGATGCCAAGAAAGACCTGAACAAAAATGCGGAAGGTCTTGATTGTGTTCATGAAATGAACACAATCAACCACTATGTCGGCATGTTCCCGATCGCCACCGGCGCGCCGGTGGAAAAGCCGCTGGCCAAGTTCTTCTTCGGTTTCTTTGCCGTCATGATGCTGGCTTTTGCATTGCCCAAGAAAAAACCCCGTCTGGCTGTGTTGACCGCAGGCTTCATTGCTGTCGCTGCATGGATGCTGATTGACCAGTTCGTCATGGGCCATCTGGAAACCCACGTTCAGGCCTACATGCAGGAAGCAGGTACTTTCTTCAAGGATATGGACCTGATCAACACGTGGGGCAGCAACGTCCGCAACATTTCCAAGCTGGTCATTTTCGGGCTGATTGCCGTGATGGTTGTGGTCATTATCGGCGTAAAACTGATCCGTCCTTTCCAGCTTCTTCTGGCACTGGTTCCGGCACTGCTACCGATGTTCTTCGTGATTACCTATGCGGGCTGGTTGTGGTTCTTCGGACACAACATGCATCCGTGGGGCGCTTTCACCGTCAAGCCGTTCATGCCAACCGTTTTCGGTGAAGGCAAAGTCGCTCAGTTCTCGACCTTCTCCTATCCTTACTGGGGTTACGGTCTGCTGGTCATTATCTTCATCAGCCTGATGCTGGCCCTGCTCATCCGTCGCAAGCAATTGCGCGAAGGCACTGCCGAGTAGTACCGGCATGCTGCACTTCATTCGCGGCCCGCTGCTCACGCTTGGCGTTCTTGCCGGCGTGGGTGCTGCGGGCCTGGCCGCCTCTCAATCCCTGGAAGGCATGGGCAAGCCCAACCTGACCGCCAGCTGGGGTTCCTCATCAGAAAAAGCACTGCGCCCTTCGGCGCCCAATCGGACCGATATCCCCTGGTTTCAGACATTGGTCGACAACGCAGAAGCCGGTTCGGTACTCAAGCCGCCTCCCGGCATTTATGCCGGCCCCGTTCTGGTCGACAAGCCCCTGACCATTGACGGCGGCGATCAAGTCATCATCGATGCTGGCGGCAAAGGTACGGTTTTTGTCATTGATACCAAGGGAGCCACCTTGCGTGGCGTCAAGCTGCAGGGATCGGGCGACTCGCACGATAGCGACGACAGCTGCCTGAATGTGCGTGGCGATCACCATGTTGTGGAAGGGGTAGAAATCCGTGACTGCCTGTTTGGCATCGATCTCAAGCAAGCCAATCATAACGTCTTGCGTAACAACAGGATTTCATCCAAGCCCTTCGAGCTTGGCGTGCGCGGTGACGGCCTTCGCTTGTGGTACAGCAACCACAACCTGATCGAAGGTAATCAGGTGATCGATTCACGCGACATGGTGGCCTGGTACTCGAACAACAACACCTACCGCAACAACATTGGTAAACGCAGTCGTTATTCGATCCACTTCATGTTTGCCAAGGATAGCGTCGTCGAAGGTAATTCGTTCTACGACAATGCGGTCGGCATCTACCTGATGTACACCGAGCGCATCCATCTGCGTGGCAACACCATTTCCCACGCAACTGGTGCCACAGGCATGGCCTTTGGTTTCAAGGAGTCGAGCGACTCCGACGTGGAAAACAATGAGGTGATCTACTGTGCGGTCGGTGTGGGTTCGGACCTGTCGCCTTTCGAACCGGACACCACCATTCGTTTCAAGAACAACCGGTTTGCCTTCAACGGTGTGGCTATCCGCTTCACCAGTGAACTGGGGGGCAACATCCTGACCGACAACATCTTCGAAGGCAATCTGACCGACGTCGTCCAGATGGGGCGCGGCGTGGCCGACAAGAACCAGTGGCGCGGCAACTACTTTGCCGACTACCAAGGCTTCGACCGCAACGGTGACGGCGTGGGTGACACACCCCACGAGCTGTACTCCTACGCCGACCAGATCTGGATCGAAACACCCGCTGCACAATTCTTCAAGACGTCACCGGTACTCGAACTGCTCGATTTTCTTGAGCGTCTGGCACCGTTCTCCTCGCCTGAACTGCAACTCAAGGACGATGCACCACGCTTCGTCAAACCTGCAAGATCGGCAAAATCATGAGCGAAAACAAACCTGCACCGGCCAAAAAACCGGCCATGTCGATTGAAAAAGCACAGAAAGCCCGGCGCAAATTCCTGCATTCGGCCGGGTTGACTGGGGCAGTCATTGGTCTGTCACTGCTGGGCTACATACCGGTCACCAGTGCCAAGACTCCTCGTCTGCGTCCGCCTGGCGCACTCAATGAATCGGACTTCCTCTCCTCCTGCATCAAATGCGGGCAATGTGTGCAGGTCTGCCCGGTACAAGCCATCAAACTGGGCGATCTGAAAGACGGTTTTGGGGTCGGCGTACCGCATATCGATGCCCGTGAGCAAGCCTGCGACTTTTCCTGCGATGCTGTTCAATGCATCCTGGCTTGTCCAACCGGTTCGCTGACCTACAAAAAACCCGGCTTCCTGAACATTCGCGAAGGCGCCCTGCTCGCCGCCGCACCCATCCTGAAAGCCAAGGAAAAGGATGCCGAGCCGACGCTCAATCTCAAGGAACGGATCGGCGTTGCCCGCCTGGCCCGTCCTGAATCCTGCCTTGCCGTTCAGGGCAAGGGTTTCAAGGGCGAAGCGCGCAGCGGATCGTTCAAGGGAAAAATGCGCTACATGGATGTCGACCGCTGGAAACCGATTCCGGTCCGCGACCATCCTTACGATGTACCGCTGTGCGATCTCTGCGTACGCGAATGTCCGGTCAAGGACGCCATCGCGCTCAAACCGGTCAAAGGCGCCGATGGCGTCGAGCGCATGACACCGGTTGTCCTCGAACCCTGTGTCGGCTGCGGCGTCTGCGAAATGATCTGCCCGGCCGAACCTGCCGCCATCGTGATCGATGCCCAGGCCACCTGGAAGGAGGCCTGAGATGAGCCGCTTTACCGATCTCTTCATGGGCATGCTGGGAGCTGCCCCGAAAAAGCCGGAAAAAGTTTCCGAGCGTGTCCAGAAAATCATGTTCCTCAAATACGAGGACAAGGACCGCTACATCAAGGAAAAACTCCACGCCCGGGCGCACCACGATGTCAGCCACAAATGGCGCAATCGCCGCTGGGCGGTGCTGATCGCCACCAACCTGCTGTTCGTGCTGTCGTTCTGGCTGGATATCCAATTGCTCGAAGGTTCACTGACTGCTTCGCGCTTTGCCGGTTTTCACCTGATCGACCTGAACTCTGCCCTGCAGGTCATGCTGGCGCACAAACACATCATCGTGAATTTGTTCATCGGCACATTTACGGTCTTTTTGCTCTGGGTACTGCTCGGCGGCCGTACTTTCTGTTCCTGGGTCTGCCCTTACCACCTGGTTTCAGAGCTGACCGAAAAACTGCACCTGATGCTGGTAGACCGCAAGATCGTCACCGACCACGAGTTTCATCGTGGAACGCGCACCGTCTTCTGGGCACTTTTTGCGCTGCTCGCCATCGTGACCGGCTACACCGTTTTCGAGACACTCTCGCCGACCGGCATCCTGTCCCGGGCGCTGATTTACGGACCGGGCTTGGCCTTGGGCTGGGTTGGCCTGCTGCTGCTGTTTGAAGTGTTCTACTCGCGTCGCGCCTGGTGCCGCTACATCTGCCCGATTGGCCTGACCTACGGTGCGGTCGGCAGCATTTCCCCGCTGCAGATCACCTACCACGTCGAACATTGTTTCCACGAAGGCGATTGCCGCAAGGTCTGCCTGGTGCCGCACGTACTCGAAGTGACGGTCAAGGGACGGGCCAGCGAGGAAACCATGGGCCTGGGCCCCGATTGCACACGCTGCGGCCTGTGCGTCGACGTCTGCCCGACCGGCGCCCTGCGCTTCGAAGTCAAGGGATTGTCGAAGTTGCTGTAATTTTCTGCCCTGGCCGGACAGTTCTGGCCGGGGCTTTTCATTTAGCCCCCTTCAGCAACGGGGAAATGCCTGCACGGAAATTTTCCTGCAAATTTCAAGACCACTTCCATCTCCTTCGAAATGTATTTCGAGGCTGTCGATGCTGAGTACAGCAATCCCGGCAAACCGCTCAGCACATCTGATGAAAAGGCAGGAATACTCAAGCCGCTGACGGGCTATTTTTTTTGATGCAGGTTCTAGGTCTGACCCGATTCGACTTTTATAATCAGGCCCCATGATCCAGTTCAACAACGTCGCAAAAACATTCCGTCGCGCCCAAGTGCTCGATGGAATCAATCTGAATATCGCCATCGGTGAGCGCATTGCGCTGATCGGTTCGAACGGTGCCGGCAAAACCACGTTGATTCGCTGCCTGCTGGGTGAATACACACACGAAGGCAGCATCAGCATCGATGGTCTGGACCCGCGCAGCAACCGGACGGCCGTGCTTGGCAATATCGGTTTCGTGCCACAACTGCCACCGCCGTTGAAAATGCCGGTCGGTCAGTTGATTGATTTTTCCGCATCGCTGTGCGGCACCGATCCGCAACGTATTCATGCCATTGCCAAGCGCCTGGGCCTGGATATCGACGCCATCCTGACGCGCCAGTTTGTCCGCCTCTCCGGCGGCATGAAGCAAAAACTGCTGATCGCCATCGCACTCGGGCGCGACGCCAAGGTGCTGATCATGGATGAGCCTGCCGCCAACCTCGACCCCGAGGCGCGCAAGATATTCTTCGATCTGCTGGCCGAACGGCTGGACAATGCCACGATGATCATTTCCAGCCATCGTCTCGACGAAGTCTCGGCACTGGTCAATCGCGTCATCGAAATGGATACCGGCAAGGTCGTGCTCGACGACAAGGTAGCCGACGATGTCTCGCTCTCCGGCGTGCTGGCCTGCCGCATTGTCATCAAGCGTTTCGAACCGGCTTTTGCCAAGGCGCTCGACGGCTGGAAATTCACCAGCCGGGATGAAAACCTGGTTTGGGAAGGACAAATTGCCGGCCCGGATCGCCTGCGCTTTTTGGGTATGATTTCGCGGTACACCGCGCTGGTCAGCGATCTTTCGCTGGCCGAGCCGGAATCCTGAGCCGTGTGTTCCCACCCTCGCCGCCGCTTCCTGACCGGACTGGCCGGCAGTGGCTTGCTGCTCACGCCGCTGGCCGCCTTGCTGGCTGGCTGCGGCAAATCCGGCTGGCCGGATGGCATGGCTGAAATCAAGTGGGACCGCGATACTTGCACCCGTTGCCGGATGGCGATTTCCGACCGGCGCTTTGCAGCCGAAGTACGCGGCGGGCCGAAAGACCAGGTATTCAAGTTTGACGATATCGGTTGCGTCATTTTCTGGCTGAAGGAACAAGCCTGGGGTGACGATGCGGCAGTTCGGCTGTGGGTGGCCGATGCATCGAGCAAACCGGACCAGCTGCTCTGGATTGATCCACGTCAGGCTCATTACGTCGGCGGCAAAACCTCGCCGATGGGTTATAACTTTGCGGCTTATCCGCAGCCCCAGGCCAACAGCCTGGGCTTTGAAGAAATGCGACAGCAACTGCTGCGCCGAGGCAAGTAATGAAACAACTCTGGCTGACTGCAAAACTCGACATCGTGGAATCCATGCGCGCCCGCTGGTTCCAGATCTACACGCTGGTCTTCGGCGGCATCGTCGCCCTGCTCTTCCTCTTCGGCCTGACCGAATCGCGCGTCCTCGGCTTCATCGGCCTGTCACGCCTGCTCGTCACCTACATCCAGCTGACCATGGCCATCCTGCCGATCTTCGTGCTGATCACCACCGTCCGTTCGGTGGCCGGCGACCGTGAAGCCGGCGTCTTCGAATACCTGCTCTCGCTGCCCGTATCGCTCTCGGCCTGGTTCTGGGGCAAGATCGTCGGTCGCTACATCGTCGTTTTCACACCGGTTTTCCTGGCCATGCTGGCCGCCGTGATCTGGGCCACCATCACCGGCATCGAAGTTCCCTGGAGCATGTTCGGCTATTACACCGGCCTGCTCGCCGTCATGGCGGCCTGTTTCCTAGGCATCGGCATGCTCATCTCGGCCGTCGCACGGACGACCGACATGGCTCAGGGTGCTGCCTTCATGGTCTGGCTGGCGCTGCTGCTCTTCCTCGACCTGATCCTGCTTGGCGTGATGATCCAGGGCAAGGTTGCACCGGAAGTCGCCGTGGGCCTCGCCCTGATCAATCCGCTCCAGGTCTTCCGCACGGCAGCCCTGGCACTGTTCGACCCGCAACTGATCGTGCTTGGCCCCTCGGCCTACGTCATTCTCGATAACTTTGGCGTACTCGGTTATCAAATCTTCGCCCTGGTTTATCCGGCATTGCTCGGTCTGATCAGCGCGACTGCCGGCTACTTCATCTTCCGCCGTGGCGACCTGCCGTGAAAAAATTCCTTGCCCCCCTGGTTTTTGCCCTTTTTTCGACGTTGACCGCGGCAGAGGAAATGCCCTCTTCCGCGCCGTTGTTCGACGCCACACTGAACAATCTGGATGACAAGCCTGTCGCGCTGGAGCGCTACAGGGGCAAGCCGCTGGTGGTCAATTTCTGGGCCCGCTGGTGCGGTCCATGCCGGGCCGAGATTCCCGAACTGATCAAGTTCCGCAATACCCACAAGGGCAAGATCGAGATTCTCGGTATCGGCATTGAAGACAAGGCTGAACCGGCGAAGGAATTTGCCAAAGCCTACGAGATGGATTACCCGCTGTTCGTCGCCAAGGAAAAGGGCATTCCGCTGATGCAGGCACTCGGCAACAGCAAGGGCGGCCTGCCCTACACCCTGTTCATCGACCGTAACGGTCAGGTCGTCCAGAAAAAAATGGGCTTGATCAAGAAGGCAGACCTCGATACCGCAGGCGAATTGCTGCTCAAGAAATAAGTGCGCCTGGGCCCCGAAGAGCGGCTTGTCGACCGGACTCCGCACCGCACTCAGTGACCAGGGTCACAGACAGCCTGAAACACCCTCGCTAGACTCCTGAAACCCCCGCCACCCACTTGGTGTAGGGCGATCAATGACAAGATTTCAGGAGAGACCATGAGAATCCAGCGTTTCGCTTCCGCCCTGCTGCTCGGCAGCCTGGCATTTGCCGCCACCGCCAGTCACGCCGAAGGGCTGCGTTTTTTCCCGGGGCTGGATAGCGGCTTCAAGTTCGAACCAACATTGGCCCTGAGCGCCGGTGTGATGCATGCCAAGGCGGCCGACGATAACAGCCAGCTGGTCTATGGCCTGGATTTCAGCATGAATTGCGGCCTGATCCAGACCCCGGACAATCGCATTCGCACCCACATCCAGATCAACCACGTCAATGAATCGAACGCCAAGGCAACCTCGTTCGAACTCTCTCCGCGCTACACCGTACCGCTGGGCGGCGGTTTCTCGGTCGGTGTCGGGCCGGCACTGGCACTGGTCAAGGCAGACAACGGTCACAACGAGCTGAATCTCTTTGGCTACGGCGTTGCGGCCGGGGCCAATTTCCGCAAGGGTGCTTACTACTCGGGCATCGACCTGCGCTACCTGAACACCAATGAACGCAATAACGTTGAATTTGAAAACTGGGCCTTGATGGCCAAGGTTGGCATCAACTTCTAAATCCAGGCATGCAATGGCCTCGCTGGTCGGGGCTGTTGCCATTCCCGGACCAGAAAAAATTTGTGCGAAAAATCGCACACAGTCGGGCCGAAATTCCGGAAATCCGCAACAATCCCGCCTTGCCGAATCACCCAAAAAGACAATTTCAATTTGAAATCAACAAGTTAAAATCCAGAAAAAAGCTGGCACATCTCCTGCAAACGTAGACAAGCAATCCGCCTTGCGGCCTACGTAAAAAACCAGAGGAGATTTCCATGCACACATCGATTCGTCTTGCCCTGCTCACCGCCTTCGGAATAGGCGCCGCTCAGGCCCAAACGCCCGACATCGTCCGACTCGGCAACCTGAAATTCGCTCACTACGGCGCCGTTTCCTACATGAAGGAAGCCTGCGGCAAGTACAACCTGAAGGTCGAGGAACGCATGTTCCCGAAAGGCCCGGACATCATGCCAGCCATCGTTGCCGGTGAAATCGATATTGCTGCGCTGGCCTCCGACGGTGCCATCTCCGGTCGCGCCAATGGTGTGCCGATCGTTACCGTTGCCGGCTTCGCCAAGGGCGGTGCGCGTATCGTTGCCGGCGTCGATTCCGGCATCAAGTCGCTGGCCGACATGAAGGGCAAGAAGGTCGGCGTCACGCGTGGCGGCGCGCATGAATTGCTGCTCTACGCGGAGCTGGAAAAAGCCGGCTTGAGCTGGTCCGACAAGCCGGGCAAGGACGTGCAGATCGTCTTCCTGGCTTTCGCCGACCTGAACCAGGCGCTCGCCGCCAAGCAGATCGACGCGATGAACCAGTCCGAACCGCAGTCCTCGCAGGCGATCAACAAGAAATTCGGCGTCGAGATCATGAAGCCCTACACCACCAAGATGGGCGAACCGGTCCGCCTGCTGGTGATGACCGAGAAGATGTACAACGAGAAAAAGGATGTCGCGCAGCGCCTGATGAAGTGCTTCGTCGAAACCACTGCGCTGTTCAACAAAGACAGCGCCTTGGCTGAAAAATACGTGCGCGAATCGATGTTCAAAGGCCAGATCAGTTCGCAGGACTTCAAGGACGCAATGGATAACGCCGACTACACCTATGACGTCAGCCTCGAACACATCGACATCACCACCGACTTCATGCAGAAATACGGTGTCGGCCGTATGCAGAAGCCGCCCAAGGCGGCCGAGTGGGTCAAGCTCGACCTGCTGCAGAAAGCCAAGACCGAACTCAAGGTGAAGTGAGCTGTCGACCATGAAAAACCTCAAGAATTTCCTGCACGGCGCACTCGTACCGATCATTTTGCTGATTCTCTGGGAGGCCGGCTCGCGCTTCGGCCTGTTCTCAGAAGTCCTGCTGCCGTCGCCGACCGCGGTTGCCGCCAAATGGTGGGCCTACCTGCTGCCGTTGCAACCGCAGGAAGCCGGTCAGAGCTACCTCGCCTGGCTGGTCTCCGGCGAAATGCTGCATGATGCCTACTCAAGCCTGTTCCGCGTCGTTGCCGGCTTCCTGATCGGTGCAGCGCTGGCCTTGCCGCTTGGTCTGCTGATGGGTGCCAGTCCGCGCATCTACGATTTGTTCAATCCGTTGATGCAAATCCTCCGACCGATTCCACCGATCGCCTACATTCCGCTGGCGATCCTCTGGTTCGGACTGGGCAATCCGCCGTCCTTCTTCCTGATCGCCATCGGCGCCTTCTTCCCGGTACTGATGAACACCATCGCCGGCGTGCGCCAGGTAGACGGCATCTACCTGCGTGCGGCGCGCAATCTCGGCGTCAATCAATGGACGATGTTCACGCGCGTCATCCTGCCCGCCGCGACACCCTACATCCTCGCCGGCGTGCGGATCGGTATCGGTACTGCCTTCATCGTGGTGATCGTTTCCGAAATGATCGCGGTCAATGACGGCCTCGGCTTCCGCATTCTCGAAGCGCGCGAATTCATGTGGTCGGACAAGATCATCGCCGGCATGATCACCATCGGCCTGCTCGGCCTCTTCATCGACAACGCGGTCAGCCGCCTGAACAACCATTTGCTGCGCTGGCACCGCGGCCTGGAGCACTAAGCATGAGCCAGATTCTGATCAACAACGTCCAGAAAGTCTTCAAGACGCCGGGCAAGGATGTGATTGCACTGAAAGACATCAACCTGACCATACAGCCCGGCGAATTCGTCTGCCTGCTCGGTCCTTCGGGCTGTGGCAAGTCGACACTGCTCAATGCTGTCGCAGGCTTTCAGCCGCCTTCTGCCGGTGAAATCATCATCAACCGTAAAACCATCGTTGCCCCCGGCCCGGATCGCGGCATGGTCTTCCAGGAATACGCGCTGTTCCCGTGGATGACCGTAGCGCAGAATATCGCCTTCGGTCTTGAGGTACAGAAGAAGGAAAAAGCCGAGATCGACCTGACCGTAAACCAGCTGCTCGACCTGCTGCACCTCAACGATTTCCGCGACCGCTTCCCGAAGGATTTGTCGGGCGGCATGCGCCAGCGCGTCGCGATTGCCCGCGTGCTCGCCCTCGACTCGCCGATCATGCTGATGGACGAACCGTTCGGCGCGCTCGATGCGCTGACCCGGCGCAACCTGCAGGACGAGTTGCTGCGCATCTGGGAAAAGCTGGGCAAGACCATCCTCTTCGTCACCCACTCGATCGAGGAATCAATCTACCTGGCCGACCGCATCGTGGTCATGACCTACCGTCCCGGCACGGTCAAGCGCGACCAGTATGTCGACATGCCGCGCCCGCGTGACCCGGCCTCGGCTCAATTCAACGAACTGAAGCGAGAACTGGGGCGTCTGGTCATGGAGGAACAGCAGCGTCATGCGGCCGACGAAATGAAACTTGCTGCGGTCGACTGAGAAAAATGCACAAAATCGGTAGGATGGCGGGGTGAATAGCCCTCGCCATCCAATCACCGGCAAACTCTCCAGCCGCACCCTGCTCACGCTGGGTGCGGCAATTTCGTTCTGCCTGCTGCTTGGCTGGCTGGCCTACCGGATATTTGGTGACATCTATCTCAACAGCGAACGCCAACTGGCCCGGCAACGTCTCGACGCACTCGCCCTGTCGCTTGAAGCCACCTTGAGCCGCAACGAGTCACTTCCCGGCCTGCTTGCGCTCGACCCATCGCTCTCGGCCCTGCTGCATCAACCGGACAGCGAACAACGGATCACCGCAGCCAATGCGTATCTCGAAGCGGCACAACAAGGCGCAGCCGTATCCGCTGCCT
Organism: Dechloromonas sp. TW-R-39-2; assembly: GCF_016864195.1. Taxonomy (NCBI): domain Bacteria; kingdom Pseudomonadati; phylum Pseudomonadota; class Betaproteobacteria; order Rhodocyclales; family Azonexaceae; genus Dechloromonas; species Dechloromonas sp. TW-R-39-2. The sequence continues at coordinate 2,500,940 of NZ_CP045202.1, forward strand.
TCCTGATCGATGCTCACGGCAAGACGCTGGCCGCCAGCAACTGGCGCCAGGGACGCAGCTTTGTCGGTCACAATTACGGCTTTCGGCCTTATTTCGTCGACGCCATCAACAATGGCCTGGGTCGCTTTTACGGCGTCGGCGTCACCACCGGCGAGCCCGGTTATTTTCTGGCCGCCCCGGTACGTGACGGTCAACAAGCCCTGGGCGTCATTGCTCTGAAAGTTGGCCTGGAGGCCATTGAGCAAGCACTGGCCGGCGCCGGGGAAACGCTGTTCCTGGTTGATGCCGACGGCGTGATCTTTCTTTCCCCCGACCGTCTCCTCCGCTACCACACGCTGGCCCCGCTCAGTGACACGGCGGCAGCCCGGCTGGGCGATACCCGTCAATATGGTCGCCAGGCCATTACACCGCTCAGTACGCTACCGCTCGCCCTCGACCGGATCGAACCGGTCCGCCTCGCATTGCCGGGAGAGGCACCGCGCGACGTCCTGCTGACGACCCGGCCTGTCGGTTCGCTCGGCTGGCAACTCGTCCAACTGGGCGACCCGGGGGAAGCACATTCGATCGCCTTGGGCAGTGCGCTGGCAACCGGCTTTGCCTGTGCTTTTCTGCTCGGGCTTGCCGCCCATGTTCGCCACCGCCAACGCCGACGGGATGAACTGCGCCGGATTCATGGCCAGCTTGAACAACGTATCGCCGAACGGACAGTCGATCTGACTGGAAAAATCGCTGCGCTGGAACGAACCGAAGCCATTTTGCGCGAAACCCGGAACAGCGCCGTCCAGGCTGGCAAACTGGCAGTACTCGGCCAAATGTCGGCCGGTATCACGCACGAACTGAATCAGCCGCTCGCCGCACTGCAAACCTTCGCCGATAATGCCAGCGCCTTGCTTGAGCGCGGTCGACACGCAGAAGTGGCCGAAAACCTGGCGATGATCAGCGACCTGATCGAGCGCACCGGACGCATCGTGCGCCAGCTGAAGACATTTTCACGCAAGGAATCATCCGTCCCGCAAGCAGTCACGGTAAAAACGGCGATCGAACACGCCTTGATGATCATCGAACCCCGGCGTCGCGAATTGATGGCCACCATCAGCATTCCGCCCATCGCAGAGGACTTGCAGGCACTGGCCGAGCCCGGCCGTCTGGAACAAATACTGGTCAACCTGATGCGCAACGGGCTCGATGCCATGTCCGACCAGCCCGCCGCACATCTTGAAATCAGTACCACCGTGCAAGGTGGTCGAATCACGATCGAGGTTCGCGATCACGGCCAGGGAATTTCCGATGAGGTTCAAGCGCACCTGTTCGAACCTTTCTACACCACCAAGACAGCCAGCGACGGGCTCGGGCTCGGGCTATCCATTTCACTGACCATTGCCGAAAGCTATGGTGGCACACTCGGCGCTCATAACGCCCCCGAGGGGGGCGCCATCTTCACCTTGACCCTGAACGCACCGCCTCCCATCCACCCAAATCAGCACACGGCACATGAAGCTTGAACTCCCCAACGAGATGCCCCCGGTTTTTTTCGTCGAAGACGATACTGCCGTCCGCAAAGGCTGCGAGCAGGCACTGTCGCTGGCCGACATCCCGGTGCGCGGCTTTGCCGATGCCGAAGCGATGCTTGCCGCGCTGGCCACTGCCACACCGGCGCTGGTCGTCACCGATGTTCGCCTGCCCGGCCGCGACGGGCTGGCCTTGCTGCGCGATTTGCACCAGCACGACCGCGAACTGCCGGTCCTGTTGATCACCGGTCATGGCGATGTTGCCATGGCGGTCGAAGCGATGCGTGAAGGGGCTCACGATTTCATCGAAAAGCCATTTCAATCCGAACGCCTGGTTGCCGCCGTACGCAGTGCACTTGAAAAGCGCGCCCTGGTTCTTGAAAACCGTCAGCTGAAATCACAACTCGGCCAGCTCGGTACCGCCGGAATCATCGGCCAGTCAGCCGCCATGCAACAAATCAGGCAACTGGTCGCAACCCTCGCCCCCACCGGGGTCGATATTCTGGTCAACGGAGAAACCGGCAGCGGCAAGGAAGTCATTGCCCGCGCAATTCACGAAGCCAGCCACCGACGCGGGCCGTTTGTCGCGGTCAACTGCGGCGCATTGCCGGAAACGGTCTTCGAAAGCGAGTTGTTCGGCCACGAAGCCGGAGCCTTCACCGGCGCCGGCAAACGCCGTATCGGGCGCGTCGAGCACGCCAACGGCGGCACCCTGTTTCTCGATGAAATCGAATCGATGCCACTCAATCTTCAAGTCAAGCTGTTGCGTGTCCTGCAAGAGCGGTCGATTGAACGGCTGGGCAGCAACCAAGCCATTCCGGTCGATTGCCGACTGGTTGCCGCCAGCAAGACTGACTTGAAGACTGCCGCCGACCGCGGGCAATTCCGGGCCGATCTCTACTATCGCCTCAATGTCGTCAATATCGACCTTCCGCCCCTGCGCCAACGACGTGATGACATTCCATTGCTGATGGCCAGCTTTCTTCAGGAAGCGGCCAAGCGCTATCAACGCCCGCTGGCCAGTTGGACCCCGGCCGACCTGCTGCGCTGGAATGCCCACGACTGGCCCGGCAATGTGCGTGAATTGAAAAATATTGCCGATCGCTGGGCACTCGGCCTGCCCGATGCTTTGACCCCGTTGGTGATCCCATTGGCGGACAATCTGTCGCTGGTCGAACAGGTTGATCAGGCTGAGAAACGGGGCATCGAAAATGCACTCAGGCAGGTATCAGGCAACGTTTCCCAAGCGGCCGAACTGCTTCAACTGCCCAAGAAAACCCTGTACGACAAACTGGCCCGCCACGGTATTGCTGCCGAGCAATTCCGCAACCTCATCGGAAAATGAAACATCAGGCGAAAATAGAACGATTCTTGGCTGCGACTATCCATTACCGCTAATCTTTGTAAAACAAAGGCGCCTCTCGGCGCCTTTGTCATTTGTACAGGATGAATTCGTCATCCCTGGCCGAGAGCGTATTCAGAAAATCTCGTCGCCCATCCCGGCCAGTGCAGCATCGCCGGCTTTGACGGTTTCGCCGTAGGATGTGGCGAGCGGCAGCATCTGGTCGGCGTAGAAGCGGGCCGTTGCGACCTTGGCGCGGTAGAAAGCCTGATCGCCCTCGCCTTTTTCCAGATAGGCAGTCGCAGCCAGTGCGGCCTTACCCATGAACCAGCCGCCGCAAACGGTCACGGCCAGGTGCAGATAAGGGACTGCTGCGGTCAACACGCCGGAAAGGCCCGTTTTGGCATTGGCTGCCAGCCATTCGGTGGCATCGGTCCAGGCCTTGAGTGCGACACCGAGACGCTGGGCGATGGCTTGCAGTTCCGGCTTGCCGGAAGCGGCGAGTGCCTTGGCCGTGGCGTGCACTTCGCCAAAAATGACCTTGGCGGTAGCGCCCTGATCGCGCATCAGCTTGCGGAACAGCAGATCGTTCGCCTGAATGCCGGTTGTGCCTTCATAGATCGTGGTGATGCGCGAATCGCGCCAGTGCTGGGCAGCGCCGGTTTCCTCGATGAAGCCCATGCCGCCGTAAATCTGGATACCGAGCGAGGTGACTTCGATGCCCATTTCAGTCCCGCCGCCCTTGACGATGGGGATCATGAATTCGGCGAGGAAGAGATTGCGCTTTTTCTCGTCCGCATCGGTCGCAGCGTGGGCGCGATCGAGCAGGCCGGAGGTGTAGTAAGCCATGGCGCGGCAGGCTTCGACGCGCGACTTCATCAACATCAGCATACGACGGATATCCGGATGCTTGTCGATCGTAACCAGTGCTTCGCCGGTCACCGCATCGCGGCCCTGCTTGCGCTCGCGGGAGAAAGCCAGCGCCTGCTGGTAGGCGCGCTCGCCGATGGCGATGCCCTGCAAACCAACGCCGAGGCGGGCTTCGTTCATCATGATGAACATGTATTCAAGGCCGCGATTGGCTTCGCCGAGCAGGTAGCCGACCGCACCGCCGTTGTCGCCGTAGGCCATGACACAGGTCGGGCTGGCGTGGATACCAAGCTTGTGTTCGAGCGAAACGCAGTAAGCGTCGTTGCGCGCGCCGAGCGAACCGTCGGCATTGACCATGAATTTCGGCACGAGGAACATCGAAATCCCCTTCACCCCGGCCGGCGCATCCGGCAGACGGGCGAGTACGAGATGAACGATGTTATCGGTCATGTCGTGGTCACCGTAGGTGATGAAGATTTTCTGGCCGAAAACCTTGTAGCTGCCATCGGCCTGCGGTTCGGCGCGCGAACGGATCAGGGCCAGATCGGAGCCGGCTTGCGGCTCGGTCAGATTCATTGTCCCGGTCCACTCGCCGGAAATCATCTTTTCCAGATAGGTCGCCTTGAGTTCGTCGCTGGCGCAGGTCAGCAGTGCTTCGACGGCGCCGGTGGTAAGCAAGGGGCCGAGGCTGAAAGCCATGTTGGCCGAACAAAGCATTTCCTTGGCGACGATGCCCAGCGTATCCGGCAAGCCCTGCCCGCCGAACTCTACCGGCGAGGTAATGCCGTTCCAGCCGGCTTCACGGTACTGGGTATAAGCCTCTTTCCAGCCATTCGGCGTGGTCACGCCATTCGGCGTCAGCTTGCAGCCTTCCTTGTCGCCGGTACGGTTGAGCGGGGCCAGCACTTCGCCGGCAAACTTGGCGGCTTCGTCGAGAATGGCATCGGCCAGATCCGGCGTCGCTTCCTCAAAACCGGCGATCTGGCTCAGCTCCCTGAAACCAGCCAGTTCATCCATGACAAAACGCATGTCTTTTACAGGTGCGCGGTAATCACTCATCTTGCTGTCTCCTTTTAGGTATTTTCAGAACGGATTGCTGCTCAGTGCCGCCTTGGCACTGCGATATTCCTGTTGCAAACGATTAACCAGTTCAGCCGTCGGCATCACGTCGTCAATCGTGCCGACGCCCTGCCCGGCACCCCAGATATCCTTCCAGGCCTTGGCATCGCGACTGCTGCCGAAGCTCATCGAGGTCTTGTCCTTTTCCGGCAAATTGGCTGGATCAAGGCCCGAAGCAACGATGCTCTTGCTCAGGTAATTGCCATGCACGCCAGTGAAATACGGCGTGTAGACCACATCCTTGGCGGCTGAGTCGATAATTGCCTGTTTGTAGGCGTCGACCGCGTTAGCCTCCTTGGTCGCGATGAAACGCGTGCCGATGTAGGCAAAGTCGGCGCCCATGGCTTGGGCCGAGAGAATGGCGTTGCCATTGGTGATCGAACCGGACAAGGCAATCGGGCCGTCGTAGAACTTGCGGATTTCACCGACCAGCGCAAACGGGCTGAGCGTGCCGGCATGGCCACCGGCGCCGGCGCAGACCAGGATCAGGCCGTCGACCCCGGCTTCCAGTGCCTTTTCGGCATGGCGTACGCTGATCACGTCATGGAAAACCTTGCCGCCATATGAATGCACATGCGGCACGATGGCGGTCGGGGCCGACAAGCTGGTGATGATCAACGGCACTTCATGCTTCACGCACAACGCCATGTCGTGTTCCAGCCGCTCGTTGGAGGGATGGATGATCTGATTGACGGCAAACGGTGCGGCATTCGGATCTTCGGCCAACTCGGCCTTGATACGGATCAGCCAGTCATCGAGCAATTCCTTCGGCCGGGCGTTGAGCGCCGGAAAGGAGCCGATGATGCCGCTCTTGCATTGCGCGATGACCAGATCAGGGTTGGAAATGATGAACATCGGCGCACAGATGACCGGCAGACGAAGGTTCTTGTTGAGTGATGCTGGAATGGCCATTACGCCCCCTCTTTCAGTGCGCGACGCAGGATCTTGCCGACGTTGGTGCGTGGCAGGTCGTCGCGGAATTCGACATGTTTGGGTATTTTGTAGCCGGTCAGTTGCGTCCGGCAGTGCTCGATGACCATGCGCTCATTGATCGCCGGGTCCTTGCGCACGATGAAAACCTTGACCGCTTCACCGGAATGTTCGTCCTGCACCCCGATGGCGGCGACATCCAGGATGCCGGGCATCATCGCGATGGCCTCTTCGACTTCATTCGGATAGACGTTGAAACCGGACACCAGAATCATGTCCTTCTTGCGGTCGACCAGGAAAATGAAGCCATTCTTATCGACATAGCCGACATCGCCGGTGCGCAGGAAACCATCCTGCGTCATCACATTGGCAGTTTCCTCGGGGCGCTGCCAGTAGCCGGCCATGACTTGCGGACCGCGAATGCAGATTTCTCCGACTTGAGTCACCGGCACCTCACTGCCGACATCGTCGCGAATCGACACTTCGGTCGACGAAATCGGCAGGCCGATCGAGCCGTTGAATTCGTGCATGTCGAGCGGATTGATCGTTGCGGCCGGTGAAGTCTCGGTCAAACCGTAAGCCTGGAGCAGCGGCGTCCCGGTAATTTTCAGCCAGCGGTCGGCCACCGGCCCTTGCACCGCCATCCCGCCGCCCAACGTCACATTCATCGTCGAGAAATCGAGACTGGCGAAATCCGGGTGATTGAGCAGCGCATTGAACAAAGTGTTGACGCCGGTCACGACGGTGATCGGATACTTGCGCCACTCCTTGATGAACCCGGGAATATCGCGCGGATTGGCAATCAGCAGATTGCGCGCACCGATCATCAGGAAGGTCAGGCAATTCGCCGTCAATGCAAAGATGTGGTACAGCGGCAAGGCAGTAATGATGAATTCCTGCCCCTCATGCACCACCGGCTTGATCCAGCTGTAAGCCTGCATCACGTTGGCGCTGATATTCGCATGGGTCAGCATCGCCCCCTTTGAAACACCGGTCGTTCCCCCGGTGTACTGCAGGAAAGCGATATCGTCGTGACGCAATGTCACCCCTTTGGCACCATGCTTGCGCCCAACGGAAAGTGCCGCATTGAAGCCGACCGCACCGGGCAGATTCCAGGCCGGCACCATCTTCTTGACATGGCGCACCACCATATTGACCAGCAAGCCCTTGAGCGCCCCCAGCATTTCGCCCATCGGCGTAACCACGACGTGCTTGATCGCCGTCTGGCCAATCACCTGTTCCAGCGTATGGGCAAAATTCTCGACGATAACGATCGTTTCAGCCCCTGAATCCTTCAACTGGTGCGCCAGCTCACGCGGCGTATACAACGGATTGCAATTGACCACGACGCCGCCGGCCCGCAGGGTGCCAAACAAGGCCACCGGATATTGCAGCAGGTTGGGCATCATCAATGCAACCCGGTCACCCTTCTTCAGGCCACGGGATTGCAGCCAGCCGGCAAAGGCACGGGTTTCCTCATCCAGTTCGGCATAGGTCATTTCCTTGCCCATGCTGACGTAGGCCACCTGCTTTGCGTACTTGCTGCAGGCATCCTCGAACAGCGCAACGAGCGAAGGAATGTGGTCGATACTGATATCGGCCGGCACACCGGGGGGATAGCTCTTAAGCCAGATCCTGTCCATTTTGTCTCCTCCTTATTGTTTTGTTCAGCTACCGAGCAATGCTTTCTTCAGCGAGGCATCGACCGGATGATCGCCCAGCCAGACCTTGAGCAAGGCACGGGCAAACGGTGCATTGGCCACCTTGCCGCGCGCTTCGCCATTGAAGCTGACCGCCACGCCCTCAGCCGTGAAATCGATGGCGACCGTATCGCCACTACGCGCATTGCCGATTTTCTTCATGATTTCGGCAAACTGATCGATGGCACTTTTGAGCGCCACCAAATCGGTCTCGCTGTTATTGTCCTTCAGACCGTCGCGCAATGCACCGTAGAGCGTATCCGCATCGATATCGCGCAACAGGCGCAGGCTCATTCGGCGAGCCCCCGGCGCATCGAGCAAACCGGCCGGCGAACCCGACTTCTGGGTGACATACAAGGCCCCGACATAAACCTTGATGAACACCTTGCTGCGCAAGCCGGCGCCATTCAGCACCAACTCGCTGCTACCGACCTTGATTTTTTCGTCGATCGTCACACCAGCCACTTCGGCCGCATGCAGGCCAGGAATGGCGAGCAAGGCGGCAGCAAGGGTTGCGATCCGCACAGAATGCGAAATCATGATTTGTCTCCTTCGGTGTTTTTCTGCCGGTAATAATTTTTGTCGGCAATATAGACAGTTCGTTCAACCACGGTATGCACCGTGCCGTGCTCATCCTTGAGTTCGACGCGGTAAGTCCGGTCAAGTTCGGGATGCTGCTTGAGCAGGCGATGAATCTCGGCAATCTCCTCGGCCGGCATCGAAAAATCGGCATACAAGGTGGTGTAACCCGGCTTCTTATAGGAAATGCTGGCGGCCTTGTCCCAGACGATGTAACCATCGCCCAGCGCCGCCATCAGCATCATCGGATGCGCCCCATCGGTAATTGCAAAGAGCGAACCACCGTAGAGCGAACCAACAATGTTGCGGGTTTTCCAGTTGAGCGACAGGCTGATCCGGATATGGCGAAGATCCTTCGCCACATGTACAACCCGCCCGCCGGTGCCACGAAATGCCGGATGGAAATTGAAGCCGAGGCGCACCATGCGCGCCCGCCAGGATGGCGAAAGTTTAGCCAGCCAGGCGGGTTTCATCGTTTTTCCTGTTTTTGCACGGTCGACCGTCAGAGACGTTCGATAATGCCGGCCGCACCCATGCCGGTACCGATACACATGGTCACCATGCCGTACTTGCCGCCGGTGCGACGCAGACCATGCGTTGCCGTGGCGATACGGATGGCACCGGTTGCACCGAGCGGATGGCCGAGGGCGATGGCGCCGCCGAGCGGGTTCACCTTGTCCGGATTGATCCCCAGTTCGCGCATCACGGCAATCGACTGTGCCGCAAAGGCTTCGTTGAGTTCGATCCAGTCGAGGTCATCCTGCTTGATGCCGACCTGGGCCAGCACCTTTGGAATCGCAGCGATCGGACCGATCCCCATGATTTCCGGCGCCACGCCACCAACGGCGTAACCGGCAAAGCGGGCCAGCGGCGTCAGGTTGTGTTCGCGCAGGATTTTCTCGGAAACCAGCATCACGGCACCGGCACCATCCGACATCTGAGAAGAATTACCCGCCGTCACCGAACCGCGTGCATGGAAGACCGGTTTCAGCTTGCCGAGACGCTCCAACGAAGCATCGGCACGCGGGCCTTCGTCGGTATCGACGATGCGTTCGCGCAGCTTGATGTTGCCGGACTTGAGGTCGGGCAGGCTTTCGCGAATCGTGTAAGGCGTCGTTTCAGCCTTGAAGTGGCCGGCAGCAATCGCGGCACAGGCTTTCTGGTTCGACGCCAGGGCGAAGGCATCCTGCTCGTCGCGGCTGATTTTCCACTGCTGGGCGACCTTTTCCGCGGTCAACCCCATGCCGTAGGCGATTCCCAGGTTTTCTTCCTTGCTGAAGATGGCCGGGTTCATTGACATCTTGTTGCCCATGATCTGCGGCATCACCGACATCGACTCGGTACCGGCGGCAATCATCACATCGGCCAGGCCGAGGCGAATCTGGTTAGCGGCATCGGCCACCGCCTGCACCCCGGAGGAGCAGAAGCGGTTGATCGTGATACCCGGCACGGTAATCGGCAGACCGGCCAGCAGCAGGCCGATACGGGCGACGTTCATGCCCTGCTCGGCTTCCGGCATGGCGCAACCGACGATCACGTCGCCGATCAGCGCCGGATCGACACCCGGCACCTGGGCAACCACGGCGCGAATCACTTCGGCCAGCATGTCGTCCGGCCGTACATTTTTGAACATGCCGTTACGCTTGGCGACCGGCAGACGGGTCGCAGCAACGATGTAGGCGTCTTGAATCTGTTTGCTCATGATATTTTTCCTTGGCCCGATTAGTTGCGCAGCGGCTTGCCGGTTTCCAGCATGTGCTTGATGCGTGCCTGGGTTTCCGGGGTTTTCAGAAGATCGACGAAAAGACGACGTTCGACAGTCAGCAGCCATTCCTCATCGACCAGGCTACCGGTTTCGACTTCGCCGCCGCACAGGGCAACGGCAGCCGAACGGGCAACCTTGTAGTCGTGGGCGGAAATCATGCCGCCTTCCTTCATGTTGACCAGCATCATCTCGAAGGTGGCGATACCGTTTTTGCCGGCAACCGGAACGGCACGGGCCATCGGCGGCGGTGCATAACCGGCATCGGCCATGGCACGCGCTTCCTTGATGGCAACGCAAAGCAGTTCGTTGGCGTTGAACAGGATGGTGTCGGAAGGTTTGGCAAAGCCGAAATCAACCACTTCAACCGCACTCTTGGCGACCTTGGCCATGGCGATGGTCATGAACACCGGCTGCAGGAAGTTGAAGACTTCACCCGGCGTTCCCGACTGGGCAGCCCAGTCCGCAGCGCGGGCAGCGAATTCCTTGCAACCGCCACCGGCCGGAATCAGGCCGACACCGGCTTCGACCAGGCCGACATAGCTTTCCAGCGCCATGACGCGCTTGGCGGCATGCATGACGAACTCGCAGCCACCGCCCAGCGCCAGGCCCTGAACCGCAGCGACGGTCGGCACTTGCGCATACTTCAGCGTCTGCGAAGCACGCTGGAATTTCTCGACGGTCTGCTCAAGCAGGTCGAACTGGCCGGCGGCACAAGCTTCGCCAACTTGCTGCAGATTGGCCCCGACAGCAAACGGCGCTTCGTGCCAGACAACCACGCCATCCAGCGTCTGCTCAGCCTGACGCACGGCAGTAATCACGCCATCAAGAACTTCATTGCCGATGGTGTGCATCTTCGACTTGATCGAAATGATGCCAATTTTGCGGTCGACCGCAGGCAGACACCACAAACGCACGCCGTCGTTTTCATACAGCGTCTCGCCCGACTTTTCCGGCGTTGCAGCATTTTCGCCAAGAACGCGTTCAGGGAAATACTGGCGCTGATAAACCGGCAGCGACGAGCGCGGCACATAAGCATTCTTGCGGGCCGAGTAGGAACCTTCCGGCGCATGCACGCCGGTCCGGCCGCTTTCCAGCGCCCAAGCCGGCAGTGCAACATTGCTCATGGCTTTGCCGGCAGCGACATCGGCGGCAACGGCCTGGGCAATATCAGCCCAACCCGCCGCCTGCCAGGTTTCGAACGGGCCTTGCGACCAGCCGAAGCCCCAGCGCATGGCGAGATCGAGGTCACGCGCATTGTCGGCGACGTTTTCCAGCTGCACGGCGGCGTAGTGGAAGATGTCGCGGAAAATCGCCCACAGGAACTGGGCTTGCGGATGCGCCGAAGCACGCAAGGCAGCAAACTTCTCGGCCGGGTTGCGGATTTTCAGGATGGCACCGACTTCCTCAGCGATTTCGCCGGCCGACTTGCGGTAATCCTGGGCGGCCAGGTCGAGCACCTGGATTTCCTTGCCCTGCTTGCGGAAAATGCCGCAACGGGTTTTCTGGCCAAGCGCCCCCTGCCCGATCAGCGCGGTCAACCACGCCGGGGAGGTGAAATAGGCGTGCCACGGATCGTTCGGCAGCGTGTCCTGCATGGTCTTGACGACGTGGGCCAGCGTATCCAGGCCGACCACGTCGGCGGTGCGGTAGGTGGCGCTCTTCGGGCGGCCGATCTTCGGGCCGGTCAGTGCGTCGACTTCGTCGAAACCGAGGCCGAAAGCCTGGGTGTGGTGCATGACGGCGAGAATCGAGAAGACGCCGATGCGGTTGGCGACAAAGTTCGGTGTATCGAGTGCACGGATCACGCTCTTGCCGAGACGCGAGGTCAGCCAGGTTTCCAGCGCATCCAGCGTGCTGCCATCGGTGCTTTCAGTGCCGATGATTTCAACCAGGTGCATGTAGCGCGGCGGGTTGAAGAAGTGGATGCCGCAGAAGCGCGGACGAACCGACTCCGGCAGCCCCTGGGCCAGCACATTCATCGACAGGCCGGAGGTATTCGAAGCGATGATCGTGTTGGCGCCGAGGTGCGGCGCAATCTTGGCATAGAGATCGTTCTTCCAGTCCATGCGTTCGGCAATGGCTTCGATCACCAGATCGCACTCGGCGAGCAGCGGCAGATGTTCGTCGTAATTGGCAGCGTCGATGAACTTGAGCTTGCCCTTGCTCGCCAGCGGCGCCGGGTCCAGCTTCTTGAGGCCATCGAGGGCCTTCTTGACGATACCGTTCTTGTCTCCTTCTTTCGCCGGCAGGTCAAACAGCACGACGGGCACATTGGCGTTGGCCAGGTGCGCAGCAATCTGCGCCCCCATCACGCCCGCGCCCAGCACGGCGGCTTTCTTTACGATCAGCTTGTTCAAGCGATTCTCCTTTAGGTGTCTTTTATACGACTTCGTTTAAATAAAACGAACGTTTGAATTATAGATAACAGACTTCTGCGGTCAACTGGTTTTTCAGGTTTTTTCCAAAAAAAAACCCCGGACCAGCCGGGGTGTGAAGAGAGTGCAAAAGAAACTGTTTTAGAAAGCCATGGAGAACTGAGCACCCAGCAGAATGGCGCTGTCGGCATACGTCCCCTTGACCAGCCCACGACCATCCGTGCTCTGGTTATTGTTGATTTCAGCATCCTTGACGTAGAGGTAGGCACCACCGACATCAACGGCCGTCGTCTTGCTTGGCTTCCACTGAACACCGGCGCTGAACCAGGTGCGGTTGTTATCCGGCATGGAAACAAGACGATGCTCGGCGCTCTTGACCGGGGTCTGGTCGTAGGCAATACCCATCTTCAGCTTCCAGGCATCGTTGACCTTGTAGTTGGCACCAACGGCAAAGCGCCAGGTATCGCGGAAATTGGTATCCAGCGTCTGGGCGGTCTGACCGTTCAGCAGCCCCGAGGTGCGAATGATGTCGACCTTGGGAATCGAGCTCCAGCCCGTCCAGGAAACATCACCCAGCAGTTCCCACTGGTCGCTGGCCTTGTGGGTCAAGCTGAGAATGAATGTATCCGGCAACTTGATCGATGCCTTGGTATCGCTGGCGCGACCGGCAGCAATCAAGCCATTCGTGGTGGCGGTGGCAGCAGCAGTACCGTTGCTCGAAATCGAGACATCGCCCTTGGTTTCGTATTTGATCGCCGAGCGATAGGAAACACCCAGCTTGGTCGAAGGCGCCAGGGTAAACAAAGCACCGGCATTCCAGCCCCAGGCATCGTCGCTCAGGTTGAGCTTGACGGTCGAGCCGGCAGCACCAGCAGAGCTGACTGCTGCTGCGCGGATGTACTCGGCTTCAATTTTTTGCCAGTTGAGACCGAAACCCAGAGAAACGCGGTCGTTGGCACGCCAGGCGATCGAAGGATTGATATTGAGTGTCTTGATATCGAAGCTCACCGACTGAGCCGCGCCAATCCACGGATTGTCGTACTCGGTGCGAAGACCGAACGGTGCACCGATACCGAGGCCGAGATAAATGTCCTTGGTCAGCGCCCAGGAGCCGTACATGTTCGGCACAAAACCAAGGCCGCCACCATTACCGCCGTCACCCGTACCATTCAACACACCGACGCTGGAGCCGCCATCGCTAAAATTGAAATTGGTCTTGACGAAAGTGCCACCGACCGAAATTTCACGATCCTGCAATTGCGTCATGCCTGCCGGGTTGTAGAAAACAGTGCTGGCATTTTCAGCAACGGCAGCCGAACCGGCGCCGGCATTACCGATACCACTGGCGCCTTGCTCGCCAAGCAACTGGAAACCGGCTGCACTTGCAGAACCGGCAAAAGCGAGAGCCATGAGCGCTGGAATCAGGCGTGGGGCGAATTTGTTGTGCATTGATTTGTCTCCTGTTTTGTTTATGTTTGGGAATGCATCCCGGAACTACTGTGGTGATTAAATCTCAAACAAGCGTTTGAAATGCTGTTTTATCTGCATCTATTTCAAACGTATGTTGGGTAAAAACAACAAATTTTTACCTGGCTTGACGGAAATTGAGCGGACCACCGGTAAATGGTGCAAAGCCTGTGCCAAAAATCACCCCGGCATCCGCCAGTTCGGCATCGGCAACCACGCCATCGGCAACCAATTGCTCGGTTCGGTCAATCAGCGGCTTGGCCAGGCGGGCCGCCAGACCGGGTGGCACGCCTCCGGGCGCCGCCTTCTGTGCCTTGCCTTCCGCCCAACGATAGAAACCCTGCCCCGATTTCTTGCCAAGTTGCCCCTGCTGAACACGCGCCAACAAGCAACGTGGCGCCTCGGCCCCACCCGCCAATTGCTGGCCGGCGGCCATGGCGATGTCCAGCCCAACCGTGTCAATCAACTCAATCGGGCCCATCGGCATACCAAAAGCCAACATGGCTTCATCAACCGTTTCGGGCGAAATTCCTTCGTCGACCGCGCGCATCGCTGCCAGCATGTAGGGCGCCAGCACCGCATTGACCAGGAAACCGGGTTCGCTGCGCACCGGCAAGGGCAGCTTGTCGATCTGGCGAACGAAGGCGCAGGCTGCCTGGACAACAGAATCATCGGCCCCTTGCGCAACAACGACCTCAACCAGCGGCATCATCGCGACAGGATTGAAGAAATGGATGCCGACCAGCCGTTCCGGCCGCTTCAGTGCGATGCGCAAGTCTTCCAGCTTGAGACTGGACGTATTGCTGGCCAGAATGGCGCCGGGCTTCATGCGCGGCTCGATCACCTTGAACAAGGCATGCTTGGCGGCCACATTTTCGAAAATGGCCTCGATCACCACATCGGCATGCGCCACACCGTCACCGTTGACATCGGGAATCAGGCGGTCGAAGGCGGCACGCGCCTTGAGCGGGTCACGCAGACGACGCGCGAACAGCTTGCTGGCCCGCTGCAATGCCGGCCCCATTCGCTCCAGGCTCTGATCCTGCAAGGTCACGGTCATTCCGCGCAGGGCGCACCAGGCAGCGATATCGCCGCCCATCACACCAGCACCGATGACATGGACGCGCTGCGCCTTGAAATCGGACGCCTTGCCAAATCCCTTCAGCCGTTCCTGCAGGAAGAAAACCCGAACCAGATTGCGCGCCGTCGGCGAACTGATGATGCGGTCGATGATGGCCGGCGAGGCCAGTGCATTGCCATTGTGCTTGGCCCAGATGTCGATGATGGCATAAGGCGCCGGATAGTGTTCGGGACGAGCTTTCTTCGCCACCTGTTTGCGCGCTCCGCTGGCCACGACGCCCTTGAGCGGACCATTGAGCAAGCGCTGCATGACCGGCAAGGCACGGCGTGGCTGGCCGGACAACACCAGTTGGCGGGCGGCGGCATCCATGACGCGCGGCGGCACGCACTCGTCGGCCAGCCCCATGCGCTTGGCCCGCTTGGCATCAATCGTCTTGCCGGTCAGCATCATGTCCATCGCCGCCGTCGGGCCAACCCGTTGTGGCAAACGCAGCATGCCACCCCAACCGGGGAAAATACCGAGCATGACTTCGGGCAGGCCCATTTTGGTCGCCGGCTCATCAACCGCCAGCAGATAACGGCAAGCCAGTGCCAGTTCCAGACCGCCACCCAGACAATGGCCACGAATAATGGCTAGTGTCGGGTAGTTGACCGCAGCAAGACGATTGAACAAGGTCCAGCCGCGCTCGACCAGCGCCCTGCCCTTTTCGGCAGTATCGAGCTGCGTGAATTCCTGGATGTCGGCCCCGGCGATGAAGCCTGCCTCTTTGCCGGAGCGGAAGATCAGCGCCTTGGGCGGCTGCTTTTCGAAGGCATCGAGTATCTTGCCGAGTTCGCCCATCACGGCGACCGACAGGGAGTTGGCCGTTTCACCGGCCTTGTCGAGAATGGCGCTGGCGACGCCCTCGGCATCAAGCTCGACACGCCAGTGTTGAAGATTCAGATTCATCATGTGCTTTCTTTAATGCGTGGTGTGCCCGGAGGCAGCAAAGGCCAGCGACAAGGCGCCCGGACCGACATTGACCGCCGCCGTCTTGCTCATCGGCGAAACCAGGATCTCGACCCCGTTTTCAGCCGCACGGGCGGCCAGTGCGGCATAACCCGGCAGACGGCTGACAGCAGCGGGCGAACCGCCATAACTGATACAAATCCACGGCGCATCCAGGCCCGCCTCGATGCGCTGTGCGGCCTTGGCAAAAAGCTGACCAACACCGGTTTCGAAGCCGCGGACCTTGTCGACCGTGGAAGTCAGATCGCGATGGCAGTGCAGCACCGGTTTGACGTCCAGCCAGGAGCCCAGCGTGTAACTACCCCAACTCAGGCTGGTATCGCCCTTCTTCGAGGCACGCTTGTAAATGTGGAACAGATCGGCCGGGACCAGATAGGTGTGCGTGTGTTCAACGCAGTGCTTCAGGCGCGCGCCGATTTCACTCGGCGTACCGCCCTGGCGGATCAGCCGGACAGCCTCGGCTACCGGCACAGCCTGCCCGGTGAACAGGTTGCGCGTCGAAATGACGGCCAGCCCGAAACGTTCCGGCACCCCGGCCTGGCGGCGAATTTCCTTGTACTTGGTCAAGATGGCGCGTGAAGCCTGCATCGCGTGATCGAAAATCGGGCTGCGCGTGCTGGTGATGGTCAGGCAGAAAACGTAATCGAAATCGAGCACCAGCCGTTCGAGAAAGAGCTTTTCGATCTGCTCGACCGAGTAGGGAATCGACTCGGCGAAATCCTCGCTTTTCCGGTCCAGGTGGCTGGCGTAGAAAGTCTGGGTTTCGAGCGGATCGCGCCTGTCCTCAATGGTCAGTTCGCCAAAACGCAGCGTGATCGGCATCACGATGATGCCGTTCTCGGTCAGGAAGTCCTTCGGCAAATCGCAGGCCGAATCGACAACGATGCCGATGCGCACGATCAGGCGTCCGCTTCGACCAGCATGGCGCCGCCCAGGCCGCCACCGATGCAGATGGTTGCAATGCCGCGCTTCGCCTTCTGGCGACGCAGGACATGCAGCAAATGCAGGACGATACGCGCACCGGAGGCACCGACCGGATGACCGATCGAAACGGCACCGCCATCGACATTAAGCTTGGCGTCATCCACCTTGCCCAGCGCCGCCGGCAAATCCAGTTGCTCACGGCAGTAATCATCGGAGGCCCACGCCGCCTGACAGCCAAGCACTTGCGCCGCGAAGGCTTCGTTCAGTTCCCAGGCATCGATATCGTTCAGGCTCAAGCCATGACGCTGCAGCAGCGGCGTCGAGGCATGCACCGGGCCGAGGCCCATTTGTTCTGGCTCAAGACCGGACCACTGGCTATCAACGATGCGCCCGAGCGGTTTCAGGTTCCACTTCTTGACCGCCTCTTCCGAAGCCAGGATCAGCCAGGCGGCACCATCGGTAATCTGCGAGCTGTTGGCTGCGGTGATGTTGCCGTACTTCTTGTCGAAGAAAGGTTTCAGCTTGGCCAGACCGGCCATGCTGGCATCGGCCCGCACGCCGTCATCCTCGGCATAAACCTTGCCGGCACCGTCGACCACCGGCACGATTTCGCCAAGATGGCCGGCTTGCCGGCTGGCCAGCGCGCGCTGGTGGCTACGCAAGGCAAATTCATCCATCTGCTGACGATTGATGCCAAAGCGCCAGGCGACGTTTTCAGCCGTCTGGCCCATCAGCAGGCCGACCACCGGATCGGTCAGGCCCTTCATCAGGCCGATCACCGGTGAAAGCAGCGCCCCCGGCTTGAGCTTCATGAAATGGCCGATTTTCTGGCCCATCGTGCGCATGCCCATCATGCCGGCAAACCAGCGGACCATCGTATCGGAGTACAACAGCGGCGCGCGGGACAGCGCATCGACGCCGCCGGCCAGCACCAGCTCGGCCCGGCCGCACTGAATGTTGGCAATGGCCGAATCAATGGCCTGCATGCCGGAAGCGCAGTTGCGCATCACCGTCCAGCCCGGCATTTTTTTACCGCAACCGAGACGCAGCGCAACCATCCGGCCGATATTGGTTTCATCTGGCGACGGTGCGGCACAGCCGAGAATGACTTCGTCGAGATCGCTCGGCAGGAAAGGCTGACGCAGCAACAAGGCACGTCCGGCCTGGGTCGCCAGGTCGGAGGCGGCAAACGCCCCCGGCCCTTTCTGCGCCTTCAAAAACGGCGTCCGTGCGCCGTCGACCACGTAAATCGTCTTGCCCATGATCAGGCTGCCATCCGGTCTTGAGCCGGTTTGTTGGCGGTCGCGACGTTGTAATCGAAGGGGAAATCATCGACATGCACCACGATGTCGCGCAGGTGGTTGCGACGCCTCATCACCTCAAATTCGGCAGCGTTGATCACGCCATATTCAAAGGCAACGATGGCGATATCGCGCACATTGGCCAGCGGATTATTGGCGAACTTGCCGTCTTTTTCAGCAGTACGGATCTTGGCTTCAATCGCCTCGGCTTCGAGCGTCGCGTTCAGGGCCAGTTCGATGGCGCCAACCGGCTCGCTTTCTACCATCGGCACGAAACATTCGGCGGTCAGGCGGTCACGGGTGGCAGACGGCGAAATCAGGGCCTTGGCAACCTGGTGACCGACATCGTCGGATGGCACAACGTACGGGTGGCCCCACGGGAAAATCGAACGATGCAGGAAGGCAGCAATGAAGCGGATCGGGAAATTGGCGATGACGCCATCGAATGCCTGTTGCGCTTTGTACATCGCATCCCAGATCGCCCAATGGGCGAGCGGCGCATCTTCGGCCTTGCGACCTTCTTCCTCGTAACGCTTGAGCGTGCAGGAAATCAGGTACATCTGCGACAGGATGTCGCCGAGACGGGCCGACAGTTTTTCACGACGCTTGACGCTACCGCCGAGCACCAGCAAGGAGATGTCCGACATGAAGGCAAAGGCCGTCGAGAAACGGGTCATCTGCTGGTAGTAACGCTTCATTTCAGGGGCTGTATCGACGTTGACCGAGACAAAGTGCGAACCGGTCATGCCCAGCCACAAAGTCCGCAGGCCATTGCGAATAGTGAAACCGACGTGCGACCACAGTGCCTTGTCGAAATCGACCAGACCCTTTTTCAGATCAGGATTCTGGGCGGCCTGCATTTCAGCCAGCAAATACGGATGGCAGCGAATCGCCCCCTGTCCGAAGATGATCAGCGAACGGGTCAGGATGTTGGCGCCTTCGACGGTGATGCCGATCGGCACCTGCTGGTAGGCGCGGCCGAGGAAATTCGACGGGCCAAGACAGATGCCCTTGCCGCCGACGATATCCATACCGTCGTTGACCACCTGACGAGCGCGCTCGGTAACGTGGTACTTGGCAATGGCCGAAACGACCGACGGCTTTTCGCCGAGGTCGACCGCACCAGCCGTCATCTTGCGCACGGCATCCATCATGTAGGTGTAGGCACCGATCCGCGTCAAACCTTCCTCGACGCCTTCGAACTTGCCGACCGCCATCTTGAACTGGCTGCGGACGCGGGCATAGGCACCGACGGCACGCGCCGTCATTTGCGCCATGCCAGTATTGGAGGACGGCAGCGAAATCGAACGCCCGGCAGCCAGGCACTCCATCAGCATGCGCCAGCCCTGCCCGGCCATCTTCGGCCCGCCGATGATGAATTCGAGCGGCATGAAGACTTCCTTGCCGCGCGTCGGACCATTCATGAACATGGCGTTGAGCGGGAAGTGACGACGCCCGGTATCGACGCCCGGATGATCGTAGGGCACCAGCGCACAGGTGATGCCGATGTGCTTCTTGTCGCCGAGCAGGCCGTCCGGATCATAAAGATGGAAAGCCAGACCGAAGACCGTACAAACCGGTGCCAGCGTGATGTAACGCTTGTCCCAGTTGACCCGCATGCCGAGCACTTCCTTGCCCTGATACATGCCCTTGCAGACGACACCGGCATCGGGAATCGAAGCGGCATCGGAACCGGCCCACGGGCTGGTCAGCGCAAAGGCCGGCACCTCGATGCCCCTGGCCAGACGCGGCAGATAGTGATTCTTTTGTTCTTCGGTACCGTAGTGCAGCAACAGTTCGGCCGGGCCGAGCGAGTTCGGCACCATGACCGAAACCGACAACGCCGAAGAGCGGGTCGACAGCTTGGTGACAACCTGCGAATGGGCATAGGCCGAGAATTCGAGGCCGCCGTATTTCTTCGGGATGATCATGCCAAGGAAACCCTTGTCCTTGATATAGCGCCAGGTCTCGTTCGACAGGTCGTAGAGTTCGTGCGTCACCTTCCAGTCATCAACCAGACGGCAGGCTTCTTCAACTTCGTTGTCCATGAAGGACTGTTCTTCGGCCGTCAGCTTGGGCTGCGGATAGGCATGCAGTTTTTTCCAGTCCGGCTTGCCACGGAACAACTCCCCTTCCCACCAGACCGTACCGGCTTCCAGCGCGTCGCGCTCGGTATCCGACATCTGCGGCAGCACCTTGCGATAGGTGGAAAAAAGGGGCCGGCTGATCAGCGCCCGGCGCAATGGCCGAACGATGATCAGCCCGGCCAAAGCCGCCAGGGCGACTAAACCCAGCAGAGGGATGAGGTTGTTGAACATGTGCTGTCTCCTTTAAGGTCTTTTTGGTTTTGGTCGATTATTTGCTGTCGACCGCAGCATCAGAGAATTGAGGCAAGGCAGCGCGCAAGCCACCAAGCAGGAAGGACATCAGGCGCGGAACAAGACGGTCAAGGCGATCGGTCGAGTCTTCATCCTCGATCTGCCAGTCGGTCACCAGGCGCAGCGCATCGGTCCCGGCAATGGCGTACGAAGTCGCACCGAGCATGAAGTGAAAGCGCCAGACAATCTCGGCCTTGGGCACATCCGGCAAGGCGATGAACAGGGCTTCCTTGTAGCGATCAACCACTTCGGCATATTCATGGGCCAGAAAAGTGCGAATGAACTCGGACGGATCGGTCAGCGTGCGGCCCAGCAGGCGCAGGAAGGTAATACCGCCCCGCTCTTCGTCATCGGCCATGCGCAACAGGGTGCCAAAAAACCCATCGACAATTTGCGAGGGCTTGAGCGGTTTGCCGGCCGCTTCTTTTTCGAGTGCATTCAGAACGCGCATGCGCTCTTCGTTCAACCAGTCCAGTCGCCGATGAAAAACTTCCTGCATCAACGACTCTTTGGAGCCAAAATGATAGTTGACCGCAGCAAGGTTAACGCCGGCACCGCCGGTAATCTGGCGCATCGACGTTCCTTCGTAGCCATGTGCCATGAAAAGATGCTCTGCCGCATCGAGGATGCGTTCGCGGGTATCGACAGTTCGGGCTTCAGCCATGGGGGTCACCTATGATTCATACGTTCGTTTGAATCATAGGTGACCCCCATGGCTAACGCAAGTTATTTTTTAACAATCAGCTATTTCGTTGCTTGATGAACGCGATTACATCCTCGGCCGGAACCGGCCGGCTGAACAGGAAGCCCTGTACCAGATCGCAATCCTGGCTGCGCAGGTAATCAAACTGGGCTTGCGTTTCAACGCCCTCGGCCACCAGCTTCAAGCCGAGGCTGTGCGTCAGCCCGATCGTGGCATTGCAGATTGCCGCCCCGTCACCATCCTGCCCGATCTCCTCGACAAAGGAGCGATCCAGCTTGATATGGTCAATCGGGAACATGCGCAAATAGCTGAGCGAGGAATAGCCCGTCCCGAAATCGTCGATCGCCAGGGAAATACCCATGTCGTGCAGCAAATCCAGGATACGAACCGTTTCTGCCGGATGTTGCATGGCAACGGATTCGGTAATCTCAAAGACCAGGTCGGCCGGATTGATTTCCAGCGCTTCGATGGCCCCCTTGGCCAGAATGGGCAGATTGCCGTTGCGCATCTGGATGGCGGAAATATTGACCCCCATTTTGACATTGCGGATACCGGCCTGCGTGAACGCAGCCAGTTGGCGACAGGCTTCCCAGAACACCCATTCGCCCAATGGCTGGATCAAACCGGTTTCCTCGGCAATGCCGATGAATTTTCCGGGCGCAGTCAGACCGTGTTCCGGATGCTGCCAGCGGACAAGCGCTTCGACACCGGCAACGCGGCCGCTGCGCACATCGATCAATGGCTGGAAGTGCAAGCAGAATTCGTTGCGCGTCAGCGCCAGTCGCAAGCTGTGTTCGGTTTTCAGCCTTTCGACCGCCGCATCGTTCATCTTTGCATCAAAAAACTGGAAGTTGTTACGCCCCGCAGTTTTGGCGTGATACATCGCCGCATCGGCATTCTTCATCAACACTTCGCCATCGTCACCATCCGTCGGAAAGATGGCGATGCCGACACTCGGCGTCGTGTAGAGATCATGGCCCTCGATCAAATAAGGATCACCGACGCTACGCACCAGTTTCTCGGCCACACCGGCCACGGAGGTCGTATGTTCGATACCGGAAAGCATGATGACGAATTCGTCCCCTCCCAGCCGAGCCACGACATCGCTGTCCCGGACGCCACGACTCAAGCGGGCCGCGACTTCAATCAGCAACAAATCGCCAACGTGATGCCCCAGAGTATCGTTGATCAGCTTGAAGCGATCGAGGTCGATGAACAGCAAAGCCACTCTTCCGCCCTCCCGGCGAGCAGCGGCCAGCGCCTGATCGAGCCGGCCCTTGAGGCTGAAACGGTTGAGCAAGCCGGTCAGTACGTCATGATGGGCAATGTGGTGCAGCTTGGCTTCTGCCGCCCGCTCGCTCGATACATCAGTAAAGTGAGCAACGTGGTAACGCACCTCGCCTGCATCGTCACGAATCAGCGAAAGAGACATCCATTTGGGATAAATACCGCCATCCTTGCGCCTATCCCAGATATCGCCCTGCCAGAAGCCGGTTGCCAGCACCGTATCCCACATTTCCCGATACTGCGCACTCGTTGTCCGACCGGCTGAGAGAAAACTGGGATTCCGGCCCATCGCATCCTCGGGCAAATATCCGGTTAACCGCGTAAACGCGGGGTTGACCGTGACAATCCGATTATCCCGGTCGGTGATCAGGATTGCCTCGCCGCTGAACTGAAAAGCCGTTGCCAGTAGCTGCATCTGTGCTTCCATCTGGTGCTGGCTGGTAATGTCCTGCGAGGTTCCCATGACACGCAATGGCTTGCCATCGGCGTCATAGATTGCCTCACTGTGTCCCAAAATGTATTTGATCCGCCCATCCGGCATCAGCAGACGGTATTTCAGCTCCAGCGGCTCACGACGAGCAATCGCATCATTCAGCGCCTTATCGACCACGCTCCGCTCTTCAGGATGAACTTGGGCCAGGAAAGCCTCATACCTCGCCCCCGTTGTCGGCGGTTGAATTTCATAAATCTGGAAAAGTTCGTCGGAGCAGGTCACCAGACCCGTGGGCAATTCGACTTCCCAACTGCCAACCCGGGCGATTCGTTGCGCCGCACTGAGCTGATCGCGGTTTTGCCGCAAGGCCTCGGCTGCCAGCACCTCGCGCGCCTGGGCGCGAAACAGCCAGACAAGAACAAGCCCCAGGCAGCCGAACAAAATGCCTCCGAGCCCACCCACCAGATAAGCACGCTGCTGCCATGCAGCCATGACATCGCTTTCAGCCAGCCCGGCGAGTACATAAAACGGATATTTATCGAGCGCACGATAAGCGTAGATACGCTTCACGCCATCAGCCTGCGAGTTGAATTCAAGCACCCCCTGGCGCTCGCCATTGACCAAGGCCAGATAAACCGGGTGCTTCTCCCCCAGCGAGCGGTTGATTTCAGCTGGCGCCGGTGGCTGGCGAACAATCAGGCTATGGTCTTCAAGCCGACGTATCGCCAAAGCGCCTGATACGCCAAGATGTACCGAGCGGAATAAACGGCCAAAGAAGTCTAGTTCGACCGCTGCGCTGACTACCCCCAGAAAACGACCGTCCGGCGCAGTGATCGGTCGGGCAGCAATCAGGACATCCCGCCCAGTGATCCGTGACTTGAGCACCTCGGAAAAAACGATACCGGCTCCCGGGGTATTCCGCAGAGTACGAAAATAAGAACGGTCCTTCAGGTTTGTGTACTCTCCGCCCCCGGTGATATATAGAACATTGCCATCCGCATCGAGCACACGAAAACCGGCCAGTTCGTCAAACGATTGCTTGTGACGCGCCATGTCCGCTTCAAGAATTTGCCTGAAACGTGGTGCAGCCTTGATATCAAGCGCCTCTCGTGGGATTTTGGCAACGAGGGAGTCGAGATTGGCATCGACCCGACGCAAGGTTGCGTCAAAGCGCGACTCAAGTAATTCCGCATGCCCCTGCGCCATGCCCCGGGCCTCACTCCAGATCTCATGGTATGCCGACCAGAGAACATAACCCAACAGAACGAAGCCGCTCAGTGCAAGTGCGGCAAGTGCAAGCCACAACTGATGTCCAGGCCGGGATTTTTTTTGCGGCACGTCTCGCATCGCCCGATATCTTTATAGTTTTGTTAAGCAGATTCTGATTTAGCCTCTGCCGAATTGCAATCTTGAATCACCGGAATGCGAGGCTTTTGCTGCTCATACTGGAGAAAACGACAAAGAACATCGGTATTGCTCTTTCTTTCCCGATAAGTTTGAGCAAGATTGCTGACAAGTGCCCAATCTTCAAGAGGAATACTCGCCGGGAAAAGCGTATCGCCATCAAACGGGCGGTCGATACGCGTCAGATAGAAACGCTGGCAGTAAGGCCAGGCCGCAGCGTAAACCGAGGCACCACCAATCACGAAAACCGGCTTCCCTGTGGCTGCCGCGGTCAACAAACCTTCCTCGACGGAATTGACACGCGTACAACCAGGCCGCAAACGGAGATTGGTTTGTCGTGTCACGATGAACGAGTCCTCCGGGACAACATCCATCGATTCATAGGTCAAACGACCAATAACCAGCGCGGCCCCGGCTACCGTCCGCTCGAAAAAAGCGAGCTCCTCCGGAATATCCCAGGGCAACCATCCATCCAGACCCAGCATGCCGTTGCTGGCCACGGCGGCAATGGCAGAAATCATGACCGCATCTTCGCCCATTGCTCCCGTGTCATTGAGAGAGAAATGGCCGGCGTCCCCTGACCGTTGTAAACATGCGGTTTGTGTATTGAAATGAAGGCCGACGTAACAATCGCAATCGAGAAAATCGCATCCATCACCTCAAGGATGCTCGATTCAAGGCATTCGCAATGCGCATTTTCTTCAAGCCGGCGAATGGCCAGAAAAATGACCTCATAATCGACAACCTGCCGGATATCGTGCGGATTCGCAACGGCATCAATCGGAGCCCAGGCATCGGCGTGAACGACAACCGCCTGCGGGCCGTGCTTTTCAAGCGGATTGCAGCCCGTCCGCAATTGAATTGTGGCATCGACAGATGCACACCAGTGATTGGCTAACACGTACAAACTCCTTTAATTCGCCCGATCATCGAGAGCTGGCCGAAGATACCAGAGGCATCGTTTTCGGTAAAAACAAAATGGCGCACCAGGCGCCATTTCAAATGCAGGGAGAATCTGTCTATGCCGTCACATTGAGCAATGTTCCAGTCGTCTGGCCCGATGAATTGACGACAGGGGCCGGACTTTGCCCCCCGGCTTCGGCGGTATCCGTCGGCGTAGAAGCAAGCTGGTTGCGCAATGCACTCAAATCACCCTGTACTTCGCCAAGGGACTTCAGCGATGCCAACCCCTGCCGTGCATCGCTGGCCTGCCCTTGGGCCTGGTCGGACTCGACCTTGATGTTGCGCGCCTTGTCTTCCGCCAGATCGGCCACAGACTGGGCATCACGGGCCTTCTCCTGCAGCGAGCGGGCTTTCTGCTCGGCCTGGTCTGCATTGCGCTGGGCCTGCTGTTGCTGAAGCTGGGCCCAGACAACACTGCCAAGCGACTGCATACCGGAAGTAGCCGTAACTGACATGTCCTTAAAGGCTTGAGTTAGCCCCCTCCGAATCAGGCAGTGACGTTGATGACACTACCCGTTTTCTGCCCTTCGGCATTGGTGACCGCTTTGGGTGCTTCTTCCTTGCGCTCGACCTGCTCCTCTTGCCGTGGCTCACGACGCTCAGCCTGTTGTACCTGCTGAGACTGACTGGCGGCACCCGTATAAGCACTGATATTGGAAGTTACCGATTTGATGTCCATAAATCCTCCTGAGCAAACACTTCTAATCTGACTTTACACCATCCGTTCAGATCTTCCAGCAGAATTTCTCGGGTCGGAAGCAATCAGGCATGTACGAATACAAACACCGCATCAGTTAGCCCTGCGTCTTCTCAAGCACGGCCAGAAGCTTGAGCGCCCGCTCCCGATTTTTTGCAATCGCGGCAGCCTTTTCTTCAACACTGGCACTTTCAGCCAGCGATGCCTGCACCAGCAGTTGATGCGGAGTCAATCCACCCATTGCAGCCTCAAGCATGCGGTCGACCTGTGCATCAAGATCTTCTTCAGGCAAAACTGATCCGGTTTCTGTCGGATGATTCATCTATTTAATCTTTTTATTGCTTGCACCATGAAAAAAGCCCCGCAAGTTTCGCGGGGCCCTGCTATTCGGGGAACCCGAGAATTTCTTACTTGGATTTCTTGGTCACGGCAGCGATGTTTGCCTGGGCAGCATCGGCAAACTGCTTGGCCATCGAATTCATGTTGCCAAAAGCAGAGTTGGCAGCAGCAATGGCGTTCTGGATGGCAGCAACGGCGCTTTCCGAACCAGCCGGAGCAGACTTGGAAGCCAGCTCAACCATGCCAGCTACGGACTTCTGGAAGTCACCGAACTGAGCTTCAACCATCTTGGCCAGTTCCTGCTGGGTTTGTTGCGTAATTTCATAAACCGAACGCGAATAGGCAACAGCCTTTTCAACAGCCGGTTGAGCCAGCGAAGACTGGACTGCCAGGGCTTCTTTCGGATCCTTGGCGCTGAGAACCGACTTCACGCCGGATGCAGCATCTTCCAGCGTAGCGCGAGCGGCGTTCAGATTCAGGGCAGCAATACGCTCGGCAGAAGCCAGGGCGGTATTGGCAACAGACAGCAGGGAATCAACGGTAGCCTTGTTGGCAGCAGCGAATTGCTCGGTATTGATCGACATGAATAGTCTCCAGAAAGAGGATTGGTTTAGTTCGGGTGTAAGTATAAACCACATTCCGAACAAATTGTGCACCGCAGCAATTAATCTGGAAATACCAGGTGAAGCGCGATAAAAGCTGTGCCTATTGCAAACAATCCTCTCTGTATCTGTTCCTTGTTTTGCCCAGGAACGAAAATCAGCGAATCAACTGAGGCAAAGCAATATGACAACCATGGCAATGGCAGCAAGTGACGCTCCTTCCGGAGCAGAATACAAAGAACGCATTCCCGGCAACAAGGGAATCTGGGTTGGCATTACCTGTGAATTCGTCGAATTCGTCGTGTTGTTTGTCGTCTATTTCGTCGCACGCGCTCACTTTCCTGAATCGTTCGAACAAGGTGCCGAAAAGCTCTCGCGGCTTTCCGGGACAGTCATCACGCTATTGATGGTAACCAGCAGTTTCTTCATCGCCTGCTCGGTAGCCAGCATGCGGGCCGGTCATCAACGCCGGTCTCTTTACTGGTTAGTCGCTGGGCTCGTCATGGCGCTCGGCTATCCAATCGCAAAATACTTCGAAATCCAATGGAATCTCGCCCATGGCATCAATGGCGAATCCGGCATTTTCTTTACGGTCTACTACTACCTGACGTTCAATCATCTGGTTCACGCCACCTGGGGCATTCTTGGCATCTTGTGGGTGCTCGCCCGTCATTTGGCGGGAGGATACTCAACAGACGATTACGCGGGTCTTGAGGCACTCGCCTGTTATTGGCACGCCACCGACATCATCTGGCTTGTCATCTTTCCATTCTTCTACGTACTCGCCTGAAAATGACTACCAAGCAAACCCCTTCTTCGTCCATCACGCCCCTGTTTTATGCCTGGTCCACCCTGGTTGGACTGACATTGCTCAGTCCTTTTCTCGGGCAATGGCTGCATGGTGCCGCCTGGCTGCAACTTCTGGTCGCTGCCATCATTGGCGTGAAAGGCTGGTTAATTGCACATCACTTCATTGAAACCGAACTGGCTCACCCGTTCATCCGGCGAGTCATGGGCGCATTCATCGCCTTCACCCCTATCGCACTTCTGCTGACGATATTTTGGGGGCGCCAGTTTGCAAGCTGGGCAACACTTTGACGCTTGAAATCAGGCAAGAGTTGCCCGCCCTTCCCCGGCAAAGCTCAGAGTTGAGCTGAAATCAGTCGCCCCAATGTAGCAATTGCAGCCTGCTGCTGCACGGAGTCGGGGTAGCCGTAATTGAGGCGAATGCAGTTGGCAAACTCGCGCTTGGCAGAAAAAATCGGGCCGGGCGCGATGCTGATCCCTTGATCCAGAGCCATCTTGTGCAATTTCAATGCATCGACTTGATCAGGCAAGCCGATCCACATGAAATAGCCACCAACAGGCCGAGCCAGTTTGCTTTCAGGTGGAAAATAACGCTCAACGGCATCGATCAAAACCGACTCCTGAACTGCCAACTGCTGCCGCAAGCGACGTAAATGGTGATCATAGCCACCATTTTTCAGGAAATCGGCCATGGCAATCTGCACAGGAATCGTCGTGGCCAATGTGGTCGACAGCTTCAAGCGAACGATTTTTTCCGTATAACGCCCGGCAGCCACCCAGCCGATCCGGTAACCGGGTGCCAGGCATTTTGAAAAAGACGAAACATGCATGACATGGTCGGTCCTGGCTTCCGATTTGCTGCATAAAGGAGCTTGTGAGCCAAAGTACAACTCACCGTAAACATCATCCTCGATGAGCGGCACATCGTACCGGCCGAGCAGATCGATCAGGTATTTCTTTCGCGCATCGGAAACCAGACTGCCGGTTGGATTTGCGAAATTAAGCATCAACAAACAGGCCTTGATCGGATAGCGACGCAAGGCATCCTCCAAAGCCTCCAAACTGATGCCTTCACGCGGGTGCGAGGGAATTTCGATCACTTTCAGGCCCAGGCGCTCGCTGGCCTGCAAGCCGGCATAAAAAGTAGGTGACTCGATGGCAATCAGGTCGCCCGGCGACGTCGCTGCCTGCAGGCAGAGATTCAGCCCTTCCATAGCACCGGACGTGATGACAATTTCATCCGTCGGTACAACAGCACCGCGCGACAAATAACGCAGCACGATCTGGCGACGTAATTCCTCATTTCCGGGCGGCAAGTCGGTCACCGTGGAAATCGGATCAAATTTGCGTGCAGCCTGGCCCAGGAAGCGACCTAATTTATCCAGCGGAAACAAATAGGGACTCGGAAAACTGGAGCCAAGCGGAACCACGGAAGGGTTCTTGACGCTGTTCAGTATCTGGAAAATGAAATCGCTCACCTGCAACTCAGTCGAGTTGCTTACGGGATGACTCATTTCGGGTTCGTGCAGGCGCTGCCCAAGACGGGCGCGCACGAAATAACCGGACTTCGGTCGCGCCTCAATCAGGCCACGACTTTCCAGCAAATAATAAGCCTGCGTGACTGTGACAGGGCTGACATTGCGCGATTTACAGACCTGGCGAACCGAAGGCAGGCGATCACCGGCCATCAATACGCCATCGCTGATCAATTTTTCTGTTTCAAATGCGAGGCTTTGATAAAGACCCATCGGCTCACTCAAGGAAAACAAGGTGCAGCGGCTCTCTGCAGGATATGCGGTGAATCAGGCGAGCATAGTGACACACGCCCACATATCTTTCCCTCTGCTGAGGGAAAAAAGAGACCGGAAGGCGGGGGACTGCCAGGAGATAGGCACACCTTCCGGTCGAAGACAGCAAATGATCAATAAACGTCGTGTTGCGTGTTATAGACGTTGAACTTGCCAGTTGGCGTCACCAGTCGTTTATCCTTGATGACCGCCTTGACCTTGCGTGTTTTGTCATCGATCACAACGATGGCCGAGGGTTCAACCTTGTTGCCGGTCCAGACCGAATACCAGATTTCATCGCCATTCTGGTTGTACTCGCCCTGAACAACCCGCTGGATGCCCTTGGTTTTACCGAGATTCGCAGCAGCGGCCACATCGATGATTTCCGGCTTTGGATCAGGCTGACCCAGTTCAGAAATCTTGTAGACAGTGACCGATCCGGCCAGCTTTGAATCAGGATTGAGCGGTGAGTCAGCCCACAGGTTGTCCGACTTCGGATGCGTTTTGACAAACAACGAATTGGCCCCGTGGTTTTTCAACTCCTGCACGACCTTCCAGGCATGCTGCGGATTCTTCTCGGGGTCGGTGCCGATCAACGTGATGACATCAGCCCCAAGGTGAGAAGTCGCCCAGACCGGACCAAATTTTGGGTGCACGATATTGGCGCCACGCCCCGGATGAGGAATTTTTGCGGTGTCGACCAACGCAGTAAACTTGCCTTCCTTGACGTCGACCACGGCAATCTTGTTCGAAGCATTGGCCGCTACCATGAAATATCGCTGCGTCGAATCGTAACCACCATCGTGCAGGAATTTGGCGGTATTGATCGTCACCTCCTTGAGGTTGGTCAGATCGGAATAATCGACCATCTTGACCATGCCGGTTTCCTTCACGCTGACCAGGAATTCGGGCTTGGTCGTTGAAGCAACGATGG
The DNA here is from genome assembly GCF_016864195.1 of Dechloromonas sp. TW-R-39-2. Lineage (NCBI taxonomy): Bacteria > Pseudomonadati > Pseudomonadota > Betaproteobacteria > Rhodocyclales > Azonexaceae > Dechloromonas > Dechloromonas sp. TW-R-39-2. The sequence continues at coordinate 2,531,243 of NZ_CP045202.1, forward strand.
AAGCAACACGAGGCTCCTGATGATAATCACCATCGACAGTGACGCCCCGGGTCGAAATATTCTTCAAGGGCTCCAGCGTCAGGCCATCAAGAATGGTGTACTGCGGCGGCCAATAAGATCCGACGATGGCGTACTTGTCCTCGTACCCCTTGGCTTTTGACGTTTCAACCGAGCGCGACTCCAGGCCGGCCTTGATGGTGGCGACCACAGTCGGTTTTTCGTACCACAGGTCAATCATGTCCAGACGGCCATCACGGCCGACGACGTGGATGTAACGACCGGACAGCGACATCCGCGAAATATGCACGGCATAACCTGTCTTGACGATGCCCCAGATCTTCTTGGTATCCCCGTCGATCAAAGCCACTTCCCCGGCATCACGCAAGGTCACCGAGAAAATGTTGTTCAGATTGACCTTGTTCATCTTGCGGGTCGGACGCTGGTCAACCGGCACATGCAACTTCCATGAGGCGCGCATATCCTTCAGTCCCCACTCCGGCGGAGAATCGGGTGCGGTCTGGATGTAAGCGGCCATATTCCTGATTTCATCCTTGCTCAGGATGTCGTCAAAATTCGGCATGCCGCCTTCGGTGCCATAGCCAATGATCTTCTCAAGACGAGATTGACCCAGCTTGATCGTCCCGCCTTCGATCTGGCGCCCATCGGCCTCTTTCTTGGCCCAGCTGGGTTCAAGATTTTTACCGGTAGCGCCTTTGCGCAACATACCGTGGCAACCCGCGCAACGCTCAAAGTAGATTTTGGCGCTGGCTGCCTTTGCCTCGTCGGACAATCCGGAAACATCGGCGGCAAAAGCCGATGAAACCATGAGTGGGAGACTTAACAGCCCCCAGGTTGATGAAAGTAATTTATGCATTTTCAGTCCCTCTGTGATGAAAAACAGGACTGTTGGGAATCAATTCGGCGCCTGCTTCGGACGTTTTTTTGTTGCGGCAATTGGACCATGCAGCGCAACAGCTCAATCAACACAGATCAACCGATTTCCGATAGAAGCAGTTTGCTGCCATCCGCCGTGTCGCAAGCAAAGAAAAGCATCTGCCCTCCTTTGCCCCGCAGCATCTCACCCGGGAATCAAGCGCAACACGGCAATCTCCGAAGGCGCACCAAAACGCTTTGGTGGCCCCCAGTAGCCGGTTCCCCGACTGGTATAGACCGCCAAGCGACCCAGTCGATGCAAGCCCGCCGTAAAAGGCTGCTGCAAGGGCACGAAATGATTCCAGGGCCAGAACTGGCCACCATGCGTATGGCCGGAAAGTTGCAAGTCGAAACCGGCTGCAGCGGCTGCACGAGCCGAACGGGGCTGATGGGCGAGCAAGACACGCAGCAAGCCGGGAGGACTACCGGCAAGCGCAGCCACCGGATCGCTGGCCTGGCTGGCATCAAAAGCAGCCGCGGAATAATCGCTGACCCCAGCCAGAATGAAGCGTGCGCCATCACGTTCGATAACAAGGTGACGGTTATCCAGGTTGTGCAGTCCAATACGTTCAAACTCACGCATCCACGCCGTGGCCCCCGCGTAATACTCATGGTTGCCGCTCACCACATAAGTACCGTAGCGACTGCGCAGATCGCCAAGCGGTGCGGTATCGGCATGCAGTTCCTCGACACTGCCATCAACCACGTCACCCGTAATTGCGACCAGGTCGGCATCGAGCTGATTGACGCGGTCGACGATCGCCTGAACATAATTTTGCTTGATTGTCGGACCGACATGAATATCGCTGAGCTGCACAATGGTCACCCCGACCAGCGCCTCGGGAAGCCCGGCCAACGGGATATCAACCCGTACCACACGGGCGACGCGACGCGCATTGATGTAGCCGAGCAAGGAAAACAGGCCGGCCAGTACAAGCACGCCAAGCGCACTCGGAGCCACCGGCACATCAACCCATAAAGCTGCGATATCGCGCAGCACGGTCAACACCAGCACCGAGGAAAAAAGTCCCATTGCCAGACCACCCAAGCCACTGAGCCGATCAGCCAAGGCCTGACGGTCGACGATGAAACGGGCCAGTAAACCAAGAGGAACGAGGCAGGTCGAAATCACCAGTCCGGCAATCGCCAATATCAAGCCTGGGCGGCTCAGTTCAAGCGGTGGCAGCAATCGCCAGCCGATATAGGCATGCAGACCCGCGACCAGCGGTAAAAGACGCCAGAGCGTCCGTTTCAACCGGACGGTCAGTACGGAGTCAGGCTTTTCCGAACGAGGTAGTGCTTGGCTATGGGGCATGGCGTTTCGCTGCGTGTGCATACTTCGGGGGAAACCGCCCGGCCCAAGCCAGGCGGCACATGCGATCAGGTGGGGTCTGCCGGCTTGTCCGCAACATTGCCGGAAACATCGGGCTTGCCTGTCGCGCAGCAGCTACTCCAGCGGCCACCGAAGCGACTCTTCAGTTGCTGACGCTCTTCTGGCGTCATCTTTTCCCAGCGTTCCCGACGTTCACGCCAATGGCCATGGCAGCCACCGCGCAGACCGCCAAACAAAATCCGGCTCAACACCAGCACGCCAAGCGCTTGCCAGTAGCCGATCGGCGAGACGCCAAGAAAAATATCGGGCAACAGGCAGTTCCACAGTTGCATGACAATCCAGGTAACGGCAGCGATCCCGGCGACGGCCATCAGGCCGATCTTGAGACAGCGCGAAACACAGTCGGATTTTTCAGTAGAGCATTGCATCATGGTGATTCCTCGTTCAGGGTTGTTCGTCGTAAAGGGGGCGGAGGCGTTCGCGCAAGTGCAGAACGGCCTGTCGCTTCCAGCCCAGCAGGGTGTTCATGGAAGTACCGCTTTCTGCTGCCATTTCCTTGAAGCTCCGCCCATCGAGTTCGTGGGCAATGAACACATCGCGCGGCCCGACAGGCAATTCGTCGAGTGCAGCCGCAATCGCATCCAGCCACAAACCGCGCAAATATGCCGCTTCCGGGCCGCCGTCATCGGCCGGCAAGGCCTTATCCAGCCAATCAGCAGCATCGTCATCCTCAGCCCAGGCAATCGGCAAAGGCTCCTCGCGCCGCTTGCGAAAGCGGTCGACGATGCGATTGCGCGCCACCCGGAACAGCCATGCACCGACTTGCTCGATCGGCTCAGGCAAACGCCAGGCCTCAACCAGTTCGAAAAAGACATCCTGCAGGATGTCCTCAGCCTCACCCGGATCAGGCACCCGCTGACGAATAAAACTGCCCAGCCGCCCGCTTTCGCGGGCAACGGTTTCAGTCAGGCGGCGGTTTTGCTCAGCCATCAGGCGGTTCTTTTCGTAAAGCGGTGGCAGGGAAAGCAATGTGTCCATGCCTGGGTAGACGAACGAGAAATACAAATATTGCGGGAAACTGAAAAATAATTGGCATTACGACGCATGCCGCAGATCAGACAAGCATCAGGTCTCGCCGAATCGAGAACAACAAAAAACCCGCAGAGCCTGAGCCATGCGGGTTTGAAGTTGGTTTTAACTGGTGCGAGCGGAGGGTTTCGAACCCCCGACCCCCGCCGTGTGAAGGCGATGCTCTACCCCTGAGCTACGCTCGCAAAGCGTTAAAAGCGGGTACCTGAAACTCTTCTGCTTGTTGATTCATGGCAAACATGATCAAACAAGCTGATACAGCAATTCAAGAGCCGCGCATTTAAACATAAGTCAGTCAGCGCGTCAAACCACGCTCGGCTAGAATAACGGTCTTTGCATCCGTATAGATCACGCCCCTCATGAAGCCTGTCCGCACCCGTTTTGCCCCCAGCCCCACCGGTTACCTGCACATCGGCGGCGCCCGTACCGCCCTCTTCTCCTGGGCCTTTGCCCGTCGCCACGGCGGCACTTTCGTATTGCGCATCGAGGACACCGACGTTGCACGCTCGACGCCGGAAGCCGTACAAGCAATCATCGACGGCATGAACTGGCTGGGCCTGGAACATGACGAAGGTCCGTTCTACCAGATGCAGCGCATGGAGCGTTACAAGGAAGCCATCCAGCAAATGTTGGCCAACGGCACCGCTTATTATTGCTACACGACGCGCGAAGAACTCGACGCGCTGCGTGCCGAGCAGGAAGCGAAGAAGGAAAAGCCGCGCTACGACGGCCGCTGGCGTCCGGAAGCCGGCAAAATCCTGCCGACGCCGCCGGCCAACATCCCGCCGGTGATCCGCTTCAAGAATCCGAAGGACGGCGTCGTCGCCTGGGACGACCAGGTCAAGGGCCGCATCGAGATCGCCAACGGCGAGCTCGACGACCTGATCATTGCCCGTGCCGATGGCACGCCGACCTATAACTTCTGCGTCTGCGTCGACGACTGGGACATGGGCATCACCCACGTCATCCGCGGCGACGACCACGTCAACAACACGCCGCGCCAGATCAACATCCTCGCCGCGCTGGGTGCCGAAGTGCCGCAATACGCCCATCTCTCGATGATCCTCGGTGACGACGGCGCCAAGCTGTCGAAGCGTCATGGCGCCGTCTCGGTCATGCAGTACGACGAAGACGGTTTCCTGACCGAAGCAGTCATCAATTACCTGGCCCGCCTCGGCTGGTCGCACGGCGACGATGAGGTCTTCTCGCGCCAGCAGTTCGTCGAATGGTTCGATCTTGACCACATCACCGCCTCGGCCGCCCAGTTCAATACCGAAAAACTGCTGTGGCTGAACCAGCATTACATGAAGCAGCTGCCGGCTGCCGAACTGGCCGCCAAGGTCAAACCTCGCCTGGCAGCGCGCGGTATCAATACCGACGCCGGCCCCAGCCTTGAAAATGCCGTTGCTTTGTATGTCGACCGCAGCAATACGCTGAATGTGCTGGCCGATGCGGTCGAAGTCTTCTACACGACAGTCACGCCGAACCCTGAGCTGCTCGCACAACACCTGAGCGACGAGGCTCGCCCAGCACTGGTCGATTTCGCAGCCGGCATTGCCAACGTTGCCTGGGAGGCTCCGGCGATCAATGCGCTGATCAAGGAAACTGTCGCCAAACATGGCCTGAAAATGCCAAAGCTGGCGATGCCCTTGCGCGTTTTGCTAACGGGTCAGGCTCAAACGCCTTCGGTTGATGCAGTCATTGTGCTGATCGGGCGCGATAAAGTTATCAGCCTTCTTGGGGGCAATCTCTAAAAAACGCAAAAAGCCCTTTACAAGGCGTAAAACGCTCCCTATAATGCGGCCTTCTTTCGCGGCGGGGGTATAGCTCAGCTGGGAGAGCGCTTGCATGGCATGCAAGAGGTCCGCGGTTCGATCCCGCGTACCTCCACCAAAAAGCGCGAAAGAAAGCTAGTCCGGGTCCCCATCGTCTAGAGGCCTAGGACACCGCCCTTTCACGGCGGTAACCGGGGTTCGAATCCCCGTGGGGACGCCAAGAATTTGGCAGTGTGCAGTTTAGTAGTGTGGAGTGGTAGTTCAGTTGGTTAGAATACCGGCCTGTCACGCCGGGGGTCGCGGGTTCGAGTCCCGTCCACTCCGCCAACGTTTTAGAGGTTCTGAATTAGTTTTCAGAGTCTTGGGTGAAAACCCGAAGTCGTTCGGTTATCTCTCCAAATGGGGGTATAGCTCAGCTGGGAGAGCGCTTGCATGGCATGCAAGAGGTCCGCGGTTCGATCCCGCGTACCTCCACCAGATGCTGAACGAGCAGTTGTTGTAGTTAGTCCGGGTCCCCATCGTCTAGAGGCCTAGGACACCGCCCTTTCACGGCGGTAACCGGGGTTCGAATCCCCGTGGGGACGCCAAGAATTTGGCAGTGTGCAGTTTAGTAGTGTGGAGTGGTAGTTCAGTTGGTTAGAATACCGGCCTGTCACGCCGGGGGTCGCGGGTTCGAGTCCCGTCCACTCCGCCAACAAATAAATAAACCAGCTACGGCTGGTTTTTTTATTTCCCGCTCACGATCAGGGGTGTTCAGCCTTAGCCCGGTATAATCACCGGTTTGGTTGCCCCGTTGTGCCAGGAGCCTCAGTCTATGCAGGACCGTACTTTTCTGTCGCTTCTCCGCCGCTTGACCGGCGCCTCGCTTGGCTTGGCGATACTTGTTTCAGCACAGCCAGCCCAGGCTGAATCCGCCTTCAGACTCCCCCTGATATCGCTGATCATGCCCGGCTTGAACAGCGAACCGGAAGCCCCCACGCCGGAAGCCGCTCTAACCGTTCACGAACTGCCTGCTGCCTACCCATTCCCGCAAAACATCGACCTGACCAGCCAACCCAACGATTTGTGGATACGGATCCGCAATGGCTTCGCCATGGCCGATCTGAACGACGACCTGACCCTGCATTACCAGCAGTATTACCAGAACCGCCCTGACGCGCTGCGCCGCATGGTTGAGCGTAGCCGGCCGATCATGCATCACATCGTCGAGGAACTGGAGGCGCGCGGCATGCCGACCGAACTGGCACTGCTGCCGATGGTAGAAAGCTCGTTCAATCCGATGGCTTATTCACGCGCCCATGCAGCCGGCCTGTGGCAGTTCATTCCGGCTACCGGCAAGCGATTCAATCTGGAACAGAACTGGTGGCAGGACCAGCGCCGCGACATCGTCGCCTCGACCAGCGCCGCGCTCGACTACCTGCAGAGCATTTATGAAATGCATGGCGACTGGCACCTCGCGCTGGCCTCGTACAACTGGGGAGAAGGCGCCGTCAAACGTGCGGTTGAAAAGAACATTGCGCGCGACCTGCCGACGGACTACGCCAGCCTGACCATGCCGAACGAAACACGGCATTACGTTCCCAAACTCCAGGCTCTGAAGAACATCTTCAACAATCCTCGCCTGATGGCCCAGCTGAACATTCCAAGCATCAGCAACCGACCTTATTTCACCACCGTTGAAACGGCGCGTGCGATGGATGTCAAAACGGCAGCACGCCTGGCCAATATGCCGATGGATGCCTTTGTGGCACTGAACCCCTCGCACAATCGCCCGGTCATCAAGGCATCGACGCCACTGGTCATCCCGGAAGACAAGCTGGCCACCTTCCAAAGCAATCTGGAACGGACCAACACGCCGCTCACCGAGTGGCAAGCCTACACGCTGAAGTCTGGCGAAAAACTCAACAAATTAGCCCCCCGCTTCGGCATTCCGCTGGCCGAGCTGCTGCGGATCAACGGCCTGAGCGGCAAGGTTCGCCTGGGCAGCGGCTCGACCATCCTGGTACCTTCCGGCCAGGGAGCCAGCGACCTTTCCCTGCTCGGAAATCATGCCTCCCTGCCGCAGATCATCGAGCCGGAACCCGCCCCCAGCCGAGCGGCAGAAAAATCGACGAAAAAAGAGGCGGCAAAGCCGACCGGCAAGGCTGATCACAAACACGCAAGCAGCAAGACAGCAGCCAAACACGGCAAGCCCGAACATGGCAAAGCAACCGGAAAAACAGCCGCCGGAAAAACCGGATCAAGCAGCGCCAAGCCCAAGGCCAGCAGCAAACCCGCTGCAACGCCCGCCAAAACCGGCAAACCCGCCGTCGCGGCAAAAAAGCGCGGTTGATTTAAGCCGCAAAATGGCAGTTGACCGTGTGAGTCGCTGAAATCACGCGACTTTCAGGGTACTGCTGGCGACACAGATCGGTCGCCTGCTGGCAACGTGGATGGAAGTGGCAACCGGAGGGCGGATTGGCCGGCGACGGCGTTTCTCCCGGCAGGCGGATGATTGCCGACTGCGCATCCAGCCGCGGCGCCGGGACCGCCGAAAGCAAGGCCTGCGTATAGGGATGACGCGGCGCCCGCAACACCTCCTCGGCCCGCCCCCGCTCGACAATCCGGCCAAGGTACATCACGGCCACATCGTGGGCCAGGTATTCGACGACGGCAAAATTGTGCGTGATAAAAAGGAAAGCCACACCCAGCTCGGCCTGCAATGTTTTCAGCAGATTGAGGATTTGTGCCTGAACGGACACATCCAGCGCCGACGTAGGCTCATCGCAAATAAGCAGCGCCGGCTGAACGGCCAGCGCCCGGGCTATGGCAATGCGCTGACGCTGGCCACCTGAGAATTCGTGCGGGTAGCGCCCGGCTGCATCGTCAGGCAAGCCAACCTGGCGGAGCAAGGCGGCAACCGCCCTCGCCTGCTCGATTGCCTCTCCGGCCAGGCCAAGGGCTGCCATCCCTTCGGCAATGATCTCTCCAACACGCAAACGCGGATTGAGCGAAGCAAAGGGATCCTGAAACACCATCTGCATCTGGCGGCGAGCGCTGCGCAACGGTCCGCTCGGCATGCCGACCAGTTCGCTGCCGCCGAGACGAACGCTGCCCGCCGTCGGCCTGATCAATTGCAGCAGCGCTTTGCCGACCGTGGTCTTGCCGCAACCGGACTCACCGACCAGCGCCAGGGTACGCCCGGCAGAAATGGCCAGTGAAACACCGTCGACCGCACGAACATGCCCGACGGTGCGCTGCAGCAGACCGCGGCGGATCGGAAAATGGACTTTCAGTGCGTCGACCGCAAGAAACGGGGTTTCAGTGTTTCCGGCAGGATCATCCGGCGGACCGGACAAATTCGTTTCAGACGACAGCACATCGCCCGACCAGTGGCAACGTAATTGATGTGTTAGCGCAACGCTGCGCCAGATCGGCGAGTCTTCGCGACAAAGCGGCATGCAATGCGTACACCGCTCGGCAAAACGACAACCGCCCGGCATCGCGTCGAGCGCAGGCACTTGTCCGGGAATCGTTTTCAGCCGCGAACCACGCCGGGCAATATCCGGCAATGCGGCAAACAAGGCCTGCGTGTAAGGATGCTGCGGGCTGCTGAAAAACGCCTCGCGACTGGCCACTTCGACCAACTCGCCGGCGTACATCACACCGATGCGATGCGCCATCCGGGCAACCACCCCGAGATCATGCGTGATCAACAAGATGCCCATGCCGCGCTCGACCTGCAAGCGGGCCAGCAGATCGAGAATCTGCGCCTGCACGGTGACATCAAGTGCGGTTGTCGGTTCGTCGGCGATCAACAGATCCGGCTCGCCGGCCAGTGCAATGGCGATCATCACCCGCTGCTTCATGCCGCCGGAAAGCTGGAACGGATATTCATCCAGGCGCCGCTCAGGGTCCGCAATACCCACCTGGCGGAGCAATGCCAGCATCCGTTCGTGCGCTGCCGGGCCACGCAAACCAAGGTGACGCGACAGCACCTCGCCAATTTGCGCACCAACCGTCATCACCGGGTTCAGGCTGGTCGCCGGTTCCTGGAAAATCATCGCCATGCGTGCGCCGCGCACGGTTCGCATCTCCGCTTCAGGCAAGGCGAGCAATGCTTCGTCATGCAGCGAAACGCTGCCACCCAGCATGCGTCCGGCCGGCGGCAGCAGGCGCATGATGGCTTGTGCCGTGGCTGACTTGCCACAGCCCGACTCACCGAGCAAGGCAAACGTCTCGCCGCGCGAAATGGTCAGAGAAATACCGTCGACCGCAAGCAGCATCCGGCGACCGGCCGTAAACCCCAGGCGAAGCTGATCGACCTTCAACATTTATCGAGCCCTCGGGTCAAAAGCATCGCGCACCGCATCGGCGAATAAATTGGCGGCCAGCACGAGCATGAACATCGTGCAAAACGCAGCGGCCAGCGACCACCAGACCACCGGCTCACGCCCCAGCTCCAGGCGCGCATTGTTGATCATCGTGCCGAAGCTGGTCATGCTCGGATCGACGCCGATGCCCACATAGGACAGTACCGCCTCGGCCAGCACCAGCCCGGAAAAATCCATGACCAGCGCAATGATGATGATGTGCATCAGATTGGGCAGGATGTGGCGCACGATAATCCGCCAGTTGGAGACGCCAAAAGCCTGCGCCGCCTGGATATATTCCAGTTCGCGCAATTTCAGGGTTTCACCGCGCAGCAGGCGGCACAAGCCGGTCCAGCTGGTCATGCCGAGAATGAAGCACAAGGCCAGCAAGCGCAGGTCGGCACGCTCGGCCGCGGTCGAAAACCATTGCGGATGGGTATCAATCACCACCTGCATCATCAGCACGGCCGCCGCGATCAGCAGCACGCCGGGGATCGAGTTGAGCACGGTATAGATGTACTGGATCAGATCATCGACCCAACCCCGGAAATAACCAGCCACAATGCCGAGCAGGACGGCCATCGGCAAGGTCACCAACGTTGTCAGCAGCCCGATGACCAGGCCGGTACGGACACTTTTCAGGATCTGGTAGAGCACATCCTGCCCGACCTTGTCGGTTCCGAACACGTGATACTGGCTGGAAAGCCAGAACAGCGGAACCGTCGCCAACAGAATCAGGGCCAGCGTGGCGAGCACGGCCGACCAGGCGAAACCGGCATCGTCAGTGATTTTGAGCACTTTGCCGCGGTCGACCGCAACATCACCGGCAAACATCTCGCGGCGACGCTGAAAAAAGCCGACCACCGCAAATACGCCCAGCCAGCCAAGCAGCGCCAGGATCGCCGCACGGAAACCTGTGATCCCGACGTCGGCCAGCAGATCATCCTCACGCTCGCCCAGGTGCTGGCCACCGTATTTGAGACGGGGATAATCGCGCACCGTCTCCTGGCCCGGCAAATCGATGTTTTCCTTGGCATAAAGCCGGGTCGCGAAAGGGGCCGAGTAGGTTTTTTCATTGCGTGAGCGCAGCGGCGTGACCAGCGCATCAAGCACCGACAGCACTTCAACCGCGTATGTTGCCTTCTGCCCGGCCCGGCTCTCATTCTTGAGACGGTAATGGACCGAATCGAGCAGACCGATGGCGATAAAAACCATCAGCACGGTTGCCGAGGCCATGCCCGCACGGTTCGCTCCAACGCGTTGCCAGGCGGCGCGCATCGGCGGGTTGCCGGCAATCAGCCAGCCCGCGCCCAGCGCTGCCGCAACCAACAGCCAGATCAGCAGATCGGACCACAGCAGGACAAACTGGAAGCCCATCATTCGAAGCGAATCCGCGGATCGACCACGGTGTATGAAATATCGGTCAGGATCAGCCCGACGATATAGAGCACCGAGCCGATGAACACCATCGAGCGGACGACGGCAAAATCCTGCGCATTGATCGCGTCAATGGTGTAACTGCCCAGGCCGGGAATGCCGAAGAAGGATTCGGTCAGCAGCGAGCCCATGAAAAGCAGCGGAATGACGACAACGACGCCGGTCAGGATCGGAATCAGCGCATTGCGCAAAATATGGCGGAAAAACACCACGGTTTCAGGCAAACCCTTGGCACGTGCGGTGCGCACATAATCCTTGCCGACCTCTTCGAGAAAGATGGTGCGATACCAGCGGGCCGATGAACCGATACCTGAGACGACACCGATCAATACCGGCAGGATCAGGAAACGCCAGGCTTCAAGCCCTTCGCCAAAACCCGAAATCGGCACCAGCCGCCAGAGTTTGCTGATCAGGTATTGACCACCGATGATGTAGAACAAGCCGGAAATCGACATCATTGCCACGCACAGCACAACGCCCCAGAAATCGAAGGCCGTGGCCCGGAAGAAGGCCAGCAACAACGCGAATGAAATGCTGACCAGCAAGCCGAGAATGAATGTCGGCAGCGCGATGGCCAGCGACGGCCCCATCCGGCTGGCGATTTCGCGGGCAATGTCGCGACCGTCTTCCGCCCGGCCGAAATCACCGGCGAACATACGGGCTGATTTCTCGAAAAAAATGGTCTCCGTCACGGTCGACAAGCCGGCGGCGGCAGAATTGACCAGCAGCGGCTTGTCGTAGCCGCGTTCGGCTTTCCACTTCTGGATCGCTTCCGGCGTCACACGCTTGACGCCCAACTGCATGCGCGCCATATCATCCGGCGTATTGACGACGAAAAACAGGGCGAAGGTGAGCAGATTCACCCCGATCAGAATCGGGATGGCGTAAAGCAGGCGGCGGATGATGTAGGCAAGCACAGGCGGATTATGCCAAGAGCCGGCGCAAGATGAACAAAATCAGGGCAAGGAATATCAGCCCCCAGGCCAGAACCGCATAGTCGGAACGCAACGGCGGCTCTTTCGGTGTCAGCGGATCGCGCAGCGCAGCAGGAAAGGGCCGGGGCGGCACCGGTATGATCTTGCGTCGGGCCGGATCGGCCGGTACCCGGGCGGTATATTCACGGCTCGACTGAACCGGCCAGTCGCCCCAGGCCCGGCTGGATGGCAACTGAGGAATACGCACCAGCAGCAGTTCATCGAGATCGTCCGCCAGACGCTGCTCAAAAGCACTCGGCGCACGCCCCTCTGGCAGCCCTTCCTGGCGTTGCGCCAGGCGCAGCAAGTCAGCCGCAATTTCCTCGAAGGCCGCCGCCGGATACAGCCGCGTCCGGTCTTCCGTCAAATAATCGAAAACTGCCTTGCCACGCGTCAGCGACCTTTCCCGGAAGGCAACCAGCGGCAAGCCGAAGAAGGCTTTAAGCCAGCTTTCGGCACCACGCCGGGGAATATTCCACCCCAGCGTTCGTAAAACGCTGATACTGGTCCCGGCACAGTTCGCCCGGGCGTGCTGATAGGCAAACTGATGCCGGTAGAACTGATTGAAAACACGCCCGAGCGCCGCATCAAGGTGCTGCACCAGGCGAACATCGCGCAAACCGGCAAGCAGCATGCATGAAGGGCGATACCAGGCCTGCCCGCTGTTCAAATCCGCCAGATAGACATCGAGCGTGACCGGGGCAGCAATGATCCCTTTTTCACTCACTGAATCCAGCGTGTAGAAGTTGTAGACCAGCCATTCATCGATGTGCCCATCGGAGCCGACACGCCCGGTGATCAGCGCAAAATGTCCGCCATGCGCTTCATCGTCATCCCCCTGGGCCCCATTGAGCATGAATCCAATGACCGGCTGCCCCGGCTGCAAACCCACACTAGCTTGACGACGCCAGATCGAAGCGACGGAAAACGGGCTGCGCGCCCCACCCTGCGGCAAGGCCCGAACCCAGTCACGAAAGGCCACGGGCCGAGCCGCCATCGAGCACGCCTCAGGCCTGGCCGGCAGTGAAAAGTCTTCCGGCCAGAAACTGTGCGCGACAAAAGCACCCGAACGGTGATTTCCGCGCATTTTGATCGGTCGACCGTGGAAAAAGGCCGCACTGGAGGCATCGAACCAGGACTGGTTGAGCGGCAGACGCTCGGTCAGGGTCAGCGGCATCGTGCCTTGCGGTGAGACAAAAGAAAGCCCAGCGGCGTCGAGTTTCGCCCCCCGGATTTCGTCCGGGGCCCCCAGCCAGACCAGCGGCGGATAGACAGGCCCGGCCTCGGGCAAGGTGCGCAGAACCCAACTGGCCAGATCGTCCCAGACCGACAAGGAGCGTTCAAAACCGGGAAGAGGCAGGCCGGCTTTCGGCAAGGCCAGCGTCTGGCCGCGAAAGAACCACTTTGCCTGCGGCAGGATGGAATCTTCATTGCCGGCATCGCCAGTCACGATAAATTGATCGGCGGGAAACAATCCGTAAGCTGGCATCCGTGCATCCTGCCTGATCACAGCACTCCGAAAGCCTCGAATAGCACCAGCGTGCAGGAGTGGGTTACAATGGCCGCAGAAACAAAAAAGCCCGTTTAATCACGGGCTTATCTGTCACACTGTGGCGGAGAGGGTGGGATTCGAACCCACGGTACCTTGCAGTACGCCTGATTTCGAATCAGGTACATTCGACCACTCTGCCACCTCTCCGCAGCGGCCGGCATAATAACACAATCGATGCAGATTACAAGAAGATACCTCCTGTTGAGCCTGATCATTTTTGTCGCCGGCTGCGGGGACTGGCTGAGAACGCCTCTCCCCTTCCCGACGCCGGCCCAGCACGACCTGGTTGTCCTGACCAGCGTTGGTCCGTTGACCTACAACAGCGACGAAGAAGGCAGTGCCAGCGGCCTGGAGCACGATCTGGTCGAGGCTTTTGCCCTGGAACTCGGCGTTGGGGTCAAATACATTGTGGTGCCACCCAGCCAGATCGCGCCGCAACTCGCCGCCGGCAAAGCGCACCTGGCTGCCGCCTGGCTCTCGCCGACGACTGACCCGCGCATCAAAAGCACGCCGCCGCTGGGCACGACACACGATCTGCTGGTCCAGCACGAGGCGTCGCTACCGCTTTCCGAGAAAGCTGAACTGGCCGGCAAGACCGTTCATGTCATGGCCGGCTCGCGACAAGCCGCAACAATGCAAAAACTTGCCCGCGAGATCAGCGACCTGAAAGTTGTCGAAGAGCAATCGGACGACATCATCACCATGCTCGAAGCGGTCGGCAATCGCCAGATCGAACTGGCCGTGATTGATTCCGACATGGAAGACATTGCCAACCAGTTCGTTCCCTCGATGCGCGCCACGCTGACTCTGAGCGACGAACAACCGATTGTCTGGCTCCTCGGCGAAGCCCCGAACAGCGAGCTTCAAGCCCGGACCGGCGAGTTCATCGAACGCGTCCAGCGCGATGGCACCATGGCCCGACTGGAAGACCGCTACTTCGGTCATGCCCGTCGCCTCGACCAGGCCGACATCGTCAAATTTCTCGGCCAGATCGAAACGACCCTGCCCAAGCTACGCAAGATTTTCCAGGGAGCGCAGAGTCTTTCCGGCCTTGACTGGCGGCTGATTGCTGCTGTGGCCTACCAGGAATCGCACTGGGACAGCAACGCAACCAGCCCGACCGGCGTACGCGGCATCATGATGCTGACCGAAGAAACGGCCGACCGGTTGAATGTCAGCAACCGGCTTGATCCCAAGGAAAGCATTCCGGCCGGCGCCAAATACATCAACATCCTGAAAGACAATTTACCGCCGGAAGCCCTTGAGCCAGACCGCACCTGGCTGGCGCTGGCGGCCTACAACATCGGGCCCGGCCATTTCAATGCAGCCCGGACCATTGCCAAGCAGATCGGTGCCGACCCTCTGGCCTGGTATGAGATGAAGCGGGTGCTCCCCCTGCTGGCCAAGCCGAAATACTACGAGCGGCTGAAATCAGGCCGGGCGCGGGGTGGCGAGGCGGTCATCCTGGTCGAAAACATTCGCAGCTATTACGACATTCTCGTTCGCCACGAAGCGCCTTACCAGTCGGCAACCGCCCGCATGGACAAACTGATCGGCATGCAGGAAAGCGGACCGGGCCTCAAGCTGAAACGTCAGTAAGGGACAATCACAACAGGGGCGAACCGGCCTTCGCCCCTCTCAAACTCAAGCAGAAGCCTTGAGCACTTCCAGACCGCCCATGTAAGGGTGCAGCACCGTCGGAATGGTGACGCTGCCATCGGCCTGCTGGTTGTTTTCGAGAATCGCCACCAGCGTACGGCCGACAGCCAGACCGGAGCCATTCAGCGTATGGCACAGCTCGGGCTTGTTCTTCTCGTTGCGGAAACGCGCCTGCATGCGACGGGCCTGGAAGGCACCGAAATTGGAGCAGGACGAAATTTCGCGATAGGTATTCTGGGCCGGCAGCCAGACTTCCAGATCGTAGGTCTTGGCGGCGGAGAAACCCATGTCGCCGGTACACAGCGCCATGCGGCGATATGGCAATTCGAGCTTTTCGAGAATGATTTCGGCCTGACGGGTTAGTTCTTCGTGTGCCGCGGTCGACTGCTCCGGATGCACGATTTGCACCAACTCGACCTTGTCGAACTGATGCTGGCGAATCATGCCGCGCACGTCGCGACCGCCCGAACCGGCTTCGGAACGGAAGCACGGCGTGTGACAGACGAACTTGAGCGGCAGCGCTTCGGCGGCAAGAATTTCGTCGCGCACGATGTTGGTCACCGGCACTTCGGCGGTCGGAATCAGGTACAGCGGGTCCTGGTCGCCGCGCAGCACCTTGAACAGGTCTTCCTCGAACTTGGGCAACTGGCCGGTGCCGTTCAGGCTGGCTGCATTGACCAGGTACGGCGCGTACAGCTCGGTATAGCCATGCTGCTCGCTATGCGTGTCGAGCATGAACTGGGCAAGCGCACGATGCAGACGAGCCAGGCCGCCCTTGAGCAGCGAAAAGCGTGCGCCGGAAATCTTGGCGGCCGTTGCAAAATCAAGCTGACCCAGCGTTTCGCCGACATCGGTGTGATCCTTGACTTCAAAGTCGAACACGCGCGGCGTACCCCAGCGCTTGACCTCGACATTGCCGGATTCATCGCTGCCGACCGGCACAGACTCATCGGGAATATTCGGCAGCGCAGCCAGAATGGCGTTGAATTTTTCGAGCAGCTCGCCAAGACGCGCTTCGGAAGCCTTCAGTTCGTCACCCAACGCACCGACCTGGGCCATCACTTCAGAAGCATCTTCACCCTTGCCCTTGAGCATGCCGATCTGCTTGGACAGCGAATTGCGCTGCGCCTGCAGATCCTGCGTGCGGGTCTGCAGCGTCTTGCGCTCGGCTTCGAGCGTCTGGAATTCGGTGAAGTCGATCGGCTTGCCACGCTTGGCCAGGCCAGCGATAACGGCATCGAGATTGGAACGGAGAAGTTGGATGTCGAGCATGGTTTGTCCTGAATGCTGGCCCGTGGCGAAAACAGCCAAAAGGCGCGGTCGACCGTGGCAAAGACGGCAAAACGGCGATTATACGCGATGCCCGCCAGCCACCGAAGCCTGCCACCGAGACGGAAAGGGACAAGGAGGCAGGCTGGGCGATATCATGCCGGGCTACGCCTTCAATTTGCTGCCATGCCAAAGATTCGACGCCTCGCCCTCCTCACCCTTGCCGCAGCGCTGAGCCTGACCGAAAGCCTTGCGGCACCGGCCGCCGGCACAACCAAGGAATGGTGTGCGGCTATCGGCGGGCGGCTGGGCAGCGTCCCGCCGGCACTGTGCCAGAAACTGCAACTCAGCCCGGCACCGGTTGTTTCCGCCAACCGCCACGCACTAATGTTTCGCGATGTGCCGCCCGCACCGCGCAAGCTGGCACAGGCCGGCAGCAAAACCGGCCGCCCGCTGCGCATTTTGCTGGTCGGCGGTATTCATGGCGATGAACTGACCTCGGCCTCGATTGCCTTCCGCTGGATGCAATGGCTGGACGAAAGCGAACCGGCCCAGTATCACTGGCGCGTCATTCCCGTCGCCAACCCGGACGGCCTGCTGAGCAGCCCGCCGCAGCGCACCAACGGACACGGCGTGGACCTCAACCGTAATTTCCCGACCCCGGACTGGGTGAAGGACGCGCACGCGTACTGGGACAAGAAAACCCGGCGCGACCCGCGCCGCTTCCCCGGCAAGGAAGCCAATTCCGAACCGGAAACCCGCTGGATGAACAGCCAGATCGAGAGCTTCAAGCCCGACCTGATCGTCAGCATCCACGCGCCCTTCGGCATTCTCGATTACGACGGCCCGGCGCGCCAGCCGCGCCGCTTCGGCAATCTCAACCTCAACCGCCTGGGCATTTACCCCGGCTCGCTGGGCAATTACGGTGGCGTGCATAAAAACATGCCGGTCATCACCATCGAACTGCCCAACGCTACCAGCATGCCGCCGTTGCGCGAGCAGCGCGAAATCTGGGAAGACATGCTGACCTGGATACGACGCAACCTGGCCAGCAAACAGCTTTCCTGAAACAAATCGCCGGGCGGCGCAGTTTTCAGGCGGCGCTATTTTTTCCCGGCTTTGCGATCCAGATCGCGCAGATGCGCCAGCTTCTCGCCGATCTTGCCTTCCAGGCCACGCGGCGTCGGTTCGTACCAGCCGGGTTCCGGCATGCCTTCCGGCAGATAGCTTTCTCCGGCAGCGTAAGCCTCCGGTTCGTCGTGGGCGTAGCGATAGGCGTGGCCGTAGCCGAGCTCCTTCATCAGCTTGGTCGGCGCATTGCGCAAATGCACCGGCACCGGCCGCGAACCATCCTTACCGACAAAGGCCCGCGCGGCGTTGTAGGCGTTGTAGCCAGCATTCGACTTGGCCGCCACGGCGAGGTAAATCACCGCCTGCCCCAGCGCCAGTTCGCCCTCCGGCGAACCGAGACGCTCATAGGTTGCCGCCGCATCGTTGGCGATCTGCATCGCCCGCGGGTCGGCCAGCCCGATATCTTCCCAGGCCATGCGCACGATGCGCCGGGCAAGATAACGCGGGTCGGCCCCGCCATCGAGCATACGGGTCAGCCAGTACAGCGCACCGTCCGGGCTGGAACCGCGCACTGACTTGTGCAGGGCGGAAATCTGGTCATAGAAAGCGTCGCCGCCCTTATCGAAACGGCGCAGGTTTTGCGCCATGGTTTCTTCGATAAATTGGCCGTCGACCGCAGCAAGGCCGGCGGTACGCGCCGCCGTGCGTACTTGCTCAAGCAGGTTGAGCAAACGCCGGGCATCGCCATCGGCCAGCCCGACCATGCGTTCGCGTGCTTCGCCATCGAAGCTCAGATCGGCCAGAGCCTTGGTGCAAGCGCGGTCGAACAGCAAGCCCATCTCGGCTTCACTCAAGGATTTCAGCACATAGACCGAAGCCCGTGACAGCAAAGCGGAATTGACTTCAAACGAGGGGTTTTCCGTCGTTGCGCCAATAAAAGTCAGCAAACCGGATTCAACAAAGGGCAAAAAGCCATCCTGCTGCGCCTTGTTGAAGCGGTGAATTTCATCGACAAACAGAATGGTCCGCTTGCCCTGCCCGCGCCATATTTCAGCCTGTGCAACCGCCTCGCGCACTTCCTTGATGCCGGAAAAAACCGCCGAAAGCGCAATGAATTCGCACTGGAACTGCGTTGCCATCATCCGCGCCAGCGTCGTCTTGCCCACCCCCGGCGGCCCCCAGAGAATCATCGAATGCGGCAAACCCGACTCAAACGCCAGACGCAAGGGCTTGCCCGGCCCGAGCAAGTGCTGCTGGCCGATCACATCATCCGGTGTTTGCGGCCGAAGCTGCTCGGCGAGCGGCTGGTTGAGCGTTGGATCGACGGCGGGGGAAAAAAGGTCTTCAGACATTGTTCTTTAAATGGTATCGAGCGGTGAAGTCACGCCGCGCCCTCCCTTGTTCAGCACATGCGTATAAATCATTGTGGTTGCCACGTCCGCATGCCCGAGCAATTCCTGCACGGTGCGGATATCGTAACCGGACTGCAGCAGATGCGTCGCGAAAGAATGGCGCAAGGTGTGCGGCGTCGCCAATTTGACCAGGCCGCTGGCCTGCACCGCCTTCTTCACCGCCCGCTGCAACGCTTTCTCATCAAGATGATGGCGGCGCTCCTCGCCGCTGCGCGGATCAAGCGAATAACCCAGAGCCGGGAAGACGTATTGCCATGACCATTCACTGGCCGCATGCGGATATTTTCTGTCAAGCGCATCCGGCATATAAACCGCCGCACGCCCCCGCGCGTAGTCGTCAAGATATAGCTGCCGGCGCCAACGCAAATGATCCTGTAGCGGCGGAATTAACGATTGCGGCAGCATCGTTACCCTGTCCTTCGCCCCCTTGCCATCGCGCACCACAACCTCGGCCCGTTCGAAATCAATATCCTTGACCCGCAGACGGACACACTCCATCAAACGCATGCCGGTGCCGTAAAGCAGGCGCACCATCAATCCGGGCAGACCACTCATGCGATCAAGCAACAGGCCGACTTCCTGACGCGTCAGCACCACCGGCAGGCGCTGCGGCTGCTTGGCCCGCACCACACCATCCAGCCACGGCAGATTAACCGCGAGCACCTCACGGTAAAGAAAAAGTAAGGCGGACAAGGCCTGATTCTGCGTCGACGCTGCCACCCGCCCCTCCACAGCAAGATGCGTCAGAAAGGCCTCGACCTCCTTAACGCCCATCTCACGGGGATGCCGTTTGTGATGAAAAAGGATGAAACGGCGTATCCATTGAACATATTGCGTTTCGGTTCGAATGCTGTAATGCTTCACGCGCAATCGTTCACGCACCAAATCCAACAACTTGGGCGCCTGTGGTGTAGAAACCTTTTCTCCAGTCATAACACTCACTCAACGAACCAAACAAATCATGATGTTAGCATCAAAAATTTCTTCATATACACCACCATGGCATGAAGTAGGCACCTGCCAAGGTGCCTACTGAACGTTAGGCAGCAAGGTTGAGCCCTCTTTCCATCATCTCGCTTGCGGCAATTGGCGTTATTGCCATCGCAAACATTCGTGTTTCTGCGCTGGTAATCAAATGCCCAATGTTTTCGTCATTCCAGAAGGTTGCGCAGTGTTTAATCGTCTGGCTCGTTCCGTTGCTTGGGGTTGTTGGTATTTGGGCTTTCGTTCGTAGTCAGTACAACTGGGCCAAATACGATACCCGTGCATTTCCAGAGGATTCCGAAAAAATGGTACTCGTCGAGCTAGACAAATCTGAGCATGGTGCATCTGGCGTTGTAGGTGAAACATATGGCGACTGAAAAAACCATGCCTAACACTGCGGTCAAGGCCGCTCCCTCCGGTCGCTGGACGCTGCGCGAAAAAGCGCCGCGCAGCGCCCCTTACCTACAACGTTAGAAGGTTCCGGTTTCTCATGTCACTTCGCTTCCCGTCGCTTGCTCTTGGCTCCGTGCCGGTTTTGGCCTGTCGGCTCAGCGTTTTCGGCGTTGCTACGGTCAACCGGAAATTTCAGCCAAATTCAAAATCCTCCGGTTTGGGGGCTTTCCCGACTGCTCGGCATTTTCCGTTTGCCACCGGCGGTCGCGGCTGCCAGCCGTTCGCTTGCGTCACCGCTTTCCCGGCAAACCCTTCTAACACTGCGGTCAAGGCCGCTCCCTCCGGTCGCTGGACGCTGCGCGATAAAGCGCCGCGCAGCGCCCCTTACCTCCAACGTTAGGTTGCTTGAAGCATGTCGCTGACTCATCGCCCTGTCGCCGAGGAAGACATTCAACTCATTTGCGGCTTTCCGCAAAGCGAAGACGAGCTGTTCTTCTTGTTCCCAAAGGCAATATTCCCACTGGCTGCATCGCAGTTGCAGGAGGCAATCGCGCAGCGTTCAGATTCAACGGTCGTGGAACTTGGTGGTGAAGTTGTCGCCTTCGCCAACTTCTACCGCTGGGAAGCTGGTGGGTGTTGCTCCATTGGAAACGTCATCGTTTCCCCGGCAGCCCGTGGGCGCGGTGTGGCCCGCTATCTCATCGAAAGTATGATTTGCATCGCTTTCTCGAAGCATCAGGCCACCGAGGTAACTGTGTCGTGTTTCAATAAAAACGTTGCCGGCCTGCTGCTATATCCGAAGCTTGGGTTTCAGCCTTATGGCATTGAGGAACGGCAAGACAAGAGAGCAAATCGAGTTGCGCTTATTCATATGCGTTTGCCGCGAAACGCAACCTAACATGGCGCTCAACCTCGCTCCCTTTGGTCGCTGGACGCTGCGCGATAAAGCCGCGCAGCGCCGGTTAGCTCTACGTTAGGCATTGCATATGGCGACATCTCAAGCCACGATGGATTTTCTGCTAGACCAGCTTGCAGGTTTAGCCAATGTGAGCACGAAGAAAATGTTTGGCGAGTATTGCCTTTACTTAGCTGGCAAACCCGTTGCTTTGGTCTGCGATGACCAGTTGTATCTCAAACCAACGAGTGCAGGCCGAGGCATGGTGGAACAAGTAATCGAAGGTGCCCCATATCCTGGTGCAAAACCTCATCTGCTCATCACCGCCGACCTCTGGGAAGATCGAGACTGGCTCAATCAATTAATTCAGGCTACAGGCAATGAACTTCCGCTACTGAAGCCAAAAAAGAAAAATGCCTAACATCCCGTTCCAGAGGGACGCTACGCCGGCAAGCCGGCTCCGCGCCCCTGAACTTTCACGTTAGAGCTATCTAGTCCTATGTTCACTTTCAAGACTGCAATGGTGTTCTGGCTGATGGTCGCATCGGTGCCGCTGGTTACAAGTCTTGTCTATTTCCGCGCTTCGCCGGCTACTGAGTCGCTCGCCCAACGCATTGCCGTTTCACTGCATGGTGCAGCCGTTTCCGTCCTCTGCGTCGGCGCCATTTTGGTTGGCATGATCGGTTCTCCTCGCCCGGAATTTGGAGAGATATTCCGTCTTCTTCTGGTTGCGCCTGTTGCACTCATCGCCTATTCCTTCTGGCATTTTCATGGCAGAAGGGCAGTTCATCTTCTTCAAAGTATCAATCTGCTTTGGCTTGCTTTTGCCTTTCTTCTTGGCGGCATGGCTGTTACAGGCGTTTGGCTGTGACCGCTCTAACATGGCGCTCAACCCCGCTCCCTTCGGTCGCTGGACGCTGCGCGATAAAGCCGCGCAGCGCCGGTTAGCTCTACGTTAGGTTTCGTCATGATGATGCCGCCAAAGAGCTTGGTCAGATCGGGAATCAAATTTCTTGTGCTTGGCTGCTTCGCAATGCTTTGGGGGTGGTTTTTCTCGTCATCCAAACCATTGGTCAGCTTTGCCAACTACGGCATTGCGTTCGTAGCGTTTGGTGTCGGCATTAACGACATCGTTAAGGCCATCAACAATAAAAATGGCTCCGACACTCATCAAACCTAACACTACGCTCAACCCCGCTCCCTGCGGTCGCTGGACGCTGCGCGATAAAGCCGCGCAGCGCCGGTTAGCTTCACGTTAGAACGCTCCGTCTTTTATGGTGATCAAGCTTCTCTCGCCTCTTTTTAGCAGCGTACAGGGTTTGCCAATCCGGCTCGGTGTCCCGTCGCTTGCTCTTGGCGTCGTGCTTGTTTTGGCTTGTCGGCTCAGCGTTTTGGGCGCTGCTACGGTCAACCGGAAATTTCAACGAAATTCAAAAGCCCTGGGTTTTGGGTTATTTCCGACTGCCCAGTACTTTCCGTTTGCCACCAGCGGTCTCGGCTGCCAGCAGTTCGCTTGCGCCGCCGCTTTCCCGGCAAATCCTTCTAACCCTGCGCTCAACCCGACCGCCCTGACGGGCGTCGGGTTAGCTCCACGTTAGGCAGCAAGGTTGAGCCCTCTTTCCATCATCTCGCTTGCGGCAATTGGCGTTATTGCCATCGCAAACATTCGTGTTTCTGCGCTGGTAATCAAATGCCCAATGTTTTCGTCATTCCAGAAGGTTGCGCAGTGTTTAATCGTCTGGCTCGTTCCGTTGCTTGGGGTTGTTGGTATTTGGGCTTTCGTTCGTAGTCAGTACAACTGGGCCAAATACGATACCCGTGCATTTCCAGAGGATTCCGAAAAAATGGTACTCGTCGAGCTAGACAAATCTGAGCATGGTGCATCTGGCGTTGTAGGTGAAACATATGGCGACTGAAAAAACCATGCCTAACACTGCGGTCAAGGCCGCTCCCTCCGGTCGCTGGACGCTGCGCGAAAAAGCGCCGCGCAGCGCCCCTTACCTACAACGTTAGCCTCTTTACATCTCTTCTACCGGCATGAAAAAACAAACACTACTCGGGATTCTTGGAACCTTAGTTCTAGGGGCGCTAGGTTCTGGCTTATGGGAGCTAATCAAGCCAGGGTTTTCATTCCTGGGTTCGACAGCACTTACAGTCATATCACTTGGTTTTGACAGTGTCGTAAACGACATTTACAGCAGAGTTGGGCGAGCAAACCTACCATCCACCTGGATTAAATCCACTGCACTCTTAATTCTTGGCGTTATGTTTTATGTCATGACCGCCATGCGTTCAGTAAGAGCTAATACGGCGCCGAATACCAACCAAGCAACAGTAAGCCGCTATCTGATTGGCTCTCTAGTTTTCGCTCTATTTGGAGCGTTCATAGTAGTCGGTGCAGGAAGGCATGCATATGTCGCCAAAACCCGAGGGCATTTCGACTATTTGGTTCGCGCCAGTGCCCCCTATCTCAGTCCGGAGCAGCGTTTATCTATCGACTCTCGGCTAGCTTTAGTGACAAACCGGGCAGATTACGAGGCATTAGTCGTAGAGCTAAAGCAATGCCTAAAAGATAACAAGGTAGCTATTGCTGACGACAGTGAGTTCTAAAACGGCTAACAATCCGGTCAAGGCCGCTCCCTTCGGTCGCTGGACGCTGCGCGATAAAGCGCCGCGCAGTGCCCCTTACCTACAACGTTGGGCGTCATGAAGCGAATCTCTATCGTCTTCACGCTTGAGGCACTTCTATGCGGTGGCCCCATTACTGCGGCGGCTCTATATGCTCTGCCTTGGCTGGTGCTGGGGCCGCTTATGATGTTCAGCCAGTCTCCCCTTGCGGCTACAAAGTCAGCACTATGGCTCGTTGGTTGCCTGCTTGCGCTCCTCGCGTTCTGGCGTTTGGCTCTTTCAACCATAACGAATCGGAAATTCGCGTTTAGCTTCGTATTTTGGCTTGGGGTAGTAGGTGCGGGTTTTGCGCTCTCTGAGGTTTCTAGTTGGGCAGATGGCCCACTGTTTTCAGCTGCTTATATTGCACCAGCCATCTGCGCTCTCCATTTCATTTACCTACAGTACCGCAGGTCATAGCAATGACGCCCAACCCTTCAATCAACCGGACCTGCGCGAGAAGCCGCGCAGTCCGGTTATTTCCACGTTAGGCCTCGACAATGCTTCACCTTAGATGGTCGCTAATCGGAATCGGGATTGCCATCACCCTATTGCTACTCACCGAATACCTAATCAATACAGTTCCAGCGGCTACTGCGTTGCGTCTAAAAAGCATCCCCGCCTTCGTGGCCCTTGCCTCATTCATCATGGTGTATTCGGTTTACGGGTACAAGGTGCGCCCAAAAATCACCATCGGGCTGGCTACGTTCGTTGGTGGTTTGGTGCTGCTTGCCGTTATTGGTATTCCGCTCTGGTTTTTGGTTGGCTGTGCGTCCGGACCGGTTTGCATATGATTCGGCAGCCTAACATCACAGTCAAGGCGCAGCCTTCGGCCACTGGGACGTCCCGCAAGCGGGCCGCCCCTTATCCGCACAACCCCACCTGAGCCACTCACCATGTTCCAGCAACGAACCTTCAAGTTTTTTGCATCACTGATCGGGCTGTTTCTACTGCTGGCCTCACCGGGGCTGATCTGGCCCGGCTATCTCGATTCACCGCTCGGTCTGGCGCTGGCGATTCCGTATCTATCGATTTACCTGTTTCACCAGATCGGGATACCCGGTTTACTCCAGAATAACGGGGCCTGCGGTTGGGGATGGTGTGCGCCGACTGGTTTCGGCTGGATGTTTCTCGTGACTTTCTGGCTTTTGATAACGTGGTTGCTGGCCTGGGGCTTATCCAGCCTGAGCCGGCCTGCAGGTGAATCAGATCAGGCGAACTGCCCGGCGACCCAGCCGGATGACCAGGCCCACTGAAAGTTGTAGCCACCCAGCCAGCCGGTAACGTCGACCACTTCGCCGATGAAGTAGAGGCCGGGGGCGGCCTTGGCTTCCATGGTTTTTGACGAGAGTGCTGCGGTCGACACACCGCCAAGGGTCACTTCAGCCTTGGCGAAACCGAGCGTGCCGGACGGCATCAACGGCCAGGCGTTGAGGGTTCTGGCGACGGCATCGAGATCGCGCTTCGATAGTTCACTGATCGGCCGGGTCTGGAATTTTTCTCCCCCCTGCAGCAGACACCATTCCTGCGCGAAGCGGCGCGGCAGGTGTTCGGCCAGCAGATTGGGCAGATGAATGCGTCCCTGACGGTGCTCGGCCAGCCATGCAGCGGCATCGAGGCCGGGCAGCAGGTTGATTTCGACCGGCAGCTTCTTGCCCCCGCCGTACTCCTGCATTTGCCAGTAGCTCGACACCTGCAGGATGGCTGGGCCGGAAAGGCCGCGATGGGTGATCAGCACGTTCTCGCGGAAGGCGGCATCTTCGAAGCAGGCAGTGGCATCGAGCGTCGCGCCGGCCATCGGTTTGAGCGGAGCCAGCAGTTCCGGCCCGAGCGCCAACGGGACAAGCGCCGGTTTGGGAGCAACGACCGGAATGCCGAATTGCTCGGCCAGCTTGTAGCCAAAGGGACTGGCGCCGATCTGCGGGATAGCCAGTCCGCCCGTGGCGACGACCAGCGACTGGCAGGAGAAAGTCCCGCTTGCCGTGCGCAGGGTGTAACGCTTGTGTTCGACATCCGGGTGGTGCTCGACGCCGTGCACCGCGCAGTCAAGCACCCAGCGCACTTGTACGGCATCGCAGGCATCGCGCAGCATGTCGATGATCTCGACCGCCGAATCGTCGCAGAACAACTGGCCGTGTTCGCGTTCGTGATACGGGATTCGCCGCTTTTCGATCATCGCAATGAAGTCGTACTGGCTGAAGCGAGCCAGCGCCGAGCGGCAGAAATGTGGGTTTTGCGACAGGTAGTTGTCGGCGCTGACCGTGCGGTTGGTAAAGTTGCAACGTCCGCCGCCGGAAATGCGGATGCGCTCGCCGATTTTGGCCGCGTGATCGACCAGCAAGACCCGCCTTCCCCGCGCCCCGGCCTGGGCCGCGCACATCATGCCGGCCGCGCCGGAACCGATGATGATGACGTCGAAATGCATGGGGAAATCCGATCAGAAACAGGCGCACAGGGCCAAAGAGGCGATGATTTTAACATTCGGGCCGGTGCCGGATTTGACCGGCAGTAGCGAAAGCTGCGATTCTCCGGGCTTCTCCCTGTCGCCAAACGTGCTGCCGCCATGAAATTTGCCTACACCATTGTTTATGTCCCGGATGTTGCCGCTTCACTCGCTTTTTTCGAGACGGCTTTCGGGTTCAGTCGCCGCTTTCTGCACGAATCAGGCAGCTACGGCGAACTGCAGAGCGGCGAAACGACGCTTTCGTTTGCCGCGCATGAGCTCGGCGACATGAACTTTCCCGGTGGGCATGTCCGGGCTGATACCTCGGCAAAGCCGCTCGGCATGGAGTTGGCCTTCGTCAGCGACGATGTGGCCGCCGCCCATCGTCGGGCCGTTGCCGCGGGTGCACTTGAACTGTCGGCGCCCCAGGAAAAACCGTGGGGACAAACGGTGTCTTACGTGCGCTGCCCGGATGGCACGCTGGTCGAACTCTGTTCCCCCATAGCTCCGGCCTGAGTCGGGTGCCGGATGTCGGTCAATACTGATATTCGCCAGATGCGCGCTGCCGATCTGCCAGCCGTCATGGCGATACAGGCGCAAGCCTATCCGCCGGCGATGAATGAGGCTGAAAGCGTTTTTTCGCAGCGCCTGCAAGTTTCACCCGATTATTGCTGGGTGGCCGAAGACCGGAAAGGGCTGGCCGGCTACCTGTTCTGCTATCGCTCGCAGCACGGCAAAATCACGGCGCTTGGTGCCGGGTTTACGCCATCAGAGACAGGTGATTGCCTGTACCTGCACGATCTGGCGATTGCCCGGCAGGCGCGAGGAAGCGGCGTGGCCGGGCAGTTGATCAAGCAGGCACTGGCGGCGGGTCAGTCAATGAAACTTCGCCACGCCGCGCTGGTTTCGGTCCAGGGCGCACAGCCGTTCTGGGCAAAGCACGGTTTCAGGCCTGCTGCGGTCGACGACCCGAAACAGGCCAAAAATCTGAGCAGCTATCCACCGCCCGCCAGCTACATGAGCCAGCCACTCGCGGCATGACCGGGTTGCCGGCCACCGCGATGCTGCGTGGCGGCAACCGCCGGATTACTCGCCGACGACATCAACCCCGGCGGGCGGGGTGAATTTGAAGGTGCCAGCGGACAGAGCCGGATTGCGCTCGACCTTGCTGAAGCGAATCAGCGTCGTCTGGCCGAAGCTGTCCTGCAATTCCATGGCTTTCAGGTCGCTGCTGGCAAAGCCCAGCCGAACCTTGTCAAAGCCGCTGTCGCCGTTTTTCGGTGTCGCTTCCAGCCAAAGCATGCCTTCGGCTTCGCCGGCTTCCTTCAGCGTGAAATTCTTTTCCAGATCGTTGTTGCCGGAGAGCAATGCTGCCGGCGAACCGCTAATCGCCTGGCCGGCCTTGCGCACGGTGACTTGCTGCAATTCGGGATCGTAAATCCAGATTTTGTCGCCATCGCCGACCACCAGTTGCGGGTAGGGTTTGACGATTTCCCAGCGCAGCTTGCCGGGCCGGGAAATGGCGACCAGACCCGACGACTGCTGCGGCTTGCGGCCATTCTTGCCGATCACCGTCTGGGCAAACTCAGCTTTCAGCGTACGTGTGTTCTGCAGGAACTGGTGCAACTGATCCAGCGCACCAGCTTCGGCCAGCAGCGGGAAAATGGCAATTGCTGCGGTCAACAGCGTTTTTTGGACAAATTTCATTCGGTTTCCTTGCGGGCCAGCACTTCACGGCCGCCACGACCATCCATCGACGAGACCAGCCCGGCTTTTTCCATCGCCTCGATCAGGCGTGCCGAGCGGTTGTAACCAATACGCAGATGGCGCTGGACGAGGGAAATCGAGGCACGTTTGTTCTTGAGCACGATATCGACCGCCTGGTCGTAAAGCGGGTCGGCCTCGGCATCGTTACTGCCTTCTCCACCTTCGCCGCCACCTTCGTCATCACCGCCGGAACCGTTGAGGATGTCCTCGATGTATTCCGGCGCACCGGTTGCCTTGAGGTGTTCGACGACGCGATGCACTTCGTCATCGGAAACGAAGGCGCCATGCACGCGTGTCGGATAACCGGTGCCGGGTGCGAGATACAACATGTCGCCCTGACCAAGCAGCGCCTCAGCGCCCATCTGGTCGAGGATGGTGCGTGAGTCGATCTTGCTGGAAACCTGGAAGGACAAACGGGTCGGGATGTTGGCCTTGATCAGGCCGGTAATGACATCGACTGACGGACGCTGCGTCGCCAGCACGAGGTGAATGCCGGAAGCGCGTGCCTTCTGGGCGAGACGGGCAATCTGCTCTTCGACCTTCTTGCCGACGACCATCATCAGGTCGGCCAGTTCGTCGATGATGACGACGATGAACGGCATGGTCTGCAGTGGCTCCGGGGTTTCCGGGGTCAGCGTCAGCGGGTTCGGGATGTGCTCGCCACGCTTCTCGGCATCCTTGATCTTGGTATTCAGGCCAGCGATGTTGCGCACGCCCATGGCCGACATCAGCTTGTAGCGCTTCTCCATTTCGGTCACGCACCAGTGCAGCGCGTTGGCCGCCTGCTTCATGTCGGTGACGACCGGCGCCAAGAGGTGCGGAATGCCCTCGTAGATCGACAGTTCGAGCATCTTGGGGTCGACCATGATCAGGCGCACCTGATCCGGCTCGGCCTTGTAGAGCATGGACAAAATCATCGCATTGACGCCGACCGACTTGCCGGAACCGGTCGTACCGGCGACCAGCAGGTGGGGCGTCTTGGCCAGATCGGCGACCACCGGCAAACCGCCGATATCCTTGCCGAGGCAGACGGTCAGCGGACTGCTCATGTCGTTGTACGGCTTACTGGAGATGATCTCGGACAACTTGACCGTCTGCCGCTTGGGGTTGGGCAGTTCGAGCGCCATGCACGACTTGCCGGGCACCGTTTCAACGACGCGGATCGACACCATGGCCAACGCACGGGCCAGATCGCGCGCCAGATTAACAATCTGCGCGCCCTTGACGCCGACCGCCGGTTCGATTTCGTAGCGGGTGATGACCGGGCCGGGCATCGCCGCCAGCACTTTGACCTGGACGCCAAAATCGGCCAGCTTGCGCTCGATCAGGCGTGAGGTGTATTCCAGCGTTTCCGGGCTGACCGTTTCGGTCGGCGGCGGTGCCGGATCAAGCAAGTGCAGCGGTGGCAATTGGCCGCCAATGATCGCCTCGGGGAAGAGTGCCACCTGTTTTTCGCGCTCAAGGCGGGCTTCCGCCTTTTTCGAGACCGGGACTTCGACCGGGGCCGGTGTTTCGATGATGATCGGATCGTGCAGCTCGACGCGGCGCTTTTCTTCCTCGACGACCACTTCGCGCTGCTGGGCGACTTCCTTGCCGATCTGGCGATCGCGCCAGGTATCGACCCGGCCATAGAAGAAACCGATGAAAGTTTCCAGCCCGGCACCCAGCCGTTCAAAAGCCCATAACCACGACATGCCGGAAAAAGCACTCCAGCCGACCGCAAGGCAAGCCAGCAAAAGCAGGGTTGATCCGGTAAAACCCATTTGCGACTCAAGCACACGGCTCATCTCAAGCCCGAGCATGCCGCCCGGGCTCAACGGCAATTCCAGTCGGGCCGAATAGAAGCGCAAGGCTTCCAGTGACGAACTGGCCAGCAGCAGGAAGACAAAGCCGAGCAGCGCGATGTACAGCGGATGGCGCTCCTCGCCATCCTGCGCGTTGATGTGGCGAACGCCCCACCAGACAAACATGCCGAGCAGGACAATCCACCACCAGGCGGAAAATCCGAAAATGTAGAGCATCAGGTCCGAAATCCACGCCCCTGCACGACCGGCCGGATTGTGAATGGTGTTCGCCATGACCGTATGCGACCAGCCCGGATCTTCCTTGCTGAATCCCCACAGGGCCATGCCAAGAAACAGGGCAATGGCGCCCAGGCCCAGCCAGCGGGACTCTTGTAGCAGGCCACCGATCTTGTCCGGCAAGGGGCTCGGTGCATTGCGATTGCGGTCAGAACTGCGGACACCCATGCTCAAGCCTCCTCGTAAGTCGAACAAGGCACGCCAAACCGCCCGATTCCGTCGTATCCGACGCCAAGTTCACCTGTCATTCCAACCATATCCTGCTTCGCTACCTGTCTGAAGGATTGCCACACCGCTCTCCCTGGCCGGGAATGGCATGACAAATCCGGGAAAAATGAAACTTCCGGCATCGACACACCGGAAAACATGAACGCTTTGCCCTCAACCTCGCAACTCATTCTGAAATTTATCATCGACACAAATCAGTTTCCGTTCATGGAGTTACGCGATGATTATAAACCTCTTTCCCATACTCAACGGGAACTCGGGGAAATTCAAGGCCTCTGAGGAGGCTATAATTTTCCGATCAATCACCCAAGAGGATCATCATGTCCCAGCCCAGCCGCCACTGCCCCCTTATCATTCTCGGTTCCGGCCCTGCCGGTTATACCGCTGCGGTCTACGCCGCCCGCGCCAATCTCAAACCTGTCCTGATCACCGGCATGGCCCAAGGCGGCCAACTGATGACGACGACCGAGGTCGACAACTGGCCGGCCGATGCCGATGGTGTGCAAGGCCCTGAACTGATGGCCCGCTTCGAAGCCCACGCCCGCCGCTTCGAAACCGAAATGATCTTCGACCACATCCACACCGCCAAGCTGACTGAAAAGCCGTTCACGCTGATCGGCGACAGCGGCACCTATACCTGCGACGCACTGATCATCGCAACCGGCGCCTCGGCTCAATACCTTGGCCTGCCGTCCGAAGAAAAATTCTCCGGCAAGGGTGTTTCGGCCTGCGCCACCTGCGATGGCTTCTTCTATCGCAACAAGCCGGTTGCCGTCGTCGGCGGCGGCAATACGGCCGTCGAGGAAGCACTTTACCTGGCCAATATCGCCAGCCATGTCACGGTTATTCACCGCCGCGAAAAGTTCAAAGCTGAAAAAATCATGCAGGACAAGCTGTTCGAAAAGGAAAAGGCCGGCAAGGTCACGATCCTGTGGAACAGCACCCTTGATGAAGTACTGGGCGATGACTCAGGCGTGACCGGCCTGCGCGTCAAGAATGTGCAGAATGGCGCAGCGCAGGATATCGATGTGCATGGCGTTTTCATCGCCATCGGTCACAAGCCGAACACCGACATTTTCGAGGGCCAGCTTGAAATGGAAGGTGGCTACCTGGTGACCGAAATGGGCCGCAAGGGCAATGCGACGCAGACCAGCATCAAGGGCGTTTTTGCCGCTGGCGATGTTCAGGACCACGTCTATCGTCAGGCTTGCACCTCGGCCGGTACCGGCTGCATGGCGGCACTCGATGCCGAGCGTTACCTGGACCAGCTGAACTGATTTTTCGGGGGAGACTTGATCGACCCCGACGACCTCGCGGCCTTTCGGGCCGCAGTTGCCGATGCCCGGCCACTGCCCCGGACGGACCGCGTGCAACATCGCACACCCCTGCCGCCTCCCCGCCCCTTGCAACACCTGGCGGACGAACAAGCCGCACTGCATGAAAGCCTGCATGGCCAGATTGGCTTGCAGGACCGCCTCGAAGGTGGAGACGAACCGATTTACCTGCGCAACGGCATTGCCCACAGCGTCTTGAAGGATTTGCGCCGCGGGCGCTGGGTCTTGCAGGCTGAAATTGACCTGCATGGATTGAATCGCGACGAAGCCCGCTCAGCCTTGGGCGTCTTTCTGGCTGAATGCAACCGGCACGGCACCCGGTGCGTGCGCGTCATCCACGGCAAAGGCTACGGCTCGCCCGGGCGCGATGCGGTGTTGCGTCGCCTGGTGCGTGGCTGGCTGATGCAGAAAATCGAAGTTCTGGCCTACTGTCAGGCCAAACCGCAGGATGGCGGCGAAGGTGCCGTCATCGTTCTGCTCAAGACCCAAAGAAAAATGGCCAACCTGAGGGGTTGACCGCAGCACGGCAGGCATGCCGGCTACTTCTTGTACAAATCACCTTCATCCAGCGTTGCCCAGCCGGTTCCGGAGGCGGCTTTCTTGCCGGAGTGACTGTCATAAACAGACGACAGGTGAAAAAGCTCGACGGCAATTTCCGGAGGAAAACCCTTGCGATCCGGCCGATCAGAAACGATCAGGCCGGAAAGATACGCGTCGAATGCTGGCGTTCCCCATAATTTGACGAGATTCGACAGAATCCGTGGAAACTGCTTTTCCAGCTGGACGGGATAGGCCTTGTAATCAGTTCCCAGAAAATCGAGCAAACGATCCCTGAGATCGAGAATATCGTATTCGTCCTGATTGGCCATCCGCGATTAAATCGCTGATTCGTTCATTTCACCGGTGCGAATGCGGACGATCTGCTCAACCGGCGTGACGAAAATCTTGCCGTCACCGATCTTGCCGGTGCGGGCAGCCTTGATGATTGCATCGATGGCGGCTTCGGTCGTTTCGGTGGCAACGACGATTTCGATCTTGATCTTGGGCAGGAAATCGACGACATACTCGGCACCGCGATACAGCTCGGTATGGCCCTTCTGGCGGCCGAACCCCTTGACTTCGGTCACGGTCAGGCCGGTGATACCGACTTCGGACAGCGCTTCGCGCACTTCGTCGAGCTTGAACGGCTTGATGATGGCTTCAATTTTTTTCATGGTTCGTGTCCTCAGGATTCAGTTTCTTAAAATTCGTCTTGGTAGCGGTTGGTTATAGGATACCGCCAATCCTTGCCGAAACCGCGCGGCGTTATTCGAATGCCGACCGGCGACTGGCGCCGCTTGTATTCGGCGATGCGCAACAGGCGAACAACGCGCCGTACATCGGCCTCAGGCAGGCCGGCCGCGATGATCTCGCGCGGGCTGCGATCTTCTTCCATGTAGGCGCGAACGATGGCATCGAGCACTTCGTACGGCGGCAGCGAATCCTGATCGGTCTGATCCGGCTTCAACTCGGCCGACGGCGGCCGGACGATGATGTTTTCCGGGATGACCGGCTCGCCCTGGCACAAGGTGTTGCGATAGACCGACAGGCGGTAGACCAGGGTCTTGTAAACATCCTTGATGACCGCGAAGCCACCGGCCATGTCGCCATAGAGCGTGCAGTAGCCAACGGCCATTTCCGACTTGTTGCCGGTCGTCAGGACCAGTTTTCCGGTCTTGTTGGAAAGCGCCATCAGGATATTGCCGCGAATCCGTGCCTGGATATTCTCTTCGGTCGTATCGGCCGGCAGGCCGGCGAACAAAGGATCGAGCATCGCGGCGTAAGTCTGCATCGCCGGCTCGATGGCAATTTCGTTATAGCTGCAACCTAGTTGGCGGATCATCTCGCGCGAATCGTCAAGACTCATCTGCGCCGTGTAGGGCGACGGCATCATCACCGCGTGCACCTTGTCGGCCCCCAGCGCGTCGACCGCGACACACAAGGTCAGGGCTGAGTCGATACCGCCCGAAAGACCGATGATCGCACCCTTGAAACCGCTCTTGCCGATGTAGTCGCGCACGCCGAGCACCAAGGCTTGATAAGCCTCGGCTTCGAGCGACAACTCTGTCGCCTGATCGGTGGAATGCAACTTGCCGGCAGCGTAATCGACGATACCCAGCGCTTCGACAAACTGGCCGAGACGCATCCGGCACTGGCCGGCTGCGTCAAGCGCAAAGGAAGCGCCGTCGAAAACCAACTCATCCTGACCGCCGACCAGGTTGCAGTAAATCGCCGGGATACCGGTCGCTGCAACGCGATCGCCGAGTACCTGGGCGCGCTGGCTGTGTTTGTCGAGATGGCATGGTGAGGCATTGAGGACGAGGAGCAGTTCGGCACCGGCAGCGTGAGCCATTTCGGCCGCGCCGGATTCCCAGATGTCGGCACAGATGTTGATGCCGCAACGTACGCCGGCAATGCTGACGACGCAGGCATCGGTGCCGGCATCGAAATAGCGCTTCTCGTCGAACACTTCGTAATTGGGCAGGCGAACCTTGCGGTAGACCGCCTTTTTCAGGCCATTTTCAATGACCGTGGCCGCATTGTAGCGGCGACCTTCGCTCTCTTCCGGGTGGCCGATGACCAGGGCAATACCCTCGACACGGCTAGCTAGGTCATCCAGTGCCTGATTGCAGGCCCGGTAGAAATCCGGGCGCAGCAACAGGTCTTCCGGCGGGTAGCCGCACAACGCCAGTTCCGGCGTGAGCAGCACCTGGGCGCCCCGGGCCTTTGCCTCGGTGGCGCACTTTACGATACGTTCGACGTTGCCCGTCAGGTCACCGACGGTGGCGTTGAACTGGGCAACGGCGATACGCAGCATAAGTTTCCGTCAGTATTACTTGGCTTCAGCCTGGTAACGGGCAACG
This sequence comes from Dechloromonas sp. TW-R-39-2, assembly GCF_016864195.1. Taxonomy (NCBI): domain Bacteria; kingdom Pseudomonadati; phylum Pseudomonadota; class Betaproteobacteria; order Rhodocyclales; family Azonexaceae; genus Dechloromonas; species Dechloromonas sp. TW-R-39-2. The sequence goes on from NZ_CP045202.1 coordinate 2,565,794, forward strand.
CCGTCCATGACTTCCTTGCGGGCAGCTTCGATGCCTTCCCAGCCCTTGACCTTGACCCACTTGCCTTTTTCGAGATCCTTGTAGTGCTCGAAGAAATGGGAAATCTGGTCGCGCAGGATCTGCGGAATGTCCTCGAAGGACTTGGCATCCTTGTACAGCGGGGTCAGCTTGTCGACCGGCACGGCCAGCAGCTTGGCGTCCTGGCCACCTTCGTCTTCCATGGCCAGCATGCCGAGCGGACGGCAGCGGACAACAACGCCCGGCGGCAGGCCGAACGGGGTGACAACCAGCACGTCAACCGGATCACCGTCGCCGGCGATGGTGTTGTTGATGTAGCCGTAGTTGCACGGATAGTGCATGGCGGTACCCATAAAACGGTCAACGAAGATCGCGCCGGATTCCTTGTCGACTTCGTACTTAACGGGGTCGGAATGGGCCGTGATTTCGATAATCACGTTGAAATCATCGGGAAGGGACTTGCCGGAAGAAACGTTATTAAGGGCCATCTTTTATCTCTCTGCGTTTAGGTTTTGAGAACTTGCAATTATAACGCCGTGCTACGCCGGATCAGCGCCAGGCGGCGAGAAACTCCTGCCAGTGGGGCGCGCCGATTTTGGCCAGGTGCGCCTTGACGAATTCGCCTTCGGCGATTTCCTCTTCCGCTGTCAGTTCACCGCGCAAACGGCGAAAACGGTTATAGACCAGATAGGTATTGATCACATCGGTTTCGCAGTAATCGCGAATATCCGCAGCCTTGCCGCCTTGCCAGGCTTCCCAGACCTTGCCACCATCCATCCCGAGCTTGCCGGGAAAACCGAAGAGCTTGGCCAGATCGTCGAGCGGCGCGTTGGCGCGGGCATTGTAAAGGGCAAGCAGGTCCATCAAGTCAAGATGGCGCGTGTGGTAGCGGCTGATGTAGTTGTTCCACTTGAAGTCGCGGCTGTCGGCGTAATCGCCGTCACCCATGTCCCAGTAGCGCGGCGCTGAAACGCCATGCAGCATGCCGCGGTAGTGCAGCACCGGCAGGTCGAAACCGCTGCCGTTCCAGGAAACGATCTGGGGCGTGAATTTCTCGATGCCGTCGAAGAAACGCTGGATGATCTCGCCTTCGCCATGCGCCGGCTCTGACAGCGACCAGACTTTCAGCCCTTCACTGGTGCGCAGCGCGCAGGAAATGGTAACGATGCGTTGCAGGTGCAACTGCAGGAAATCATTGCCGGTCTTGGCTCGGCGCTGCTGGTAGGCAAGTTCGGCAACCTCGTCATCGGAAAGCTCGCCCGGCAGGTCATTGAGCCGACGAAAACCGGCGACATCGGGAATCGTCTCGATGTCAAAAACGAGAACCGGCTTCATGCCGGGAAAACACCCGTCGACAGGTAACGATCGCCCCGGTCGCAAATGATGCTGACGATGACGGCGTTTTCGAGCGTTTGCGACAGACGCAAGGCTACGGCCAGCGCACCGCCGGAGGAAATCCCGGCAAAGATACCCTCTTCCATGGCCAGACGGCGCGTCATCGCCTCGGCATCAGCCTGGCTAACGTATTCGATGCGGTCGACGTTGGTTTTATCGTAAATCTTGGGCAGGTAAGCTTCCGGCCATTTGCGGATACCGGGAATCTGGCTGCCCTCTTCCGGCTGGCAGCCAACAATCTGGATCGCCTTGTTCTGCGCCTTCAGGTAAGCCGAGGTGCCCATGATCGTGCCGGTCGTTCCCATGCTGGAAACAAAGTGCGTCACCTTGCCAGCCGTATCGCGCCAGATTTCCGGGCCGGTGCCTTCGAAGTGGGCGAGCGGGTTATCCGGATTGCCGAACTGGTCGAGGATGATGCCCTTGCCTTCATCGCGCATTTTCTCGGCCACGTCGCGCGCCAGCTCCATACCGCCATCTTTCGGCGTCAGGACCAGATCGGCACCGAAGGCGCGCATGCTCTGGCGACGTTCGACGCTCTGGTTTTCCGGCATGACGAGGATCATCTTGTAACCCTTCATCGCCGCTGCCATGGCCAGCGCAATGCCGGTGTTGCCGGAGGTTGCCTCGATCAGCGTATCGCCCGGCTTGATGTCGCCACGTGCTTCGGCACGCACGATCATCGACAGCGCCGGCCGGTCCTTGACCGAACCCGCCGGATTATTGCCTTCCAGCTTGGCCAGGATGACATTGCCGCGCCGATCATTCTCGGCACCGGGAATACGTACCAGACGAACCAGCGGCGTATTGCCGACGAAATCCTGCAGCGTCTTATACATTTTTATGGAGCCATTCGATGTACTGGCCGACGCCTTCTTCGACCGTCGCCATCGGTGCTTCGTAACCGGCAGCGCGCAAACGGGTCAGATCGCCCTGGGTAAAAGCCTGATACTTGCCTTTCAATGCTTCCGGGAAAGCGGTGTATTCGAGCAGGCCTTGCGTACGCAGCTGGTCAAGCGTCAGCGCCTCTTCGTTTTTGGCCTTGCGGCAGCCGTTGACCGCAGCAACCGCAACATCGTTGAAGCTTTGCGCCCGACCGGAGCCGAGATTGAAAATGCCCGATTTATCCGGGTTATCGAGGAAGAACAGATTGACCTTGGCGACATCGCCGACAAAGACGAAGTCACGCATCTGGCCACCATTCTCATAGCCGTGCGAACCTTCGAACAATTTCACCTTGCCGTCGGCCTTGAACTGGTTGTAGTTGTGGAAGGCGACCGAAGCCATGCGTCCCTTGTGCGTTTCACGCGGACCGTAAACGTTGAAATAACGGAAACCGACGATCTGCGATGAAGGCTCCTTGGCCAGACGTTGGCGCACGACCTGGTCGAAGAGGAACTTGGAATAACCATAAACGTTGAGCGGGCCTTCGTACTGGCGCTCTTCCTTGAAGACATTGCTGCCGCCGTAAGTTGCTGCGCTTGAGGCGTAGAGGAACTGGACGTCCTGATCCTGGCACCAGTCGAGCAGAATGAGGGAGTAACGGTAGTTGTTCTCCATCATGTAGCGCCCGTCGGTTTCCATCGTGTCCGAGCAAGCACCCTCGTGGAAAATGGCTTCGATTTCGCCGTCGTAGTGGCCGGCCTGGATGCGCTCGATGAAATCGTGCTTGTCGAGGTAATCGGCAATTTCACAATCGATCAGGTTCTTGAACTTGTCGGCCTTGGTCAGGTTGTCGACCGCGATGATCTTGGTCACGCCGCGCTCATTGAGCGCCTTGACGATATTGGAACCGATAAAGCCGGCAGCGCCGGTAACGACGATATACATGTTTATTCCTTACAGAGCGGCAGCGAGTTCTTCGCGAGTCACAACAGCCGTACCCAGCTTGCCGACCACAATACCGGCAGCCACATTGGCCGTACGAATGGCTTCGGCCCAACCGGCACCAGCAGCGAGCATGACAGCCAGCGTGGCGATGACAGTATCGCCAGCACCGGAAACATCGAACACTTCACGGGCCTGAGCCGGCTGGTGGTGAATTTCATCGGCCGCAAACAGGGTCATCCCCTCTTCGCTGCGCGTCACCAGCAAGGCTTCGAGGCCGAGATCGGTGCGAAGTTTCTGCGATTTGGCAACCAGTTCTTTTTCCGAACCCCAGCGCCCGACGACTTCGCGCAGTTCCGAGCGATTCGGCGTAATCACCGTGGCACCGGCGTACTTGGCGTAATCATCGCCCTTCGGATCGACCAGCACCGGCTTGCCGGCGGCACGCGCCAGCCGGATCATTTCCGTAATGTGCGTCAGGCCGCCCTTGCCGTAATCCGACAGGATGACGACGTCGGATTCGGCGACGCGCTTTCCGAACTCGGCCAGCTTGGCCTGGAGAATTTCGTGCGATGGCGCGGTTTCGAAATCGATTCGCAGCAACTGCTGCTGACGGCCGATGACGCGCAACTTGACGGTGGTATCGATTTCGCGGTCGACATGCAAACCGGCATCGATTTGACCGTCGGCCAGCAGACGCGACAAGGTGCGACCTGCATCATCGTCGCCGACAACCGACAGCAAGGCCGTCCGGGCGCCGACAGCGGCGGCATTGCGCGCCACGTTGGCGGCACCGCCAAGGCGCTCTTCGATGCGCTCGACCTTGACCACCGGCACCGGCGCTTCCGGCGAAATGCGGCTGACGTCGCCAAACCAGTAACGGTCGAGCATCACATCACCGACCACGAGCAGGCGAACCTGGGCAACTTTATCCAGCATGCGGCTTACCGTCCGATGGCGAAGTACTCGATCCCGGAATCCCGGACGAACTTCGGATCGTAAAGATTACGGCCGTCGAAAATCACCGGATTCTTCAGGCTCTGCTTGATGGCGTCGAAATCCGGGCTACGGAATTCCTTCCATTCGGTCACGATGACCAGCGCGTCGGCTTTATCCAGTGCGCCCATCGGATTTTCAGCATATTTCAGGCGAGCCTCGTCACCGAAAATACGCTGCGTTTCATGCATGGCGACCGGATCGTAAGCCGTCACCGTCGCACCGGCGGCAAACAGGTCGGCGATCAACTCACGGCTCGGCGCATCGCGCATATCGTCGGTATTGGGCTTGAAGGACAGACCCCACAAGGCGAAATGCTTGCCCTTGAGATCGGTACCGAAACGGGCCGTGATTTTCTTGCTCAGCACATGCTTCTGCAGATCGTTGGCTTCTTCGACGGCAGTCAGCACCTTGAGTTCGATATTGGCATCGTCGGCAGCGGTCTTGATCAGCGCCTTGACATCCTTCGGGAAGCAGGAGCCGCCGTAGCCACAACCGGGATACAGGAAGTGGTAGCCGATGCGCGGGTCAGAACCAATGCCCTGGCGGACCATTTCAATGTCGGCGCCGAGCACTTCAGCCAGATTGGCCAGTTCGTTCATGAAGCTGATGCGCGTGGCCAGCATGGCGTTGGCGGCGTATTTGATCAGCTCGGCGCTCTTCACGTCGGTAATGATCAGGCGCTCATGGTTACGCTGGAACGGCGCATAGAGTGCGCGCATCAGATGAATGGCCTGTTCTTCCTCGGCGCCGACGACAATGCGGTCCGGCCGCATGAAGTCTTCGACGGCCGCGCCTTCCTTGAGGAATTCCGGATTGGAAACGACGCTGTAGGGGATGTTGACCGCACGCTTGGCCAATTCATCGGCAATTGCCGCCTTGACCTTTTCGCCAGTACCGACCGGCACGGTGCTCTTATCGACGATCACTTTGTAATCGGTCATCGTGCGACCGATGCTGCGCGCTGCAGCCAGCACATATTTCAGATCGGCCGAACCATCTTCATCAGGCGGCGTGCCCACGGCAATGAACTGGATGGTGCCATGCTGGACAGCCTTCTCAACATCGGTCGTGAAGTGCAGGCGACCCGCGGCTACATTGCGGCGAACCATTTCCTGCAAGCCCGGTTCATAAATCGGGATACCGCCCTCTTCGAGAATGCGGATCTTTTCCGGATCAAGATCGAGACAAAGAACATCATTGCCTACTTCTGCCAGGCAGGTACCACTGACCAGGCCAACATAGCCTGTACCGACGACGGTAATTTTCATGAATGCTTCCTACAATGTTTGATCGAATTCTTCACTGCGCCGTGGCGGGTAGGTTTCCCAACCACCGCAGGCCGGGCAACGCCAGTAGAACTGGCGGGCTTTAAAGCCGCAATTATCGCACCGATAACGCGACAGGCGCTTGGTATAGCCTTGAATGATGGTCCGCGCCAACTCGACATCAGGGCGTACTTCTGGTGAAACGAGCGGCAAACGTGCCCCCATCAGTTTCTCCAGGCCCAGCAGTGTTGGATTGCGCTGCAGTTCGGCGCGCACCATGCGATAAGCCGCCTCGCTACCCTCGCCCTCCAGGATCAGCTGATAGACAACTTCCATCAAATCGAGCGAGGGATAGCGTTCGAGATAACCGCTGAGCAGGGCGATACCCTCTTCGCGACGCTCAAGCTTGCGGTAAGTATCGAGCAAACGCTGCGAAACAAGGGCGAGATAGGCTGGATCCTGCTGCTCGATACGCTGCCAGGCATCGATCGCCTCTTCCGGCTTGCCTTCCTGCAACAACAGGTCGCCCTGCAACAGACTGGCACGAACGCATTTACGGTTTTGCTGCATCGCCGTATCAAGATACTCGCGCGCCGAGTCTGGTTTTGAGCGCATGATTTCGTTTGCCGCCAACTCGCAGTAATACTCGGCAATTTCGCGCTGCGAGGCGACATCGGGCAATTCGCGCGCGATGTCGATGGCCTTCAGCCACTCTTTTTCGACTTGATAAATTTCCAGCAGATTGCGCTTGGCATCTTCCTCGTAGGTTGTACCAATCATCTTGTTGAAAATTTCCTCGGCACGATCAAGCAAACCTGCCTTGAGGTAGTCCTGACCCAACTCGGAAAGTGCGTGCAGCCTGACAGCGTCGCTCAAATCGAGTCGGTCGATCAGATTCTGGTGCATGCGGATGGCGCGCTCGGTTTCACCACGCCGGCGAAACAGGTTACCCAGTGCAAAGTGCAACTCGACGGTCTGGGAGTCAACCTTGGCGACCTCAAGGAAGGAGTCAATCGCCTTGTCGGGCTGCTCATTGAGCAGGAAATTCAAACCCTGAAAATAGGAGCGCGGCAAGGCACGCGATTCGTGCACAACCTGACGCATATCGACCCGTGCTGCAGCCCAACCCAGACCAAAGAACAAAGGGATCAGCAGGAGTTGCCAGTATTCGAAAAAATCGTTCATAAATTAGGCGGTAGCTCCGGCAAAACGACCGGAGATGGCTTGTCGGCAGACTGCTTGAGGCGGGAAATTTCGCGTCGCTGGCGGTAGATGACACCGAGTACGGAGAGCAGGCCGAGAATGGCCCCACCGGCGAAGAAGACCAGCAGGATAATGACCAGCGGTGCCTGCCAGACCTGCCCAGACAGGAAATTCAGACTTACCGGATCGGTATTCTGGAACGCAAAAACGACCAGAAATGAAAACAGGGTGAGCCGTATGGCCCAGTTCAGAACTGTCATGGCATTCAAATAAAAAGGGGCAGTGAAATCATTCACCGCCCCGAATCTACCACACTGTACCTGCACGACGTCAGATCGACTGATCGACCCGCTCACGTAATTCCTTCCCTGCCTTGAAATGGGGAACCCATTTGGCAGGAACACTGACCTTATCCCCCGATTTGGGGTTACGGCCGGTGCGTGGGGGCCGGTAGTTGAGCGCAAAGCTGCCGAATCCGCGGATCTCGATACGATCCCCGCGCACAAGTGCGTCGGACATCGCATCGAGAATCATCTTGACCGCAAAATCAGCATCCTTCGCCACCAACTGCGGAAAACGCTCCGCCAGTCGGGCGATGAGCTCGGATTTGGTCATGCCTTGAACCTATCAGCCTTGCTGGTTGAGCTTGGCCTTCAGCAGGGCGCCCAGGTTGGTCGTACCGGAAGCAGCGGAGTTCGACTCTGCAGAGAATTTCTGCATTGCTTCGTGCTGTTCGGCTTGATCCTTGGCCTTGACGGACAGGTTGATACCACGGGTCTTGCGATCCACGTTGATGATCATGACTTCAACCTCGTCACCCACCTTGAGGTGCTGCGACAGGTCGTCGATACGATCACGGGAGAACTCGGAAGCGCGCAGGTAACCTTCGTTCTCGCCATCCAGCGTCATCACGGCGCCGCGGGCATCAACCGTCTTGACGGTAGCGCGCACGATGCTGTTCTTTTCGTGGGTAGCAATGAAGTTGGTGTACGGATCGCCTTCGAGCTGCTTGATGCCGAGGGAGATGCGTTCCTTCTCGACATCAATGCCGAGAACGACGGCTTCAACTTCGTCACCCTTCTTGAAGTTGCGGATGGCTTCTTCGCCGGTCGCAGACCAGGAGAGGTCGGACAGGTGAACCAGACCATCGATGCCACCAGGCAGACCGATGAAGATACCGAAGTCGGTGATGGACTTGATAGCGCCCTTGACCTTGTCACCCTTCTTCTGGTTCATCGCGAAATCGTCCCACGGATTCGGCAGGCACTGCTTCATGCCGAGGGAGATACGGCGACGCTCTTCGTCGATTTCGAGGATCATGACTTCGACTTCATCACCCAGGGAAACAACCTTGGACGGATGAACGTTCTTGTTGGTCCAATCCATTTCGGAAACGTGAACCAGACCTTCGATGCCTTGTTCGATTTCAACGAATGAACCGTAGTCGGTCAGGTTGGTGACCTTGCCGAACAGGCGGGTACCAGCCGGGTAACGGCGGGCAATACCAACCCACGGATCGTCGCCCAGTTGCTTCATGCCCAAGGAGACGCGGTTCTTTTCTGCGTCGAACTTGAGGATCTTGGCGGTCACTTCGTCGCCCACGGCCAGAACTTCGGACGGGTGACGGACACGGCGCCAGGCCAGGTCGGTGATGTGCAGCAGGCCATCGATACCGCCGAGGTCGACGAACGCACCGTAATCGGTGATGTTCTTGACGATACCCTTGACGACAGTACCTTCCTTGAGGTTCTCGAGGAGCTTTTCGCGATCCTTGTCAGCGGTAGCTTCGAGCACGGCACGACGGGACATCACGACGTTGTTGCGCTTGCGATCGAGCTTGATGACCTTGAATTCGAGGGTCTTGCCTTCGTACGGGGTCGTGTCCTTGACCGGACGCATGTCGACCAGCGAACCCGGCAGGAATGCGCGGACGCCGTTGGACATGACGGTGAGGCCGCCCTTGACCTTGCCGGTGATGGTGCCGGTGACCAGGGAGTTGTCGTTCAGGGCCTGTTCCAGGAAGTTCCAGGCGGCGATACGCTTGGCGCGGTCGCGCGACAGGCGGGTTGCGCCGTAGCCGTCTTCCAGCATTTCGATTGCGACCTGGACGAAATCGCCAACGGCAACTTCCAGTTCGCCCTGATCGTTCAGGAATTCTTCGAGCGGAACATACGACTCGGATTTCAGGCCGGCATTGACCACAACGAAGTTGTGATCGATGAGCACCACTTCTGCAGTGATGACTTCGCCTTGACGCATTTCCTGGCGAGCCAGGGATTCTTCAAATAGTTGAGCAAAAGATTCCATTGACGGAGAGAACTTTCATGCTGCTGCGAACCGTGAAATCCACAGCGGGTTAGGGTTAAAACAAGCTACCGGCCAGGGCGGCCGGCAACACTTTACAACGAAGCTTTCCTGCTCCAATCCAGCACCTGCGTCACCGCCTGTTCGATGGTGAGCCCGGTGGTGTCGAGCAATTCGGCATCCGCCTCCTGCCTGAGCGGAGCCACGCTGCGCTGAGAATCGCGCTCGTCACGTTGCCGCAGGTCTTGCAGAAGGTCCGTGAGATTAGCAGAGAATCCTTTTTCCTTCAACTGCTTATAGCGACGATCAGCCCTCGCTTCGGCACTGGCGGTCAGGAAGACCTTGAGCCTGGCCCGGGGGAAAATGACCGACCCCATGTCGCGCCCGTCGCCAACCAGACCGGGGACTTTGTTGAAAACCCGCTGACGGAACAACAATGCAGCACGCACGGCAGGCAGCGCCGCAACCTTGGAGGCTCCGGCAGAAATTTCCTCGGTACGAATGCTGTCGCCAACCAACTGGCCATTCAGCGTGATATCTGACTCGAAAAACTCGACATCGAGCGCAGCAGCTATCGCAGCCACCCCCACCTCGTCAGCCCAGTCAACGCCGGCTTGACGTGCAGCCAGCGCGGTCAGGCGGTAAAGCGCCCCCGAGTCGAGATAGGCATAACCCAGTGCCGCTGCAACACGACCGGCAACAGTGCCCTTGCCCGAAGCCGATGGGCCATCGATGGCGATCACTGGCGCGGCCTGGCTGACCGTAGCAAAACGCTCGAAATAATCCGGGAAGGTTTTGGCAACGCATTTCGGATCATTGATCCGCAAGGGCGTACCGAAAGCGGCGAGCGAGAAACACATCGCCATGCGGTGGTCATCGTAAGTATCGATCGCCGCCGGCTTGAGTGTCGCGGGTGTAACGCGGATAAAGTCCTCGCCCTCTTCCACAACAGCGCCCAGTTTGCGCAACTCGGTGGCCATCGCGGCAATCCGGTCTGTTTCCTTGACTCGCCAGCTGGCAATGTTGCGCAAAGTGGTCGTACCTTTGGCGAACAGCGCTGCAGTAGCCAAGGTCATCGCGGCATCGGGAATATGGTTGCAATCAAGGTCGACCGCGACAAGCCCGGATTTCGGCGCCTTGGCCGTCATCCAATTCGGCCCCATGTCGATCTCCGCCCCCATCCGGGCAAGCGCCTCGGCAAATTTAACATCGCCCTGAATGGAGTCGGCGCCAACTCCCTCAACTCGAACAGGGCCACCACCAATTGCCCCCAGCGCCAGGAAATAGGAGGCCGATGAGGCATCGCCTTCGACATAAACCGTACCGGGAGAAATATAGCGACTACCGGCCGGCACGGTGAAACGCTGCCAGCCTTCACGCTGCACATGAACGCCGAAGCGCGCCATGATGGCCAGCGTGATTTCGATATACGGCTTGGAAATCAGCTCCCCGACCACGTCGACCGTGGCAGCCTCGCCAGTCAGCGGCAAAGCCATCAGCAGGCCAGTCAGGAACTGACTGGAAACGTCGCCACGCACCTTGACCACACCGCCGGGCTGGATATTGGCCGGTTTAAGATGTAGCGGCGGATAACCGTCATTGCCGAGATAGGTGACGTCGGCGCCCAACTGACGTAGGCCATCGACCAGATCACCGATCGGCCGCTCATGCATCCGGGCGACACCTTTCAGTATGTAGTCCCCGCCAGCCAACGCCAGCGCCGCAGTCAACGGGCGGAATGCCGTACCGGCATTACCCAGAAACAACTCGGCCTGCTTGACAGGAATGCGCCCTGCGCAACCTTTGATCAGCCAGTTTTCACCGTCCAGGTGGGTCGCACCGACACCAAGGATTTTCAGGGCATCGAGCATGCGCTCGGTATCGTCCGAAGCCAGCAAGTCACGCACCTCGGTTTCACCCTCTGCCAGCGCAGCAAGCAGGAGAACCCGGTTGGAGATGCTCTTTGAACCGGGGAGACGAACGGTACCGGCGGCGGAAATCAGTTGGGGAAGATCGAGGAATTCCATGATGACTCTGTTTATAACGCTGACAAAAACCCTGCTATCCCCTCAAAAGGCAGCAGAAGGAAAGGCGTGGCCTATATTGCGGCGCACGCCTTGACTCATTACATTTGCGGGAGATACTCCGGCACAAAATATTGCAGGCGCACCTTCAGAAGCCGCTCATCCTCAGGCTGACGGCCAGCCACCCAGTCAAGCAACTCCGCCTGCCAAACAGGCCCAGGCGACACCTCCGCCTGACCTACCCTCAATTTGGGATGCGGTGTAGCCAGTGTGCACTCGTTGTCCGTCAACAACTCTTCGTACAATTTCTCCCCTGGCCGCAAACCGGTAAAGACAATCTTGATTTCGTCATCCGAAAATCCGCTCAGGCGAATCATGTCCTTGGCCAAATCGGCGATACGGATCGGCTCACCCATTTCAAGAACAAAAATTTCGCCGCCCTGCCCCATTAAACCAGCCTGCAGGACAAGTTGCGCCGCTTCAGGGATCAGCATGAAGTAGCGAATTATGTCTGGATGCGTCACCGTGACCGGCCCGCCCCTGGCAATCTGCTCACGAAATTTTGGAATCACGGAGCCATTGCTACCCAAAACATTGCCGAAACGAACTGTGATGAAACGCGTGCTGCAATTCTGATCGAAGCCAGCCAGAACGCGCTCGGCAAGACGCTTGGTGGCTCCCATGACATTGGTCGGATTAACCGCTTTGTCGGTCGAGATCAGAACAAATTTTTCGACGCCATAACGGATTGATGTTTCAGCCAAACAACGCGAACCACCGACATTGTTACGCACCGCCTCCCAAGCATTGCCACTTTCCATCAAAGGGACATGCTTGTAAGCAGCGGCATGAAAAACAACTGCCGGCTTGTAGGCGGCAAAAACGCCATCAAGCCGGGCGGCATCTTTCACATCCCCCACAACACAGGCAATCCTGATTTCGGGGAAAAGCGAGGAAAACTCCTGTTCGATCTGATAGAGGGCAAATTCGGAAAGTTCAAACAAGACCAGCAAACTCGGCTGAAAAGAGGCAATCTGGCGCGCCAGTTCTGAACCAATCGACCCCCCGGCACCGGTGACCAGTACGTGACGCCCACCGAGCAAGCCGCGCAGCCCTTCATCATCCAGCAATACAGGTTCCCGCCCCAGCAAATCTTCCAGTTGAACCTGACGCATTTGTGAAACAGCCACATTACCGGCCAGCATATCGTTCAGACTGGGCACCGTCAGGACTGCCAAACCGGCTTGTACAGCAGCTTCCATCGCAACCCTGCGCTCATGCGCACCTGCCTCCGGCATCGCCACGATGGCTCGCCGTACCTCCAGTTTCTCAGACCACAGCGCAACGTCCTTGACTGGGCCGAGGATGCGAACCCCTCTGAGTTCATTGCCAGCACGTCTTGGCGTATCGTCGAGCAAACCAACGACACGCCAGTCGTCAGAATGCGCCAATTCGCGCAACAAACGCTCAGCCGCATCACCAGCACCAAGAACAAGTACCGGCTCCCCACCCAAGGCGAGGTGACCGTACAGCATACGATCTTTCCAGGCACGGTAGATAAACCGACTCCCCCCCATGACGACAACCAGCAAAATCGGATGCAGTACAAAAACAGACCGGGGGATGAAGGGGAAGCCCAATAGTTGAACGGCGGCAGCGACAGCAATTGCGGCCATCCCGACCGCCATGATGATACGCCGCAAGTCCATTACGCTGGCATATCTCCAGATACCACGATACAGACCCATCATCCAGTAAATCGGGACATGCAAACAGGCAAGTACAGGCAGGGAAAGCAACGCTCCACGCATGAAATCCGGCGGAACATCAAGATTGAATCGAAGCCAGTACGAGGCATACCAGCACAGCACCAATGCCGCGACGTCATGAAGACAGGCGAGCAGGCGCCGGGCACCCCCCGAAAAATGGAATGAGGACAAGTTAATGACTCAGCAAGAGATCATGAAACGCGTATTTTACGCGAACAGTTCATGACTTGGACTGATCTGCCGCAAGGCACATGACTTCAGCAACGACCTCGGCAACCAACGCCATCTCGCGGGTACCAAGTGTAGGATGGATCAAGAAACACAAACTGGTATTACTCAGCTCATGGGCAATATGCAATGGCTGGGCAGGTCCCCAGCCTCGTTCGAGGAACGCTTTTTCACGATAGATCTCGCTACACGACCCCACCGAGCACGGGACGCCGCGTAACTCGATTTCCGCCATCACCCGGTCACGTGACCAGCCGGGAAGCAGTTGCTCGGGAAGCACAAACGCATAGAATTTATACCATGCATGCTCGACCGACTCCGGTGGGACGGGGATTCGCAAACCCTGCACCCGGCTTAGTGCTGCAGTCAAATAGCCGGCATTTGCTTTACGCTGTGCCTGCCAACCGGGTAGGCGACGTAACTGAATCCGGCCCAGTGCCGACTGCATTTCAGTCAAACGCCAATTGGTCCCAAAAGATTCAGTCAGCCAGCGAAAACCGGGAGGATGTTGACGGTGATAAACCGCTTCATGACTGCGCCCGATATCTTTGTAAGCCCAGGCCCGTGACCAGGCAGTTTCGTCATCAAGCGCGAGTACTCCCCCCTCACCGCCCGTCGTAATGATCTTGTCCTGACAAAAAGAGAAAGCGGCCGCATGCCCAAAGCTGCCAACCGGCTTACCTTTAAAAAAGGCGCCATGCGCTTGAGCACAATCCTCAATGACGATCAGGCCATGCTGGTCGGCAAAGGCCATGATTTCATCCATGGCACATGGCCAGCCGGCCAAATGCACAACAACAATCGCACGTGTCTTCGGCGTCAGAACTGCACTGATCGTTTCAATAGTCAGCACCTGACTGTCACGGTCAACATCCGCCACGACAGGAATTGCACCGCGCATGACGGCGCAACTGGCAGAGGCAATGTAAGTCCTTGAGGGCACGATGACCTCTGCCCCTTCACCGATGCCAAATGCTTCCAGCGCGAGTTCCAGGGCCAGCGTTCCATTGGCCACGGCAATCACATGCCGGCGACCGAGATAGGCCGCATACTCCTGCTCGAAAAGACGGGATTCTTCTCCAGTCCAATAATTGACCTTGCCTGAGCGAAGTACGGTTGTCACAGCCGAAATCTGCTCATCATCATAAAAAGGCCAGGGGGCGGCCAATGCCTGCCGAATGCGATCTTTCGTTTCCAACTTGCTACCTATACCTTTTCATGCCAACCGGCATTCTGCTTATTGATGACCCGGTTGGTTCCGCCAACCACCGTTTCATTGTCGGGGACATCCCTGATCACCGTAGTTCCTGCTCCGGCCATCGACCATTTCCCCAAACTAACACCAGGAATGATTGTCACACTGGCCCCCAACTCGGCACCCTCACCCAGCCTGACGGCACCACACAAACAACTCATAGGTGCAATCGTACAAAAATCAGCAATCTGACAATCATGCGAGACAACCGCACCGGTATTGACGATGACGTGCCGACCTATTTTGACGTCCGCCGTCAGAATGGCCCCAGCAGAAACCATACACCCCGGCTCCAGGATGACCGAATTACCAACCTGTGCAGACGGATGAATCAGCGTTGCAAACTCTGCCGATTCCTGCAAAAGAAGTTCATTCACTACCCTGCGCCTGACCGCAGGTGAACCAATGGCAACCACCATGTGGCACGTTTTTCCACGTAGCCAGGCCATTCCGCCCAAAACTGGGCAGCCGGCAACCTCAGTCGAGCGCGCAAAGTCGTCAATAAAACCAAGGAAATTCCAGGTTGGAGAAACCCGGTTGATCGCCAGGATGCTTTGATGCACCTCACGCGCATGACCACCTGCGCCGACAATGACGAGGTCTTTCATGGAGTTTTCTCCGTGTTTCCCATGAATTCCGGCATTGTCACATGCCCAGTGGCGCTCACACCACTGCTTACAAATACCTTTTTCACCGTTATCAGGAGAATGCGGAGATCAAGCCAGAAAGAATGGTGATCAACATACCAGACATCAAGATCAAATCGCTTTTCCCAAGAAATGGCATTGCGGCCATTCACCTGAGCCCATCCGGTAATACCCGGCCTCACCTCATGACGGCGAGCCTGATGGTTCGAATAACGTGACAAATATTGCATTAACAATGGCCGAGGCCCAACCAGGCTCATATCACCCACCAGCACATTCCACAATTGCGGCAGCTCATCCAGACTCAGCTTGCGTATTGTTTTCCCGAATCCACCAAGGCGAATCTCGTCCGGCAAAAGCTCTCCGTTGGCATCGCACGCATTGCTCATGGTTCTAAACTTGTAAAGCATGAATGGTTTGCCATGCAACCCCGGGCGCTGCTGTCTGAAGAAAACAGGACTGCCCAAACGCAACCTGATCATGAGGGCTACAAGCAAGATGAGTGGCAGCAGAATAATTACTGCAACAGAAACCAGAACAAAATCAAACAGGCGCTTCATGCTTTATCTCCAGCCTGCCATTCAAATAATCAAGCAGTGCAGCAGTTACTCTCTCTGACGAAAATTCATTCACGACTCGCTCACGAGCTGCAAGTGCATATTGTTGACGTTGCTCGGCAGAAGCAATCAACACCTTGAGCCCGTCCGACAACTCATCAACTTTCCGTGGTGCATGCAAGATGCCCGTTTTTCCATCCAGCACGGCATCGGTCAAACCATAAATTCTCGATGCAACAGCGGGCACACCAACTGCTGCAGCCTCGATAATGACCGAGCCAAATCCTTCTCGATAGCTGGGTAAGCAAAAAACATCCGCTGCAGCCATATATTTTTCGGGCAGGGGCGTGTAATCAACAAAATGCAGGCGATCCAGATTCAAGGCACAAATCTGACGAATATCCTCCCGCAATGCACCTTCATCCGGCCCCACAAAAAGAAGATGTGCAGCCGGACACTCCCCCGCAATCGCGTCGAATGCCCGCGCTAGGTCGAGAACCCCCTTATCCGTATTCAGACGACCAAGAAATAGCAAAATCACATTGTCGTCATTGAGGCTCAATTGCCGACGAATTTCCTCCCTGGCCAGAAAATCTGGTTTGAATCTCTGCAAATCAACGCCACTAATCGACCCGCTGGCCAAAACACAGGATTTTTTCCCTGAAACGATGCCCTCGGCAATCAGGAATTGGCGCTGTGTTTCGCTATCAACGAGAATATCCGTCGCAAGCCAGGCAATCAGCCTGTCCATGAACTTAAGCACTTGACGCATTGGACCATGCCTGGTGACCCAGACCTGTCCGGTAAAGAAGTGAATGCGGACAGGGATGCCGGCCAAAAATCCAGCCAGCATGGACAGCAAGCCAGCCTTTGGTGTTACCGAGACAATTCCATCAAAGTGCTGCCGCCTGAAATGTGAAAACAACTCAAGACATGCCTTGAGATCTGCCAGCAGGTTAATCGGACGAACGATGGAAACAGGCTGGAGACGCCCCGAAACACCTTCACGTGCAAGGAGTTCGCGGTCGTTGGTATTAGCCATCACCGTCAATTCAAATTTTTCCCCGATTGCCACAAGGTGCTTTACGAGAAAAGCCTTGACCGTCATATCAGCCGATACCACAAATGCAAGGCTACGTTTCATTTCCTCTCCTTGCCGGCGCCATAAAGCACCAGGCCATCATGAAAATCTTTATCTGACACGAAGCAGGACCTTGGCAAACCAGGAAAAAACGCCGCTGTCAGCAAGCGTACAAAACAAATACATCATCGACCTAAGCCTGAAAAGACGCCGTGCATTCAATACCGTCAGCTCCGCCAATTCGACATCGGCCGACAATGATGCTCGCACCGAATGCTTGGACAGCCAAAAAAACAGGACGACAGACTCAAGCCATTTGCCCATCTTGTTGCCGGCAAAATATTTGGTTAAAACAGTCAATTCCCACGCCGATATATTGCGATAGTTTTTTGAAAGCCCTGTCGGATTGACATAGTAGGCATACAAAGGAAGCTGCAGCTTGATCACTTTGACCTTGGCATCAAGAAGCCGTAGCCAAAGATCGAAATCTTCGCAGGAACGAAGCTTGGCATCGTATCCACCATGCTTCAAAAGCAACTCCCGCCGAATCATCAACGCGGCCCCCGTTAACCTGTTGCGGAAAAGCAAGGAGCTGCTTTTCTGAAAAACAGTAACGGACAAAGGAAGCGATTGCCTTGCCTCAAAGACACATGGTCCCGGCTGATTGAAAAGACTGACGCTGCACGTAACAGCGACAGGAAAATCACTTTCCAAAAGAGCTAACTGGCGCTTTATTTTTTCCGGATGCAACTGATCGTCAGCATCGAGAAATGAAACAACATCACTTTTTGCAGCACGCAATCCGTTATTTCGCGTCGCAGCAAGCCCTTCATTCCTCGGGTTTACCAAATACATTACTTCAGGATAACGTCTGATGACGCTCTCTATCGCCTCCGTTTCGGGCGAGGCATCATTGACAACTATGATTTCGTCGACACGGTGAGACTGCGCCAAAACCGAATCAATCGCCCAGCCCAGGGTTGCCGCATCGCGAAAACACGGGATGATGACGGCAACGGTTGTCACTTGCCCACCAGCCCGAGAGCACGACATTTTGTCTTGATCGACATTTTCCGTACTCACCCCAACATAAGATGTTTTGCGAAACGGTAGGTATAACGGAGCGAGTTTCTGCCAATCGCCGCTTTGAATACCTGAACGAATCCGCTCAGTTTTGCCCGACTCCCAATGGCCAGCAAAATCCGCCTGCAATACATCAATTCGCAAAGCAACAAGAGGCGTGTTGCCCGTTCCATTTTCAACCGGTACCTGAAATAAATCCGCCGGCGTCCGCTATAAGTTGATTTTGGGTTGCTGGTAATACGCACACCGGAATGTGGGATATAGCGAACCAATGCCTGGTTGCTGACAACAATTTCCCCCTGTCCATACAACTTCAGCCACAAATCCCAGTCCTGACCGCTGCGCAATTTGGGATCAAAACCACCGATCGCGAGCAGCGCAGCCTTGCTGGTCAGGCACATGGACGCACCGCCCAGGTGATTCGAGCGTAGCAGTTGTTGCTCATCCAGCGGCGCGACAACCCGGACTGCTCGTTTGCCAAAAAAAGGGAATTCTGCGACAAACCCGCAGGAGACAGCAGAAACGCCTGGCTTGGCAAGTAGCATCGAAAGCTGGACGTCCAGTTTTTCAGGTACCCAGACATCATCATCATCAAGAAATGCAATGTAGTCGCCCGTCGCCTCGGCTATTCCACAATTTCTGGCTCCGCCACCGCCCTGCGCAAATTCATTACGTACCACTTTTACCCTGGGGTCACTCAGGGCAAGGTCTTGAAGGTAAGCGGGGGTGTCGTCACTTGAGGCATCATCGACGACCACAATTTCAATATTTGGCCATGTTTGGGCGTAGACCGAAGCAATCGCACGGGCCAGTCGCTCACGACGATTATGCGTTGGAATGACAACGCTGATCATGGGGTGACTAGTGTGCGACATGGGTTTGGTACCAAACGGAAAAACAGTACAAAGAAAAAACCTCTGTTGCCCAGAAAGCGTTGCTCTCTTCAGCCCCGGCTTTCCAAAGACTTTCCGGGTCAAGTCCGTGCAATGCCGGAATTGCTCTGGCCGCCATCGTCTGCTCACGGAAGTGCTCGCGATTACCCTGTATCCAACTTCTCACTGGACCGGAAAACCCCTGTTTGCGTGCAGAGAAGGTTCTTTCATCAAGTTGGCCTGCAGCCATCCGACGCATCAGGCAGCGCGTATCAGGAGATGTCGGGCGAGCATGCAGCGAAGGATCGAGACTGAAGCTGGCTGTCAGCAAATCAATATCAAGCAGCGGCACCCGTCCCTCAACGGTGTGTGCCATGGTCAACTGGTCAAGAAGCATCAAAAGCAGATCCGGCAAATAAACCTGCAGGTCGAACTGCATGTTTTCATAAAGCTCGGCAACCTGAGCTGCCGGCCTTGGGAAAACACGGCCGGTCAAATTATCGAGAAACCCAAGAAATGCCTTGCGGTCCGCAAAAAAGTTCTCGGCGAACCCTGCCGAGCCTCCGGTATAGAACATCATGTCCAGCGAGGCATGGGCCAGTCGTTTGCCAAACACGGTTCCGGACAACAAGCCCGCTCCCAAGCCTTGGCGAATGCTGCGCGGCACTTGAAAAAACAGCTTTCGGCGCGCGTTGACCGCGACATAACGCGAGTAACCGCCAAAAACCTCATCGCCACCGGTTCCGCTCAAGAGTACCTTGACACCATCGTTCGCGGCCATCTCGGAAAGGCAATAAGTCGGCACCATCGCGCTATCGGCAACCGGTTCGCTCATGCTGGCGATCGCCCGATCCAGCATGCCAATGACTTCGGAACCATTGATGATGCGTTCGTGATGTGTTGTACCGTAACGCTCTGCCATCGACTTGGCGACAGGCAACTCACTGGATTGAGCTGCGGCGTCAAAGCCAACGCTGTAAGTATGCAGTGGCCCTGCCGTGCTGCGTGCGGCCGAAGCGACGATCATGCCGCTATCGAATCCCCCCGACAAAAAAGCGCCAACCGGCACATCGCTTTGCAATTGGGAGGCGACAGCCTTGTCGAGCAATACCTGCATCTCCTCGGCTGCAGCTGTCGCTGAAACATGCTTGGTCCCGGCAACAGGCAATTGCCAGTAAGACTGGATCTCGTGGCGACCATCACATCCGATTTCCAGCCATTGTCCCGGCAACAACTTCTCGACATCGGCAAAGATACTCATCCGGCGCGGCACGTACATCGACAAGAAATAACATGCCACGGCATCAGCGTTGAGTGAATCCTGCGCCGGGTGAATCAATGCCTTGGACTCGGATGAAAACCTGAAACCAGTTTTATCCAGCCGATAGTAGAACGGCTTGATCCCGATCTGGTCACGCGCACAAAACAAGGTTTGGCGATCCTCGTTCCAGACCGCAAAAGCAAACATGCCGTTGAAACGTGCCAGACAGGACTTGCCCCAGGTTTCATAGGCAACCAGCACGACTTCCGTATCCGAATCAGTCCTGAACACCTTGCCAAGACTGCGCAACTCCCGCCGCAAAGCCTGGTAGTTGTACAACTCGCCGTTGTAGACAATCCATGTCCGGCCGTCGGTCGAGCGCATGGGTTGGGCCGAATGTGCCGCCAGGTCGATGATCGACAAACGTCGATGGCCTAGCGCAATGCCCGGATAGCGGGAAACCCCATCACCGCCCTCGCCGCCGACAACGACAGCTGCACTGTCACGTCCACGATGGGCGATCGCATCAGTCAGGGCGACAATATCCGGACGAGCAACCGGCAAGCCACCAAAATTCAGGATGCCCGCTATGCCGCACATGGAATAACCTTGAAATGACTTGAAATCGTACAAGGCAGATCAATCCTGCCTTTCATCGTCAGCATGCGCGCGGGCATTACTTCGCCATACCCTTTCGAGAAGGGATAGTCCTGCCAGCTCAATGTCGCCCCTTTGATATCCGACAGGACTTCCAGACACAAGCCTTCGCCCTGCACCAAGCCATCGCCGACTTGCGCAAAGCCAGGTGGGAAATGCCAGTAAATTTCGATGTCGACCGCGACATTTCCACTAATTTGATCGCGCACAGTCAAGCCATCGGCAACCATCCGAACATCACGCTGATGCCCCTGCACCCCCGGTATGCGAGCGAATCCGGAGTGATCAATGGTAAAACCATCGACATCGACTCGAGCCTTGATCGCTGCTGCAGCATAAGTTGCGGGCAACCATAAGCCGGCATCAAGCAACGATTCCGAAAGCGGCGCGAGCGCATTGATCGTCAGGGTATTATGAGCCGCCGGACTGCATTGAAATTTTGCATCGTCGGTTTTTGCATAACTGCTGCGCCCGGCATCAACCAAAAGCAGGTGGCCTCGATGAACCCAGATGAAGCTAGCCAGATCCTGATGTCCGTGACTGGCATAGTCGAACGGAAAAACATCAGGTAGTGGACTGGCAACCAGACTGCAATCACCTCGCTGGACCATTGGCCAGCGATCACTCTCGACGAAGTTAGATTCGCTCCGCTCCAGCCGCTCAGGATAAAGCAAACGCAAACGCGCCACCGTCCAGCGCGGATGAGCATCCGGAGAGATATCACCGACATGCGTCGGCTGATCGCCCAGAACAGCAATTAACCTTGCGGTGGCTGAAGCAACTCGCTGCCCAAGGTTTTCCAGTTCGGCAAACGCGTCAGCCCCTAAGCCGCAACTTGCTTCCGTTCCACGCGAAAAATGCAGAACATCAAAAAGCCAGTTCGCAACGACAAATTGGTAGTGCGACGAACGTTCACGCAGATAGCCCGACTGACCAAAGAGCTCACGGCTCATTCTGGCAAAAATCTGCAGCCCCTCTACCAATATCGCCTGATTGGACAAGACATGTCCGGCAATCACTAAAGCTCGCGCGTTGTTCAACACATGGTTATTTGTCCGCGCCATTCCGTAGTACTCGAGGCGGCTGTCAATCCACTCAGCGGATGAGAGGAAAAAACCAGACAGCACTTCATCACTCACCAAGGAACGACAAGCCGGACGAGCAGCGAGCAAAACTGCCAGATTGGCAACCCGTTCACAACAGGAATAAGTTTCCCAGGCTGCCTCGGCCTTTTCGGGAGGGTTTTTCAGCCAGACAGAAACATCATTCAAGGCACCTGCTGCGGCCTCATCCCCGACAAGAAGAGCGGAGAGACAACTCCCCCAGCGATGCCGTGCAAGCAATGCTTCGGGGTCCGTCGAGCCAGGCAAAAAAGGCGAAGCAGGCAATGAAAACTTGGCTTCAATTGGCACATAGCCAGGGAAAACAGGGCTTTCAGGCAACGCAGCAGCTGGCCAACGCGATGATGACAGCCATTCAGGGCGCTGCTTCAAACCAAGGTGAGGCTGGCTCTGGCGACGCAGCGAGCGACTATTCGAAAATCGACGATAGACAAGCGAAACAAGCTGAATGGCGTAAGCCGGCCAATGCCACGGTCGACGCACGCTGGCATGCCGAAAATTGTTCCACTCACGAACATTGAAAAGACTCACTCGGTCATCCCGTAACGATCAGAACAGCTTCGAAAGGGCTTTTACGGGGAGTTCAATTACCCGCTTGCACAAAGCCACCGGCAAAAAAATCAAAGCAACCGGGTCCTGGCGGGCAACATTGCCAAAATGATGCGCAAAATTGATGATGCCGCTCGTTGATGGGCGAAGCAGATCGATCGCCCACAAATACATGACGTGCAAGCGATACTTGGCCCGCTCTGCAGTCGTCAATTGCTTGCTGCAAACCTGGCCAAGCAATAAACGGAAGAATTCATCATAGGTGACCCTTCCCTTGGTCGCGCTCCGGATTGTAGTCGTATGCTGACGGAATTTATTTAGCGGCTCAGCCACGTAACAAAAATCAAAATGATCGGCGATCCGGAAAAAAATATCCCAATCGGAACAAGCCTTGTAATCGTGAGATAAAAGACCGACACGATCAAAACATGCACGGCGAATCAGCGCGGCACTCAGGTTTGGAATGACGCATGAGTGAAGCAGAAAGCGCCGCATTTCCTCACGCTCGATCAAGGTATCTGTCGCACAGCGCTGCCTGAACGCCGGCTCACGAATGGCAAAATCATCCCCGGTCACGATGCCTTTTTCATCAACCATCAGACTTCGACAAAAAGCAACGCCAGCCGTTGGGTTGGCCTGCATGGCCAGAACCAGTTGTTCGACCATGCCAGGCAAACAGTCATCATCGCAATTAGCGAAAAGCACATACTCGCCGGTGGTTGTTTCCACCCCTTGATTACTGACTGTAACCCAGCCACCATTCGTTTCGCGCACCAACAACTTGACCTTGGGATGGGTCGTGTAGCGATTCAGAATTTCAACGCTATTGTCTGGGGAACGATCATCAATGACCAGAATCTCAATGCGCTGATAGGTCTGATTCACCAGACTATCCATGCGCTCCACGAGGTACTCGGCGTGGTTGTAGCTGGCAACAACAATGCTGACCAAACCCGGGGTTACTAACGTGCTCACTTGAACAAGCCCTTCTCTCTCAGTTCAGCCAGGCTATCCTCATACCGATCCTGCTGTATTTCCTCTTGCAGAACCCACTTCACGAAGCGCTGCAAGCCTTCTTCAACACTGACTTTTGGAACGAACCCTAAAACGTGCTGAATTTTTGTCAGATCAGCCACGTTATGGCGAATATCACCAACCCGGAACTGCCCGGAAACTGCAGTCGGCACTTCGTGCTTCAAAAGAACTTGCAAGGTCCTGGCAACGGTCACAACATCGGTCGGCACGCCCGAACCAACATTGAAAACATCGACAACTGGCTGCTCCAGTTCTATCCCGCGCACCGTGGCATCGATCACATCGTCAATAAAGACGAAATCACGACTTTCGAGTCCATCTTCAAAAATATTGATGCTCTTATCGTGACGGATCCGCGTCGAGAAAATTGAAAGAATCCCTGTATAAGGATTCGACAATGACTGCCCGGGTCCGTAAACATTCTGATACCGGAAAGCGAGAGCAGAAATACCCAGAGCCCGCCCCACGGTCAAAACCATCTGCTCCTGATTCAGCTTGGTAATGCCGTACACCGATGCGGGATTGACCGGGGTCGCTTCATCCGTCGGAAGCATCTCTGCGAACTGGAAGCAATGCGGGCAGCGAACGCCAAACTCCCCCTTTGCCATATCATCGGACTGACGGTTCCCCGGATACACATCCCCATGCACAGAACAACGATACTTGCCTTCACCGTAAACCGCTCGTGAAGAGGCGACAATCATTTTCTTCACAGGGAATGGCTCGTTGGCAATCAGGTCAAGCAACAGTGCCGTACCACCGATATTGACGTCAGAGTAATGGCGAATTGCGTACATCGACTGTCCGGTCCCTGTTTCAGCGGCAAGGTGGACAACCGTATCAATCCCGGGGAGGACGCGCTTGAGATCATCTTCACAGGTCACACTCCCCCGAACAAACTCCACCTTTCCCTGAATGGCACGGAACAGCGGGGACAACTCCGGATCCGCACCATGGATCTGCTCGGCAAGTGTATCTAGTACCCGTACCTTGTGGCCTCGTGCAAGTAACGCCAATGAAAGTCTGGAACCAATAAATCCAGCCCCGCCAGTAATCAGGATAGTTTGAGTCATTCAGTTACGTTTTTTTGCTGACAAGACGAAGCATTGGCTACTTTGCGCCATTGCTGCGTTGTGTGATCGTATTGCTTGATAACCACGGCAGGAGCACCTACCGCGACGGAATAATCTGGGATGTCGGAAGTTACCACAGCATTCGCACCGATCACACAGTTGCGGCCGACACTAGCACCGATGATGCAGGCATTCTCTCCGATCCAACTCCCCTCTCGAATCAGAACTCTATTTTTATAGCGCACTTTCTGATGCATGATCGGGGTCGAAACATCATCGAATGAATGAACATTGTCTGAGATGTAGACATTATTCGCAGTCAACACACAATCCTCTATGACAACATCCTTCACGGATGCAATATGATTGTTGTAACCCAAAACACAACCCGCGCCAATTACAAGACGCCCACTCTTTTCATCCTCAGGGCAACAGTAAAGCCACCCCCCCTCCTGAATAACCGTCGCACTACCTAAACTGATAAATTGAGCGCCATCAATGCGAAACGGACGACGCAACAAGGCTTGCTTACCACAAGCTGCCAAGTAGGGAGCCTGAAAAAAGCCGAACAATACCCGATTGACTCTCCCACGCAAACGACGCAAGAAACTTACACTCATTTGCCGTCCTCAATCGCTTTGAGGAATAACGTGGGATCAGAGAATAGTGGTGCCAGTTCAGCTAATTGCTCCACCTCAAATTCCCACCAGCGTGAAGCGCTAAGCCGCTGACATACCGTAGCGTCGAAACGCTGCCTAATGACCTTGGAAGGCACCCCGACTGCGATAGCATATGGTGGCACGTCCTTTGTAACGATGGCCCCCGCACCAATGACCGCGCCCTCACCCACGCTAACACCTGCGATGATCTTTGCTCCTTCGCCGATCCAAACATCAGCTCCAATCACAGTTCTGCCAAGACTGGACTCCCACAACACATCAGGTACAAACGAATAGGGCAACGGCTGGGTATTGTCATAAAACATGGGACTTGTGCTGACCATGGCAGTCGGATGGTTGACTAGCCCAACAGTGACATTAGCGGCGATAGAACAAAATGGTCCAACATCAGCACAGGAAAGCAAAGAGTTTTCTTGAACATAACTAAAAGCTCCCAGAGAAGCATGCATTAGCTTAGCTCCCTTAAAAAGCACGGAGTAACGCCCCAATGAAGATGCTGGATCAACGATTGCACCATAATGAATTACGCTACTTGGATAGCGGCGGCGCTGCCTAAACTGATAAATTCGGGCTCTGATAGCCGTTAAAAAAGAGTTAATCACTCTCGCTCTCCATACAACTCGTCTTAATCAGTTTCTTAACAAATGAAATATTGCGTTCTAGGTTTTTTCCATCAAGTGGGCCGATGTATTTTTCCATGACGGGCTTACTGAGGAATGAATCGAATCGGGTACTCCCGGAAAGAAAATCGATGATCGCCTGCTCGAGTTCTGGAACACTGGTGGTTGTGACAACTTCGGATTTACCGTCAAACGGCGGATCCATAATTTCCACGTCCTTTTTATGATAAACACAAGGAATACCCATGCAGGAAGCCTCAAACAGAGTTTGCGAGTAAATTGAAATGTAGAAATCAACTTGCTCAAGAACTGTTCGCATAGGAATTTCATCCTCAATGCGTATAACAACACCAGGAAAATACTCTTCAATAAATATTCTATAATCACCAACATATCCATTGGGCCGAACTTTTAAAACAACGTCGATTTCATTTCCCTGCTTTGCGACATTCGAAATAGCAGTAAGCACATCACTCAAAAATTCATACTCAACTGAGAGATAAGAATTCAAATCAACATTATTAAATCCAGAAGCTCCGATAGCAATATGAGTTAAGCTCCGATCTATTCTGCTATTTGGCGAGAAATCATAATAGCCATCCATTCTCGGATCCCCCAAACAAACAACATTATCCAACCCTTTAAAATAATTATCACGAATGCTAACAGAGTAAGAATTAATGAACGATGCATACTTCGCCTCATCGAGATATTCATTACTCAGAATTCCATTAATTATCATATAAGTCGGCACTGCCCGATTCTTTGCAACAGAATCGACCAGCATTGCAAGCTGTCCGACATTTCCGATGAGAACCACTAGCTTAAGGGGAAATCGATTTAGATAACGTATAACACAATCCAAATTTCGCAGAGTTGCTGGCAAAAGACTTCGAATACGCCTTTCAATTAGGCGAAAAGATGGCTCAGTAATATCAATTCCATTAGATAGAACTAGCCGCGCGCAACGACTCTGAATCCAACCATCCATTAGTTTATCAGCCAGCGGAATCAATTTTGAAACCCTGCCGTAGACTGGAATGGGCCTTTCACCCCAGAATTTGCGAAAACCAGATTTCGCAGAAAAATGTCCTTGCAAAACCTTTACCTCAGGGTCTGCCTGTAGTGCGTACATCAAAGCACGACTTGGATGGTACTCTTGCACGAAGATGCAATCTTGAGTTAAAAACCGACCAACGAGCGAATCTACCCAAGCCATAGCAACCCCTTGCAACGGGACTACCACATCACGAAGCACTTGCCGCCAAGTGCGAATTCGAAGGCGCTCATCCATCCATCGATGAATTGGAAAAAAATAGCGGGGTTTACCTGTTTTCAAAACTTTCTCAAGCACAGAAAAGGGCAACCCCATGTCCTGAAGCACTTCGAATATCAAATCCTGACCAGCTCCGACCCACAACGCTTCATACTGAATAGTACGCAACTGTTCCAAACACATTCGAGTACGAACATAGAAAGTAAAATCGTTCCATATCTCAATGCGAAAGCTAAAGCCAAAATCAACACCATTGTGATTAAATAAATCTTTCCCATTTTTATCGAAGTGCCAATCCCTAAAAAAATGGTACATAAGGAAATTATTTTCCTGCATAATCGCCTGGGAACACAGATGATCCAGGTAATAAGCCCTCCCGCCAAGTGCATCAATATCGTGCTTCAATCCAAAATCATAAGTCAACACCAAATCGCAAGCAGGATCATAGGCATCCTTGGCCGCCCCCCAACCTTCACGTGATTCGATGATAAATAACAGGCGGAAAATAGCCCCCGCCTCGATAATTTCATTTTGTTGACTAAGCATTTAACACTTTCTGAACACAGCCCCCTAGAATCCGACTGCATTTTTACCGCCCTGCCTACTTATTGCCGGGTGTATTATTTCGATTAAATAGCCCTAATGTTTTCGCTATAAATATAGAAATGTGAGCTTGATTCATCCCAAAAAAACCAGGCCACTTTATCAAAACCAGCAAGCATGCAAGCGTGTACACACACCCCGCAAAAACCAGACTAACCAAAAGAGAGATATTTGTTAATTCACCACCTCCCCATCGCACAAGCCAATGAGCCACGTACCCCAAACCACCTAGCAACATAATTATCGCCACTTGGTAACGCCACTGGAAAGCGACACCATAATGACGCGCAATAAACCAAGATTGAACATTCGTAAACAGTACGTTCAGTCCCACGGTCTTTAACGCTAAACCCAGCGCTCCCAACTCCACTCCCGGCACCACTGATCCATACACGGGGGCAACAAGAACGTATGAAATAGGCATGCCAACCAACAATCCAACAACACCAAGCCTCATATAGATACCGGTCTGCCCGGTCGCCATGAACAAGGTTGCGTTGATTTGCCCCATCGCTTGGTGTATCGGGTAAAAAAGCATGGCAAGCAGTGCCATCCAAGCTGACTGGTAGGCGCTACCCAATAACATGCGCACAAGCTCCTCCGCCCACGGCCCCAAAAAACACGATACGAATGCGGACAGAGATATCAAAAGCCGCGTCGCCTTTCGATGTAGCTCTATCACACGCTCTGTTTTACCCTGCGCATTGGCCTCGGCAATCTCTTTCCAGAGAATATTCATAATCGACGTCGTAGCTAACAGACTAATGGTCGAAAGCTGCGAAGCAATTTGATAAAAACCTTGCTGGCTGGCCCCACCGAAACGCTGGAGCAACCAGCGGTCCAACATTTCGTAACAAAACGAGAAAACAGCCATTACAATCATCGGACGGCAATAGGCCAGATAGTCGAGAAATGCTTTTCGTAGCGAACAGCTTTCACCATCAGAAACCAGGTTGCAGTGTGCTTGGCGAAGGGTCGCTGAAAGCCAGACTGTAGCAAGCAGATATTCGATAATAATTGCCCAGAGTACAATACGCACCGTCAGCCATCCCTCTAACATCATCAAGGAAACAACCACTAGGTGGGCGGCAATGACTGCTAAGCTACCGCTCTGAATACGAATTGTCTTGCGTACTGCTTCGTGCGCCTGGACAACAGTCTGCCATACCTGATTCTGCAAAAAAGTGGCCAATAGAGCCAAAATGATTATTTCGCGAGACTGCCCAAGCCAGAAGCCATCAACAACCCAGTCAGGGATAAGCACTACGACCAAGGCTGCTGACAGGACGAACTGAAATGCCAACCAAGCAAAATAGACTATGTAGTAACTACGGCCACGGTGCCGTTGGGCAATAAAGGTGTAGAAAGCGCTGGACGACCCAAGATCCAATAAGGCCCGAAGTGCCCAAAAGCTCCCAAGAAGGTAGGCTAGATTCCCATAGTCTGCAGGACCTAGCCCACGGGCAACAAGCAACCCTGCCAGCAAGCTAATTGCAGCTCGAGCCAGATTAGCTGCAACGGAAAAAAGAAAACGTCTCCTGACAGATGAAGGAGGCACTTTTAGCTCAGGAACGCTCAAAGGGAGAAACCGTCGTCAACCAGAAGATTCTGTCCCGTTATGTACCGCGATTCGTCGGATAACAGGAAGAGCAGCGCACCGACAATATCCCCAGGATCAAGCATACCCTTGGAAGCGCAATGAGCATTGTAGGCAGCCAAAAAATCACCGTGCTGATTGGCACGAATTCCACCAGGACTCAAACAGTTCACTCGGATTCCAGCCCCCTTAAAATACTGGGCAAAATAGCGAGTCAAATGTACAACTGCCGATTTGATAGCCGCATATTCGACCGGCATCGTCATCGGAGTACCTTCATACACCTCGAAACGAGGTGCTATTGAACCGTAGATGGAAGACATGTTGATTACATTCCCATGCCCCTGCGCCTTAAATACCATGCAGAACTGCTGGGCAACCAAAAAATAGCCACCAAGATGCAGGTTCACATTCTCGCAAAAATCGTCGTAGGTAACATTTTCAATCTTGCGTCCATAATTTTTGTTTCTCGGATAAGAATTATTGACTAAAGCATCTATCGTTCCATATCTACACTGCAGGTCATCAATCAGTGAGCCAATGGACGCCTTTTGAGTTATATCAAGGCTGGCTGCGTAAACTCGTGCCGGAAATTCACGATCCAGTTCAGCCACGAGCTTTTCTGCGGCTTGAATGTCGATGTCGGCAACAACAACTCGCCCCCCGTTTTCAGCGATGGCACGAACAAAACTTCGTCCGAGCAGGCCAGCCCCACCCGCTACGACAACAAGTGCATTATCCAGTGATTTCATTTAGCTATTCTTTATCTGCTTCAGAACCCGGGCTGGATTCCCTACTGCCACGGAAAACGCCGGAACATCGCGTGTCACGATCGAACCAGCTCCGACAACTGCATTCTCACCAACAGTAACACCTGGAAGGAGAATACTTCCGGCTCCAATCCAGGCACCCCGTTTAACGTTAATAGAGTCTTCGCTACTCGGCTTTGGGTAGCCTTGATGGATTATCGGTGTCGTCACATCGGAAAACTCATGATTGTTGGTGTAAAAATGAACTCCGGGACCAATCAACACATCGTCTTCGATAACAATGCCACCACCGCCCTCGGTCGGATCCGCGAAAAGGAAGGATCCCGGTCTGATAACAACATTACGCCCGATCATGATTTTCGAACAAGCCTCAGCGTAAGCGCCCGGCCTGAATTCTGCGCCATCACCAAAGGCCATGAATTTCTGGCAACACAGGGCCCGCATTGTACTTTTGAAATACAGGCGCCAGTGCGTTCCCAGCATATCAGGCCCAATACGGTCTGCATCGCACCAAAACCTGTATCGTATTACCAACTCTGCAAGCTTCATTCGATCCGGATTCTCCAAGTGGATTTCAGGGCAGTTGGAACGATAACGACATCTGCATTTCAATCATTGCCGAGACACAAGAGGCACTCAGCCATCTGAAAATCGTAAAGTGTATCAATGTCGATAGCGCGTTGTTTCGGGACTTGAACAGCACGTACCCGCCCCTTGAAAATAGCATCGCTCGAGAAGACGAATTCAGGCCTGATCACATAAGCCACCGTGGCCATGTCATAAACTACAGGCACATCTTGGCGCCTGGTAATCGCTGATATGGGTGGAATCACCAAACCGACGCACCCATCCGCATTCTCCTTAACCATATTAAAATAAGGACTGCGATGCGCCTCGGTGACGGTAATTACCACATCGGCATCACCTTTTGCGTACTCATCTAGACAATTTTCGATGTCTATCGGTTGTCTCAATGGTGCCGTCGCAGGCAACGAGACCATCACTTCCGGCAATGCACCTTCGGTAACTTCCAGAAAACGTAATGCATGGCGCCAAGCCAGCCATTCCGGGGAGTTATCTGCTGCGAACTCCGCTGGGCGGATGAAAGGCACACAAGCACCATGGGCTTTCGCCAGTGCCGCAATGTCTTCCGAATCAGTAGAAACAATGACGCGATCGATTCGACCGACCGACAGCGCATGCTCAATCGACCATGCAATCAATGGTTTACCAGCCAAAGGACGAATATTCTTCCCAGGCAACCCCTTCGAACCACCTCGCGCAAATATAAACGCCGTCGCCTTCATTGCTCACCCGAATTAATCAACTCAAGGCCACATGAATCTGCTGCTCTGCGAGCCGCGTCTATGACTTCCATCACCATCAACCCATCCTCCCCGCTGACCAGAGGTGACTCTCGATCCTCAATAAGCCTTAAAAAGTGTTGCCACTCTGCGAGATAGCTTTCGTCACGCTGCTGAGTATACGAATAAATCGTTTCCCAATTGGCCGCACCCCTAGCAAAAAAATCCACGCAGCCGGTCAGCGCATTCCAGCGAAGACTCCCTTCAGAACCGATGGCAACACAGATGCGGGTAGTGTCGTGTCGAATGAAGTCCATGTTCAGCGTGGCAACCAGTTGATGTCCGTCGTTGATTGGCTCAAAACCAATAAGGAGATGTGCGGAATCTTCGACGTCGATTTCCAAGCCACTCTGGTGTAATAGAGCAGCCCTCACCCAGTCAACCCGTCCAAAGATCCAGCACAGGTAATCGATCTCATGGCTTAATTCGAGCAGCGCCCCACCACCCAAAGCCTTGCGTGCCGAAACACCGCTCCTGTAATCCCCCCCCTGTCGCCAGGTTGGCAGATACTGGCCGATCTCGCAACGAACGGAAGCTATCTTCCCTGCCAGCTCGCCACTACGAACGAGATCGCGAAAACGTACCAGTGAAGGGAGAAAACGCAGGTTGTATCCGACCATCAGAACACACTGCCTCCTTTGGCACAGTTCAATCAGCAGAGAAATATCGGCGGCAGAATCAGACAGCGGTTTCTCTATCAGCAGATGCACCCCCTGCTCCGCCAAAGGCAATGCTACGTTCAGGTGAAATGGTGCCGGATTGGCTACCACGGCAAGCTGAGGAGCAAAACATAGAGCGCTCTCCAGAGAGTAGAAACAGCCGTTTGAAAATTCGGGCACGAAGTGATCGACTTGATGCCGCAATACCCGAATATCGGCCTCGGGGAGCAATTGCCTTGCCAATCTGAGATGCCTGCTACCAATACTCCCGTAACCGACAATGAGGACCCGCGCGATCACTGAGCAACTTTCCGAAGTGAAGCAAAATGGCGCTCCATCAACTCGATATTCCAAAGTGGCAAATTCACCCCACTATCGACCAAGGTGCGCCGTGCCTTTTTCAGTCCATCCCCAACAAAATTGAACAGATTGGCCGTAGCTACTGCATCAATCCGCGAGTCAGCAAGCCCAGCGGCTAGGTGTGCGGTATTCCCTACACCACCGGCAAAAATTACAGGGACGCCTATTTTCCGGGAAAGGGAATCCAGGATGCCGAAATCGTAGCCCTGACCAGTACCGTCCCGATCAATTGAATTTAGGTAAATTTCACCGACTGACTCTGCTGAGATTTGATCGATCCATCCCGACAAGTCCGCCTCAATCTCAAGCGCTCCGCAGCTTGAAAAAACCGCATACCCCTTGCTTTCCGAGCGCTTTACATCCACAGAACCAACAATGCACTGCTGGCCGAACTCTGCGGCAAGTGCCCTGACCAACTCTGGCGATTCGTAAAGTGGAGTGTTAAGCACGATTTTGTCTGCCCCCGAACGAAGCAGCGCCCGAGCATCATCGATCGATCGGACGGCACCGCCAGCAGCGATGGGGGCGAAACAACCTTTTGCAAGCAATTTTAGAACATCACAGAACTCTTTCTGGCACGCGCCATCTCGATCGACGTTGAGAACGACCAGCTCATCGATCGAATAAGCAATATGCGAAAAATCGTAATTTCTTTGTAGCCAATTGAAATCGCCAACCTTCTGCAGTCGAAAATTTCGGCTCAGCATGAAATGGCCACGAGAGTAAAGCAGCGTGAATATCAGACGCTTCTTGAGCATTTCAGGCACACTCAATAAAGTTTTTCAGCAACAACAACCCGTTTGACTGACTCTTTTCGGGATGAAACTGAGTCGCGAAGATATTCGCGTGCTCGTACGCTGCCAAAAACTCAACTCCGTAGACACAATTAGCGGCCAAGCCCGGCACACCGTCCGGCAACATTCGATATGAGTGCACGAAATAAAAATCAGCCTCCGCAGGCAGTCCTGCCATCAAGCGACTTCCGGGAGGCACATTGACACTGTTGAAACCAACATGGGGAATCTTCGAACCACGGACCTCATCGATAGAAAAACGTTCGACAACGGCAGGAATCAAACCTAAACCATGCGTTTCACCATCCTCTAAACCTCTCTCTCCCAACAATTGCATGCCCAAGCAAATGCCAAGAATTTTCCGACCACGATTCAGGATCGCATGCTCGAGTGCGAGGTCCAACTCTTGCTCGCGCAAAGATGTCATAGCTTTTCTGAACGAGCCGACACCAGGCAGGACAAGGGTATCCGCACTGGCAACAAGGTCTGGATCGCTCACAACTAGCGCATCGCACCCCAGATAATTGAATGCGCTAACCACTGAGCAAATGTTGCCCATGCCGTAGTCGACAATCGTGACGGAATTGTTTGTCATCAAACGACCTGAAATTTTGGCATCCAGCGACCATCTATTTTTTCAAAGAGAGCGCGATTCGCGTAGCGATCAAGTACGGCATCAAACTCTGCCTTGCTCATCTGGTAATAGTCCAGATATAGATCAATAAATTCCTCGGGATAATAGCCATCGTAGAGACGAACCAAGTTGAGAGCCTGCTGCCTGTCCATTGCCCCACGGCGAATTTCGATACTTGCATCCTGGTTGGCTCGACCAAAACCGAATTTCAAATACATTAGATAAGCATGCAAAGCGTAAAGTGCTTGGTCGTTTTGCGCGAAATTGGTGAAGGTTCCTGCATTTGATGAGTCTGCCTCCTGCAAGCCGCAGTGTTCCTTCGCCACCAAATAATTCCGGTACGGGTCCCAGTTCTCGTAGTAGGACCAATGGGTCAGGTCAATGGGGTTCCGATCTAGCGCATCGGAAGCGGGAAATCTGAAAAACTGCAATTCGCTCTCCGGAAGTCCGCAGCTTTCAAGCACTTTCTCATACCCGCCTTCGAGGTAGATCTTCTTCTGATAATTCACGTCGTAAATCGGATTCTTGGCTGTTTCAGTCGATCCACCATATTCGACCTCACCATCTTCTCCGTAGAAAACCAGATCAATTCCAAAGCCCATTGCCACATGTATTACCGCTGTATGAATGGCGATCAGCCATCCATAGTACGGAAAGCCAATATCGACAAATCCAGCCTTATTAAGCCTGCGCATAGCCTCATATGATGGATTGACGGAAATATGGTTATACCCGCTGTTCACAAAAGCACGGAGGTTCTTGTCTCCAAGTTCCAGAGGTAGAGCTGGAGTTACAGTTACAGCGAGAGGGTTCATGCCATATTTGTGCTTCAGGTTGTAGGCCACATACGAACCATCCTTCCCTCCGCTAACCGGCACCAAGCAGTCGAATCGACCGTTACTCGAGCGATGCCGATTCAAAAGCTGCTGCAACTCGTTAAGCCGAGCCCCCCAATCTAGATTTGTTTTTGTCTCGGCCCAACGGCATGCATTGCAGTAACCACGCTCATCAAAGGTAATTCTTGGGCGAGTAGACATTGCGAGACAGTTGGAACACCAACGCAATTCAGGGATAGCTAAGGACATTTCTAAAACTCTCCAGTTCAGTATTCTCTACGTTTTGTTGGCCAGAGCTAAATCATCTGGCCGTCCTACATCAAGCCAAGGCTCATGCATAGGAAAGGCAACGGTACGTTTACCCTCGTACTGCAGTTGCTCGAAGAGGCTGGGCATATCCAGCAGCATGTTAGGCTTGACGTGAGTCAACGCCTGTGGGCTCAGCGCGTAGATTCCGGCATTGATGTGCGTTCGATTAACCGGTTTTTCCTCAAAGCCAACGATATCGACTCCATTTGTCTGCACCACGCCAAAGGGATGCTGCCATTCGTAGAGACGTACTGCCATGGTGGCGGCAGCCCCTTGCCGATAATGGAAATCCAGCACTTCACCATATCGAATGTCGGAGAGGACATCGCCGTTGGTCACAATAAAGGAATCAGAAGGCTGCGGATTGAGCAAGCCAAGAGCCCCGGCCGTACCCAGTGGGGATATCTCGCGCAGGTAGTCGATGCTTACATCCCAACGCGAACCGTCGCCGAAATAATCTTCGATTACGTGACCGAGATACATAATGGCCAGCACGAAGTGGCGAAAACCCTCTCCTCG
The DNA here is from genome assembly GCF_016864195.1 of Dechloromonas sp. TW-R-39-2. Lineage (NCBI taxonomy): Bacteria > Pseudomonadati > Pseudomonadota > Betaproteobacteria > Rhodocyclales > Azonexaceae > Dechloromonas > Dechloromonas sp. TW-R-39-2. The sequence goes on from NZ_CP045202.1 coordinate 2,601,035, forward strand.
GGCACGCTCAATGATGTGCTCTAGCATAGGCTTTCCGGCAACAGGTAGCATCGGCTTTGGGCAGGTTTCGGTGTGGGGGCGCATTCGCTTTCCCAAACCTCCTGCCATGATCACAATAGTATTGGAGCGAACCTCTCCTGCCACGTCGTCATCCCAGAGATGGAGTCCGACAACCCGATGATCGCCATCGACCACAGGAAGCTGCCGCAATTTGTTGACACGCATCAGATGCGCAACCATCTCCCGCCCCATTTCCGGCGGCACCACCAAGGAGTTGCTGCGCATTACAGCAGACAATGGGGAATCAATCTGCCCGCCCCGTAACAAACCGCGGCGAATATCTCCATCAGTAACAGTACCCAATAATCTGCCAAAATCATCGACTACGAGCACGATCTGCAGCCCACTCTCGTTCAAATTGGCAATAACGTCTCGGATAAGCTTGTCCGGCGACAGCATAATTTTTCGCCACAGGTGTTCTGGCAGACTCATGTCGCCCCCCCCCCCGAAGCAGCAGGAAGGTCAAAAAACGTCTTTTTCACCAGTTTATCCAGTTCCAGTTGTTTAATTTCAGCAACGATCCGCGCGCTAGCACCACCATTCCCGTAGGGATTGTGCACATTGTAAAGGCTAGACCGATATTCGGTCGAAAACAGCGTAGCGATGGCATCAGTGATAGCTCCACGTTCAACCTCGCAATTAATCACGCTGGAAGCCTGCTCTCGCCCGTGCTGACGGCTACCGAGGTTAACCGTACCAACACGAAACGATGGAGCCTCCAAAAGACCACTCGAGGAGTTTCCTACAACGCCGTCGACCAAGGCCATGCAGGATAAATAGCGTTGCTGACCCAGTGACACAAATACCTTGGCATTGCTGCGGCCATCAACAAACGCATACACTTGACGCATGAGCTCCCGCCCACCAGCATCGGCGTTGGGTAAAGTAAAGATCAAACCAACATTATCAAGCGGAGCAAGGGCTGCCAGCAATTCTGCCATTTGCGCTGCTGGCGACGCCGTATCAAGGGTCGCCGGATGAAAGGTTACCAGCAGGTTGCGTTGACGAAATTGAAAATCCAGCGATGCTTCCAAGGCTTCGCGAGAAATGAGGGGCTGCCGCATGATTGCATCAACACCCAAGCCACCAACGCAGATCACCCTTTCTGGACTCTCACCAAGTTGGATAACACGCTGCCGGTAGGCTTCGGTGGCCACAAAATGGACGTGGGACATTTTGGTAACCGCGTGGCGAATTGCGTCGTCAACCGCCCCCTCAGTCAGTTCACCACCGTGCAAATGAGCAACCGGGATACGCGCAACCAAAGCAGCACTGACCGCGGCAAGTATCTCAAAACGGTCTCCCAAGACGATCACCAAGTCTGGAGTAAGGGATTGAAAGGCATCTGCAAATCCAATCACCCCCAAACCGATCGACTTCCCGATAGCCGATGGAGAATCTCCGCTGAGCAGCATTTCTACCTTGCGGTCGATAATAAATCCATCCAATTCGATTTCGCGGTAGGTATCACCAAATTCCGGAGCCAGATGCATACATGTGGCAATGACTTGTAGCGACAAACAAGGGTCGGCCTCGATGTCCTGCATCAACCAACGTAACAAGCCATATTCGGCGCGAGTTCCCGTAACGACGCAAATCCTACGCATTACAGTTGTATCGGTTCGTCGGGCGCAAAGTCCCGTGGTGCCGGACGGCCCAGCAACTCATCAAGACACATCGGCGAGATCCCCGTACCAGGACGTTTTGCCACAAGATTTTGCTCCGAGAACAGCTCACCCTGCGTTATCACCCGGGCAGCGACCAGCGATTTTCGCGCCACCAATCGATTTTTCACCTCGCTGTCCGAAGGACTCTTAATGCCATCTCCAAGCGCAAGCTCGAGGTTACGGATCGAATAGACCAAGCGTGCTAGTTCATCGGGCTCAATGCTTGCATTGTGATCAGGGCCAGGCAGTTTACGATCAAGCGTAATGTGTTTTTCGATGATACAGGCCCCAAGCGCGACTGCAGCAATAGCAATCTCGATTCCCTTGGTATGATCTGAAAATCCGACACTAACGCCAAAAGCCTGACGAATGGATTGCATTGCTCTTAAATTTACTTCGCGCATCGGTACAGGATATTCGGTATTACAGTGAAGCACGAAAATCCGGTCACGCGTCATTCCAGCCTTCTCAAGCACCATCAAGGCTGCTTCAATCTCGCCAAGATTAGACATGCCCGTCGATAGAATAACCGGCTTACCAAAACTGCCAACGCGTCGCAGGTAAGTGAGATTTGTAATTTCGCCGGAAGGAATTTTGATTCTTTCCATGCCGAGAGACATTAGATAATCAAGACTTTCTATATCGAATGCCGTTGAGAAAAATTCAATCCCTCGTAATTTACAGTGAGCGATAAGTTGCTCATGCATTGCTTCGCTTAGCTCCAGTCGCCGAATCATCTCGTACTGTGACTCATCGGCTGCCGTGGTGACCATCTGGTATGCGGCTTTCTTGGCTGACGCCGTAACCAACCGGTCAGCCTTAAAGGTTTGAAACTTGACGATGTCTGCTCCTGCGTCTGCCGCAGCATCGATCAAGTGCCGTGCCATTGTCAGGTCACCGTTATGATTGACCCCTGCTTCGGCAATAATCAAAGTTCTCATTTTTAATGAATTTAAAATATTAATGAAATATCTTCACTTATGCCGCTCAAGTAACCCCAATAAGATAGGGGCGAGAGAATTTCACCCGGATAAATCATCGGGATATGGCTACTAACTGAGGACTACTTGGAATGTTAATAATGCGCTTTTCTAGGGAACTCGTCACCGGCAGTTCCATACGTGGGCATTCTGCGTATGGACGAAGTCGGTGCAAAGGTGTCCAAGCTGGCCGCGTCATTAATCCATTGTTATTACTCGCCTCAAGTAGACTGCTGTGCATGCTAGCGTGCTCGTTGTCGAGTAGCAGAGTCTGCAACCAGTAGTTGCTCCTGCAATCTTCTTGCTCACCAAATACGCGAATGCCTTCAATTCCCGAGAATGCCTCGCGATAATGCGCAAATAACTGTCGCTTGGCAGCAAGAAACTCGGGGAGTTGCTCAATTTGGGCACACCCCAGCGCTGCATTTATATTCGGCATCCGATAGTTAAAACCGACCATATCGTGATCGAAACGCCAGCGATGTGGCAATTTGGCGGTAGTTGTGATGTGTTTTGCTAACTTAGCTAGCACTTCGTCGTTAGTGACAATTGCGCCACCACCGCCAGTAGTAATAATTTTGTTGCCATTAAAGCTGAAGGCAGCGAGGCGACCAAAATTGCCGGTATGACGGTCGCGATAATACGATCCAAGGGACTCAGCAGCATCTTCGATAAATTCTAGGTGAAATCGCTTTGCGACCTCCAGAAGTGCGTCCAAGTTGGAAGGGTGCCCAAAGGTATGCATTGGTAACAAGGCGCGAATACGGCGTCCAGTTAGGCGGTTGTAACACGCATCGCCCCGAAATTCACTGATATTGCCGAGATGTTCAGACAAAGCCTCAGGATCAATTCCAAGTGAGTTCTCTTCGACATCAACAAAATGCGGGACGGCATCGCAGTAGCTAACGGCATTGGCTGTAGCCACAAAGGTCAGGGACTGCATCACTACTTCATCACCTGATTCAACGCCAGCGAGTTTAAGGCAGATATGGAGGGCTGCTGTGCCATTTACTACAGCTATAGCGTACCGGGCGCCGGTAAACTCGGCGATATCGTGCTCGAAGCGATCAACAAATTTGCCGACAGACGAAACCCAGCCGGTGTCCAGGCACTCCTTGACGTACGCCCACTCGTTCCCTTGGAAATGCGGTTCGTGCAGCGGCGCCGAGCCTGTGGGAACAACCGAGCGCAACGCATCGAGAACAGAAGCAGGTGTGAAATTAGATGACATAGCTGTCAGACCTGTACCGTCTGAGGTTGTCTGGATTGCTAAACCATGCGACTGTCTCAGCCATGCCACGCTTCATGCCTTCGCGGCCTGCGTATTCAGGCTTCCACCCAGCGATTTCCCATGCCTTTGTGTTATCCGCCCACAAACGATCCACTTCACTTTTCTCCGGACGCAAGCGGACTGCATCGGTCTCTATCTCAACGTCCACTCCCATGGTCTCGGCAATCAAGCGAACTGTGTCAATAATCGATATCTCAAAATTGCTGCCGATATTGATGACTTCACCAATCGAGCCCTCGGATTCTGCGATGGCATGGAAACCACGCACCGTGTCCTGAACGTAGTTGAAGTCCCTTGTTGGATGTAGCGCCCCCAGTTTCAGTTTTCGCTTGCCACTTGCGATCTGGGTAATAACCGTCGGAATGATGGCTCGTGCCGACTGACGCGGCCCATAGGTATTAAATGGACGGATGATACTGACGGGGGTATTGAATGCGTTGTAGAAAGAAAGCGCAATTTGGTCACTTCCTATTTTGGTCGCGGAATAGGGAGACTGACCTTGCAGCGGATGCTTTTCATCAATCGGGACGTATCGAGCAGTACCATACACTTCGCTGGTTGACGTTTGAATCACACGCTCCACCCCGAGGTCTCGTGCTGCCTGAACGACGTTCAGCGTTCCCTTAATATTCGTATCAACATAGGTGTCTGGTGAGTGATACGAATAGGGAATAGCGATCAAAGCAGCCAAATTCAAAACGATATCACAGCCTTCCATCGCCTTGCGCACCCCGTTCGGATCACGCACGTCGCCGGCGAACACATCAAATTTTCCACGCACGTCCGGTGCGCACTGATCAAGCCAACCCCAACTATCAAATGAGTTGTAAAGCACAAAAGCACGGACGTCATACCCCTGTCGCACCATATGTTCAGTAAGGTGCGAACCTATGAATCCATCGGCACCGGTAATAAGAACTTTTTTCATTAAATATTAATAATCCCACTTAACCTATGATCAATTTACTATGCTTTGGTAGATATTTTACCTGTAGTCAGCATGCTCAATACTCTCGAAAAGCACATCCAGCGTCATCTTTAGCTGACAGCATCGGCTTTTCCGAAATAGGCCATTTAATACCTATTAACACATCATCCCAACGAATACATCGCTCATGCTCCGGCGCGTAGTAATCCGTCGTCTTGTAGAGAAACTCGGCCGTATCGCTCAACGTCAGGAAACCATGGGCAAAGCCTGGCGGAACCCAGAACTGCTTTTTGTTCTCAGCCGAGAGTATTTCACCGACCCATTGTCCGTACGTTTTGGAGCCTTTGCGAATGTCGACCGCAACATCGAAAACCTCGCCCTGCACGACACGCACCAGCTTGCCTTGTGGCTGAACAACTTGATAGTGCAAGCCGCGCAAGACGTTTTTGGCGCTTTTCGAATGATTGTCCTGCACGAAAATCACATCCAGCCCGGTGGCTTCCTTGAAGGCTGCTTGATTGAAGCTTTCAAAGAAAAAACCACGGTCATCACCAAAAACCTTTGGCTCGATGACAAGAACTTCGGGAATTGCAGTTGGCGTGACTTTCATCAGTAAATCTTTTCCTTGAGCATGCCCAGCAGGTATTGGCCGTAGCCGGTCTTGGCGTAGGACTGGGCGATATTGACCAAATCATCGTCGGATATCCATTTTTGACGCCAGGCAATTTCCTCCGGGCACGCCACTTTCAGGCCCTGGCGTTTTTCAATTGTGGCGATGAATTGCCCCGCCTCAAGCAGCGAATCATGTGTGCCGGTATCGAGCCAGGCATAACCGCGCCCCATGATCTCGACCTTGAGTTGATTGCGCTCCAGGTAAACACGATTGACGTCGGTAATTTCCAGCTCGCCGCGCGCGCTCGGTTTGATCGATTTTGCGATGTCGACCACGGCATTGTCGTAAAAATACAGGCCGGTGACGGCGTAGCGCGACTTCGGTACAACCGGCTTTTCTTCAATCGAAATGGCACGTTGGTAGGCATCGAAAGCGACAACGCCGTAACGCTCCGGATCAGTGACCGCGTAAGCAAAGACAGTAGCCCCCTGCTCGTCGGCATTGGCCGAGTGCAGCAAATCGCTGAATTCGTGGCCATGAAAGATGTTGTCGCCAAGGATCAGCGCCGAGGGGTCGTTCCCGACGAAGTCGGCACCCAGAATGAAAGCCTGCGCCAGGCCATCCGGACTGGGCTGGACGGCATACTGAAGGTTGATCCCCCACTGGCTGCCATCACCGAGCAACTGGGCAAAACGCGGCGTGTCCTGCGGCGTCGAAATGACCAGAATATCGCGGATTCCCGCCAGCATCAGCGTGGTCAGCGGATAGTAGATCATCGGCTTGTCGTAGATCGGCAACAACTGCTTCGAGACCGACAAGGTGGCCGGATAAAGCCGGGTGCCGGAACCGCCGGCCAGGATGATGCCTTTGCGTTTGATCATGTGCGCGCTCCGTAATTCCGGTCCAGCCACTGGCGATAGCTGCCACTCGTCACGTTGGCCACCCAGGCCTGATTATCGAGATACCACTGCACCGTCTTGCGAATCCCTGTTTCAAAGGTTTCAGCCGGTTTCCAACCCAGCTCACGCTCGATTTTGGTCGCATCGATGGCATAACGCCGGTCGTGACCGGGACGATCCTGGACATAGGCAATCTGCGCCTTGTACGGCTTGCCATCAGCCCGTGGGCTGAGTTCATCGAGGATCGTACACAACGTATGGACAACCTCAAGATTGGGCTTTTCGTTCCAGCCGCCCACATTGTAGGTTTCGCCCAATTGGCCAGCCTCCAGCACGCGACGAATGGCACAGCAATGGTCCTTGACGTAAAGCCAGTCGCGGATCTGCTGACCATCACCGTAGATCGGCAGCGGCTTGCCGGCCAGTGCATTGTGGATAACCAGTGGAATAAGCTTTTCTGGAAAGTGGTAAGGGCCGTAGTTGTTGGAGCAGTTGGTGGTCAGTACCGGCAGGCCGTAGGTGTGGTGGTAAGCCCGCACCAGATGGTCGCTGGCAGCCTTGCTGGCTGAATACGGACTGTTCGGCTCGTAGCGGTTGGTTTCGGCAAAAGCGGGGTCATCCTTGGCCAGTGAGCCATACACCTCGTCGGTCGAGACGTGCAAAAACCTGAATTCATTTTTGGCCGGATTTTCCAGTTGACCGTAGTAAGCGCGCACCGCTTCCAGCAAACGGAAGGTACCGACGATATTGGTCTGAATGAAATCTTCCGGGCCATGAATGCTGCGGTCGACGTGCGATTCAGCCGCAAAATTAAGGATCGCACGCGGCTTGTGCTCGGCCAGCAAACGACTCAGCAGTTCACCATCGTCAATGCTGCCGTGAACAAAAATATGGCGCGAATCACCCTGCAAGCTGGACAGGTTATCGAGATTTCCGGCATAGGTCAGCGCATCGAGATTGAGCACGGGCTCGTCGGATTGCGCCAACCAGTCGAGCACAAAATTGCTGCCGATAAAGCCGGCACCACCGGTGACCAGAATCATTTGCCCAACCCCTTGAAACTGAAGAACGAGGAAATATCGATACGCCGCATCACTCAGCAGCCCTGACGCGCAAAAAACTGGCGAAGCGCGGCAAACCGTTGCGCGTCAGATCACGATAGCGATACGTCACAGTTGTCCCGATAGCCGGTGGATTGTCTCGCTGCGCGTCGCTCAAGCCAGTGCCCAGCGAAAACTCGCGCCCATCATCGGTTTTCACGCGCAAGGCACCGAGTCGTCCAGCGTGCTTTCCTTTACCCGACAAATGTGCGATGACCACTGCCTCAGCATCCTCCCAGGGCTTGATCTTGAGCAAGATATCGCTGCGCCCGGTTTCGTAGCGCGCATCGGCGCGATGCAGCATCAAGCCTTCACCACCGGCCTTGACTACTTCGTTGAGCCGCTTCTGCAGACTGTCGCGGTCGACGACCGGTAATTGCTCGATTGCATGCAACCACGGCACATTGGCCTGCTGCACGAGATACCGGATTTGCTCGGCACGCTGACGAAAATCACCGTCGCCACCGGGCAGTTCAAAAATCATGTAGCAAACTTGCCGCCACTCGGCCTCATCCGACACATCGCGCCGGACAATCCCGGAAAGACGTTCGAAGGTGCCACGCCCCAGCCACAATTCGCCATCCAGCGCCTGCTTCGGCAAGCCATCGAGAAACCATTGCGGGGCGTTGACTTCGCGCCCACTGCGAAAGCGCAGGGTCCGACCATCCCAAACAGCACGCACACCATCCAGCTTTTCGCTGACCAGATAGCGCGTCACATCCACCTGGTTGCGATAAACCTCGGCAAGCAAAATGGCTGGCGCAGCAGCATGCGGCAAAGTCGGGAAAAGCAACACCCAGACAAGCAGGATGACCCGCCACACCCCAGCCATCAGTCCCCCGCCCAATCGCGTCGTGCCTTGCGGGCGACGCCGAAGATTTCCTCCAGGCGGGCACCGTCGTTTTGCGCCAACGCCAGGCGCAATTCATCGAGCTGCGCCCGGTAGCTATCGAGCTCGCCGAGCAGTGCTTCGCGGTTGGCCAGACAGATGTCGCGCCACATTTCCGGATGGCTGGCCGCAATTCGCGTGAAATCGCGGAAGCCGGAGGCGGCAAAGGTAAAGAACACGTCCGCATCCTCGCGCACGGCGAGATCGTGCACCAAGGCGAAGGAAAGCAGATGCGGCAGATGGCTGACTGCAGCAAAAACGCGGTCATGCGCTTCCGGCGTCAGCTCGTAAATATCCGCCCCGCACAAGGACCAGGCACGCTTGATGTGATCGAGCGAATCATCGCTGTTCTCCGGCAAGGGCGTCACAACAACCTTCCTGCCTTCATACAGGTCGTAACGCGCCGCCGAGGGACCGCTGTTTTCTGCCCCGGCAATCGGGTGCGCCGGAACAAACTGACCGATACGCTCGCCAAAGGCGGCACGCGCCGCAGCGACGACATCACCCTTGGTCGAACCACCATCGGTCACGATGGTATTTGGTCCGAGGTAAGGTGCAATGCGATTGAAAATTTCCGGCATCTGGGCGACGGGCGTCGCCACCAGAATAATGTCGGCATCTTCAATTTCGTGATTCGGATTGATTCCGGCCCGGTCGATCACCCCCAACTGCTGCGCCGAACGCAGCGTGGCCGGGGTACGGCCAAAACCGACAACCTCTTCCACCGCGCCGGCTTCCTTGAGCGCGAGGGCAAAAGAACCGCCAATCAGGCCAGTACCAAAAACGACAAGCTTGCCAAACTCCGGCATTTAGAGGGCTTTCTCCAACGCCTCCAGGAAGCGCGTATTTTCGGACGTTTTGCCGATCGTGACGCGCAACCACTCGGGCAGGCCGTAGCCACCGATCGGACGAACGATGACGCCCTGTTGGAGCAATTTCTGGTTAACCCCGGCAGCATCGCCGACTTTGAAGGTCACGAAATTACCGTGCGGAGCGATGTATTCAAGCCCGAGCTTGTCGAGCCCGGCAATGATTTGCGCCATGCCGGACTGGTTCAGCTCGTAACTGGTGGCAACAAACTCGACATCATCGAGCGCCGCAATCGCTGCCGCGATGGCCAGGTTATTGACGTTGAACGGCTGACGCACCCGATTCATCAGATCGGCCACTTCTGCCGAAGCAAGGGCATAACCGACACGCAAACCGGCCAGGCCGAAAATCTTCGAGAAAGTGCGGGTCACCACCAGATTCGGGAAATCCTTGATCCAGCTGGCCGTATCGACGCGCTCGGCCGGTGGCAGATATTCGTTGTAAGCCTCGTCGAGCACGACCACGACATCCTTTGGCACGCTTTCGAGGAAGGCGCGAATTTCCGGATACGGCAGGAAATTGCCGGTTGGATTGTTCGGATTGGCAATCCAGACAATCCTCGTATCAGGCCGGATGGCGGCACGCATGGCCGCCAGATCGTGACCAAAATTCTTGGCCGGAGTGGCAATCAACTCTGCCCCGGTCGACAGCGTCGCCAGCGGGTAAACCGCGAAGGCGTGCTGGGCGAAAACAGCCGAACGGCCAGGCGCCAGGAAAACACGGGCAATCAGGTCAAGCACATCGTTCGAACCGTTGCCAAGTACCACCTGACTGGGATTCAGGGCAGCGCGCTCGGCCACCGTCTTGATCAGGTCGAATTGATCGGGGTAACGCTCGATACCGCCAATTGCAGCCTCGACAGCCAGTTTGGCCTTCGGGCTCATGCCCAGCGGGTTCTCGTTCGACGCCAGTTTGACGATGCTTTCAACCGGAATACCCATTTCACGGGCCAGCTCGGTAATTGGCTTACCCGGCTGATAAGGCGAAATGGCACGGACATACGACAAGGCTTGTTCAGCAAGACTCATGGGTGCAATCCTCAATAAACCGCAACCGGGTAGGACCCGAGAATTTTCATGTAAGCCGCACGCCGGGCAAGTTCCTCAAGCGCCGCCTTGACCGGGGCTTCATCACGATGCCCTTCGATATCGACGTAGAAAACGTATTCCCACAAGGCATTGCGAGCCGGACGTGACTCCAGGCGACACATCGAAACGCCCGACGTTGACAAAGGCAACAGCAGTTCATGCAGCGCCCCGGTGCGATTCGGCGCCGACATGATCAACGACGTCTTGTCGCGGCCGGACGGGCCGGCATCATGGCGACCCAGCACCAGGAAACGCGTCGTGTTGTTCGGCTCGTCCTCGATATTTTCAGCCAGACGCGGCAGGCTGTAGCGTGCGGCCGCTGCCTCGCCGGCAATCGCCGCCGTACCGACTTCTTCGGAAGCTTTCTGGGCAGCCTGGGCATTACTGCCGACTGAAATGCGCTGGGCATTCGGCAACATCCTGTTCAGCCATTCGTGGCACTGGGCCAGCGACTGGGCGTGGGAATAAACCCGGGTAATGTTGTTCAGATCGGTTTCATTGGTCAGCAGATTCTGATGAATGCGCAGAACCACTTCGCCACAAATCTTGAGCTGCGTACCAAGCAGCAGATCCATCGTCCGGCCAACCGCGCCCTCGGTCGAGTTTTCGACCGGCACCACGGCGTATTGGGCATGGCCGGATTCGACTTCGCGGAAAACATCGTCGATCGACGATTGCGGCAGCAAACGTGCGGCATGGCCGAAATGCTTGGTCGCAGCAGATTCCGAGAAGGTGCCGAGCGGACCGAGAAAAGCGATGCCGAGCGGCTGCTCAAGCGACAGACAGGCGGACATGACCTCGCGGAAAAAGAAGGTAATGTTTTCACCGAGCAAAGGCCCGGGGTTTTGTTCCTGCAAGCGACGCAGCACTTGCGCCTCACGCTCGGGGCGGTAGATATAACCGGCGTCGCCATGCTCGGCCTTGATCTCGCCAACTTTTTGCGCACAACGGGCACGCTGGTTAAGCAGGCGGAGCAATTCGGCGTCGATGCCATCAATTTCGGTGCGCACACCGGCCAGGGCCTTCTGCAGTTCGTCGCTCATCGTGGCTTAACCGTTGCGTTTGGCGAAATCGTTCATGAATTCCACCAGCGCCTGAACACCGGCGAGCGGAACCGCGTTGTAGATCGAGGCGCGCATGCCGCCGACCGACTTGTGGCCTTTCAGCGAAACCAGGCCGGCAGCCTTGGACTCGGCGAGGAATGCAGCATCCAGCCCGGCATCGGCCAGTGTGAACGGGACATTCATGCGCGAGCGGCAATCGGCATCGACCGGATTGACATAGAAGTCACCCGAGTTGTCGATGCATTCGTACAAAATGCGGGCTTTTTCGGCGTTGACCGCGTCAATGCCGGCCAGACCTCCCTGCTTCTTCAGCCACTGGAAAACCAGACCAGCGATGTAGATACCGTAGGTCGGCGGCGTGTTGAGCATCGAACCGTTTTCGGCCATCACCGCGTAATCCATCACGCTCGGAATCGTCAGCGGTGCCATGCCGAGCAACTCTTCGCGCATGATGACCAGCGTCAGACCGGACGGACCGATATTTTTCTGCGCCCCGGCGTAAATCATGCCGAATTTCTCGACATTGACCGGGCGCGACAGGATATGCGATGACATGTCGGCGACCAGCGGCACGCCGACATCGGCAATGCGCTCAGCCGGAATTTCGACACCATGGATCGTTTCGTTGGTGCAGACGTGCAGGTAAGCCGCGAACGGATCGAGCTTGATCTCTTCAGCCACCGGCAAACGAGTGAAGGCGCTGCCTTCCGTCGTTGCGGCACAACGCGCCGTACCGATGCGCTGCGCTTCCTTCAGGGCCTTCTTGGACCAGGAGCCGGTCACGATGTAATCGGCCGAACGGCCGGCCAGCAAATTCATCGGGATCTGCGCGAACTGCTGCGTCGCACCGCCTTGCAGGAAAAGCACCTTGTAATTGGCCGGAATGCCCATCAACTCGCGCAGGTCGGCTTCGGCCTGCTCGATGATGCTGGTGAACTCCTTGCCGCGATGGCTCATCTCCATCACGCTGCAACCGGCGCCATGCCAGTCGAGCAGCTCTTCCTGCGCCTGGCGCAGGACTTCTTCTGGGAGAGCAGCCGGACCGGCGCTGAAATTCCAGATTCGACTCATCAGGCTTCTCCACCTTCTTCAACATTCGGCGCCGGGGTTTCAGGGGCTGCCTCGACAACCGCCTCTGCCGCATCGCCCTCGGCTTCCGCTTCGACTTCAACGACGGATTCGGCCACTTTTTCAAGACCAGCCAGCTTCTCGCCTTCATCCAGCGAAATCAGCGTGACGCCCTGTGTCGCCCGGCCCATGCCGCGGATTTCCGCAACGCGGGTCCGGATCAGCACGCCACCGGTCGTGATCAGCATGATTTCATCTTCATCGCTGACCAGCTTGGCACCGACTACCGTTCCGTTGCGTTCGCTGTCGGCAATGGCGCGAACGCCCTGCGTACCGCGACCGGAGTGACGGAAATCAGCCAGAACAGTACGTTTACCGTAGCCATTCTCGGTTGCAACAAGCACGGTCGCCTGATCGCTCTCGGCGACCAGCAGAGAAATGACCGACTGACCTTCCATCAGACGCATACCGCGCACGCCACGAGCCCCACGGCCCATCGGACGGACATCTTCCTCGTCGAACCAGACTGCCTTGCCGGCATCCGAAACCAACACGATATCGCTCTGGCCGGAAGTCAGCTCGACGCCGACCAGGATATCGCCTTCGTCCAGCGCAACGGCGATGATGCCGGCCTTGCGCGGGTTGGAGAAGTCGGACAACGGGGTCTTCTTGACCGTTCCCATGACCGTCGCCATGAAGACGTACTGGTCATCGGAGAATTCCTTGACCGGCAGCACGGCATTGATCCGCTCGCCCTCTTCCAACGGGAAGAGATTGACGATCGGCTTGCCGCGACTGGTCCGGCTACCCTGTGGCGCTTCGTAAACCTTCAGCCAGTAGCAACGGCCGCGATTCGAGAAGCACAGGATGTAATCGTGCGTATTGGCGACGAACAGGTGATCGACGAAATCCTCGTCCTTGATCGCCGCTGCCTGCTTGCCACGCCCGCCACGACGCTGCGAACGATAATCGGCCAGCGGCTGAGCCTTGACGTAACCGCCATGCGACAACGTGACGACCATGTCCATCGGCGTGATGAAATCTTCAATCCCCAGCTCCTGCGTGTGCAGTACGATTTCCGAACGACGCTCGTCGCCGAACTGTTCACGGATCGCGGTCAGTTCGCTAACAATGATTTCGGTGATGCGTGCAGGCTTGGCCAGGATATCGAGCAGATCGAGGATTTTGGCCATGACGTCCTTGTACTCGCTGACGATCTTGTCCTGCTCCAGACCGGTCAGGCGCTGCAGACGCAGTTCCAGAATTGCCTGGGCCTGAGCATCGGACAAACGATAGCCCTGCGACGACAAACCGAATTCCGGCGCCAGACCATCCGGACGCGAAGCATCCGAGGCGGCACGAACCAGCATTTCCTCAACCACCGGACTGCGCCACTGGCGTTCCATCAGCCCGCGCTTGGCATCGGCCGGCGTCGGTGCCGCCTTGATCAGCGTGATGATGTCATCAACATTGGACAACGCGACGGCCAGACCTTCCAGGATATGGCCACGCTCGCGCGCCTTGCGCAGTTCATAGACAGTACGGCGCGTCACCACTTCGCGACGATGCGACAGGAAGCACTCAAGCATCTGCTTGAGGTTGAGCAGGCGCGGCTGGCCATCGACCAACGCCACCATGTTCATGCCGAAGGTGTCTTGCAGTTGGGTCTGCTTGTAGAGGTTATTGAGGATGACCTCGCCGACTTCGCCACGCTTCAGTTCGATGACGATGCGCATACCGGACTTGTCGGACTCGTCGCGGATGTCCGAGATGCCCTCGATTTTCTTCTCGTTGACCAGTTCAGCGATTTTCTCGATCAGCGACTTCTTGTTAACCTGGTAGGGAATTTCATCGACGATCAGTGCCTGACGCCCATTGCCCTTTTCCATGTCCTCGAAGTGAGTACGGGCGCGCATGACCACACGACCACGACCGGTCTTGTAACCTTCGCGCACACCCATCACACCGTAAATCAGCGCAGCCGTCGGAAAATCGGGGGCCGGAATGTATTCGATCAGATCGTCAATGGTGATTGCCGGGTTTTCCAGCAAGGCCAGACAACCGGCGATCACTTCGTTCAGATTGTGGGGCGGAATGTTCGTCGCCATACCCACAGCAATACCGGAAGAACCGTTGATCAGCAGATTGGGAATGCGTGCCGGCATGACCAGCGGCTCATGCTCGGAACCATCGTAGTTTGGCCCGAAATCGACGGTTTCCTTGTCGAGATCTTCCAGCAACTGGTGGCCGATCTTGGCCATGCGCACTTCGGTGTAACGCATCGCTGCCGCGCTGTCGCCGTCCACCGAGCCGAAGTTGCCCTGGCCATCGACCAACATGTAGCGCAGCGAAAAATCCTGCGCCATGCGAACGATGGTTTCATAAACGGCGTAGTCACCATGCGGGTGATATTTACCGATCACGTCACCGACGATACGGGCTGATTTCTTGTACGCCTTATTCCAGTCGTTGTTCAACTCGTGCATCGCGAACAAGACGCGGCGATGTACCGGCTTCAGGCCGTCACGCGCATCCGGCAGGGCACGACCGACAATCACGCTCATCGCGTAATCGAGATAGGAACGCCGCATCTCGTCTTCGAGGCTGATCGGCAGAGTTTCTTTGGCGAATTGGTCCATGTCTCACATTCGCACCGCTTGCGCGATGCCGTATTAGTTGAATCGAGCGTAATTTGTTATTTTAACACGCCACCATCAATGAACAGACGTCGTTTTCCATGACAAGAACACCCGAAATCATCGACCTGCTGATCGAGTCCCGCTGGATTGCCGCGGTCGACCCTGATGTGGTACTGAAAAACCATGCCGTGGCGATTCACAACGGCAGAATCATCGACATTCTGCCCACCGGTGAAGCACGGGCACGATACCGGGCGGAGGAACGGGTCACACTCGCCGAACACATTCTCATTCCCGGCCTGATCAACCTGCACACGCACGCAGCCATGTCTCTCATGCGCGGACTGGCCGATGACCTCCCCTTGATGGAATGGCTGCAGGAACACATCTGGCCAGCCGAAGTAGCACACATGTCGGCACAGTTCGTGTACGACGGCACTCGCCTGGCCTGCGCCGAAATGCTCAAGGGCGGCATCACTTGCTTCAGTGATATGTATTTTTATCCCGAAGCAGCAGCAACCGCCGTAGCCGAGTTCGGCATGCGCGCAATGCTCGGCATCACCACACTGGAGTTCCCGACCCCTTACGCCAGCGACGCCGATGACTACATCAACAAAGGCCTTGCAGCCCGCGAAAACTGGCTCGACCATCCACTGATCGGCTTTTGCCTTGCGCCGCACGCCCCCTACACCGTCTCCGATCTCACTTTCGAGCGCATCCTGACGCTTTCGGCACAACTCAACCTACCGATCCACTGCCACGTTCACGAAACACGCCAGGAGCTGGCCGACAGCCTCAAGCTACACGGGCAAACACCACTTCAGCGACTGCAAAAACTGGGGCTAACCGGCCCCTCATTCATCGGCGTGCATGCAGTGCACAACAATGAAGCTGATCTGGCGATACTGGCCGACAGCGGCAGCAGCATCGCGCACTGCCCGACATCGAACCTGAAACTGGCAAGCGGCATTGCCCCTGTCGCAAGAATGCGACAACTCGGCATCAATGTGGGCTTGGGCACCGACGGTGCGGCCAGCAACAATCGACTCGACCTGTTCGGAGAAATGCGACTGGCCTCACTGCTCGCCAAAGGAACCACCGGCGATGCCAGTGCCTTGCCAGCCAACGAAGTCTTGCGCATGGCAACACTCAATGGCGCGAGCGCACTCGGCCTCAGCCATGAAACAGGATCAATCACCATTGGCAAGGCGGCAGACCTCTGCGCAGTGGAGCTTGGCAACCTGGAAACACAACCTTGTTTTGATCCGCTGTCACATCTTGTCCACGTTGCCGGACGGGAAAATGTCAGCCATGTTTGGGTCGCCGGAAAGTGTTGCGTAGACCACAAAACTTTACGCACGAATGGGCAAAATGACTTGGATTCGGCCATTGCCCTATGGCAAAATAAGCTTGAAGTCCGCGGTGAGGCTTAGTTTTAGCTGAATTTGCGGGTCAAGGATTTTTAAATTTTCTTCAACGAGGGAAAACAATGATCAAAAACATCGCCAAGAAAACACTGGTTCTGGCCCTGCTGGCCGGTATCGGTTTCGCTGCTACTGCTCAAGAACGCGTTTACGTGATCGACCAGCGCGACGTCGTCGCCAAGTCCGGTTTCGGCCTGTGCTGGCGCACCGGTTACTGGACCCCGGCTGCTGCCGCCAAGGACGCTGCCGGTTGCGAATGCGACAAGGACCTGCTGCCGAAGGAAGCCTGTGAAGCCGCTGCCAAGGGCGCTGCCGGCGGTGCTGCCGTTGCCGGTCCGAAGCCGTCCGGTGAAAAGATCACCGTCGCTGCCGACGCCCTGTTCGACTTCAACAAGGCTGTTCTGCGCCCGGCTGGTAAAGCCAAGCTCGACGAGCTGGTTTCCAAGGCCAAGGCCATCAAGCTGGAAGTGATCCTGGCCGTTGGTCACACTGACCGTATCGGTGGCGATGCCTACAACCAGAAGCTGTCGGAAAAGCGCGCTGCTGCCGTCAAGGAATACCTGGTTTCCAAGGGTATTGAAGCCAACCGTGTTTACACCGAAGGCAAGGGCGAGAAGCAACCGGTTACCGGCGACAAGTGCAAGGGTAACGGCAAGTCCAAGGCGCTGATCGACTGCCTGCAGCCGGATCGTCGCGTTGATATCGAAGTGATCGGCACCAAGTAATCTGCCGAAGCTTCAACAAAAAGCCCCGCCCAGCGGGGCTTTTTCTTTTCATCCACTTTCATAGACCAAAATGCTCAACGCTGATCCCGCAGAACTCGATAAATTTGGCGAACTTGCTCACCGTTGGTGGGACCCGAATAGCGAATTCAAGCCCCTGCACGACATCAATCCACTGCGACTGGACTGGATTAACCGCAACGTCGGACTCTCAGGTAAAAAAGTACTTGATGTAGGTTGCGGTGGCGGTTTGCTTTCAGAAGGCATGGCCCGAATGGGGGCCGATGTCACCGGCATCGATCTCTCTGAAAAGCCGCTTGGCGTCGCCCGCCTGCATTTGCTGGAAACCGGCCAGAAGGTTGACTACCGCAAGATCGCCGTCGAACAACTGGCAGAAGAAATGCCCGGCACCTTTGACGCGGTCACCTGTCTGGAAATGCTCGAACATGTCCCCAACCCATCGAGCGTCGTCAGCGCATGCGCTCGCCTGGTCAAACCCGGTGGGCAGGTTTTCTTTTCGACACTGAACCGCAATCCGAAATCCTATCTGTTCGCAGTGCTCGGCGCTGAATACATCCTCAAGATGCTGCCCAAGGGCACCCACGACTACGCCAAGTTCATCAAGCCATCGGAACTGGCTCGTTGGGCCAAGCAGACTGGGCTGGAGCCTGATGAAATGCTGGGCATGAGCTACAACCCGCTGCTCAAGGAATATTCACTGGGACAGGACACCAGCGTCAATTACCTGTTGCGCACTACCCGGCATGTTTGAAGCGGTTCTCTTCGACCTGGATGGCACACTGGCTGATACCGCCCCGGACCTGGGCGGTGCCGCCAATTTCTTGCTCCAGGAAGAAGGTCGACCGCAGCAAGCGCTCGACAAGCTGCGCCCTTACACCTCGCAAGGTGTGCGCGGCTTGCTCAAGGCTGGTTTCGATCTCGATCCGGGAGCACCGGAATACGATCGACTGGCTCAGCGCTTTCTGGAAATCTATGCTGAGCGACTGTGCGATCAAAGCACCTTGTTCAACGGCATTCCGGATTTGCTCGATCAACTGGAAAACCGGGGTCTAAGCTGGGGCATCGTGACCAACAAGCGGATGCGTTTCACCGATCCGCTGGTCAAACTGCTGGGACTGACGCCACGCACCCGCTGCGTCGTCAGCGGCGACACGACACCGGAAGCCAAACCCTCGGCACGCCCGATTCTGTACGCCTGCCAAAACCTCAAGGCCGACCCGGTACGTAGCATTTATGTCGGCGATGATCTGCGCGACATCCAGGCCGGAAGAGCCGCCGGCTGCTTCACCGTAGCCGTCTCTTATGGCTATCTCGGCCACAATGGGCCGCTCGAAACCTGGGGGGCCGATCTGATCATTGACCACCCATCCGAACTGGCCGACTACGTGGCTAGCTGCGCCGGGCAGAAATAAGCAGGTTGCGCGGCGTCAGCTGTCGGGAACAAAAAACACCCAGCTCAACGCGGTAGCCGCTCGTCTCAAGAAACCCGGCTAGATCAAGCGCCAGCCAAACTTCAAGCGGCCGGCGAAAAGCGTGCCGAACCACCGAAAACCGCATCACCTGGCGCTGCCGCTGCCATCCCTGCGCCTCAAAATCGGCAGCAGAACGATCACTTGGCACAGGCAAACCTTCACGCTCAGCCATCAAGGCCAGAAAATCCTCAAATTGCTGCCGAAACCAGGCGGCCGGAACCGGCTTGAAGGTTTTGTAAACATCGCCGGACACCTGGCGGCGATACGCATCAAACCCCAGTTTCCAGGCCATTTCCTTATCCCGCAGGCGTGCCAGCCTGGGGGATGCGGTCACTGTTTCGGTCACTGCCAGACGTGTATCGTCGCGCGTCAGGACGGTCGCCAGACCTGGCGACAAGGGTTGATATGACTGGGTAACGCCCCGGTGGTAACAGCACGGCGCGACATCAAATTGCCTCACCTCGCGCGCCACACCATGACTGATCAAGCGGCGATGCAACTCGCCACAGGCATGCAGGGCTACCGCATGCTGACCGGACTGCGGCCAATCTGCCACGGTCAACGCATCCGCCTCAAAAAATTCCTGCGGCAATTGCTGACGAGCAGCCAACTGCCGCCCCTCCTGACAAAGCTGGTGATCAATTTCTAGCGTACTGACAGGCATCTGCCACTGCAGGGCAAGCAAGCGACCGAGATGCCCCTTGCCGCCACACCAGTCGATCACAGGCAGTGCCTGATGCGATGTCGATGCGGCAAAAGCCTCGATTTGCTCACGCTTCCGCCCGGGAATATCACGACACCAATGCGGCCCATGTTCGACCATTGGTACTTTGGGTCGCTCAGGCAAAGTCGCCAGCACAGCAAGATCACGCCAGTCAGGCTGATGCCTGGCCAGCAAGGCCAGGGCCGCCGCCCCGTCATCGTTCAGCCGGCTGACCTCAGCCTCGGACAAGGCATTCAGTTCATCAAGCAAAGCCGGATAGCTGTCGCACCAGGCTGGCAAAGGTTCGCGGAAGGGTTGCGGATGCCAGCACGGCTGACTGGCAGCAAGCAAACCATCAATTTCACGCTGACGTACCGCGAGATTCATTTCAGCGCAGCTCGTTGCTCACGTCGGCGGTAAGCGCTCCAGGCCGGCAACAAGGCCAGCACCAGGACCAGCACAGCCAGCCCGATTGGCCAGAAAACCGGCGGATTCCACAATTTTCGGGCATTGCTGCGGTCGACCGTGTCAATTCGCTGATATTTCAGAATATTGTTCCCGACTTCGCTCGGTTTTCGATTTTTCAACCAGCGATGGCTCAAGGTATAGCTCTTGGGATGAAAGCCGAAGACCCAGGGGGCATCATGATGCAAAAGCCCGTTCATTTCGCGGACGATCGCCAGACGCTCCGGTGTGTTGTCCATGTTTTTCATGCGGGCGAACAAGCGATCAAACGCCGGATTGGCGTAATTCGAAGCGTTCTCTCCACCCCGGCCAACCTTGCCTTCATTACCATCGAGCAGGAAAAAGAAATTCTCCGGATCGGGATAATCGGCATTCCACCCAAGATAATAGAGTTGGACATTACCCTTGCGAATCTTGTCCTGGAAACGATTGAAGTCCGTCGAACGGACAACCAGCTGGATGTCGATCTTGGCAAACTGACGGACCAGCCAGTCCAGCCGGGATTTTTCACCGCTTCCTCCACCGGTCGTATCAAGATTGACGACCAGCGGCTCGCCTGTTTTTTCATCGCGCCCGTTCGGATAGCCCGCCTCGACCATCAACTGGCGCGCCTGCTCGACCGGCTTGCGCTTGGGCTTGCCATCGACCCAGTCATAGACCACACGATCGATTCCCGCTTCGCCATTCTCGTAACCAAAAATCCCCGGCGGCAAAGGCCCCTGCGCGGCAATACCCCGGCCATTGGCAAAAATCGAAATGTACTCTTCCTGATCGATGGCAATTGAAATTGCCTGCCGCAAACGGGTTGACCGCGGCACCAGCCCGCCGACAACCGGATCGAGCATATTGAAGCCCATGTAGAAGGTCGAACTCTTGACCGAAGTCAGCAGCCGGATACCCTTGGCCTGCATTTCGTCAGTCAGCCCCACCTCGCCGCCGACATTGACGCGAACCGCCTGATCGAAGCTATCCGAGGAAATCCCGGAAGCATCGTAATACCCCTGCAGGAACTTGTTCCAGTACGGAATGGCCTCCTTCTCACGGGTAAAGATGGCCCGATCGACAAACGGCAGCGATTTGCCGCAATCATCCAGCAAGCCCGTTGCGCGATCGCTCGCCTCACCTTCGCAGGGATAAGTCTGGCCGTGGAAATTCGGATTCCGGACAAGTACCATGCGACGATTCGGATCATTTTCGGCGAGAAAATACGGCCCCGTCCCAACCGGCCACCAGTCCAGCGAGAAGTTCTTTGCCGCCATGCCCGGCTGGCTGAAAAAGCGGTCGACCTCACGCGGTACCGGCGCAAAGAACGGCATTGCCAGCCAATAAAGAAACTGCGGATACTTGCCCTTGATACGGATGCGCCAGGTCAGCGCATCGACTTTCTGAACGCCCGACAAGGCATGCTCATCGAGATCCAGCCAGGCATCTTTCGGCAAGGCTTTGGCCGCCTGCCCAAGCGATTCCCCCAAGGCTTGCAAGCCAACGATTTTGTCGGCCATCATGCCGAAAATCGGTGAATGCAGACGCGGATGAGCCAGTCGCTTGATCTGGTAGATGTAGTCATCGGCGGTCAGTTCACGCGTCGCCATTTCTGCAAAGTCGCTCATCGACTGACGACCATCGGCCGCATTTTTGCCCAAGTAAAGCGGTTGACCGTGAGCATCGAGCGCAAAAGCCGGATGCGGCTGAAAGCGGATGCCCGGCTTCAATTTCAATTCATACACACTCTCGGCAACCCTCTCCGGCGCCACGTCAGCCGGCAACTCACGACCCGCGGCATCGAAAAACCGAGGTTGCGGCACGGCCTCGACGGTGGCCGGCATCAATTCGTAGGGACGCTTGAGATAGTGATACTGCAAGGGCGGTTCATAAATCTGCCCGGTGAATGCCAGTTCATCCTCGGTGTAGGACTGGGCCGGATCAAGATGCTTTGGGCGTTCGGTGAATACGGTGTAAAGAATATTCTGCCCGGCATCAGCGGCCGGATAGGGATCATTCCAGGATTGGCCACAACCGGCCAGCAACAGGAAGAAAGAGAGGCAGACAAAATTTGTTCGCATGAGCGAGAGTTTAACAAATGACGAGTTGACCGCCCGGACACGATTTGCCCACAATGGACCAAACCCGATAACAAAAAGGCAACCCATGCTCGACACCCAAATCCCCGACTTTTCCCTGCCGGCCACCAGTGGCCAGACGTTCAATCTCGCCGCCCAGGCCGGCAAGATCGTGGTCATCTATTTCTACCCCAAGGACAGCACCCCGGGCTGCACCACGCAGGGACAGAATTTCCGCGATCTGCA
Source organism: Dechloromonas sp. TW-R-39-2 (assembly GCF_016864195.1). Taxonomy (NCBI): domain Bacteria; kingdom Pseudomonadati; phylum Pseudomonadota; class Betaproteobacteria; order Rhodocyclales; family Azonexaceae; genus Dechloromonas; species Dechloromonas sp. TW-R-39-2. Next base: position 2,623,304 of record NZ_CP045202.1, read on the forward strand.
CAGCGAGTTTGCTGCGGTCGACGCAGTGATTCTGGGCATTTCCCGCGACAGCCTGAAATCGCACGAAAACTTCAAAGCCAAGCAGGAATTCCCCTTCGAACTCGGATCGGATGGCGATGAAGCCGTATGCAATCTGTTCGGCGTCATGAAAATGAAAAACATGTATGGCAAACAGGTTCGTGGCGTGGAACGCAGCACCTTTGTCATCGATCGAAAAGGTGTTCTGCGCCGCGAATGGCGTGGCGTCAAAGTACCGGGCCACGTTCAGGAAGTACTCGATTTCGTCAAAACGATTTAACTCCTTTCCCCACCCCGACCAAAGGCCCACTCCATGCCGCGCAAGCCCGCTGCCTCAAAGAAGCCCGCCGTTACCAAGATTTTCGTCCTCGACACCAACGTGCTGATGCACGACCCAAGCAGCTTGTTCCGCTTCGAGGAACACGATGTCTTCCTGCCGATCATGACGCTGGAAGAACTCGACAATCACAAGAAGGGCATGTCCGAAATCGCCCGCAATGCCCGCCAGACATCGCGTACGCTCGATGAACTGCTGGCCGCCAACGGCGAGGATGATATCGACGAGGGCATTGATCTTTACGGCCCATCAGCCAAACTGGCCAGCGGTCGCCTTTACCTGCAGACCGAGGCAATCAGCGCCGATCTGCCACAGGGCCTGCCGACTTCCAAGGTCGACAACCAGATTCTTTCGGTGGTCATCCACCTGCAGAAGAAATTCCCCAAGCGCCCGGTCATCCTGGTGTCGAAAGACATCAACATGCGCATCAAATCCCGAGCGCTGAATCTGCTGGCAGAAGACTATTTCAACGACAAGGTGCTGGAAGACACCGACATCCTGTACACCGGCACCCGCGCCCTGCCCGACAATTTCTGGGACAAGCACGGCAAGGGCATGGAGTCGTGGAAGAAGGAGGCCAAGACCTACTACAAGGTCAGCGGCCCGCTGTGCCCACAAATGCTGGTCAATGAATTCGTCTGGATGGAAAAGGATGGCTTCACCGCCATCGTCAAGGAAACCTCCGGGAAAAGTGCCGTACTCGAAACCTTGGTTGATTACACGCATCCCAAAAATGCGGTATGGGGTATCACGGCACGCAATCGCGAGCAGAATTTTGCGATGAACCTGCTGATGAATCCGGACATCGACTTTGTCACCCTGCTCGGCCAGGCCGGCACTGGCAAGACACTGCTGACGCTCGCCGCTGGCTTGACCCAGGTTCTCGAGAGCAAGCAGTTTGCCGAAATCATCATGACCCGGGCCACAGTCCCGGTCGGTGAGGACATCGGCTTCCTGCCCGGCACCGAAGAGGAAAAAATGGCCCCCTGGATGGGCGCGCTGGAAGACAATCTCGACGTCCTCACCCATACCGACGAAGCAAGCAGCGGCACCTACGGCGGCGACTGGGGCAAAGCGGCGACCAACGACATCATTCGCTCGCGGGTCAAGATCAAGTCGATGAACTTCATGCGCGGCCGGACCTTTCTGAAGAAGTATCTGATCATCGATGAAGCCCAGAATCTGACGCCCAAACAGATGAAAACCCTGGTCACTCGCGCTGGTCCGGGAACCAAGGTCGTTTGCCTCGGCAATATTGCCCAGATCGACACCCCTTACCTGACAGAAGGGAGTTCCGGCCTTACTTACGTAGTCGACCGCTTTAAAGGCTGGGCTCACTCCGGTCACATAACGTTACAACGTGGTGAGCGCTCCCGCTTGGCGGACCATGCAGCCGAAGTGTTATAATCGCTGGAAATAACCAAAGGGGCCGTGTCAGCGACACGGCCTTTTCGTTTCAGCCACGGGCTGCTCTGCCGGAGGAAACTTTTGAAACGTCGTGATTTTCTAGTATCTGCTGCCGCTCTGACGCTCTTTGCCGGCGAAGCTGCCGCCGCAAAAAAACAAAGCAGCGCCAAGGCTACTGCGGGCAAATCGTCTTCATCGAAATCCAGTGGCTCCAAAAAAGGCGCCACCTCGAAAAAGCCGGGGCAATCGACCAAAAAAGGACGGCACAGCTATCGCCAGGTAGCCGCCGGCCCCGTCACGCACACGGCCGACGACCCAGTCATCGAAAGACCCCCACAGGGTACTTCTGCCTCGCGCCTGCCCCCCGTCAAGGCGGCCGAACCGCCCAGCGAATGGCGCACCTACGAAATCACCACCACGGTGAACCTAAAAAACACCAGTGGCCAAAGCAAGCTCTGGCTGCCGTTGCCATTGAATCAGGACACGCTTTTCCAGCGCACACTGGGCCATTCATGGGGTGGCAATCCAAATAGTTCAAGCATGCGACGCCTGCCGGACGGCGATCTTGAAGTATTTCGTTGCGAATGGAGGGATGGTGGAGAAGCATCACTCCAGCTCACCACACTGGTCACAACAGCAGACCGCCATTTCGACGTGACAAAACGTACCGTTGCGCCAGAGCGTGAAGACATTCTCCGGCGCAACCTGCAGGCCTCCCAGTTGATTCCGAATGAAGGCCTCGCATTCCAGCTTGGAGAGCGAATTGTTGGTCGCATCAAGGATCCGGTCGCCCAAGCGAAAGCAATTTATGACTGGGTCGTCGATAACTCGATCTATGACCCCAGCCTCCCCGGCTGCGGCACTGGTGATGTCCGCAAGCAGCTGATTCAAGGGCAGTACGGTGGTCGCTCAGCCGACATCAACGGACTGTTTGTTTCGATTTGCCGGGCCATCGGCATCCCGGCACGCTGCGTCTACGGCTTGCGTGTAGGGCCATCACGCCTGTTCCGCAGCCTGGGCTTGAACGGCAGCGACGCGACTCGCGGGCAACACGTCCGGGCTGAGTTCTATATCCCCGGCTATGGCTGGATTCCGGTCGACCCCAGCGATGTACGTCGCTCGATTGCACTGGAAGGCTACTCGGACCGCGACAGCAAGCTTCTTTCGCTGAAGAAAATCCTGTTTGGTGTCTGGGAAATGAACTGGATTGCATTCAATGTCGGCAATGACATCACCCTGCCCGGACAGAGCCGGATACTACCCTTCCTGCTGCTCCCACAACTCGAATCAAGCACCGGGCGGCTTGATGGAACCAACCCGGCAGCCATTCAATATACGATCAGCACACGCGGCGTCGAGCTCTGAAACCTAGTTATCCGAGCTGACAAAACCACCGCCAGCCAGATTCTGGAAGCGGGTGAACTCACCGACAAAGTTCATCCGCACTGTTCCTGTCGGACCGTTACGTTGCTTGCCGATAATCACTTCGGCAATCCCCTTGTCAGGCGTGTCAGGCTTGTAATACTCCTCGCGGTACATCATCAGAATAACGTCCGCATCCTGCTCGATAGCACCGGACTCTCGCAAGTCAGACATCATCGGACGTTTGTCGGTCCGCTCTTCGACCTTTCGGGAGAGCTGCGAAAGCGCCACGATAGGAACCTGCAATTCCTTGGCCAGAGATTTGATCGAGCGTGAAATCTCGGACACTTCCGTTGCCCGATTTTCTCCCTGCTTGTTACCACTCATCAACTGGATGTAGTCGATAACCAGCAGACCGAGCTTCCCGCCATACTGCCGCGCCAGGCGTCGCGCGCGGGCGCGGAGGTTGGCCGGACTCAGACCACCGGTCTCATCGATATAAATTGGCGCCTCATGCAACTTGCCGAGGGCAAAGGAGAGTTTTGACCACTCCTCATCATTCATCCGGCCAGTTCGAAGATTTTGCGAGTTCAATCGCCCGATTGAAGCCAGCATCCGCATGGCCAACTGGGCGCCGCCCATTTCCATCGAAAACACACCGACCGGCAAACCGGTGTCGACCGCGACATTCTCTGCGATATTCAAGGCAAAGGCCGTTTTCCCCATGGATGGGCGGCCGGCCACGATAATCAGGTCCCCCGGCTGGAAACCGGAGGTCTTTTGATCAAGGTCGATAAAACCGGTTGGCACGCCGGTAATATCCGACGGGTTATCCCGGTCGTGCAGCTCCTGGATGCGCTCAACCACCTGGGTCAGCAAAGGGTTGATATGCACAAAACCTTCACTGTGCCCAGCCCCCGCTTCAGCAATCTTGAAAATCTTGGACTCGGCTTCGTCGAGCAAGGTTGCCGCATCACGCCCGAGGGGATTCAAGGCATCAGAGGCAATTTCATCTGCTGTCGCAACCAGCTGGCGCAACACGGCGCGTTCTCGAACAATTTCAGCGTAACGCCGGATATTTGCGGCCGATGGTGTATTTGCCGCCAGTTCGCCCAGGTAAGCCAAGCCGCCGGTCTGATCGCTTTCTCCTGCTGCATCGAGCGCCTCGGCCACGGTAACGACGTCAGCCGGCTTGGCTCGTTCGAGAAGACCGCGAATCTGACGAAAAATGCGTCGGTGCTCATCGCGATAGAAGTCGCTATCGGTAAGCAGATCGCCCATTCGGTCCCATGCCTGGTTATCAAGCAAGAGACCTCCGAGAACGGATTGCTCGGCCTCAATCGAATGCGGCGGGACACGTAGCTGAGCGAGGGAAGGATCGACGGATTTTGGTTTTGGCGGACGCTGGTTCATCGGGGAGAGTGTAAATTAAAAAGGCCTCGCAAATGCGAGGCCTTTCAATGAAACAGAGTAAGCGAAATTACTCGGCAACCACAGCCACATTGATGTTGGCCAGCACATCGGTGTGCAGGGCAACGTCGAGCGGGAATTCACCGATCGTCTTGAGCGGGCCTTCCGGCATGCGGACAGCTGAACGATCGACGGCAAAGCCGGCAGCCTTCAGTGCTTCAGCAACATCGGCATTGCCGACGGAACCGAACAGACGGCCATCCATACCAGCCTTGCGGGCAACGGTAACGGTGGTGCCATTCATCTTGTCGGCAACGCCCTGGGCAGCAGCCAGCTTTTCAGCGGCCAGCTTTTCCAGTTCAGCGCGACGAGCTTCAAACTCAGCCATGGCAGCCGGCGTAGCACGCTTGGCCATACGCTTCGGGATCAGGAAGTTACGGGCGTAACCGTCCTTGACCTTGACGACATCACCGAGGTTACCGAGGTTAACAACCTTCTCGAGCAGAATGATTTGCATGTTTCGTCTCCTCGAAAATTATTGATGGTTATCGGTGTAAGGCAGCAGAGCCAGGAAGCGGGCGCGCTTGATTGCGGTGCCCAGCTGACGCTGATAGCCGGCCTTGGTACCGGTCAGACGAGCCGGCATGATCTTGGCGTTTTCCTGGATGTATTCCTTGAGAACGTCTACATCCTTGTAGTCGATCTGTTCGACCTTTTCAGCCGTGAAGCGGCAGAATTTGCGACGCTTGAACAGGCCGCCACCGCGCTTCTTTTTCTTGTCGTCATCCTTCTTCTTGAAGAATCGAGCCATTTTCGTTTCCTTCCAAAAATTCTATTGAGTGCACATGCAGCACGGGCATTTTGCTGTTGCGATTTCTGGCAGCCAGAAAACCTGTCACTTTGACACCCCCACTCAGAGGGACTGCTTCGAGCCAGCGGGCAGAATCGCCCAAGGCCAAAACAGCAATTTCCACTTCTACCAGACGCTCTGTTTTGTTTTCAATCTGTGAGGAGCTGTGTTGCAGCCATCCTTCACTGACTGGAATTCCTGCCGGCGTGTAGCGCAACGCTTTACGCTCAAGCAGCTTTCCAGTGATTTCAAGACAGTTCAGCCGTAATCCCGTACAAATATCCGTTAAGCAGCCGGTGCTTCGACGGCAGCTTCACCAGCCAGCAAAGACTTGGACTTCTCTTCCTTCATCATCGGGGAAGGAGTCGTCACAGCAGCCTTCATCTTGACGGTCAGGTGGCGCAGAACAGCGTCGTTGAACTTGAACGAATGCTCGAGTTCATTGAGCGTTTCACCTTCGCACTCGATGTTCATCAGGACGTAGTGAGCTTTGTGGATCTTCTGGATCGGGTAAGCCAGCTGACGACGGCCCCAATCTTCAAGACGGTGGATCGTGCCGTTCTTTGCGGTAACGATGGCGCGGTAACGTTCGACCATGCCTGGCACTTGTTCGCTTTGGTCCGGATGGACGATAAAGACGATTTCGTAATGGCGCATGCAAACTCCTTTTGGCTAATACCCCCCGCCATGCGGTCGCGGTGGGGCAAGGTTGAAAAGCCCACGACTATAGCAGAAATCGTGGGCTTAGAGGGAAAAACAAAGGCTTATTTATTAAAAACTATCGTCATCAATCTGGAGCGCACCGACAGCACCGCTCATGACAGACTCAGCCAAGCCCTCTGCCTGAGTCAAAAAGTGGTCAGCATAGAAGCGGGTTGTAGCCAGCTTGGCTTTCCAGAAGGGGTCGGTATCACCGGACGCCAACCTGGCACGGGCGATGACCGCTGCGCGCCCTAGTTGCCAGCCTCCGGCAACAATCCCCAGCAGACAAAGAAATGGCACAGCTCCGGCATGAACTGCTTTGGTATCCGACGAAAATGTCTCGACAATCCAGGAAACAGCCTTTTCCAGCGCGTCGACCGCAGCATTCTGACGGGCACCTATGTGCGACAGATCATCATCAAGTTGCAGCGCAGCGGCGCGCATATCCGCAATCAAGGCTGCAATCGTCACCCCTTTTTCGCGAGCGATCTTCCTGCCAATCAGATCGTTTGCCTGAATTGCCGTTGTGCCTTCGTAAATCGCAGTGATTCGCGCATCGCGCAGATGCTGTGCCGCACCCGTTTCCTCGATATAACCCATACCGCCGTGAACTTGCACGCCGAGCGAAGCAATATCGATGGCACTCTCGGTACTCCACCCCTTGACCACCGGAATCATCAAATCAGCAAAGGCCTGACCACACTGGCGAGCGTGCTCATCCGGGTTGGCATGCGCATGATCCTGAGCCGTTGCCGTCACATAGGCCAAAGCTCGCATTGCCTCAATCCGTGCCCGCATCGACATCAACATGCGTCGAACGTCAGGATGCCTGATGATCGGGACTTTCGGCCCGCCACGCACACCAACCTCAGCCCCCTGCACACGATCCCTGGCGTAGACAACTGCCCGCTGATAAGCCCTTTCGGCATCACCCAGACCTTCCAGACCGACATTGAAACGGGCGGCGTTCATCATGATGAACATGTATTCCAGGCCACGATTCTCTTCACCGACCAGCGTACCGATGGCGCCGCCATTGTCGCCAAAGGCCAGAACGGCGGTTGGGCTGCCATGAATGCCCAGCTTGTGCTCAATCGAGACACAGAAGACGTCATTACGCTCACCCGGCTCGCCTGCTGCATCCAGCAGGAACTTCGGAACCACAAAAAGGGAAATCCCCTTGACACCTTCCGGGGCATCGGGCGTACGAGCCAGAACCAAGTGGACAATATTGTCCGCCATGTCGTGCTCGCCATAAGTAATGAAAATTTTCTGACCAAAAATCCTGTAGGCACCATCTCCGACAGGCTCTGCACGACTGTGTACGGCTGCGAGATCTGACCCAGCCGAGGGTTCGGTCAGATTCATCGTACCTGTCCATTCACCGGAGACCAGTTTAGGCAGATAAGCCGCTTTCTGAGCATCCGTACCGGCGATCATCAACGCCTCGATCGCACCCTGAGTCAACATCGGACACAGGGAAAAAGCATGGTTGGAGGCCTTCCACATTTCGCTGACAGCAGCAGACAGCAAACGGGGCAAGCCCTGACCGCCGAACTCGGGGTCGCAACCCAAGCCATTCCAGCCATTGTCTACAAATTGACGATAAGCCTCCTTGAAGCCAGGCGAGGTGGTTACCACCTTATCCGCCCACTTGGCTCCCTCTCGATCCCCCACCCGATTCAGCGGGGACAGAACCTCACTCGCGAACTTGGCTGCCTCATCGAGAATTGCATCAACCACATCTGGAGAAGCCTCTTCGCAGCCAGGCAGCGCTACAACCTGATCCAGGCCTGCAAGTTCCTGCATGACAAAACGAATGTCCTTCAGCGGTGCAACATATTCGCTCATGCCCCCTCCACTTCTCTTTCCATGCGGTTTGATGTTTCCTTGAGTTCGATCAGGAACAGAATTTCCTCGACAACCGGCAAAGCAAAACCAACCCGCTTGCCGCCACGGTTATCGCGCAACAGCTGATACAGATAGCCAACCACATCACCCGATGACCAGAACTGGGTCACCGACGCCATGATGCGCGGCATATCCTCTAGACATTCCGGACGCGGAGCAACAGGTACAGGAGAAACCGGAGCCTCATCATCGAGAATCAGGTCCAGCGAATGACGGTTCTGACTCGGCTCCGAGCCATCCCATTGTTGAATTTCAACATTGAAGTTCTGGTTCAGATTCAATGCAACGGCTTCGAATTCATTGCGCATGCCGGCCATCTTGTAGACGTCCATCAGACGAATCCATGGCTGCAAGGCCTCCTGCGGATTATTATCGATGTACTCCTGAAGCGCCTGGGCTGCGCCCTTGACACGCCCGAAGGAAAGCATGATGTCAGCCAGTTCCATGACCGGATTGGCTTCAAAATGCTCATCAAGCGTCGTGGCATTGACCGAGAAAACAGAATCAAGCTGGGCCTCCGCCAGGGAGTCGTTCGTAGCCTGCGGCGAATTGCTGACCACTTTACCTGTATCGTGCCCATCAAGCTCAAGATCAACCTTCATGGTCGACCCCATCATGCCCGGCTCGACAGGCAGATCAACACCACCGAGCTCTTCGTACTCTTCGTCACGCTTTGGATCAACCTCCAACCCGGGTGCAACGAATAAATCGTCAGAATCGATATTGCGCAATTGGCGCTCACGATAATTTCTCCAGCCAAGCAAGCCCCCGAGCGCCAACACAGCTACCGACAAAAGTCCGTAGAGCCCCCACTCGGAGAGATCACTCGACGAATCGGCTGCGGCAGGCGGTGGGCTGGCTGGCGGAGCAGGCGGCGGGGGTACAGGCGCAACAGGCTTGGCAGCATCGCCAACGGGCTGAGCCCCCGCTACTGCAGGCGCTCCCTGAGCTGCATCCTTCTCGGAACGCTGGGCAATTTCCAGCGTTCTCTGTTCCAGTTCAGCCAAGGTACCTTCCATGTTGCGCAGCTTTTCCGCCGTCGCCATTTGGGTATTGGCCTGCTCATGAAGCGCCATCAACATGCGATATTCGAGGCGCAGCACTTCACGCTGAGCCTCGACCGATTGCCCAGCACCTGTCTGCCTGCCCATTCCGGCAATATCGGTCGCCAAACGCAAGGAGGGATCACCGACATCGATCCCCGTTGAAAGCATCAAGCGGTCTGGCAATCCCTTGCCAGCATCATTTCGTCCGATAGGACGCGAACGCGGGGCAGAAGGACGGGAAACAACCGGTCCACGGTCTGCCGCCGCCGGACGTGAAGCAGCCTTTACTGAATCTCCTTGAACCTGTGACGGCAATTCGCGAGCAACCGCACGCGGTGACTCTGGCGCAACATCCCTGGCCGGTGAAGCAAGAATCACATAGTCACGAGAGATATCATTCCCACACGCCACATGCACGGCAAACTGCATGATCGGCTCACGCAAGGGAATATCCGATTTGATTTCCAGAACGGGCGGATTGCCATTGCGAGTACTCAGCACCGCTTTCTTGAGCCAGGGCAGATCACCGCCATTCGTCGGCTGAACAAGGCGATAGCATGAAGCATCAAGCACTTCCTTGCCCCCGCCCAGCAAACCGACCTCAACCTGCAGACGATCACCCAATGCAGGCTGCCCCCTGAGCTCCCCCAGCCCAATCGCTGAAGCACTCGCAGAAACGGCGAGCAAGGCGACCGGAAAGCAATAACGGAAAGTCAAACAATTCAAGGAAACAGCCCTCAATGACAAAAAACTAAGCGGATTGTAGTCGTTATTTATCACATAGATAACAGGAATCGTTAAAGGTAAGTACCCAGTTGGGACGATAAACGACAAAAAGCGTCATGACCATTCCCGAGAGCCATGCCTCGGAGAATCCCAATAACAAAAAATAGGGAAAATAATCACCAATCAGATATTCCCATTCATACGCCCCCGCCATTGCCATGAACACAGAAACTGAAAATCCGGTCGCAATAACAGTCAGTGCCGCACAAAGGAAGCCGTGGATGAATATATAAACAAAAAAATGCCTGGGAAGAACCGGAGAGAGCCACTTGAACAAGAAATGACTGCACGGCACCGCCACGCCAGCCATGAGTAGCTCATTCAACCCAAAGGCAAAAATTCCGGCAGAACCATTCAAGGTGACGGCAGCCAAGACGGCAGATAAACCGATAAAGGCAAGGTATGGACCAAAACTCAGCGTAAAGACGGTGGCGCCAAGCAGATGGAACCCCAACCCGGGCTTGACGCCCGCTTTCATGCTCCAGATCAGCACCAGAAACACGATCATGCCAAGCCACACATTGAGCTGTTCCGAACTCCTGAGACGCGCCCAGTCGGCCCGAAAAAGACAAAGGGCGAAGACGGGTAGCCAGACGACCCAAGCCGCCCAGTACCACGCTTCGCCCAACAGTGTATCCGGTAGATTCACACGGCTATTTTAGCCAACAGCAGCTACCAGTTGCGGCACCACCTCAAACAAATCACCCACCAGGCCGTAATCGGCGATCTGGAAGATCGGCGCATCCGGATCCTTGTTGATCGCAACGATCACCTTGGAATCCTTCATCCCGGCCAGATGCTGGATCGCACCGGAAATACCGACCGCCAGGTAGAGCTGCGGCGCGACAATCTTGCCGGTCTGGCCAACCTGATAGTCATTCGGCACAAAACCGGCGTCGACCGCAGCACGGCTGGCGCCGAGTGCGGCACCGAGCTTGTCGGCTAGCGGCTCGAGCAGTTGCTGATAGTTTTCACCGCTGCCCAGACCACGACCGCCGGAGACGATGATCTTGGCGGCGCCGAGTTCGGGGCGGGCCGACTTGGTCAGTTCGCGGTGGGTCAGCGTGCTTTGGGCGGTGTCGGCGGCGGCGCCGAGCGTTTCGATTTCGGCATTGTTGCCGGCGGCGACCGCGTCAAAGGCGGTGGTGCGCACGGTGATGACCTTGACGGCGTCGGCGCTCTTGACCGTGGCCAGCGCATTGCCGGCGTAGATCGGGCGAACGAAGGTGTCCGGGCTTTCAACGCCGGTGATTTCGGAAATCTGGGCGACGTCGAGCAGTGCGGCGACGCGCGGCAGGAGGTTCTTGCCGAAAGTCGTGGCCGGGGCCAGGATGTGGCTGTAGCCGGCGGCATTGGCGATGACCAGCGCAGTCAGATTTTCTGCGGTCTGGCTTTGGTAGTGGCCGGCATCAGCCACTTTGACTTTGCTCACGCCTTGCAGGCCGGCGGCTTGCTGGGCGGCGCCGCTGCAGGCGGTACCGGCAACGAGGACGTGAATGTCGCCACCGATTTTCGCGGCTGCAGCCACGGTGTTGAGCGTAGCGGCCTTGAGGCTGGCGTGGTCGTGTTCTGCGATAACGAGGATGGTCATGATCAGATCACCTTGGCTTCGTTTTTGAGTTTATTGACGAGTTCGGCCACATCCGCGACCTTGACGCCGGCGGAGCGCTTGGCGGGTTCGGCGACTTTCAGCGTGCTCAGGCGCGGGGTAACGTCAACGCCGAGGTCGGCCGGCTTGACGGTGTCGAGCGGCTTCTTCTTGGCTTTCATGATGTTCGGCAGCGTGGCGTAGCGCGGTTCGTTCAGGCGCAGGTCGGTCGAGACGACGGCCGGCAGGCTGATTGCCAGGGTTTCCAGACCCCCGTCGATTTCGCGGGTGACTTCTGCTTTGCCGTCGGCGATGACAACCTTGGAGGCGAAGGTGGCTTGCGGCCAGTTCTGCAGCGCAGCCAGCATCTGGCCGGTCTGGTTGGCGTCGTCGTCGATGGCTTGCTTGCCGCAGATGACGAGTTGCGGTTGTTCCTTGTCGCACAGCGCCTTGAGTAGCTTGGCGACAGCCAGCGGCTGCAGTTCGACGTCGGTTTCAACCAGAATGCCGCGGTCGGCGCCGATGGCCATCGCGGTACGCAGGGTTTCCTGGCAGGCGGCCACGCCGCAGGAAACGGCGATCACTTCTGTCGCAATCCCGGCTTCCTTCAGGCGCACGGCTTCTTCCACCGCAATTTCGTCAAACGGGTTCATGCTCATCTTGACGTTGGCCAGGTCAACACCTGAGCCATCCGCCTTCACGCGTACCTTGACGTTGTAGTCCACTACCCGCTTCACGGGGACGAGAATTTTCACAAGCCTCTCCTTTCAGGTCGTTTAAATTTATCAGCGCCTTTGTACTACAAACTGGCATCTGTTTGACAGAGTCTTGGTCATTACGCACAATGACCATACTGTGTCGTATGGAGTGCATACGGTAGCGTATGGAAATCACACCTGTCAAGTCTCCCCTGAAAGTGCCTCGCAAGAAGGCGGTATCGCCACGCACGCAACTTGACCCCAACCACTGGGTCGAAACGGCGGTTGACGTCCTCGCCCGAGAAGGCATTGCCGGCCTGCGCGTCGAAGTGCTGGCCAAGCGCTGCGGCGTCACCAAAGGCAGCTTTTACTGGCACTTCAAGGATCGCCAGGCGCTGCTCGATGCCGTACTGGAGCATTGGAAAGAAGGCCGGATTCGTGACATCGAGAAAACCACCTCGGTTGCCCCCGGCCAGGAACGCGACCAGTTGCACTACGCCATCGAGGTCTATGGCGCCAATCGCAATCGCAAAGGCATGTCCATTGAACTGGCTGTGCGCGATTGGGCTCGTCATGATACACGTGCGGCAGCTGTCGTCGAAGCCGTCGATTTGTATCGCCTGGAGTGTACCCGCAAACTGTTTGTTGCTTCCGGCATGTCGGAAGCCGAAGCAAAAAGTCGCAGCCTGCTGCTGTACGCCTGCGTTTTCGGGCTATCGCTGATGCACTACAGTGAGTTTGACGACAATCTTGGCGATCTCAAGCAACGCATTGCCGAACGCATTGTTTCAAATTAACGCAGGCAATCAGCCAGCACACCGGATCGCTCCTGCTCCCACACACCGATTGCTGCGGTCAACTGCTCGACCACTGCCGTCAAGCCAGCTACACCGCCTTTTGAATCAGGTGACCCGGCGGCCTGGTCAAAGGCAAAAGTTTGCTCAGCCAAACGCCCGCGGCTACGATCAAGCCATTGCACGCGACCTTGCAGGACAGCCCGACTGACGGTTGCCGTATCAAAAACCTGGCTGAACTCCGTGATATCAAGGCGTAGCACACAACGCGCCCGCCCCTGCCCTGCCGCAACCAGGCCTGAATCGCGAACCAGCTTAAGCTGAATCAACTGAGCCGGCGGACCCGCCCAACGTGCCCTGGCATATTCACGCAATCGCGCAGGCTCGTCATAGGCCAGACGGTAACCGATACCCAGCGAGTCGAACCACAGCGGCGCCCTGACTTCAACGGCCATCGGCACTTTACGAATCGGCGGATTGCTGCGGTCGACCGCAAAACCGAGGTCATAGACAGCCATTGCCGTATCGCCTCGCTTGCCTGACGTCAAACAGCCGGCCAACGACAGCACAAGGAGCGGTATCGCAAAGAATCGCATGTTCATTGCCCGCCCCCGTTCGCAAAGCCTGGCTCACCGGGGCCGGGAGGCAATGCCGGCGCACCGAAGACAAGCCCCTGCGGCGAATCTTCGAGAATCCGCAAAACGCGGCTCAACTGACGCGAGGTCGTCGAAAAATCACTGGCCAATTCATTCAGGCGCGGCATCAGTGCCGCCGTTCCTCCGGCCGAGGCATCGCCAATGGCGCCATCGAGCTTGTCTGTAGCCGCCTGCATTTTGCCGATCAGCACGCGCGTATCGGCCAGCAAGGGGGCCACTTCGCCGGCTGCAGCCGATAGTTTTTTGACATTTTGATCATCAACCAACTTGCGAATCTGGATCAGGCTGCCGTTCAGATTTTCAAGCGCCGGCTTCATGTGCGCCGAAGCGGTTTCCAGGTTAGCCAGCGTTGCCGTGAGGTGTTTGCGATTCTCTTCACTGAGCATGGCATTGGCGGATGCCATGAGCAATTGGGCTTGCTTCAAGGTCGCCGCGCCGCTTTCGCCCAACTCGTCAAAAAGCGAGGGGATCATCATGATCTGCGGCGGCTTTTCATCGTCTGGCTCAAGGGGAGCCTTGTCCTTGCCGGTTTCGAGCAAAAGAATGTGCGCCAGCCCGGTGACGCCCTGATAGTTGAGTTTGGCCACCGTCCCCTTGGTGAGCGGGACATCTTCACGCACCGAGATCGTCACAAGAATATTGCTGTAGTCATCCGGATCGAGCCGGATATCGCTGACCTTGCCAACCCGGATGCCGCGATAGCGCACTTGTGCTTGCGGATTCAGTCCACCGATATTTTGCTTGGTAACCACCACGTAATCGTGCGTATCGTCCTTGGCACCACCGAGCCAGTAGAGTGCCAGCAAAGCAGCAAGACCCAGCAATAGGACAAAAATGCCGGCCACGAAGGCATGAGATTTATTTTCCATGAGCTTTCATTAAAGCAGTTTCTTGCGGTCTGCGCCAAAAAAGCCAGTCACGAAGGGATGATCGACGGTCATCACTTCTGCCTTGGGGCCGTGGGCAATGATATGTCCCTCGGCCAGGACGGCAACATGGCTGGCCAGCCCGGCCAGGGTATTCAGGTCATGCGTCACCATCACGACCGTCAAGCCCAGCGCCTGTTGCAGCGAACCGACCAGCTCGACAAAGTTCTGGCTGCGATCGGGATCAAGGCCAGCCGTCGGCTCATCAAGCAGCAGCAGTTCCGGCTCAAGGGCAAGCGCACGCGCCAGTGCGACACGCTTGACCATCCCGCCGGACAGTTCCGCCGGCATCAACAGGCCATGAGCCGGCGCCAGTTCGACCATTGCCAGCTTGAGATGGACCAGGTGCCGAATCCAGTCTTCATCCAGGCAACGCAATTCGCGCAAGGGGAAAGCGATGTTGTCAAAAACGGATAGTGCCGAAAATAGCGCACCATGCTGGAAAAGCATGCCGAGCCGACGGCGGATGGCTCGCTGCACCAGGCCGTCCGGATCATTCAAATCAACATCGAAAAGACGTACATACCCGGCCGTCGGCTTAAGCAAGCCGAGCATTTCACGCAACAGGGTGGTTTTCCCGCTCCCCGAGCCACCCAGCAAACCGACGATCTGACCGCGTTCGATAGACAAATCGAGCTTGCGGTGCACGTAATGCCCGGAAAAAACCGTATCGACACCACGCAGTTCAATGACGACATCGCGGGTCATAACTGGGGCATCCCGATCTGACGGGTCAATACGGCAAAAACCGCATCAACCAGAATGACCGCGGTAATTGCCGTTACCACTGCACTGGTTGTGTTGGCGGACAGGCTTTCGGTGTTCGGCTTGACTCGCAAGCCGAAATAACAGGCCACAAGTGCGATGACAAAGCCGAACAGCACGCCTTTGGCCAAACCGATCAGCAAGTTTGCCATCGGCACGGCACGCGGCAGATTCTCGAAAAAATAGATCAGTGACAGATCAAGCTGGAACATCGCGGCAATCATCCCGCCAAACAAGGCGACGGCCGATGTCCACAAAACCAGCAGCGGCATTGCCGCGGTCAACCCGAAAATCTTGGGCAAAACGACACGTACCGTGCGCGAGATACCCATTGTCGACAAAGCATCGATTTCCTCTGTCACTCGCATCACACCGATCTGGGCGGTCATTGCCGAACCGGATCGGCCGGCAACCAGCACCGCGACCAAGACCGGGCCAAGCTCGCGGATGATTGAAATGCCGAGGATATTGACGATGAACAGATCGGCGCCGAATGTTTTCAATTGCAGGGCGGACAAGTAGCTGATCGTAATACCGATCAGAAAACCGACCAGTGCCGTTACCGGCAGTGCCTGGGCACCGGATTTATAGAGATTGGCGGTGAACTCACGCCAAGGAATATCGGCCCGATGGCGAGCCAGATAAATCACATCGAGCCAGAGTTGCCCGAGCAGCGTCACCATGCCACGCAAGTTGACGGTAGCCTTGAGCAGTTGGTGGCCAACAATTTCCAGCGGATGGAAGGACTCGGCCGGCGGTGCAGAAATTTCAGCCGGAAGATTGGCAACGCGCTCGATGACGGCGCGGTGCACATCCGAAATCCGCAGGTTTCCCGGCCAGGCCTGGCCCCAGGTACGCCACAGCAAAACGGCGGCAGCACTGTCAATCCGGGTAACAGCAAGAAAATCCCAGCTTTGCTCACCGGAGATGGCTGAAGCAAGTTGCTGCTTCAGCACGTCAATCTGCGGCAGCATTGCGGCCAGCGTCCATTCCCCGGCCAGCACGACTTTCCCCGGCTCAAGCTGCAAGCTGGGGAACGGCTTCATTCGCCCTTCCTCAAGGCCCGCGACTTGACCACGTAATCACGCCCGATCTGTTTCCAGATGGCAGCCTCTTCGCCAAGAGCCGCGGCTGTCCATGGATTGGTCGCCAGCCAACCAGCCGGCAGTTCAAGCAGGAAGCCGCTGCCGCTGCGGGAAACCCGCCAATCCGGCAAAGCCCGGTCATCCCGTGTGCGATGCAAGAGCACGGCCAGCCGCAAACAGAAAACCAGTGTCCAGGCACTGTCGACCGCAGGAATCGAGCCCAGCTTTTCAAGCTTGCCGCGATGCCCGAGCACCAGCATGGCCAGGCGTGCCTGATCCTTTTTGGAGAAACCCGGCATGTCGGCATACGTCAGGATATAGGCACCGTGCTTGTGGTAGGCGTTATGGGCCACCGAAATCCCGATTTCATGCAAACGGGTCGCCCAGGACAAAAACTGAACATCGACTTCGCTCGGCATGCCTTCCGAGAGCTGGGTCAGCGCCGAAATCGCCGTTGCTTCCACCCGTTCGACCTGATCCGCTTCTACCTGATAACGCCGACGAAACTGCTTGACGGTCGAATCACGCATATCGTGGTCATGAAAACGACCAAGCAGGTCATACAGCACGCCGAGACGCAAAGCGCCATCGGCATAGGTCATGCGCTCCAGCCCCAATTCCTCGAAAATGGCCGACATGATCGCGATACCCCCCGGTAGAACCGGCAAACGATCACTGCGCACCCCCGGCAAATCAAGCGCTTCAGCAGACCCCGCCTTGATCAGCAAGGCACAGAGCTTGTCCAGGCCTTCACGGGTAATACCACTTTCGCCATTCGGGTTCATGCCGTTCATTTCGAGCACATCGGCAATCGCCCGTGCCGAACCGGAAGAACCAACCGCTTCCTTCCAGCCCAGGCGCTGATAATCGTGGGCAATCAGTTCGATTTCCTTCGCCGCCGCAACCTGTGCCTCACGCAAACGCTTCTTGTCGATTTTCCGATCCGGGAAAAAACGTTGGGTATAACTGACGCAGCCCATGTAAAGGGACTCCATCAGTTGCGGGTCATGGCGCTTGCCGATAATGAATTCGGTCGACCCGCCGCCGATATCAATGACCAGACGCTTGTGCGACGCAGAAGGCAAGGAGTGCGAGGCGCCGATGTAAATCAGGCGTGCCTCTTCCCGGCCGGCAATGATTTCGATCGGAAAACCGAGCGCCTCTTCCGCCAGCGGCAGAAACTCGGCCGCATTCTTAGCCACACGCAGGGTATTGGTGGCAACAACACGAACAGCCCCAGGATCGAGGCCGCGCAAACGCTCGCCGAAATTTCGCAAGGCCAGCAAGGCACGCGCCTGCGATGGCGCATCCAGGCGCTTATCGGCATTCAGCCCGGAAGCCAGCCGCACGGCGGACTTCATCGAGTCCAGCGTATAAATCTGGTCATCGACCACCCGGCCAACTTGCAGGCGGAAGCTATTGGAGCCTAAATCAACTGCAGCGACTGTTTCGTAAATCATCAGTAAGGAACACGGGAAAGGTAGGACTGACGGGCATTCTAACACCCACCCCCAAAGCCGGTTATTACAGTCCAGGCGTAAAAAAGCCCGCCGGCTTGCGTCGGCGGGCTTTTGCAGAAGCGAGGCAGGATTAGCTGGCCAACGCGTTCTTGATCTGTTCCAACGTTGACGGATCGTCGATGGTTGTCAGATCGCCTGGATCGCGACCTTCAGCCAAAGCCTGCAGCGAACGGCGCAGCATCTTGCCGGAACGGGTCTTGGGCAGACCGGTGACGAAGTGCACGCGGGCCGGACGACCAATGGCACCCAAAATGCCGTCGACCGTGGCAAACACTTCCTTCTCCAGTGCCTTGACCAACTCGGGCGTTGCCACCTTGGAAGCGTCCTTGACGACGGCAAACGCCATCGGGACCTGCCCCTTCAGCTTGTCTTCGACGCCAACCACAGCCACTTCGGCAATTGCCGCGTGATTCTGGATCGCTTCCTCGATTTCACGGGTGCCCAGGCGGTGACCAGCGACGTTGATCACGTCATCGGTACGACCGAGGATAGTGAAATAACCGTCATCATCCTTGATTGCCCAATCGTAGGAGGAATAAACCAGCGGCTCCTTGAACAAGGTGAAATAGGTGCTGACGAAACGGTCATCCTGGCCCCAAACGGTGGACAGGCAACCGGGCGGCAGCGGCGGGATAACCGCAGCAATGCCCTTTTCGTTCGCGCCGCACTCGGAACCATCTTCGCGGAAAATCTTCAGGTTGTAGCCGTAGACCGGGAAACTCGGCGAACCAAACTTGATCGGCGTCTTTTCCACACCCGGCAACGCAGCCAGCATCGGCCAGCCGGTTTCGGTCTGCCAGTAATTGTCGATGACCGGGATATTCAGCTCACCCATGAACCATTCGTGGGTCGGCTGATCAAGCGGCTCGCCGGCCATGAAGATGTGCTTCAGGGTCGACAGGTCGTACTTGTGCATGAAGGCCGGATCCTGCTTCTTCAGCACGCGAGCAGCCGTCGGTGCGGAGAACATGACCGAGACCTTGTACTTCTCGACGATCTGCCACCAGATGCCGGCATCCGGACGCAGCGGCGTGCCTTCGTACATCACGGTGGCCATGCCGGCGATCAGCGGGCCATAGATGATGTAGGAGTGACCGACCACCCAGCCGATATCCGAGGTGGAGAAGAAGGTTTCGCCCTCGCCACCGCAGTAGATGTGCTTCATGGTCGAGGCCAGCGCCACGGCATAACCGCCGGTATCGCGCTGCACGCCCTTCGGCTTGCCGGTCGTGCCGGAGGTGTAGAGGATGTAGGACGGCTCGTTGGACTCCAGCCATTCGCATGGCACCTGAGCATCCATGAACTTGGCACGTTCGGTGGCGTAATCAACGTCGCGACCGGCAACCTTGTTGAATTCCTTGTCCAGGCCACGATCAACCATCAGCACCTTGGCCGGCTTGTGTTCAGCCAGCTCGATGGCTTCATCGAGCAAATGCTTGTACGGCACAGCCTTGCCGCCGCGCATGCCGGCGTCGGAGGAAACGATCAGGGTCGGCTTGGCGTCATCGATACGTGTTGCCAGCGAACCGGAAGCAAAGCCGCCGAACACCACCGAGTGGATGGCGCCGATACGGGTTGCGGCCAGAATGGCGAAGGTTGCCTGGGCGATCATCGGCATGTAGATCAGGACGCGGTCGCCCTTCTTGACGCCGAGGCTCTGGTAAATCGCCGCCATGCGCTCGATTTCGCGTTGCAGCTCGGCAAAGCTGTAAACCGTTTCTTCATCGGTTTCGGTCGAAATGAAGATCAGCGCACGATCGTTCGGGCGCTTGGCCGCATGACGATCAACCGCGTTGTAGCAAAGATTGGTCTTGCCGCCGACGAACCATTTGGCAAACGGAGGACGCGAGTAGTCGCATACCTGGGTAAACGGTTCCTTCCAGTCGACGAGTTGGGCCTGTTCGGTCCAGAACTCATTCGGTTTTTCAATGGAATACTGATGAAATTCCTTGTAAGTCGCCATACAACTCCCTCAAGTTAGGTTTTCCTGCACAACAAAATAAAGATCGGGCTATTGTTTTTTCCCTGCCCGCTCAATGAAACGCTGCTCGATATCGGCCATTGGCAAGGCCAGATCAAATTCACTGCCGATGATCCGCAAAAGCGGCAGCAACTGCTCGCCAAGTGCGCCCAGGTGCGGCAATACAGCCTCACGCCGCCCTGCCGCAAGTAATTCAAGGGCATGCTGGATCGAGATGGAATTGGGAATCGCCGGCGCGGCCCCCGGTGCAACAATGCGATTTCCACCGGACCCCATGGCTTCCTGAGTTCGCAGTGCCGCCAGATCGAGCATGGCACCAGCGGAGGCAACCCGATCCATCGGTACGCCCGCCAGGCCGATACTCACGGTCAACGCCACACTCTCACCACGCACAGTCAGGCGCGCCACCTCAACAGCCTGACGAACCCGCTCGGCAAAAGCGGCACAAAATGCAGCAGATGTTCCGGGGGAAACAATCGCGAACTGCCCCGGCAAGAAATGGCCCAAACTATCTTCCTGGCGCATTTTTCCGGCCAGCATCCGGGCAAAACGCGCGCCAACCTGCCCGGCAACATCCTCGCCAAGACGATCAACCAGCGCTGCATAACCATCAAAGGCAAGCACCATCACGCTCATATCGACACCGTGACGGGCAGAATGGGAAAGCGCCTGGGCAATCTGCAGTTCGAGATACTTCCGGGTAAAGAAGCCGCTCTCCGGGTCCTGAACCAGGCTTTCGCGCGAGGTTTCAAGTGATGCCCGGGCATCCGACAAGGCCAGCAGATGATTCAGCCGTAACAGGATCTCGGCACTGCCTGCCCCTTTGGCGATGAAGTCTGAAACACCGAGAGAACTGGCACGCAGGCGTTCTTCCTCGCTCTCTTCACCTGAAACAAGAATGAAGGGAAGTTGCTGCAAACGCCTCAATCGCGAGGCTCGAACACGCTCAAGTAGCTGGAATCCGTCCAGCTTCGGCATCTGCAGATCGGAAATGACAGCCTGGATCGAGTGATCGAGTACCAGAGTTTGCCAGGCAGACTCACCATTCTCCTCTTCCCGCACGTCATAGATACCCTTGAGGTGGTGAGCCAGCGAAGCCCTCACCACTTTCGAGTCATCCACAACAAGAATGCGAGGCAGGTTTGCCACCTCAGCCTCCTGCGATCTCGACAACAACCCGGCCGCGAGCTTTTCCGGCCACAAATTCAGTGAAGGTGGCCGGCAAATCATCAAGCGCAATCCGGCGAGCCATTGATGCCAGATGGGGTGGGCGCAAATCTGTCGCCAGCCGCTGCCAGACACCACTGCGATAAGGTTCGCGGATATATCCGGAATCAATACCCAGCAATGACACGCCGCGCAGGATGAACGGTGCAACCGTCGTATTGAGCGACATGCTGGCAGCCAGGCCGATGCTGGCGATTGTTCCACCCTGCTCCATGGTGCTTGCAATCCAGGCCAGCACATCGCCCCCCAGGTTATCAACCGCGCCAGCCCAGCGGCCTTTGTCGAGCGGACGTATCTTGGTCAGATCGAGATTCTGGCGGAGCATCACTTCGCGAGCCCCCAGGCTACGCAAGTAATCAGCCTCGCTTTCCTTTCCGGTCAGCGCAACAACGTGATAGCCCAGCCTGGCCAGCATGTCGACTGCCAGACTGCCGACGCCCCCGGTCGACCCGGTAACGATGACCGGTCCGTTTTCCGGACGCAAACGATTCTCTTCCATCCGCACAATACCAAGTGCGGCAGTAAAGCCCGCCGTCCCCAGCGCCATGGATTCAAACAAGGAAAGACCCGACGGCAGCGGTACCACCCAATCACCCGGAACACGGGCAATTTCAGCATAGCCCCCGTGATGAGCGACACCGATATCAAAGCTTGTCGCGATGACCTGATCGCCAGCCTTGAAGCGTGTATCGGCACTATCAATCACCGTCCCACAAAGATCGATCCCTCCGACGCACGGAAAGCGGCGGATAATTTTTCCGGCTCCGGTCGCCGCCAAAGCGTCTTTGTAGTTAACGCTGGAATAGGCAACGCGAATGGTGACGGAGCCGCTATCCAGCTGGCTTTCATCCATCTGGACGAAGCTGCTGCTTACCTTGCCATCCTGCTGTTCAATCAACAGAGCCTTGAACGAATTCATTACTTTTCTCACTCCACGGGAAAATAAATTGTAATTCATAATTACGGATTATGAACAGCGTTACATCGGTCAAACGTGTCGGCAACTTTACAGTTAAGCGTTTTTGAAATACATTCCACGGCTATGCGTAAAGTTCTATCTCCCGTACTGCTCGTTGCTGCCCTTCTCGTGGGCGGCACAGGGGCATCCGCAGCAGCGGAACAGTGGCGCAAACCCGAGGAACAACTTTCTTTCTTCGAACGTTACACCAACGCCGCGCAGGATGTCATCCTGCAGGGCTTGAAGCTGGTCGGCGTTCGTTATCGCCTCGGTGGCAACAATGAAGACAGTGGCCTGGACTGCAGCGGCTTTGTTCGCCTGGTGTTCAAGGACAGCATTGGCGCATCCCTGCCACGCACGGCACGCGAAATGAGCGAAGTCGGCGAAAAAATCGATACCAGCCAGCTCAAACCTGGCGATCTCGTCTTTTTCAACACCATGCGCCGGACTTTCTCGCATGTCGGCATTTACCTCGGTGACAACCACTTCCTGCATGCACCGCGCACGGGCGCCGAAGTTCGTGTGGAAAGCATGGAAAACAGTTACTGGGTACAGCGCTACAACGGCGCCCGACGAATCATCGAAGGCAACTGAAACAAGCGGCAAATATGCCGCTTTTTTTTCGTCCAGCCCTACCCTCGATCAATAACGTTTCTCATTTACAAAAATAGCTGGCAGCAGGTAGACTCGCGCCATCTCTATCCCTTCGTCAGGTTTTCTCATGAAGCAGCCCCTCTCACTGATTGCCGCCGCACTTCTCGCCCTGATCAATCCTGCTCAAGCAGAAGAAAAGATCCTGAATCTTTATTCGGCACGACATTACCAGACTGACGAAGCGCTCTACGCCAACTTTACCCAGCAAACCGGCATCAAGATCAATCGCATCGAGGGCAAGGAAGACGAACTGCTGGAGCGCATCAAAAACGAGGGCAGCAACAGCCCGGCCGATATTTTCCTGACGGTCGACGCAGCTCGCCTGGCCAAGGCGCACGAGCTGGGTATTTTTGCCAACGTCACGTCAAAAGTGCTCGATAGCCGCCTCCCGGCTCATTTGCGTACCGAAGACTGGTTTTCCTTTTCAACCCGGGCACGCGTCATTGTGTACAACAAGGCTGGCGTGAAGGCTGAAGATGTCCAGAACTACGAAGACCTGGCCAATCCGAAGCTCAAGGGCAAGTTCTGCTCACGCTCGGGCTCGCACCCCTACAACCTGTCGCTGATGGCTTCGATCATCGCCCACCAGGGTGAAGCCAAGGCGGAAGAACTGGCCCGTGGCATGGTGGCCAATTTTGCCCGTGCGCCGAAAGGCGGGGATACCGATCAAATCAAGGCAGTCGCCGCCGGCGAATGCGGCGTCGCCCTGTCGAATACTTACTATGTCGCCCGAATGCTGCGATCGACCAAGCCGGAAGAGCAAAAAGCAATGGAGAAAGTCGGCGTCATCTGGCCGAACCAAAGCACCACCGGTACGCATATCAATGTATCTGGCGGCGGCATGCTGAAGACCGCGCCGCACAAAGAAGCTGCCGTCAAATTCCTCGAATACCTGGCATCCGATGCTGCGCAACGCTATTTTGCCGATGGCAACAATGAATGGCCTGCCGTTGATGGCATCAAGGTCAGCAACCCGGCACTCGACAGCCTGGGCAAATTCAAGGCCGACAAATTGCCAGTCAAGAATCTGGCGATGTACCAGACCAAGGCTCAAATGATTTTCGATCGGGCCGGCTTCAAATAAATGCCGATGGGCTGGCGGACTCGCCAAATCCGCCACTATCGCCTAAACTCCGCAGGCATTGGGATGAAAGCGAAACGATGGCCAAACTCGGATTTAAGACAAGCAAACTAATGACAGCCATTCGGGCCAACAGTCTGAATGGCGTCATCGAAGCACTTGAAGAGGGTGATGACGTAGAAGAAGCCGACATTCACGGTTTCGGCGGTCTCCCCCTGCGCACCGCCTGTTTCGAAGGCAATCTGCCGATCATCCGCGAATTGCTGACCCATGGCGCCAATGTCAATGCGCTTGGCAGCAGCGGCACCGGCATGCCGCTTCGACTGGCCTTGCGTGGTGGTCATCGAACCATTGCCGCCTTGCTCATCAAGCAGGGAGCCAGTATTCCATCCGACCTCGTAATCGACGATGAACTAATGCATGGTGCAGCCCTGACCGAGGCCTTGCCATCAACGCCAGACCATGTTGATTTACTGCTGGATGAGCCAGCCACGCCTGCGCATGAAGTAAAAAATAGCGAACCGGCATCGAATATCATCGAATTCGAAACATCAGCCATCCAGAGTGCAATCGAGGAAGTTCACGTGCGTTCCTGTTACGGCACCGACACCAACCTGCTGACCATGGACCTGATGCGTTTCAATGATGAACGCGAGGAAGCGACACAGCAAAAAGATCAGGAAAACCCGGCAGAACCGCCAAAGCCGAGCTTCTGGCAATCAGGCAAAAGCGAAGGCTGAATTCATTCAGCCCCGGCGAGTTGCCGAAATCTGACGCGACAGCGCAATCAGCGGCAGCAGACCAACCACAACGATCGCCAATGCTGCGGTCGACGCCTCTGCCAGGCGTTCATCCGAAGCCAGAGTGTAGGCTTGAGTCGCCAGGGTATCGAAATTGAAGGGACGCATGACCAGCGTTGCCGGCAACTCCTTCATCACATCAACAAACACCAGCAAGCCGGCCGTAAAAAGACTGCCACGCAGCATCGGTGCATGCACCCGACGCAGGGTTTCACCCTGCCCCAGTCCCAGGCTGCAGGCGGCATCGTCCATGCTTGGTGTAATTTTGGCCAAGCTCGATTCGACGGTATGCAGTGCCACGGCAAGAAAGCGGACGAGATAGGCGTAAATCAGTGCCGCGATGCCCCCGGTCAGCAGCAATCCCGGATTGTGACCAAACCAGAATAGCCATTGCCCGGCCAGCCAGTTATCAAGGCGAGTCACCGGAATGAGGACACCGACGGCAATGACGGCACCCGGCACTGCGTAGCCCAGCCCGACCAGGCGATTCAATCCGCTCGCCAGCGAGCCTTTTGAGAGGCGTGCGCCATAGGCCAGCAACAGAGCGATCAGGACGCCGATTCCAGCCGTACATCCAGCCAGCAGGAAGCTGTTGCGTGACAACATCAGGAAACGCTCGCCAAACTGCGCATCGCCTTCGGTCAACGCCATTTTGAGCAGCAAAATGGCCGGCAGGACAAAACCGAGAAGCAGCGGCAAGGCACAGACCAGCGAAGCCAGCAGCGCCGAGAAGCCGGTCAGGCGTGCACCGGCCATCGGACGATTGCGGGCTGTCGTGTTGTGATAGCGCGCACGGCTGCGCGAAAGGCGTTCGGCCATCAACAGGAAGAGGACGAAACCGAGCAGCATGGCCGCCAGCTGAGCCGCTGCGACACGATCACCCAGCGAAAACCAGGCACGGTAAATACCGGTCGTGAAGGTGTTGACCGCGAAATAGGCAACCGTTCCGTAATCGGCCAGCGTTTCCATCAATGCCAAGGCGACACCGGCGACAATCGCAGGTCGGGCCAGCGGCAGGGAAACGGCAAAAAATGCACGCCACGGCCCCATGCCCAGCGTCCTGGCAGCTTCGAGCATGCCGCTCGCCCGCTCGATAAAGGCAGTACGGGCCAGCAGATAAACATAGGGATAAAGCACGCAGACGAACATTAGTACTGCGCCAGGCAAGGTACGGATGTCGGGAAACCAGTAATCACCGTGTTCCCAGCCAAAAACCTCGCGCAATGTAGTCTGGACCGGGCCGACAAACTGCAGGAAATCGGTATAGACATAGGCCATGACATAGGCCGGCACCGCCAACGGCAAAACCATAGCCCATTCGAAAAACCGGCGGCCGGGAAAATCGTGCATCGCCGTCAACCAGGCAGTGGCTACGCCGATCAAGGCCACGCCGCTCCCTACCCCCAAGCAAAGCCACAGCGAATTGGCGATGTACTCCGGCAAGACGGTCTGGGAAAGATGGAGCCAGGTTGAACTGGTGCCGCCGACAAAAAGATTCAACCCGACACTGGCAACCGGCAAGCCGGCCAGAAAGGCGACAAGGGCGGCAATAATGATTAGCGGGGAATAGGTCCGGGTGCGCATGGTGGTCAATGCGAATTATAATCGTTGCCCCGCAAATCAGCTAACCGCCGACTCTCCGGATTCGCCTCTTGCCCGCCCCCGGCGATGCCGGGATTTTCGTTGCAGCAGGCGATTCGATGTCGCTCAATGCGAATTATAATCAAGCGCTATGGCTCAACTTGAACTCAATGACATTGTCCAGCGCTACGGCAAGCACACCATTGTCGATGGTGTGGATTTTCGCCTCGAAGCCGGACAGATTGCCTGCCTCCTCGGGCCTTCCGGCTGCGGCAAGACGACCTTGCTCCGCTGCATTGCCGGCTTTGAAGATATTGTCGGCGGCCAGATAAAGCTGCGCGGTGAAACGGTCAGCCAGGCCGGAGAACGCATTGCGCCGGAGAAACGCCGAATCGGGATGGTCTTTCAGGATTACGCCCTGTTCCCTCACCTGACTGTCGAACAGAATGTCGCCTTCGGTCTGGGCAAAAAACCGCAAGAAGATGCCCATCTGCGCGTTCGCCAGTTGCTCGCCACGGTCGGTCTTTCCGGCCAGGGCAATAAATATCCGCACGAACTTTCCGGTGGCCAGCAACAACGCGTCGCCCTGGCCCGTGCCCTGGCGCCACGCCCCGAACTGATCCTGCTCGACGAGCCGTTTTCCAACCTCGATGTCGGCTTGCGTGAACGCCTGTCGGTCGAGGTACGCGAAATCCTCAAACGCGAGGGGTCGACCGCGATACTCGTCACGCACGATCAGAATGAAGCCTTCGCCATGGCCGACGAAATCGGCGTCATGCACGAAGGTCGCATCCAGCAATGGGATGTCCCCTACAACCTCTACCACCGGCCGGCCAATCGTTTCGTGGCCGATTTCATTGGCCAGGGCGTGCTGCTGCCCGGCGTGGTTGTCGGCGGCAGCAATGTCGACATGGAACTGGGCAAGCTAACCTCCGACATCCCGGTCGAATGCAGTGAAACCTGCGCCAACTGCGGCGACGGTTGCGACGTCGATGTCCTGCTGCGTCCCGATGACATCGTGCACGACGATCGCAGCCCGCTCCAGGCCGAGGTGCTGCACAAGGCGTTTCGCGGCGCCGACATCCTGTACACCTTGCGCCTGGCCAGCGGCGCCGAAGTACTGTCGCTGGTCCCCTCGCACCACAACCACGCGCTCGGCGAAAAAATCGGCATCCGTCTCGATGCCGATCACGTCATTGCCTTCAAGGCCCAGCACACAGGCGCCGGGCACGCATGATTCCCTTTCTCGGTTCGCTCGACCTTTTTCCGCCGGTCGAGACGGCCCGAAGCGACATGGGTGGCCTGCTTGCCGTGGGTGGCGAGCTCGACCCGGCCCGCCTGCTCGACGCCTACACCCAGGGAATTTTCCCGTGGGGCACGGTCGAAGGACAACCCCTGTGGTACAGCCCGGATCCGCGCATGGTGCTGTTTCCCGATGAGTTCCAGCCCAGCCGTTCGCTGCGCAAGATATTGCGCAGCGGCTGTTTCGACGTACATTTCGACCGCAACTTTGCCGGAGTGATGCGCGGCTGCGCCGAAACGCCACGCCCGGGACAGGACGGCACCTGGATTTCAGCAGAGATGCTCGCCGCCTACATCCGCCTGCATGAACTCGGCTGGGCCCATTCGGTCGAAGTCTATGTAGAAGGCGATCTGGTTGGCGGTCTTTATGGCCTGGCCATCGGTCACATGTTTTATGGTGAATCGATGTTTTCGCGCCGCAGCAACGCTTCGAAGGTCGCCTTCGCTCACCTGATCAGGCAACTCACGGCGCTTGGCGTCGAGCTGATCGACTGCCAGATGTATACCGATCATCTGGCCTCGCTCGGCGGCCGGGAAATTCCGCGTAGCCTGTTTATCGACCATTTGCGCCGGTTGACCGCAGCACCCGTCCGCCGCGATGCCTGGTCGATCCAGTCGCTCGATCTGAACTGGTAGGAAACCATGGCCCAACCCGACGACGCTGCGCTGCCGTTCTCGCTGCTCCAGTTCTACGCCACCTCGCCCTACGACTGCAGCTATCTGCCTGAGCGTTTGGCCCGCTCGCAGGTCGCCACACCAGCGCACCTGATCAACAGCGAAATCTATAGCTCACTCGTCCGCCAGGGTTTCCGGCGCAGCGGGATTTTCACCTACCGGCCGCATTGCGATGCCTGCCAGGCCTGCGTTCCAGTCCGCCTGCCGGTTGCCGAACTCCAGCTAAGGCGCAATCAGCGCCGGGCGCTCAAGCGACACGCCAATCTGGTCGCCCGCGAATTACCGCTTGAATTGTTCGACGACCATTACGCTCTTTATGCCCGCTACCAAAGCGCCCGCCATGCCGGCGGCGGAATGGATCAAGACAGCCACGACCAGTACGCCAACTTCCTGCTGCAAAGCCGGGTCGATACCCGCCTGATCGAATTTTCCGAAGGCAGCGAAGTCCGCATGGTCAGCCTGATCGATGTGCTCGACGACGGCCTTTCCTCGGTCTACACCTTTTTTGACCCGGCTATCCCGAACGCCAGTTTCGGCACCTACAACGTGCTCTGGCAGGCGGCGCAATGCGAGGCACTGGGACTGCCCTACCTGTACCTCGGCTACTGGATTGCCGAAAGCCGGAAAATGGCCTACAAAGCGAGTTTCCAGCCGATCGAAGGCCTCATTGACGGTCGCTGGTCACCTCTCCAACCCAACACTGAAGACCCTGCATGAAATCAGCTCTCCTGGCCCTGCTTCTCCTGCCGCTGGCAGCATCAGCCGACAACGAACGCCAGCCCTACGCCTGCGACAACGGCAGCCATATCGAAATTTCATTTTCCGCCAACAGCGACGGTCGACCGCAAGCCACGCTCCATTTCGCCGACGAGGCGATCACCCTGCCGCAAGTACCGGCGGCATCCGGCACGCTGTACCGCAACGAAACACTGCGCCTGCACACCAAGGAAGAGCGCGCCCTGTTCGAGGACGACAAGGGCAACCGCCGCGACTGCCTGCGCGGCAACACGCCGCCACCGGGCGCCGCCAGCCCGGCCCCGGCAGCCGCCAGCAGTTTCGTCGACATCGCCGGCAGCGTCAGCTATCTGCAGCGCATCGCCCTGCCGCCTGATGCCGTGCTGATTGTCCGCATCCAGGACACCGCCCGTGCCGGAGCACCGGCCCGAACCCTGGCCGAACAGCGCATCGAACTGGCCGGCCAGCAAGTGCCAATCAACTTCCAGACAACCATCGACCGCGACCTGATCGGCAAGCGGGCGCGCATCACCATTTCGGCACGCATCGAAAGCCGGGGCAAGCTGCTGTTCATCAACGACCGCAGCTATCCGGCACTCACTGACGGGCAGCCGAACCCGGTCGAAATGCGCCTCAAGCCAGCCGCTCGTGGCCCGCGCCGTTAAACCCGGCGGCGCGCTGCTCGCCGCCTTGCTGCTGCCGGCCCTGCCCGCCGCAGCGGCCGGCGTTGCCTGCCACATCACCTATGGCGGCGAAACGCAGACGATCGAAGCACAGCCGGTAGCCTCGCCGTATCAGGTGGCACCGGTCGCCATCGGCTCCTTCTTTCTCTTTCGCATTGTGGTCCGCGATGAACCGGCCGATGTGTCGGGCATCAAGCTGTACACCTATGCCGACCGCGACAGCGGGCCACAACTGATCCACCAGGCCAGCCACCTCTATCCGCCGGTCAATCTCCCGGTCTACGGCTTCAGCGGCCTGAATTTCGTCTACGAGCCAATGCGCGACGGCGAGCTGCAATATTGGTGCAAATTCAAGCCGGGAGCGGGAAAATGAGCCATTTCGGCCGGTTGACCGCGACACTCCTGCTGCTCTTTACCTGCCAGTTGCAGGCCGAACCGCTCAGCCTGATTTTTGCCGGTGACCTGATGCTTGACGATGGTCCGGGCCGACTGATCGCCGATGGCGGCGACCCGCTACTCCCCTTCTCCGACATCCTGCGCGAAGCTGATTACCGGATCGGCAATCTCGAATGCCCGATCGCCGAAAGCGGCCAGGCCTTCGATAACAAGATCTACAGCTTCCGCGCCCAGCCGGCAGTCACCCGCGTCCTGCAAGGTCGTTTCGATGCCGTAGCGCTGGCCAACAACCACTCCGGCGATTACGGCCGCGAAGCCTTCCTCGAAACCCTGCACCACCTCGACCAGGCTGGCATCGCCCACTTTGGCGGCGGACGCAACCTGAGCGAAGCGCACGCACCGCTGTGGATCGAGCGCAAGGGCCTGAAAATTGCCGTACTCAGCTACAACGAATTCAAGCCCCGCACCTTCGAAGCCGGCGCCAACTGGCCAGGCATTGCCTGGAGCGAGGACGACCAGGTCATCACCGACATCCGGGCCGCCAAAGCTGCCGGGGCTGATCACGTCATTCCTTTCATGCACTGGGGCTGGGAACGCGAACCGCTGCCCGACAAGCGCCAGCAAACCCTGGCCCGCAAGATGATCGACGCGGGTGCCAGCCTGGTCGTCGGCGGCCATCCGCACGTCACGCAAGGCGCCGAGATTTATCAGGGCAAACCGATCATCTACAGCCTGGGCAATTTCGTTTTCGACGGCTTCGATCTGCCGGCCGCCCGACGCGGCTGGTTGTTGCGCCTGAAATTCGATCAAACCGGCCTGCTGTTCTGGGAAACATTGCTCGCAGAAATGGATGAAAACGGAACACCGCACCCGGTTTCAGGGGCGTTCACGCCCTGCGGACGCGGCGGCGAAGCCGATCTGCTCGAATGCCACACCCCGTA
Organism: Dechloromonas sp. TW-R-39-2; assembly: GCF_016864195.1. Taxonomy (NCBI): domain Bacteria; kingdom Pseudomonadati; phylum Pseudomonadota; class Betaproteobacteria; order Rhodocyclales; family Azonexaceae; genus Dechloromonas; species Dechloromonas sp. TW-R-39-2. The sequence continues at coordinate 2,654,179 of NZ_CP045202.1, forward strand.
AGGGAATCATTCAATTAGCGTCGCCGCCCACGGTGACACGGGCGCCATGGCAGATCTCCGCACTACTTTTGTGCATCACCCCGCGGTATCATTTGGCATTCGCTGAACGACCTTCAATCCCCTTGCTGCTCTCGATTGCCCAGGAAATTTCCGCCCAATGAGTTTTTTCAAGCGCCTCTTCGGTTTTTTCTCGGACGATAAAAAAGCCACCGCCGCGCCAAGCCCGCGCCCGGTTGCACCGGCGGCCGTAGCCCAGGCACCGCAAGGCGCAGCGCTGATCTTCATCGGCTGGGGTGAAATGGTCGATGGACAATCCAAGATTTCAGGCTATCTGCTCCGCCCCCGCTCACTGGTCGCCAATCGTCCGATTGAAGCCAGTGCGTTGCGCCAGGCACTCGAGCGCGAACAAGTGGCGCGCTTTGCCGAACAGCGCCTGGTGATCATTCCCCTGACCGTGGCGCAATGGCAGGCCGTCGATTTCCGCAGCCTGATCCAGCGCCGCAGTTGTTTCCTGATCGACGACCTCGGCCAACTTGACGCCCCTGCACGCGACGCATTGGTCGCCAGCATTCGTGCCGCCGGCGCACGTCTTGCGGTCGACCTGCGAAACGATGCGGATTTGAATCTGGCTGGACAAGCCGATGTCCTGCTTTTCGATTTCCAGACTGCCTCTCTCGCCACGCTCGAAAAAACGGTCAAAACACTGCGCCAGCGCAAACCCGGCCTGCTGATGGCAGCAGACAATGTACACACTTGGACCGAACACCGGCTCTGCCTGTCGCTCGGTTTCGATTTTTGTCTCGGCAGTTTTGCCGCGACACGCGATGAAGAGGCTGCCGCCGGACCGATCAGCGAAAGCCGGCTGGTGGTCATCGAAATGCTCAACCAGTTGCGCAGCGACGTCGATCTGGCCGATCTGGCAACGACAGCAATGCGTGATCCAGCGGTCGTCGTCAAGCTGCTCGACATGGCCAACTCGCCGCTTTACGGCCTGCCGCGCAAGGTTGCCAATCTCGAAGAAGCGATCATGCTGCTCGGCCGCGATGCCGTCTATCGCTGGCTGGCCATCGCCCTGCTGCATGTCGACGCCAACAGTGGGCGCGACCAGACCTTGATGGTTTTTGCCCTGTGCCGCGCAGCCTTTCTCAAGCAGGTGGCCGGCGATGCCGACAAGCAGAAGGCGGATGAAATGTTCCTCGTCGGCCTGCTGTCCATCCTCGAAAGCCTGCTCGGCCTGCCAATGAGCCAGATTCTCGAAAAGATGCGCCTGCCGGAAACGGTTGCCGATGCCTTGCTGCGCGGCGAAGGCCCCTACGCCAGGCCGCTGCAACTGGCGCTGGCGCTGGAACGCTGCCGGCTCGACCAGGCCATCGTTCTGGCCACGTCGATCCGGATCAGCCCGACCGAATTGCTCGACTATTACCGCGAAGCGATGACCTGGGCGACGAGCGAAGTCGGCAACGACTGATTACTGGTAGCGCAACGCCTCGATCGGATCGAGCTGCGCCGCCTTGCGCGCCGGGTAGTAACCGAAGAACACACCGACCCCGGCGGCAACAGCGAAGGCGACCAGCGCCGAACTGCCGGAAACGACGATGACCATACCGGTCGTCGCATTGACCAGCAGCGCGCCGCCAATGCCGAGCAACAGGCCGAGCAGGCAACCAGCCAGCGAAATCATGATCGCTTCAAGCAAAAACTGCGTCAGGATGTCTTTCTGACGGGCGCCGATCGCCATCCGGATACCGATTTCACGCGTCCGCTCGGTCACCGAAACAAGCATGATATTCATGATCCCGATGCCGCCGACAAGCAGCGAAATCGAGGCAATGGCGCCGAGCAGGATGGACATCGTGCGCGTCGTTTCAGCTTCCGACTCAGCCGCCGCCGACAGGTTGCGCGTAAAGAAGTCGTTCGGCATGCCTTCGCGTAGACGGTGCCGCTGACGGAGCAGCGACTCGACCGATTTCTCGGCCAGCGGCAAGGCTTCCGAGGATTCTGCCTGGACCATGATCATGCGCACCGAACCGAGGAACGGCGTGCCGAACACCTTGCGTTGAGCGGTGGTCAGCGGAATGATCACCGTATCGTCCTGATCCCGCCCATCCAGGTTCTGCCCCTTGCTGCCGAGCACACCGATCACGACGAAAGGATTCTGCTGGATGCGGATGGTTTTGCCGACCGGATCGTCATCGACAAAGAGGTTTTCAGCCACGGTCTTGCCGATCAGCGCGACGCGGGTTGCGGCACGCACATCGGAATCGCCAAAAGCTGCGCCGTTGACGATATTCCAGGCGCGCGCCTCAAGATACGGCGGCGTCGTACCGATCACCTGCGTGCTCCAGTTCTGCGAACCGTAAACCAGTTGGCGCGTGCCCTGATGCGTCGGCGCGACATTGGCGATGCCGTCGAGTTCGGCAATCGCATCGGCATCGGCGACATTGATCGTCGGCGCACCGGCCGAACCGCTGCGCACACCGGCTGCAGTAAACGAGCCGGAAAGGACGATGAACAGATTCGAGCCCATCGTGCTGATCGTCTGTTGCACGGCGTACTGGGCACCCTGCCCGATGGCCATCATGATCACCACGGCGCCGACGCCGATCACCATGCCGAGCATGGTCAGCGCCGTGCGCAGGCGGTTGGCGCCCATCGCCATCCAGGCTTCGCCAAGCATCGCCTTCAACATGTTGCCTCCGTCAGTTGATCGCTGACCAGCCGGCCATCGAGAAAGCGCACCTGGCGCTTGGCGTGGGCGGCAATATCCGGCTCATGCGTGACCAGCACGATGGTGATGCCTTCGGCGTTGAGTTCGCCGAACAGGCGCATGATTTCCTCGCTGGTATGGCTGTCGAGATTGCCGGTCGGCTCGTCGGCCAGAATCAGGCGAGGCTTGTTGACCAGTGCCCGGGCAATCGCCACGCGCTGCTGCTGGCCGCCGGAAATGCGCGCCGGCAGGGAGTCGGCGTATTTGCCGAGGCCCACCTTGTCGAGCAACTCGCGGGCGGCGCGACGCCGGGTATCGACATCCATCCCGGCATAGACCAGCGGCAGGGCAACGTTGTCCTGCAAGGTCATGCGCGGCAGCAGGTTAAAGCCCTGAAAAACGAAACCCAGCGTCCGGTTGCGCAGCTGGGCCAAGGCATCCTTCTCCATCCGGGCGACATTTTCGCCAGCCAGGAAATAGTCGCCGGTCGTCGGTGTATCGAGACAGCCGAGCAGATTCATGAACGTCGACTTGCCCGAGCCGGATGGTCCCATGATGGCAATGTATTCGCCCCGCCGGATATCGAGATCGACGCCGCGCAGTGCAGGAAACAGGCCGGCTGCCGTGGCATAGGATTTCCCCAGCCCGACGACGCGGATGACCGACTCGCTCATCAGAACATTCTCATGCCGACGCTGGATGGCGCTTTCTTGCCGGCCGCATTTTCACCGGTCACCACCCGGTCGCCGGCCTTCAATTCGCCGCCAACCACCTCGGTATTGCGATTATCGGTAATGCCGACCTGCACGCTGACCGCTTTGATTTCGTCGCCGGAAAGCACGTAGACCGTGCCACTCTGGCCATCACGCTTCTTGCCCTTTTTCTCGCCGGGTGCCGCCGGTGCTGCGGTCGACGCCGGTTTTCCGCCATTTTCGGCGCTCTTTTCCGACGCGTCGGCCGGCTTGAAACGCAAGGCCGCATTCGGCACGAGCAGGACACCTTCCTTGCGCGCCGTACCAATATTGACGTAAGCCGTCATGCCCGGCAGCAACACCAGTTCCGGGTTGGCCACGGTAACGCGGACGTTGTAGGTCACGACGTTTTGCTGATTGGTCGGATTGAGCCGGATCTGCTGCACTTCGCCGCTGAAATTGCGGTTCGGAAAGGCGTCGACCGTGAAACGCGCCTTCTGGCCCTCACGCAGATTGCCGATATCGGCTTCGGCAAAGCTGGTGTCGATGCGCATTTCGGTCAGATCCTGGGCAATCTTGATCAGCACCGGCGTCTGGAAACTGGCTGCAACCGTCTGGCCGAGATCGACTACGCGATCAACCACCACACCGGAAACCGGCGAACGGATGGTGGTGTTGCCGAGATTGACCCGATCCTTGTCGAGCTGCGCCTTGGCCTGGGCAAGTTGTGCCGTGGCCGATTTGAGCGCCTGACGAGTTTGGTCGTACTCCTGTTTCGAGACGTACTCCTGGGCAAACAGCGCCTTGATCCTCGCCTCATTGGCCTGTGCCAACTCCAGCGCCGCATTGGCGCTGGCCAGATTGGCTTCGCTCTGGCGTGCCTGCGCCGTCAGCAAGGCGGCATCCAGTTCGAGCAGCGGCTGGCCTTCCTTGACCTTGTCGTTGAAATCAACGTACAACTTTTTGACGGTGCCAGACACCTGCGTGCCGACACTGACCAGCACGACCGGATTAAGCGTCCCGTTGGCCGAGACGGTCTGGATCACCTCACCCTTGTCGATCGTCGCCAGCTTGTAACGCTGCTCCGGGTTCTGCGCTTCACGCTGCTTCGAGTACCACAGGCCGCCGCCGATCAAGCCGGCGATGACGGTCGTACCTACGAGAATCTTGCCTATCCGTTTCATGGTCTTCCTTCCACTGCAGCCGGAGCTTGCAGCAGCGTGTAATCAAGTGCGCCGACCGACTGGGCCAGCGTGGCGCGGTAAACATGCCAGTCGAGCCCGGCCTGGATGCGCTGCAGACGGGCACTGGCCAGCGCGCTTTGCGCCGTCAGCAAATCAAGCACCGTGCCGACACCGGCTTTGTAGCGCCCCAATGCAACCCGCTCGGACTGCTCGGCGCTGGCCACCAGATCGGCCGTTGTCTTGAGGCTCTCAGTCGCCGTCGTCAGGCTCTGATAGGCACGCCAGACATCGAGTGCCACCTGCGAACGAATGCGGTCACGCTGCGCCGCCTTGACATCGACCTGGGCCGCTGCCGAACGGATGCGGTAAGTTGTTTCGAATCCAGAGAAAATCGGCACGTTGACCGTGACACCCAGATTGCCGGCGTTGGTCACGACACCGCCGACATCCTGCCAGGTCGGCCCGGTAGACAAGGTGACGCTCGGCCGGCCTTGCGCCCGGGCCAGCTCGACACCGGCTTCGGCCGCTTTGAACTGGGCCTCGGCAGCCTGCAAGTCCGGTCGGCGAGCACGGGCTTCCGCAATCAGGGCGTCGATATCCTGCTGGAAAGCCGCTTCGGGCAAGGTTGGCGGCACATCAGCCAGTTGAATTTTCTGTTGCGCGTCGAAGCCCATCGCATTGGCCAGCGCACCCAAGGCATTGCGTGCGTCGCCTTCCGCCTTGATCCGGTTGAGCCGGGCCTGCGACAACGCGGTCTGCGCCTGCAAACGATCGGCCGGCGTCGCGACACCAGCCTGATAACGCGCCTCGGCCGCCGCAAAACTCTCGCGCGCCGCACGCTCGGCATCGCCGGTTGCAATCACCGCCGCACGAGTGGCCTGGGCCGTGTAATAAGTCTGCAATGCCGCAAGAAACAGCGACTGGATCGTCGAGTTCTGGGTCGAAGCGGCTGCGCTGAGCAATTGCCGGGCATTCTCGATATTGGCCGAACGCTGGCCGAAATCGAACAGCAACCAGGAAAGCGTCAATGCCGCATTGCTCTGGTTGTAATTGCGTTGTTCGGTGTAATTGCGGACGCCGCTCAAACGGCCATCGAGATCAGGCAACCAGGCTGATTGGGCAACGCCCAGCAGTGCCGCCTGAACGCGGGCGGCAGCCCAGACTTCGCGCGTCTGCGGATGATTGCACAAGGCCAGGTCGACCGCATCGATCGCATTCAGCGCGTTCGCTGGAATCGCTGTGGCACAAGGCGCTTCGCCAACGCGGGCAGACAGGCCGGGCGATGGCCGGAGCGGCAAGGCAGCATCGGTCGAAAAGGGATCAGCCAGGCCGCCAGCCCAGACGGGCGCGGCCAGACAGCAGAATGCAGTAAGTGTTAAATGCAGGAATTTCGGCATGGGCGCTAGTTTAACCGCCCATGTGTGACGAAAACTGTGAGCAATTGTTTCCGAATGCCTCTTTTCAGCGCATCAGACGACCACCGTTACCCACAATCGTCACTTCGACAAAACGCGACCCCAAACGATCCTTGCCGTTGTAATTGACCGTAAAACCACCGGAATCATAAGGCCGCATGCCATCGAGTGCAGCCAGCAGCTTTTCCCGGTTCAGTTGCGGGCCGGCTCGCTGCAATGCCTCAACCATGACCTTGGCCGCCAGATAACCTTCAAGCGTCGTGTAAGTCGCCCCCGCCGCCGGCTGGAACTCCTTGGGCAAGGCCAAAAATTCACGCACCACCGGCTTGGTACTGCTCCATGGGTAAGGCACGACCTGTGAAATGGCGACACCGACCACTTCATGACCCAGCTCTGCCTGCAATGCCTTGAAACCAACCACGGACAAGGCAAAAAACTGGGGAACCTGGCCGGTCTGGCGCATTTGCTTGACGAAAGCAGCTGTCGGTTTATAGGTACTGATCATCACGACCGCCTGCGGGTTGACCGCAGCAATCGCCTTGACCGCCTCGGCCACATCATTTTTCGTCTTGTCGTAGACGCCGCTGCCACGCAATTTCAGGCCGCGCTTTTTCAGCGCATTCTCGACCCCGGCCAGACCCGCCTTGCCAAAAGCGTCATTCTGGTAAAACACGGCAATCCGATCGATGCCCAGCGTGGTCAGCTGATCGATGATCTTTTCACTTTCGTCGCCATAACTAGCGCGCAGCCAGAATGTGGTTGGCGAAGGCTGGGCGCGCAGCTCGTCGGAGCCGGTGTATGGCGCCAGCGATGGAACGCCGCGCTCATTGACCAAGGGCTGCACGGCGGCGTAATTGGCACTGCCGAACATCCCGAAAAAAGCGAGCACACCGTCTTTATCAAGCAGACGGCGGGCGTTTTCAAGCGACCGCTCGACGACGTAAGCATCATCCATCGCCAGCAATTCAATCCGCCGACCATGCACGCCGCCCTTGCTATTCACCCAATTGAAACAAGCCAGCGCGCCGTCGCGGTATTCCGTGCCGAGTTCGGCGAGTGCCCCGGTCAACGGGACGGATTGGCCCAATTTGATCGTCCCGCCCTGCTGCGCCCTTGTACTCGACAAGGGCAGCAAGACCAGACAGGAAAATAGCAGCCCGGCCAGGGCGCGCCAATTCATTTTCATGCAGATTCTCCGAGGGATGCGCACCTTGGCCTGATCGCCGGTGCATTCTGTTTTAGCGCCGGGGAAAGCCCACGGCAGAATGACTTTAGCCCGACCTGGCGGGGCAGATTGTCATGCAAACGACAAAGCAGACAAGGAAGGCCCTTGCCGCGGCTGACTTTCAGCGCATTTTGGTTGCGGCCCGCAATGCGTCGGCCTCAAGCACCATCGTATCGGTCCCGATGCAGCGCACGGCATCGATTTCCTCAAAGACCGGTTCGGCTTCAAATGCACCATGATCGGCTTCGCTGTGTTCCTGATTATGCCCGTCACGGAAAGCCTTCCACTGGGCAAGCATGATCTCATGCTCGGTCAGACCTGTAACGGCGCCAACCGGCACCTTGGCCCCCAGTTCGATCAGCGTCCGGACAACCTCCGTCCGGCTGCCACGTATGGCCATGCTGAGCGGCGACGTTGCCAGATCGTTGTCCACCAGATTGACCTTGGCGCCCCGTTTGGCCAGTTCGCGCACGATATCGACATGCCCCATGAAGCAGGCAATGCCCATCGGCAAACCGGAATCCCCGTGACCGTCATCCATCTCGACCGGCGTACCGGCGTCAAGCAGCCTGCAAACCTCCTTGAGCTGGCCGGTGCGAATTGCCTTGATGAGTAAGAGTTGTGCGGTCATGGTGTGTCGGGCAGCGAGTGGCTAGTCATTTCGATATAGCACGCATGATACCGCGACCGTGGACCAATGGTCTGTAGCGCGCCAGTGACATGATGTAAAGCCTTGTAGGGCTGGGGTCAAGATCATGCATTTCAGGTCGTCGGACACGGTCGACCGGACAAAAGTTCAAGATGCCGTCCAAGGCTGTTTCACCCCGACCCACCTCACTGTATGCTGTCACGCCTTTGAACAAGCAAGGACAACGGTGACATCGAGTTTCCGCACAGGCGCCCGCGAAGGTTTTACGGCTTTTTTGCCGCTTTCGGTCGGCCTCGTACCGTGGGCGCTGGTTATGGGCATGGCGATGATCAGTACAGGATTCAGCCCGCTACAGGCAATGGGCATGAGTGTGATTGTCTTCGCCGGCACCGCCCAACTCGGCACATTGCCGCTGATCGCCGCCGAAGCACCGATCTGGCTGATCATCATGACCGCGCTGGCACTCAATTTGCGTTTCGTCATCTTCAGCGCAGCCATTGCCCCGGGTTTTCGCGGCACCCGACTGGCCGAACGCTGGCTGGCCGGCCATCTGCTGACCGACGGGGTATTCGCCGTCTGCCTCGACAAGATGCTGCACAACAACGATCCACGCTGGCGACTGGGCTACTTTCTGGCGCCCGCAGCCTGGTCATGGCTACTCTGGCAAGTCTTCGCACTGATCGGCATTCTTGCGGCAGCCTACATTCCCCGCCAGTGGTCGCTTGAGTTCATGGCGACCATTGCCCTGATCGTACTGCTCGTGCCGATGGCACGCGTCCGCCCGATGCTGATCGCCGCGATTATTGGCGGAACCAGCGCGACACTGCTGCGCAACCTGCCTTTGCGACTCGGCGTGATTGTCGGCATCTGCGCCGGCATTGCCGCCGGTTTTGCCGCGGAAAACATCGAACACAGGAACAAGCAGCCATGAATTTCGACGCCTCGCTGTGGCTGGTTTTCATTTTGATCGGCCTGGCCACGACACTTCCTCGCGCCAGCTTCATCGTCCTCGGCAATCGGGTCACCCTGCCCGGCGTTGTCCAGCGCGCCCTGCGCTATGCCCCTGCGGCCGCCCTGGCGGCAATCGTGGTTCCTGACCTGCTGATCGTCGGCAACGAATTACAGGTATTCAACCCCAAACTTGCCGCCGGCTGCGCCGCGGTTGCAGCAAGCACCTTATGGCGCAATCCCTGGCTGCCCTTCATTGCCGGAATGACTGTTTTGCTGGGTTTACGCTTTGGATTAGGGCTTTAAGCGGGATTTTTACGGCCAGAAATTGCTGCAATGCGGTAAAATCGCGCCCACTATGCTCTATCCCCTTATTCGCAAATTCTTTTTCGCACTCGACGCCGAAACCGCCCACGGTATCGGCATGAGCGGTGTCGATCTTCTTAATGCCAGCGGCCTTGCCGGCCTGCTCGCCAAGCCTGTCGCCCCCTGCCCGGTCGACGTCATGGGCCTGCGTTTTCCGAACCCGGTCGGCCTGGCCGCCGGGCTGGACAAAAATGGCGACCACATCGACGGACTGGCCAAGCTGGGTTTCGGCTTCCTCGAAATCGGCACGATCACCCCACGGCCGCAGGATGGCAATCCGCGCCCGCGCCTGTTCCGCATTCCGGAAGCCCAGGGCATCATCAATCGCATGGGCTTCAACAATGCCGGCGTCGACAAGCTGCTGGAAAACGTCCGCGCAGCTGAATTTCCGAAAAAAGGCGGCATCCTCGGCATCAATATCGGCAAGAACGCGACGACTCCGATTGAAAAGGCCGCCGAGGATTATCTGATCTGTCTCGAAAAGGTCTACAACGACGCCAGCTACGTGACGGTGAACATCTCTTCCCCGAACACCAAGAACTTGCGTGAATTGCAGAAGGACGATGCCCTGGACGACCTGCTCGCCCAGTTGAAGGCCAAGCAGGAACAACTGGCCGAACAGCACGGCAAATACGTGCCGATGGCCTTGAAGATCGCACCCGATCTCGACGACACCCAAATCACCGCGATTGCCGATGCCTTGCGCCGGCACCGGATGGATGGCGTGATTGCGACCAACACAACCTTGTCGCGCGACGGCGTCGAAGGCATGCAGAACGGCAACGAAGCTGGCGGCCTGTCCGGTGCGCCGGTTTTCCGCAAATCGACGGATGTGCTGAAAAAACTGTCGACCGCGCTGGCCGGAGAACTGCCGATCATCGGCGTCGGTGGCATTCTGGGCGGTGAAGATGCGGCCGAGAAAATCCGCGCCGGGGCAAGCCTGGTTCAGTTCTACAGTGGTTTCATCTATCGCGGGCCGGACCTGGTCAGCGAGGTGGCGGATACATTGGCTAATATCATGAAGAAATCCGTATAAGCCCATAACTTTGTCGCGGTTGTTTGCATTCCAGCAAAGCCCGATAATTCCGGGCCTCGAGCCTTAGAAAAACATGAGCCACTACTTATTCATCCTCGTCGGTGCGGTGTTGGTCAACAACGTCGTTCTGGTGAAGATTCTCGGTCTTTGCCCCTTCATGGGCGTTTCCAAAAAACTGGAAACCGCCTACGGCATGGGTGCCGCGACGACCTTCGTGCTGACCATGGCGACCGGCGCCAGCTACATCATCGATCACTACCTGTTGATGCCGTTCGGGCTGGAATATCTGCGCACGCTATCCTTCATCGTCACCATCGCCGCCATCGTCCAGCTGACCGAAATGGTCATCGCCAAGACCTCGCCTGCGCTGCAACAGACACTGGGTATCTACCTGCCCCTGATCACGACCAACTGCGCCGTGCTGGGTGTACCGCTGCTCAATATTTCGAATGGCTACAACTTCATCGACTCGCTACTGTTCGGCGCCGGTAGTGCCGTTGGCTTCTCGCTGGTCCTGATTCTCTTCGCCGGTATCCGCGAGCGGATCGAAGGGGCCGACGTCCCGGTCTATTTCCGCGGCGTCGCCATCGCCATGGTCACCGCCGGGCTGATGGCGCTGGCCTTCATGGGTTTTGCCGGACTGGACAAGTACCAATAATGGATATCGTCCTCGCTATTGCCATCATGGCCCTTGGGGCCGTCGTACTGGGCGCGGCGCTCGGTTTTGCCTCGATCAAGTTCAAGGTCGAAGGCGACCCGCTGGTCGAAAAGATCGAGGCCATCCTGCCGCAAACCCAATGCGGCCAGTGCGGCTATCCGGGTTGCAAGCCTTACGCCGAAGCCATCGCCAACGGCGATGAGATCAACAAATGCCCGCCGGGCGGCGCCGAAGGCGTCCAGCGTCTGGCCGACTTGCTCGGCCGCGAAGCCAAACCGCTCGATGCCGAAGAAAAACCGAAAGCCGTTGCGGTGATCGATGAAAACACCTGCATCGGCTGCACGCTGTGTATCCAGGCCTGCCCGGTCGACGCCATCGTCGGTGCCGCCAAGCAGATGCACATCATCATTGCCGCGCAATGTACCGGTTGCGAACTTTGCCTGCCGCCCTGCCCGGTCGAGTGCATCAATATGCAAGTGATTACCGAAAACATCGACAACTGGAAGTGGAAGTATCCGGTCGTTGAAATCAAGGCTGCCCCCCTCAAGGAAGCCGCCTGATGCTGATGAATCTTTTCAAATTCAAAGGTGGCGTCAAGCCGCCGACCAACAAGACCCAGTCCCTGACGCTGCCGATCGCCCAGGCGCCGCTGCCCTCGCGGCTGATCGTGCCTTTGCACCAGAGCATTGGCGGCATGCCGCAACCGGTGGTACAGGCTGGCGACAAGGTGCTCAAGGGCCAGTTGATCGGTGAGGCCGACGGCTGGATTTCTTCTGCCGTGCATGCCCCGACCTCAGGCACCGTGCTCGAAGTTGCGATGCATGTCCAACCGCACCCATCGGGCCTGGATGCCATGTGTGTCGTCATCGAGCCGGATGGCAAGGACGAATGGATTGCCCGTGAAGCGCTTGATTACAAGGCGCTGAAACCCGAGGAAGTCCGCGAACGCCTGCAGCAAGCCGGCGTTGTCGGCCTGGGTGGCGCGGTTTTCCCGACCCACGGCAAGTTGACCGCATCAAAGACAGTCGAGATGGAAGAAATGGTGATCAACGGCGCCGAATGCGAGCCCTTCATCACCTGCGACGACCTGCTGATGCGCGAACGTGCCGAGGAAGTCGTACGCGGCATCGGCATCTTCCGCGACCTGCTGCAACCGAAAAAAGTGTTGATCGGCATCGAGGACAACAAGCCGGAAGCCGCTGCCGCCATGCGTGCTGCGGTCGACGCCCTCGGCGAATCGTTTCTGGTCGTCCCCGTGCCGACGCTCTACCCGGCCGGCGGCGCAAAACAACTGATCCGCGTGCTGACCGGCAAGGAAGTCCCGGCCAGCAAGCGCTCAACCGATCTCGGCGTGCAGTGCTTCAACGTTGCTACGGCCTATACCGCCTGGCGCGCCATTGCCCACGGCGAGCCGGTTGTCTCCCGCCTAGTCACGCTGACCGGCAATGTCGGCGAACCACGCAATTACGAAGTTCTGATCGGCACACCGATGGACGAACTGCTCGCCCTGGCTGGCCCAAAGCAGGACACCGACGGCATCGTCATGGGTGGCCCGATGATGGGCTTCATGGTGCCGAATGGCAGCGCCCCGGTGGTCAAGGCGACCAACTGCCTAATTGCCCATTCGACAAAGCTTTTCCCGCCCAAGGCGCCGGAAATGCCGTGCATCCGCTGCGGCTCGTGCGCCGAAGCCTGCCCGCACGAACTCCAGCCGTTCGAGATGTACTGGTTCTCGCGCGCCAAGAATTTCGGCAAGACGCAGGAATATCACATCTTCGACTGCATCGAATGCGGCTGCTGCTCCTTCGTCTGCCCCTCACGCATCCCGCTCGTCCAGTATTTCCGCTTTGCCAAGAGTGAAATCTGGGCCCGCGAACGCGAAAAGAAAGCGGCCGATACAGCCAAGACGCGCTTCGAGTTCAAGCAGTTGCGCGAAGAACGCGAAAAAGCCGAAAAGGCCGAAAAGCTGGCCAAGGCGGCCGCCGCCCAAGCCGCCAAGAAGGCGGCTGAAGCGGCGGCAGCGGCCGCCGGCACCGAATCTGCCGGAACGGAACAAGCGGCCAGCGTACCGAGCACGGAAGCTCCCGCCCAAGCCGTTGCGGTCGACGCCGAAAAAGAGGCCAAAAAGGCCGCGATCGCCGCCGCCATGGCCCGTGCCAAGGCGCAGCGCGAGGCGGTCCAGCCCAAGAATACCGAGGCGCTGACTGCTGCACAGCAACACGCCATTGATGATATTGAATCGCGCCGTAGCGTGCTCGCACCTGAATCGCAGGATGCCGCCGCACCGGGCAGCGAGAAAGCCGAATGATGTTCGCCCCCGCTCCCTATTTGCTCAAGGACGTCAGCGTCAGCAAGGTCATGACCCAGGTCTGCCTCGCACTGCTGCCGGGCATTGCCGCCTATGTCTGGCTGATCGGCCCAGCCATCCTGATTCAACTGTTGCTCGCCTCGCTCACCGCACTGCTTGCCGAAGGCCTGATGTTGCGCCTGCAGGGCAAACCCCTCGGTCTTTTCCTGGCGGACGGCTCGGCCATCGTCACCGCCTGGCTGATTGCCCTGGCTTTCCCACCGCTCGCCCCTTGGTGGCTGATCGTCACCGGCACCGCCTTCGCCATTGTCGTCGCCAAGCAACTTTATGGTGGCCTTGGCCAGAATCCGTTCAACCCGGCGATGATCGCCTTTGCCGTGTGCATCGTTGCTTTTCCGGCACTGATGTCGCAATGGCCCCCGGCCGGACTCGATGCCTCCTTTCTCGAACAATGCAAGGTCATTTTCGGTTTCAGTCCACGCCTCGATGCGCTCTCCGGAGCCACACCGCTTGATGCAATGAAAACCGGCCTCAAGCTGGCCGAAGGTACAAGCAGCGTCAGCCACTTGATGGCCAACAGCGAAATTTATGGACAACTGGCCGGTCGCGGCTGGGAATGGGTTGCGACAGGTTACCTGATCGGCGGTCTGTGGATGTGGCACCGCAAGCTGATTAGCTGGCATGTGCCGACGGCTTTCATCGGTGCCATTCTGGCCATCTCCGGTGCGCTCTGGCTCTACGATCCGAGCCAGTTCGCCAGCCCGATGTTCCATCTGCTCTCAGGCGGCAGCATGCTGGGTGCCTTTTTTATCGCCACCGATCCGGTTTCAGGCTGCACGACACCGCGCGGCAAACTGATTTTTGCTGCCGGCGCCGGTTTGCTGGCCTACATCATCCGTGTCTTTGGCGGCTATCCGGATGGCGTTGCCTTTGCCGTACTGCTGCTCAATCTTTGTGCGCCGGTCATCGACCTGCTGACTCAGCCTGCCATTTTTGGCATGAAGGACAAGTCATGAGTGGCGCCAAGGAATTCAGCGCAACCGGCATGGCATTTCGCACGGCCGGTATCCTGTTTGTTTTCGTCATCATTTTTACCGGCCTGCTCTCCGCTGCCTACCTGTGGACCAAGCCGGCAATCGAAGCCTCTGCAGCCGAAGAAAAAATGCGCCTGGTCGACGAAGTCCTGCCGCGCACTGAATACGACAACGCCCTGCTCGACGACACACTCGCCCTGCCGGCGACCAGCGAACTGGGGCTGAGCGAAACGACAACGCTCTATCGCGCCCGCCGTGCCGGCCAACCGGTCGCACTGGTTTTCGAAGCCGTTGCACCGGACGGTTATGCTGGCAAGATCCGCTTGATCATGGCCATTCGTGCCGATGGCAAAGTAGCGGGCGTACGCGTCACGCAGCACAAGGAAACACCGGGGCTGGGCGATTACGTCGAGGTCAAGAAAGACAAGAACAAGAACCGCCCGTGGATTACCCAATTCCTCGACATGTCGCTGGCCGACGTCAGCGACAAGGAATGGAAAGTCAAGAAGGACGGCGGCCGGATCGACTATTACGCAGGTGCCACGGTGACACCGCGTGCCGTAACCAAAGCCGTACTGAAGGCCGTCCAGTGGGCCGATGCCAATCGTGACCAACTGTTTGCCGACTCGGCCAGCAATACTGGAGCTGCCAAATGATCACCCGCGACGAATTCAAGACAATTGCCGGCAATGGCATCTGGAAGCAGAACACTTCGATTGCACAGATTCTGGGTCTCTGCCCCTTGCTGGCCACGACCACGAATGCCGTAAACGGCATCATGCTGTCACTGGCCACCATTCTGGTCATGGCCCTCTCCGGCTTCGCCATCGCCAGCCTGCGCAACCTGATTCCCCATGAAATCCGCATTCCGGTCTTCATCCTGATCGTGGCAGCGCTGGTTACCGTGGTCGACCTGCTATTCAATGCCAATTTGCACGAGCTTTACCTTGTGCTCGGCATCTTCATTCCGCTCATCGTCACCAACTGTATCGTCCTGGCTCGCGTCGAAGCCTTCGCCGCCAAGAACCCGCCGCTGCAATCCACTTTCGACGGTGTTTTCATGGGCGTCGGCATGCTGTGGACGCTCGGTTTGCTCGGCGCCATCCGCGAATTCCTTGGGAATGGCACGATACTCGGCGGCATCGACATGGTTTTCCCCAGCCTGCACCCGATCCAGGTCTTGCCGGAAAGCTACCCCGGCTTTCTGCTCGCCTTGCTCCCGCCGGGCGCCTTCATCCTGCTCGGTTGCATGATTGCCTGGAAAAACTGGATGGATGCCCGCGCCGCCGCCCGGGCTGCACTGATGCCGCCGGCACCGGTCAGCACCGCCGGTTGCCACTGAGAGCGGCGAAACGAATCAGGTTTTCCCGGTCAACCGGCCAGCACGGCGCAATTCTTGCCCTGCCGCTTGGCTTCGTAACCGGCATCGTCCGCCCGTCGGATCAGCGAATCCCGCGTTTCGCCGGGGATGTAACTGGCGACACCGATACTGACGGTGCAGCGAATCGACTCACCTGCCGAGGTAGGAATTACCTCGGCAGCGAATGAGCGACAAAGACGCTCGGCCAGCTGTTTGCCGGCATCGGCTTCGGTCTCAGGCAACAAAACGACAAATTCTTCGCCACCGTAGCGGTAAGCCGAGTCCGATGCCCGCAGCCCCTCGCCAATCACCCTGGCCAATGCCTGGAGAACGCGATCGCCCTCGAGATGCCCGAAGTTGTCGTTGATTCGCTTGAAATTGTCGCAATCCAGCACCAACAAGGAAAGTGGCCGGGAATAGCGGGTTGCGCGCTCGACTTCAGCCTGCAGGCGCTCATGCAAGGAACGTGAATTGAACAAGCCGGTCAAGGAATCGACCAGGCTCAAATTACGATAACGCTCTTCACTTTGCCGCAAAGCCTCTTCAGCCCTGCGTCTTTCCGTCACATCCTGCAAGGTTTCGATCGCCCCGATGACCTCTCCGACGGCATTGCGCAAAGGCGCCGCGGTGAAATAGAGCCAGCGACCGCCCACGCCAAAGGACGGGAAGAAATCCTCGGCTTCAAAAGCACCTTCAATCAACACTGAACGACGGAATTTGCCGTGATACAAGGCGTCGACCGCAGTTTCCAGCGCACCGCTGACAATCAGGTCGGCCATGATCGAACGGGCATCGGGGTAGAAGGCACGCCACTGGTCGGAGGTACCTATCATTTCATCCGCCGGAACACCGGTCAAAACTGCACAGGCACGATTCCAGTGCGTCACCCGATGCTGGGCATCGATCACGATGGTCGCCACCGGATTGCCTTCTAGAACCTGGGAAAGATCAATCCCCTCCTCGTCGGATGCAAACTGCATCAATCCTTCGCCCCTTTCGATCAGGTAAAATTTGCCTTGAACGAATATGTCGTATTCTGCAACGATTGACAATCCACCCAGCCCACCCAAATCGTGAAAAAAGCCGATATTGAGCAGTTCTATGCCCGTTTGCGTGCGGCCAATCCCGCACCGACGACCGAACTGAACTACACAACACCGTTTCAATTGCTGATAGCCGTCATTCTCTCGGCTCAGGCAACGGATGTGGGCGTCAACAAAGCGACCGACCGACTTTTCCCGGTCGCCCCGACCCCTGACAAGATGTATGCGCTGGGCGTCGAAGGCCTGAGCGAATACATCAAGACCATCGGGCTGTATCGGACCAAGGCAAAAAACGTCATCGCCACCTGCCGGATGCTGCTTGACCTGCATGACGGTCAGGTGCCCGATGAACGCAGCGCACTCGAAGCCCTGCCCGGTGTCGGCCGAAAGACGGCCAATGTCGTACTCAACACAGCCTTTGGCCAGCCGACGATCGCCGTCGACACGCACATCTTCCGGCTCGGCAACCGGACCGGCATCGCTCCGGGAAAAACTGTGGTCGATGTCGAGCAAAAACTGCTCCGCGTCACACCCGATGAATACATGAAGGATGCCCATCACTGGCTCATTCTCCATGGTCGTTATGTGTGCAAGGCACGCAAGCCGGAATGCGAACGCTGTATCGTGGCTGATCTCTGCCGCTTCAAGGGAAAAACATTGTGAAAGTTGCCAGCGCGCTGGTTTCTGGCCTGCACCCGGATGCCGCACTGGCTGAAAAGGCCGTTCGCTGCGCGCTGGAGAAGGCCGGTCTTGAGCGAGCCAACAACGTCATCCTGTTTCTCACCCGGGACTTCGTCCGCCACGCACAGCCTGCCGTTCTGGCCGCAGCACGCGCAGCAGGTTGCCTGCAAGTTTGCGGCACCACGGCCAGCGGACTATTCACGGAAGATGGCTGGCTGCTTGAGCAGTCAGGGGCTGCGGCACTGGTTTTCGAGGCAACGCCAGCCCCCCCGCACGATGGCAGCCCGACACTGTCGTTTACCGGCCACGGTACGCTGCCTTTTGAATGGCAAGCCTTGCCGCAGCGGGCAGGCCTGCTCGAAGCCAATGCAGCGACCTGGTCGCACGGACGAATCAGCCCGAATGCCTGTGCAGAGACCCGCTTGCCGGGCATGGCGGCAACCCTGCTGCGCTCGGCAGGCTTGTTGAGGTTGAGTCCGGGGCTGTCGCTCGATTTTGCGCAAGGTTACGATTTGCGCCGGATTGACGGCATGGGAGCCGCCGACAGCCTGCGCCAGCACCTGCCACCGGAACTCCGCGAGCATCCGCCGGTCCACCGCCTGGTCGTCTTGCGCCACTCGGGTGAGTCGGCCATTCCTGTTCTTTCACTCAATGCAGATGGCTCCTTGACGATTGGCGAAGCACTGGCCGAAGGAGAAACCCTCTGCTGGGCGCTGCGTCATCCGGATCACAGTGCGCAGGAAATGCAGCAATTGCTCGATGCCGCGGTCAACCCGCTGGCAAAGCCCGATTTCGCATTGATGTTTTCCTGCATCGGCCGCGGCCCGCTGTTCTACGGCGACGATGACCGGGACTTGCTAGCTTTCCGTCAAGCCTGTCCGCAAACACCGTTGCTCGGCGCCTACGCCAGTGGGCAGATCGCACCGTCCAGCCAGCGCAACCGCCTGTTCCACAATTCAGCCGTCACCTTACTTTTCGAAAGTCTGCATGTTTAACCCCACCCGCGATCAAGTCCGCCAGTTTTTTTGCGATGCCTGGCGCAAGCACGTCGAACGTCTGCCGCTGGTCGGTGCCGAAGTCACCGCCGCCGACATTGCTGCCCGTCATCCGGAATATCATGCGCTGCTGGCCGACACGGCGGGTGCGCTGACTCAGGAATGGATGCCGGAAGATGGGGCGATGAGTCCATTCCTGCACCTGTCGCTGCATCTCGCCATCCACGAACAACTCAGCATCGACCAGCCGCCGGGCATCCGTGCCGCATTTGAAAATCTGCGCCGGCGCATGGACCCGCACGATGCCGAGCATGTACTGGTCGAATGCCTCGGAGAAACTATCTGGGCCGCCCAGCGCAACGGTATCCAGATGGATGCCCTGGCTTATGTCGATGCCGTCAAACGCAAATCCAGCCTGATCTGAAAGGCCCGCCGATGAAATTTGAAGGTACCGATGCCTATGTCGCAACCCGCGACCTGACCCTCGCGGTCAACGCTGCCAATGTGCTCGAACGTCCCCTGCTGATCAAGGGCGAACCCGGCACCGGCAAAACCCTGCTCGCCGAAGAGGTCGCCCGGGCGCTGAACAGGCCGCTCTTCCAATGGCACATCAAATCCACCACCAAAGCCCAGCAAGGCCTCTACGAATACGATGCTGTCTCTCGCCTGCGCGACTCGCAACTGGGCGACCCACGCGTCGAGGACATCGGCCATTACATCGTGCACGGCGTACTCTGGCAGGCCTTCGAATGTGACGAACCCTGCGTCGTGCTGATCGATGAAATCGACAAGGCCGACATCGAGTTCCCCAACGATTTGCTGCGCGAACTCGACCGCATGGAATTCCATTGCTACGAGTTGCACCGAACGATCAAGGCCAAGCACCGGCCGCTGATCATCATCACCTCGAACAACGAGAAGGAGTTGCCGGACGCTTTTCTGCGCCGCTGTTTCTTCCACTACATCAAGTTCCCGGACAAGGAGACGATGACGCGCATCGTCGATGTCCATTTCCCGACGCTGAAGCGCGAACTGCTGCGCGAGGCACTCGAAGTCTTCTTCGAACTGCGTGATGTACCCGGACTGAAGAAAAAGCCCTCGACCAGTGAACTGATCGACTGGCTCAAGCTGCTGCTGGCCGAAGATATTCCGCCGGAAGCCCTGCGTGCCAGGGAGGCCAAGGACGCAATTCCACCGCTGCACGGTGCGCTGCTCAAGAACGAACAGGATGTTCATCTATTTGAACGTCTGGCTTTCATGGCACGCCGCAAACAGCCGTAAATGCTGGTCGACTACTTCCTGCATCTGAAATCACGGCAGATTCCGGTATCGACCAAGGAACTGCTGGTGCTGCTTGAAGCACTGCAGGCCCGGCTGGTGAGCGGCAGTCTCGATGATTTTTATCTCCTCTCGCGCGCCATCCTGATCAAGGACGAAGCCCTCTACGACCGCTTCGACCGTGCTTTTGGCGAGTACTTCAAGGGTATCGAAGCCCTGCCCGGCTTCGAGGCGATGATTCCCGAGGAATGGCTGGAACTGGCAGCCAAACGACATCTCTCGGAAGAAGACCGGCTCAAGCTGCAGAAGCTCGGCTACGAGAAATTATTCGAGCAATTCAAGCAACGGCTCGACGAGCAGAAGGAACGCCACGCCGGCGGCAACAAGTGGATCGGCACGGCCGGCACCTCGCCTTACGGCCATGGCGGCTACCACCCGGAAGGCATCCGGTTGGGCGGCGACTCGGTCGGCAACCGGACGGCGATCAAGGTCTGGGAACAGCGCGAATTCCGCAACCTCGACGACTCGGTCGACCTCGGTGTACGCAACATCAAGGTCGCGCTGCGCCGCCTGCGCCGCTTCGCCCGTCAGGGAGCGGCCACCGAACTCGATCTCGATGGCACGGTTGCCGGCACAGCCCGTAACGGTGGCTGGCTCGACCTGCAACTCCGTCCGGAACGCCACAACACGATCAAGGTGCTGCTGTTCCTCGATATCGGCGGCTCAATGGACGACCACATCGAGGCTTGCGAGGAGCTATTCTCGGCGGCACGCAGCGAGTTCAAGCATCTCGAACATTTCTACTTCCACAACTGCGTCTATGAAGGCGTCTGGAAGGACAACCGGCGGCGCCATCAGGAACGGCTATCGACCTGGGATGTCATCCACACCTACGGCCCGGACTACAAACTGGTCTTCGTCGGTGATGCAACGATGAGCCCCTACGAAATCGCCCGCCCCGGCGGCAGTGTCGAGCACTGGAATGAAGAAGCCGGTGCCGTCTGGCTAGAACGCATGCTGTCCACCTGGTCACGCGCAGTCTGGCTCAATCCGCTGGCTGAAACTCACTGGACGTACACGCAATCGATCCACATGATTCAGCAACTGCTCGGCAACCGGATGTATCCGCTGACGCTCGATGGACTGGAACGCGCCATGCGGACACTCTCACGTTAAGGAAAGAACCATGCAACGTCGCCAATTACTCAAGGGAATCGCTGCGCTGGCCTTGGCCGAGCGTTTGGGCGCACTGCAGGCTGCCTGGGCTGCAGGCGGCAAACTGCCACCACCCGGCATGCACCAGATGACCGGCGATGTGCGAATCAATGGCCAGCCGGCCAGTCCCGGCACACCGATCAAGCCGGGCGACACCGTCACCACAGGCCCGAACAGCCAGGCCATCTACATCATCGGCAATGATGCCTACCTGCAACGAGACCGGACAACGGTCAGCCTGGCAGGTCAGGCAGCACGCGCCGGACTGCGCGTGCTGACCGGCAAGTTGCTGGCCGTGTTCGGCAAGGGAAACAAGCAGATCGAAACACCGACCGCAACCATCGGCATCCGCGGCACGGGCTGCTACATCGAAGCTGAAACGAAAAAGGTCTATTTCTGCCTGTGTTACGGCAAAGCCGAAATTACCTCGATGCATATGCCCGATATCCACGAGCAGCTGGAAACCAGCTACCACGACAAACCGGTTTACCTGCATGCCGATGGCAGCCAGATGATGGTGCCCGCCACCGTCATCAACCACACGGACAGTGAGCTGACGCTCCTTGAAAGTCTGGTCGGCCGTACGCCAGCGTTCTACGGCAAGACCAGCGCCTATTGAGGCGCGGTTTTGACTCTTTATATCTCGTCGACCGGGGGAGCCACCTTGACGACTTCTTCAAGCGTCGTGAGGCCCTGCGCCACTTTGAGCGCCCCGGAAATGCGCAGTGGACGCATGCCCTCACGATAAGCCAGATCGCGGACACGGGCGATTTCGGTCAGCGGTTTGATCTGCTTGCGAATCTCCGGTGAATTGATCAGGATTTCGTAGATACCGACCCGGCCCACATAGCCGGTCATGCGGCACTCCAGACAGCCGACTGCATGGTGCAGATGTGTTGGCTCTCCGGATTTCCATGGGGACACCAGGGCGCGCCAGGTTAAGCGCTGTTCCTCGGTGATCGGGCTGGATTTCTTGCAATGCGGGCATAGCGTACGAACCAGTCGCTGCGCCATCACCCCCAGGACGGTTGAGTTGATCAGGTAGGCCGGAACACCGAGGTCGAGCAGTCGGGTAATTGCCGATGGCGCATCGTTGGTATGCAGGGTGGACAATACGAAGTGCCCGGTCAACGCTGCCTGGATGGCCATTTCGGCAGTTTCCAGATCACGGATTTCACCAATCATCACAATATCCGGATCCTGGCGCATCAAGGCGCGAACCCCATCAGCAAAGCCCAGTTCAATACCGCGGTTGACCTGCATCTGGTTAAACGATGCCTCAACCATTTCAATCGGATCTTCAATCGTGCAGACATTGACCTCCGGCGTGGCCAACTGCTTGAGCGTGGTATACAGCGTCGTCGTTTTGCCCGAACCGGTCGGCCCGGTCACCAGAACGATGCCGTTCGGGGAGCTGGTCATTTGCTGCCAGCGGGCCTGATCCTCCTCGGAAAAGCCCAGCGAGCGGAAATCGCGGACCAGCACCTCGGGATCAAAAATCCGCATCACCAGCTTTTCACCGAATGCCGTCGGCAATGTCGATAAGCGAAGTTCGACCTCCTGCCCGGTCGGGGTCCGGGTCTTGACCCGACCATCTTGCGGCCGCCGCTTTTCAATCACGTCCATGCGTCCCAGAAGCTTGATCCGGCTGGTCATGGCATTCATTACCGTCATCGGAATCTGGTAAACCTGATGCAGCACACCATCGATACGAAAACGGACAATCCCCAGATCGCGGCGGGGCTCAATGTGAATATCCGAGGCACGCTGGTCGAAGGCGTACTGCCATAGCCAGTCGACGATATGAACAATGTGCTGGTCATTGGCATCGAACTGGCGGTTGCTCTTGCCCAGTTCAACCAGTTGTTCGAAATTCGAAAGTGCCTGGGTATTTTCTCCCTTGGAAGCCGCTTTCTTGACCGAGCGGGCTAGATTGAAGAATTCGACAAGGTAGCGTGAAATATCATCAGGGTTCGCCATGACACGGCGAATTTCCTTGCGCAGAATGGGCTTGAGTTCGCTTTCCCACTCTCTGACGAAGGGTTCTGCCGTCGCGATCACAACTTCGCGCGTGCTGACCTGAACCGGCAGGATGCCGAAGCGGGCGGCATAGGCGCTGGACATAATATCCGTCACCCCGGTGAAATCGATTTTCAGCGGATCAATGTGCAGATATTCAAGACCACACTTTCCGGCCAGCCATTCGCTCAAGCCATCGAGATTCAGCAAGCGTCCAGGCGATTTGAGCGAGCGCCATTTTTGCTGATCGACCAGAACCAGGGGATGCGCCTTGTTCCCCTGCAAACGCTGCTCAATCTTCAACGCTTCGGCCATTGCGTGATCGATCATGCCGTCTGCCTGCAGCATTTCAAGCACTTCCGGGAGCGTCAAACGATGCTCATGTACTGTGTTTTGATTCATGCTGGCCAATATAGCATGGAGCGAAGTAAGGTTTTGTAAGGCCGAAAAATGGCGCTTCGTACCTCGAAAAAAAGCCGCCTGACAGGATCAGGCGGCTTTTTCAACGTTGGCGCAGCGGGGTCAGCAGAGCAGACAGACCGTTGTGATCTATCTCCTGCATCAAGGCAAGCAAGCGCCCAATCTCCCCAGGTGGAAATCCCTCACGGGCAAACCAGTTGAGATAATTTCCCGGCAAGTCGGCCAGCAAGCGCCCCTTGTATTTGCCAAAGGGCATTTCACGGCTCACCAGGAGAAGCAGATCGTCGGGACTCATGTGATTTTCGACACTTTGCCACGGTCGACCGCAGCAAAGTGCCGAAATCGACTTACTTGGCCGACAAGGCCATCATCAGGTCGTTGATCCGCTTGACGAAGCCAGCCGGATCATCCAGTTGGCCACCTTCAGCCAGGGTTGCCTGCTCGAAAAGCAGAGCAGCCCAATCATCGAAGCGGCTTTCTTCATACTTGAGGCGCATGACTGCCGGATGGTTCGGATTGACTTCGAGAATCGGCTTGGTATTCGGCATTTGCTGGCCTGCCGCCTTCATCAGACGCGCCAGGTTGCCGGACGGATCATGCTCGTCGGAAACCAGGCATGACGGCGAGTCGGTCAGACGATAGGTGACGCGGACGTCCTTGACCTTGTCGCCCAACGAGGCCTTGACCTTGTCGATCAGTTCCTTGTATTCGTCAGCAGCCTTTTCGGCCTCCTGCTTTTCTGCCTCATCTTCCAGCTTGCCGAGATCAAGCCCACCCTTGGCCACGGACTGCAGTTGCTTCCCGTCAAACTCGGTAAGGTGACCGACGACCCATTCATCAACACGGTCGGAGAGCAGCAGGACTTCGATGCCTTTCTTGCGGAAGATTTCGAGATGCGGACTGTTCTTGGCAGCATTGAAAGTATCAGCCGTAACGTAATAAATCTTTTCCTGACCTTCTTTCATGCGGGCGATGTAGTCGGCCAGCGAGACATTCTGTTCAGTCGTGTCGTTGTGGGTCGAGGCAAAGCGAAGCAGGCCGGCGATTTTTTCCTTGTTGGCATGGTCCTCGCCGACGCCTTCCTTGAGCACATTGCCGAATGCGCCCCAGAAAGTCGCGTATTTTTCCTTGTCGTTCTCAGCCAGGTCCTCAAGCATACCGAGCACCTTGCGCGTACAACCATTGCGGATACCGTCAATATCCTTGCTCTGCTGCAGGATTTCACGCGAAACGTTGAGCGGCAGGTCGGCCGAATCGACCACACCGCGGACAAAACGCATGTAGAGCGGCATCAACTGTTCAGCATCGTCCATGATGAAGACGCGGCGTACGTAGAGTTTGATGCCGTGACGGGCATTACGATCCCAGAGATCGAACGGGGCACGCGCCGGAATATAGAGCAGTTGCGTGTATTCCTGCTTGCCTTCGACACGGGCGTGCGTCCAGGACAGCGGATCTTCGAAATCGTGCGCAACGTGCTTGTAGAATTCCTTGTACTGCTCGTCGGTGATGTCAGACTTGGCACGCACCCAGAGTGCATTTGCCTGATTGACCGTTTCATCCTCTTCGGTCATCAATTGCTCGCCGTCTTTCCACTCTTCCTTCTTCATCACGATCGGCAAGGTAATGTGATCGGAGTATTTGCGGATGATCGACTTCAGCTTCCAGCCACCCAAAAATTCGTCCTCGCCCTCACGCAGATGCAACGTGACGTCGGTACCGCGCGTCGCCTTTTCAACCATCTCGACGGTGTAATCGCCCTCACCACCCGACTCCCAGCAAACAGCCTGATTGGCTTCGAAGCCAGCACGCCGTGAAACGACCGTAACTTTGTCGGCGATGATGAACGATGAGTAGAAACCGACACCGAATTGGCCGATCAAGTGCGCATCCTTGGCCTGGTCACCGGTCAGCGCCGAGAAAAATTCCTTGGTTCCTGATTTGGCAATCGTACCAAGATGCTCAACAGCCTCATCACGTGACAAGCCGATACCGTTGTCAGAGATAGTGATGGTGCGAGCATCCTTGTTGAAAGCGATGCGAATTTTCAGGTCGGCATCATCGCCATAGAGGGCGCTATTGTTAAGGGCTTCAAAACGAAGCTTGTCACAGGCATCGGAAGCATTTGAAACCAGCTCGCGCAGAAAAATTTCCTTGTTGCTGTACAAGGAATGAATCATCAGTTGCAGCAGTTGTTTGACTTCAGCCTGGAAACCCAGGGTTTCGCGATTAACGTTCGCAGTTGCAGACTCGGACATGCTTGAAACTCCCAATGAAACAATGATGTGTTCCTTGAGATGGGGATGAATCCTGGCGTTTCAAGAGGAAAGACAAACTCGGAGAATTTGAATCTACTTTCTCTCAATCAGATTTTGATTATTGGTAGCATTAAAGCATAAAGCCCTCGTTACGTTGGTAACGAGGGCTTTGAATGGGAGCCTGGCGGTGACCTACTTTCGCGAGCGGAAGCTCACTATCATCGGCGCGATTCTGTTTCACGGTCCTGTTCGGGAAGGGAAGGGGTGGGTCCAGAAGGCTATTGCCGCCAAGCGTAACTTGTGTGCTTGTCGCTGATTAGCGCCAAGCCAAATTGGGAGGAAGGTTGTTTTGTTGTGACTGCGGATTTGCTTGTATAAACAAGGTTATAGGATCAAGCCTTACGGGCAATTAGTATCAGTTAGCTTAACGCATTACTGCGCTTCCACACCTGACCTATCAACGTCGTGGTCTTCGACGACCCTTCAAGGAGTTCAAGACTCCGGGAAATCTTATCTTAAGGCGAGTTTCACGCTTAGATGCTTTCAGCGTTTATCTCTTCCGAACATAGCTACCCGGCGATACGACTGGCGTCATAACCGGTACACCAGAGGTTCGTCCACTCCGGTCCTCTCGTACTAGGAGCAGCCCCCTTCAAATTTCCAGCGCCCACGGCAGATAGGGACCAAACTGTCTCACGACGTTTTAAACCCAGCTCACGTACCACTTTAAATGGCGAACAGCCATACCCTTGGGACCGGCTACAGCCCCAGGATGTGATGAGCCGACATCGAGGTGCCAAACACCGCCGTCGATATGAACTCTTGGGCGGTATCAGCCTGTTATCCCCAGAGTACCTTTTATCCGTTGAGCGATGGCCCTTCCATACAGAACCACCGGATCACTATGACCTGCTTTCGCACCTGCTCGACTTGTGGGTCTCGCAGTCAAGCACGCTTTTGCCATTGCACTTTATGGGCGATGTCCGACCGCCCTAAGCGTACCTTCGTACTCCTCCGTTACCTTTTGGGAGGAGACCGCCCCAGTCAAACTGCCCACCATGCACGGTCCCCGATCCGGATTCACGGATCAAGGTTAGAACCTCAAACAAACCAGGGTGGTATTTCAAGGTCGGCTCCACCGAGACTAGCGTCCCGGTTTCACAGCCTCCCACCTATCCTACACAGACCGGTTCAAAGTCCAATGCAAAGCTACAGTAAAGGTTCATGGGGTCTTTCCGTCTTGCCGCGGGGAGATTGCATCTTCACAAACATTTCAACTTCGCTGAGTCTCAGGAGGAGACAGTGTGGCCATCGTTACGCCATTCGTGCAGGTCGGAACTTACCCGACAAGGAATTTCGCTACCTTAGGACCGTTATAGTTACGGCCGCCGTTTACCGGGGCTTCGATCAAGAGCTTGCACCCCATCAATTAACCTTCCGGCACCGGGCAGGCGTCACACCCTATACGTCCACTTTCGTGTTTGCAGAGTGCTGTGTTTTTATTAAACAGTCGCAGCCACCATTTCACTGCAACCCCATCGGGCTTTCGGCGCGAGGCCTTATACCCTACCGGGGCACACCTTCTCCCGAAGTTACGGTGTTAATTTGCCGAGTTCCTTCTCCTGAGTTCTCTCAAGCGCCTTAGAATTTTCATCCTGCCCACCTGTGTCGGTTTGCGGTACGGTCAATTCTAGACTGAAGCTTAGTGGCTTTTCCTGGAAGCTTGGTATCAATCACTTCAGTGCCGTAGCACCTCGTCGTCACGCCTCAGATAATTCCCGCGG
Organism: Dechloromonas sp. TW-R-39-2; assembly: GCF_016864195.1. Classification (NCBI taxonomy): domain Bacteria; kingdom Pseudomonadati; phylum Pseudomonadota; class Betaproteobacteria; order Rhodocyclales; family Azonexaceae; genus Dechloromonas; species Dechloromonas sp. TW-R-39-2. The sequence goes on from NZ_CP045202.1 coordinate 2,681,454, forward strand.
ATTTGCCTACGGGACACTCCTACACGCTTAAACCACCTATTCCAACAGATGGCTGACCTAACCTTCTCCGTCCCCACATCGCATCTAGAATCGGTACAGGAATATTGACCTGTTTCCCATCGACTACGCATTTCTGCCTCGCCTTAGGGGCCGACTCACCCTACGCCGATGAACGTTGCGTAGGAAACCTTGGGCTTTCGGCGAGGGAGCTTTTCACTCCCTTTATCGCTACTCATGTCAGCATTCGCACTTCTGATATCTCCAGCAACCTTCTCAAGTCACCTTCACAGACCTACAGAACGCTCCCCTACCATATCTTTCGATATCCGCAGCTTCGGTGCATGGTTTGAGCCCCGTTACATCTTCCGCGCAGGACGACTCGACTAGTGAGCTATTACGCTTTCTTTAAAGGATGGCTGCTTCTAAGCCAACCTCCTAGCTGTCTATGCCTTCCCACTTCGTTTCCCACTTAACCATGTCTTGGGACCTTAGCTGGCGGTCTGGGTTGTTTCCCTCTTGACAATGGACGTTAGCACCCACTGTCTGTCTGCCTTGCTCGCACTTTACGGTATTCAGAGTTTGCCATGGTTTGGTAAGTCGCGATGACCCCCTAGCCATAACAGTGCTTTACCCCCGTAAGTGATACAAGACGCACTACCTAAATAGTTTTCGGGGAGAACCAGCTATTTCCGGATTTGTTTAGCCTTTCACCCCTATCCACAGCTCATCCCCTAACTTTTCAACGTTAGTGGGTTCGGACCTCCAGTACCTGTTACGGCACCTTCATCCTGGCCATGGATAGATCATCCGGTTTCGGGTCTACGCCGTGCTACTAAACGCCCTTATCAGACTCGCTTTCGCTACGCCTCCCCTATTCGGTTAAGCTCGCAACACAACGTAAGTCGCTGACCCATTATACAAAAGGTACGCAGTCACCCCACAAGGAGGCTCCCACTGTTTGTATGCATGCGGTTTCAGGTTCTATTTCACTCCCCTCCCGGGGTTCTTTTCGCCTTTCCCTCACGGTACTGGTTCACTATCGGTCGATCACGAGTATTTAGCCTTGGAGGATGGTCCCCCCATGTTCAGACAAGGTTTCACGTGCCCCGCCCTACTTTTCGCTAACTTAGTACCACGGATCTGTTTTCGAATACGGGGCTATCACCCACTACGGCCGGACTTTCCATTCCGTTCTTCTAACAGTTCCGCTATCACTAGCAGGCTCTTCCCCGTTCGCTCGCCACTACTAGGGGAATCTCGGTTGATTTCTTTTCCTCCGGCTACTTAGATGTTTCAGTTCACCGGGTTCGCTTCAATATCCTATGTATTCAGATAAAGATGACCATTGCTGGCCGGGTTTCCCCATTCGGATATCGGGGATCAAAGCTTCATTGCCAGCTCCCCCCGCTTTTCGCAGGCTTGCACGTCCTTCATCGCCTGTGATCGCCAAGGCATCCACCACATGCACTTAGTCGCTTGATCCTATAACCTTGTCCTCTCTCGCGAGAGCGGCTACAGGCAAATCTTTGTGCGACCGTTATCCCGACTAAGAAATAACGATCGATGCAATCACAACGTACTGCCAATGCCTCATCAGCATCAGCAATACAACCTTCTTCCAATTTGTTAAAGAGCGTGGCATTTCGTTTCCAAAAGCCAAAGATAAACACCCATGCTTATCTTTAGGTTTTGGTGGAGGATAACGGGATCGAACCGTTGACCCCCTGCTTGCAAAGCAGGTGCTCTCCCAGCTGAGCTAATCCCCCGTGTTTAGACGTTGGTGGGTCTGGTTGGAATCGAACCAACGACCCCCGCCTTATCAAGACGGTGCTCTAACCGACTGAGCTACAGACCCTCGTCTGTTGCCACTACTGAACAACCGATAGGTTGTGGGTGCCAGAGATGCTTTCTCTAGAAAGGAGGTGATCCAGCCGCAGGTTCCCCTACGGCTACCTTGTTACGACTTCACCCCAGTCACGAACCCCGCCGTGGTAAGCGCCCCCCTTGCGGTTAGGCTACCTACTTCTGGCGGAACCCGCTCCCATGGTGTGACGGGCGGTGTGTACAAGACCCGGGAACGTATTCACCGCGACATGCTGATCCGCGATTACTAGCGATTCCGACTTCACGCAGGCGAGTTGCAGCCTACGATCCGGACTACGATCGGCTTTCTGGGATTGGCTCCACCTCGCGGCTTGGCAACCCTCTGTACCGACCATTGTATGACGTGTGAAGCCCTACCCATAAGGGCCATGAGGACTTGACGTCATCCCCACCTTCCTCCGGTTTGTCACCGGCAGTCTCGTTAAAGTGCCCAACTAAATGATGGCAATTAACGACAAGGGTTGCGCTCGTTGCGGGACTTAACCCAACATCTCACGACACGAGCTGACGACAGCCATGCAGCACCTGTGTTCCAGCTCCCTTTCGGGCACTCCCAAATCTCTTCGGGATTCTGAACATGTCAAGGGTAGGTAAGGTTTTTCGCGTTGCATCGAATTAATCCACATCATCCACCGCTTGTGCGGGTCCCCGTCAATTCCTTTGAGTTTTAACCTTGCGGCCGTACTCCCCAGGCGGTCAACTTCACGCGTTAGCTCCGGTACTAAATGGTTTTACCCACCCAACACCTAGTTGACATCGTTTAGGGCGTGGACTACCAGGGTATCTAATCCTGTTTGCTCCCCACGCTTTCGTGCATGAGCGTCAGTATCGACCCAGGGGGCTGCCTTCGCCATTGGTGTTCCTCCACATCTCTACGCATTTCACTGCTACACGTGGAATTCCACCCCCCTCTGCCGTACTCTAGCCTTCCAGTCACAAGCGCAGTTCCCAGGTTGAGCCCGGGGATTTCACGCCTGTCTTAAAAAACCGCCTGCGCACGCTTTACGCCCAGTAATTCCGATTAACGCTCGCACCCTACGTATTACCGCGGCTGCTGGCACGTAGTTAGCCGGTGCTTCTTATTCCGGTACCATCATCCACACAGGGTATTAGCCCATGCGATTTTTTCCCGGCCGAAAGAGCTTTACAACCCGAAGGCCTTCTTCACTCACGCGGCATGGCTGGATCAGGGTTGCCCCCATTGTCCAAAATTCCCCACTGCTGCCTCCCGTAGGAGTCTGGACCGTGTCTCAGTTCCAGTGTGGCGGATCATCCTCTCAGACCCGCTACAGATCGTCGCCTTGGTGAGCCTTTACCTCACCAACTAGCTAATCTGATATCAGCCGCTCAATCAGCGCAAGGCCCGAAGGTCCCCTGCTTTCCTGCTCACAGAATATGCGGTATTAGCGTAACTTTCGCTACGTTATCCCCCACTGAAAGGTACGTTCCGATACATTACTCACCCGTTCGCCACTCGTCAGCGGAGCAAGCTCCCTGTTACCGTTCGACTTGCATGTGTAAGGCATGCCGCCAGCGTTCAATCTGAGCCAGGATCAAACTCTTCAGTTCAATCCAAAACACTCGCAATTCACTGACGGTAGAATTTTTACTTCTACCTCGATGGATCTCTCCATCCGTGTGATTGCCTTAATACTTTTTTGCGACTTGCGTCGCTTCGCATCAAGGCACCCACACCTATCGGTTGTTCAAATTTTTAAAGATCGCTACCGCGCCGTTTCTTTCGATTCGTCTGCAGCAGAGAAGCGAGATTATGAAGCACTTCCTACATCTCGTCAAGCACTTTCTCACTTCTTTTTTCCTACCAACTTCTTCTTCCCTTCCGCCGGAAACCCCGGCAGCAGCGAAGAGGGCGAATTATATACACACTAAAATCGCAGTCAACTACTTTGTGCAAAATCGGGGAAACAAATAAAAAAGCAGAGTCATTCAGTCAATCTCGAGGTACTGCACCTCAACAATATCTATTTCACGAACGCCATGAGGGCTCTGGAATCTTACCGAATCACCTTCCCTTGCCTTGAGCAATGCTCGCGCCAATGGCGATATCCAACTAATACGCCCTCTGGCAACATCAACCTCATCAACCCCTACAATGGTGTAGGTGTTTTCATCGCCATGTTCGCTGGAAACCGTAACCTTGGCGCCGAAAAAAATCTGGTCATTGCTTCCCTGGCGAAGCGGATCAACAATTTCTGCAATTTCGAGGCGCTTCGTCAAGAAACGTATTCGCCGATCAATTTCGCGTAACCGTCGCTTGCCATATATATAGTCACCATTCTCAGAACGATCACCATTTGAAGCTGCCCAAGCGACGATCTCGACCACATGTGGTCGCTCACGCTTTACGAGACCTTCCAACTCAGCCTTTAAACGCTCATGACCGGATGGAGTTATGTAGTTACGTGTCCCCGAGGGAAGAACCAGCGACTTCGGAAGCTCTTCATCCTCGTCGCTCTCCGTCTCTCTGACAAACGCCTTGTTCATCAGTACCCGATACTGTAGTGCTCGACATCAACACGAATCAATTCTCGCCCCAGTATTGACCCCGTACACTTGGCAAACGATTCAGCCCATCCACCACCCTCACGAAACGCAGTCTCCCCTGCATACTTGGCAACGCTCAAAATACGATCAACTGCCAGGATTTTCCCGGTTGGCGTCGCTACGTCACATTCGAGAACCGTGAATTCATGATCAAACCATTTGCGAGCCTCATCAGCCGGCATTCCGCCTGTCAGCTTGAAATCAAATTCCTTGTCTTTGCCAAAAGACACGATTACGTGGTGTTGCATTTTGCTCTCCTCCTTTGAATTGTTCAGGTTATTCTAACAAAACATCGTCAGTGCCTCAGGAGTTCGAGATGTCACTTCAACCACCCAGCGAAGAAGCTGCAAACTTGCTTCGAGTTCAGCTAAGTGAACGCCAGATAGAACATCGCGACCTAGACCTTGTAATCACCCACCTTAGCGAAAACCCGCCTCCGGATGATTTGTTGATCAGGCGACTCAAAAAAAGAAAATTGGGATTGAAAGACAAGATCATGCAACTGGAGCAGTTGCTTACGCCGGACATTCCAGCTTAGACCCAGCCTTAAGCGCACACGAACTTTCAGTACGCATTGCCGAATCGGCAACGGCAACCCTCGGGGAGAGGGAGGACTACAGAAACCACTCCTGCCAAAAGAACCGGCAGGAGCAGAAAGAACAAAATGACAACTGCGAGCGACTGAAGCCTAAAGGATCAGGCGACCAAGATACCAAGCTACTGCAGCCATACCGGCACTACATGGAATGGTCAGAATCCAAGCCCAGACGATTCCACCGGCAACCCCCCAGCGGACACGCCGGGCACCCCGAGTAGACCCCACCCCGGCAATAGCACCGGTAATGGTATGCGTCGTTGATACAGGAACACCCAGGGCAGTTGCCATGAAAAGCGTAATGGCTCCACCACTATTGGCACAAAAACCTCGGGCCTGATTCAATTTGGTGATGCGATTGCCCATCGTCTTGACGATCCGCCAACCACCAAACATCGTCCCCAGACCCATTGCCGTATAGCAGGAAAAAACAACCCAGCCCGGAATCGGTTCATTGGACTGGGACATGCCGGCTGCAATCAAGAGCATCCAGATGATCCCCACAGTTTTCTGCGCATCGTTACCGCCATGCCCCAAGCTGTAGGCTGCAGCAGACAAAAGCTGAAAACGGCGAAAATACTTATCGACCTTGCGCGGCGCCATATTCCGGCAAATCCACGAAACGACGACCATCAACGCCCCACCAATAAAGAAACCGAGCAGCGGAGCGACAAAAATAAAGGCTATGATTTTAAGGACACCCGCCGAAATCAAACCTGCAAACCCGGCTTTGGCTACTGCTGCCCCGACCAGCCCGCCAACCAACGCGTGCGATGACGATGACGGTATTCCGTAGTACCAAGTGATGATATTCCAGATAATGGCACCAATCAGGGCACCGAAGATGACGTAGTGATCGACGATGCTGGGATCAATGGTGCCCTTGCCGATGGTACTGGCAACCTTCAACTGGAACATGAAGTAGGCCAGAAAATTGAATGCCGCAGCCCAGATAACAGCCTGATGGGGCTTCAGGACGCGGGTTGAAACAATGGTAGCAATTGAATTTGCTGCATCATGAAACCCATTCATGAAGTCAAACAGCAAAGCGACAATCACCAGGGTAACAACGACCCCGAGGCTGATATGTATGGAATCCATGCCGAGCTACCCGCTCAGGAATTTTCGAGAACGATGGCTTCGACAGTACCGGCCACGTCTTTGCACCGATCACTGACAGACTCGAGCAATTCGTAAATTTCCTTGAGCTTGACCACTTGGCGAACATCGGGCTCTTCACGGAAGAGCTTGGACATGGCTTCACGCAATATACGATCCGCATCAGACTCAAGTTCGGCAATTTCGTGACAGAACTTGAGAATCTGGGGTGCGTTATCCATGCTGTGCAGCAGCTTGACCAAAGACTGGACCCGTGCACAACAGGCCTCTGTCACGTCAGCCAGCGCTTTGGCCTCCGGCGGAACGCGCTGAATGTCGTACAGGGTCATTGATTCGGCGACATCCTGAATGATGTCGAGAATGTCATCCATGCTGTTGATCAGCTGATGAATTTCATCACGGTCAAACGGCGTGATGAATGAAGTGTGCAGTTGCGCCAGTGTGCTGTGCGTAATTTCGTCTGCCTTGCGTTCCAGCACATCGATCTCTTCGGCATGAACCGCCGCCTTCCCCGGCTCATCCACCAATGCGCCAATCAAACCGGAAAGCGCCTTGCCTCCCTCCACGATGAGATCTGCGTGGGAATTGAAAAGATCGAAATACTTGCCCTCTTTGGGCATCAGCCGTCCGAACATGACAGTCCTGTTGAGTAATTATTACAGCGCAAAATTCTACCACGTCGGACCGAATCACCTTAGCCTAACTCGGGTTTGCAAGAGATCTTCCCGTTAAAATACGTCATGCCCAACACAATCATGCCTCCGGATGCATTTGGCGACAGTTTCGACCTGGCTGCACTCCCTCTGCCTCGCTCGGCTTCTGGCTACGCGGTTCAAAAGCTGGATACGGATACCTTGCTCGACCAAACCAGCGGCAATTTTTTATCCGTCCGCTCAACCAGCCTGCAAGGGCTGTACCTCAGCTTCGACGAGGCTCACAAGGCAGCCAGCGAATGGGTGCACAACCACGGCATGATCAATGAAGAACACAATCTGGCCATCGTACCAGCCAGTTTCGATCCGCTTTTAAAGCGCCACGTGCTGATTTATGGCGTTCTCTGCGGTCAACCCTGAATTTCTGGCATTTTTCGGAGACATGGAATGAATTCAATCAAACAACGCCTTCTAGGCAAAAAAGGTTTCAGCGTGCCGGACATTTGCCTGGGAACCATGACTTTTGGTGAGCAGACTTCCGAGTCCGATGCCCATGCGCAACTCGATTTTGCGCTGAACGCGGGCGTCAACTTCATCGATACAGCCGAGATGTATGCCGTCCCGCCGCGCGCCGAAACCTGCGGCGCATCGGAAAGCATCGTTGGCCGATGGTTGAGCCGGCAATCGCGCGACAAAGTGATCGTTGCCACCAAGGTCGCCGGCCCTGCCCGCAGCCTGCAGTGGATACGCAGCGGCCCGCCGGCACTTGACCGGGCCAATATTCGTGCGGCAGTCGAAGGATCGTTGAGCCGCCTGCAGACAGACTATATCGACCTTTACCAACTGCACTGGCCGGAGCGCAATCAACCGATGTTCGGCCAATGGCAATTCAACCCGGACGCCGAACGCGAATGCACGCCGATCCGCACACAACTTGAAGCACTGGCCGAACTGGTCCGGGAAGGCAAAGTCCGTCAAATCGGACTCTCGAACGAACACCCCTGGGGCATCATGCAATTTACCCGGCTGGCCGATGAGCTGGGCCTGCCTCACGTCGTCTCAACCCAAAATGCCTACCACTTGCTCAATCGCACCTTTGAAACCGGATTGGCCGAAGTCTGCCATCGCGAGCAAGTCGGCCTGCTCGCCTATTCAGCCCTCGCCTTCGGCCACCTGACCGGAAAATATCTGGAAAATCCGGCGGCACCAGGCCGCCTGACCCAGTGGCCCAGCTTCGGGCAGCGCTACACCAAACCGAATGTCGCGCCCGCAGTCAGCGCCTATGTCGCCCTTGCCCGTCGCCACAACATGACCCCGACCCAGCTGGCGCTGGGCTTTGTTCGCTCGCGCTGGTTTGTCAGCAGCACGATCATTGGTGCGTCATCCCTGTCACAACTCCAGGAAACACTACCCGCCACGCACACGATCATGTCGCCGGAAATCATTGCCGAAATCGACAACATTCACCTGCAATACACCAATCCCGCCCCATGAAAAAATCGCTCTTTGCGGCACTGGCCGAAGCACTTGCCTGCACAGAAATCAGTTCAAAACTGAGGTTGACCGCAGCACTTGCTGCCGATTGGCAGGCTGAGAAACTCGACTGGCAAAACCAACCGGCCGTGGCACTTGCTTGCGGCATTCCCGCAAAACCTGAGCTGATCCCGCCCAAAGAAGTGCCGACACGCAATATCTCGACCCCGGAAGGGCGGGCCAGGCTGCTGCATGCAATTGTCCACATCGAATTTTCCGCCATCAACCTGGCCCTCGATCACGCCGCCCGCTTCCGTGACATGCCACGCCAGTACTACGCTGACTGGGTCGGTGTCGCAGCGGAGGAAGCCTATCATTTCACCATCCTGCGCGAACGTCTGCTGACGCTAGGCTACGACTACGGTGACTTTCCAGCGCATGCCGGCCTGTGGCAGATGGCTGAAAAAACCAACCATGACGTCCTGGCTCGCATGGCGCTGGTTCCACGCCTGCTCGAAGCACGTGGCCTGGATGCCACGCCACCGATCCAGCGCAAACTGGAACAATGCGGCGACCATGAAAGTGTGCGCCTGCTCGACATCATCCTGCACGATGAAATCGGCCATGTCGGCCTGGGCGACCGCTGGTTCCGGGAGTTATGCACAGCGCGGCAACTGGAACCGGAAAGCACCTATCGCCAATTACTCAGCGACTTCAAGGCGCCGCGTCCATCTGCCCCGCTGAATGAAAGCGCCAGACTGGCCGCCGGATTCTCGGCCAGCGAACTGGCCGAACTTCGCCCCGTACGCCCTTAACGCTCAGGCAACCACGTCAGCAAGGCAGCAAAAAGCAGATCAGGATCCACCGGCTTGGCGACATGCGCATCCATCCCGGCTGCCAGGCAAACAGCGATATCTTCCTCGAAGGCATTCGCGGTCAACGCCAGAATCGGGACTGATTTGTAACCGGGCAAAAGACGAATCTGGCGCGTTGCCTCCAAACCGTCCATGACAGGCATTTGGACGTCCATCAAAATCAGGTCGTAACGTCCGGAAGCGGCCTTGGCCAAGGCCTCCGCACCATTCTCGGCAACATCGAATTCGATTTCGACCGTGGAAAGCAGCTCCATGGCCACCTCCCGATTGATTTCGTTGTCTTCGGCCAAAAGAATGCGCTGTCCGGCATGCCGTTCAATCAGCAAGCGCTCGACGGCCGCAGCCTCCATCGGTGCAGCAATCTGGCCGCGCCCGAGCAGACCGAGCAAGGTATCGTAAAGACTCGAAGAGGAAACCGGTTTGGCCAGCACGGCATGAAAACCGGCAGGTTCCCACAGGTCGCGCGTCAATTCATTATCGTAAGCCGTGATCAGCAGATGCATCGGGCGATGCCGCAAAGGCATCCGCGCCAACGCCTCAGCCGCCTCCAGGCCATCCATGCCGGGCATACGCCAGTCAAACAACACCAACTCAAAAGGATCGCCATCCCGATCGGCCACACCGATCAGCCCCAGACCGGCCTCGCCCCCTTCAGCCTGCTCGACACGCATTCCCTGGAGGCCCAGCATATCGGCCAGCACCTGACGCGCCACCGGGTGATCGTCCACAACCAGCACCCGACGATTTGCCAGCATGGAAAGCGGCGGCGTAGCCCGCGCGGTCGAACCATCCCGCCCAAGCTGCGCCGTAAACCAGAAGATGCTGCCGCGCCCCGTTTCGCTTTCAACACCGATCTGCCCGCCCATCAACTCTGCCAGGCGACGACTGATCGCCAACCCCAGACCTGTCCCGCCGTATTTGCGTGTCGTTGAACTATCCGCCTGCTCAAAGGCTGAAAACAAGCGTGGCAAGGCATCATGGGGAATGCCAACCCCCGTATCGCTCATTTCGAAGCGAACAAGCACCTGATTTCCACGGTCTTCAACAACCGACGAGCGGATGACAATTGCACCCTGCTCGGTGAACTTGAGGGCATTCGAAGCAAAATTGAGCAATATCTGCTTCAAGCGCAGGGCATCCCCCTGGAATGTTCCAACCATCTCGGGTGCTACATCGCGCACCAGTTCAACACCTTTTGCACAAGCGCGTTCAGCAGTCATGGCGCAAACAGAATCAAACACCTTGTCCATATCGAAGCTGCTGTGTTCCAGATGCAATTTGCCAGCCTCGATTTTTGAAATATCGAGGATGTCGTTAATCACCGACAACAAGTGCTGTGCCGCAGCATTTATCTTCTTGAGCCGGTCTACCTGGCGCTCATCACGAAGCTCTTTCTGCAACAGATGAGTCAGGCCAACGATCGCATTCATCGGCGTACGTATTTCATGGCTCATGTTGGCCAGGAACGAACTTTTCGCACGATTGGCTCTTTCTGCTTCATCCCGCGCCAAAGCCAGCGCCTGATTCGCATCGGCCAGATCCCGGGTGCGTTGCACGACCTTGCTGTCCAACGACTCGCCCCACTCCCGCAAATCCGCAGTCTGCTGGCCAATGGTGTCGAGCAAATGGTTAAATAGTTCGCCAAGACGCGCCAGTTCATCGTCACCCGGCATTGCACCGACGCGCACCTCCATCTGTCCCTGCCCGACCAGGCGCATGGTTGTTTCAAGGTGAGCAAGAGGGTGAACGATGCTGCGAACCAGGCGCCATGAAATCCAGGTAGCCAGACCGGAAGCAATCACCAAGGCCAGCAGGAAAATAGCCGTGGCTCGCCAGCGAAAATCTGAGAAAGGTGCCTCAGGAATGCCTACATACAGAATCCCGATCCGTTCACCGGCAAAATCGTGCACCGGCTCATAAGCCGTCATGGCCCACTGATCGACGACAAAAGCTCGACGAACCCAGGTCTCACCCCGCCCGAAAACAGCCTCGCTGACAACCTGGGAAGCGCGCGTACCAATTGCCCGTGCCCCGCCATCAAGCCGGACACTGGTCGCGATGCGCGTATCACCAAGAAACAGGGTTACCGCCCCATGGGCCCCCAGTTGCTTCAGCCAACCGGCCGAAACGATACCTGACAAATAATCGACAAAAGCATCATCCCGATTCAGCAACGTCCCGCCGACCACCAGACCGATCATTTGACCCGCTTCATCATGCATCGGCGCCGTGGCTACAACGAGCAGGCCACGGGTTTCGGCGCTGCGATCAGTCGGCGCAGCCATTGGCGTCGGGAGCAAATCGATTCTTGCCCGCTCCGGCAAGCTGGCAGACAAGCGAGCCAACAATGCACCAGGCAAAACTTCCAGACCAACCGTCGCCTGCGCAGGATTGCTCAGCGCCCGACGCACCACGCCGATGTCTGCGAATGGATTGGTTTCACCGTTTTTCTGGGCCGATGCAGCAATCCGTCCTTCACGATCAAGAATGGCCAGGAAATCGAAACCCACATTCTCCTGACGGGAGGCAAGGACATCGCTCAATGGCGTATCTTTTGACTCACCCCGCAAAAGACGGTTAATCCGTTTTGAATCAGCCAGGCTACGCGCCGACGCACTGGCTTCATTTTGAATGTGTTCGAGATGCGAGCGAGCCATCGACAAATCGCCAATGACTTTCTGGGTCAGCATCCGCTCGAAATATTCGTTGCCAATGACCAGAAAAATGCCGGCGACAACCGGCAAGACCAATACCGGCAACAGCGCCAGCGCCCAAAGACGCAGCTTCAGCTGACTGAAGCCAAAGCGGGCAGCCAATGATGATCCGACTTTTCCCAGCAAAACGATGCTCTCCCCTATGGCCCGAAAAGCCGCCCTAGCAAGCGCTTGGCGTCGAGCTTCATGTATCCGCAATAATGCGCCAGCGTATTGTAGTTGGCAAATATCGACCTTAGCAGTTTCCGGCCAGGCAAAAATGGAGTAAACTAATAATATCAATGCGTTGATCCATCGCCCGCAGGGCTCCCGAGCAGCTACCGCTTTACCCCTCGTTTGCAGTTCACTTTGCAGGTCTCACCATTGAATCGCCCCCTAGGCATAGCTGCGTCAGGGGAACTCAGGCCGCCCGACCATCGGGCATACGCGTCGCAAGCCAATAAAAGCAAGCAGCGACGTCGAAAGGAAACAGCATGACATCACCCGCTGAAAGCTTTGCCGATCTCGGCCTAAGCTCCACGCTACTCCAGACATTGACTGAAATCGGCTACGAAACACCGTCGCCCATTCAAGCTCAGTGCATTCCCATTCTGCTTGACGGCCATGACATCATCGGCATGGCCCAGACCGGCACCGGCAAGACCGCCGCCTTTGCGCTGCCGTTGATGGAACAGATCGACGTCAAGGTCGCCAAGCCGCAGGCCCTGATCCTGACGCCGACCCGCGAACTCGCCATCCAGGTTGCCGAAGCGCTGCAAAGCTACGCCAAGAACCTGCCCGGCTTCCATGTGCTGCCGATTTACGGCGGTCAAAGCTACACCATCCAGCTCAAGCAACTGTCGCGCGGCGCCCACGTCATCGTCGGCACGCCGGGTCGCGTCATGGACCACCTTGAGCGCAAGACGCTCAACCTGGACAACCTGAAGACCCTGGTGCTCGACGAAGCTGACGAAATGCTGCGCATGGGCTTCATCGACGACGTCGAGTGGATTCTCGAACGCACGCCGGAACAACACCAGACCGCTCTTTTCTCGGCGACCATGCCGGAACAAATTCGCCGCGTTGCCCAGAAATACCTGGTTGAACCGCGCGAAATCAAGATCAAGTCGGCCACCGCCACCGTTGCCGCCATCCGTCAGGTTTACTGGCAGGTTTCCGGCATGCACAAGCTGGACGCCCTGACCCGCATCCTCGAAGTCGAAGAAAACTTCGATGCAGCGATCATTTTCGTCCGCACCAAGACCGCCACCGTTGAACTGGCAGACAAGCTCAACGCCCGCGGTTACGCCGCTGCTGCGCTGAATGGCGACCTCAACCAGCAAATGCGCGAACGCGTCATCGAGCAGTTGAAGTCCGGCGCACTGGACATCGTCATCGCCACCGACGTGGCCGCCCGCGGCATCGACGTGCCGCGCGTCAGCCACGTTGTGAACTATGACATTCCGTACGACACCGAAGCCTACGTGCACCGTATCGGCCGTACCGGCCGCGCCGGTCGTACCGGCAACGCCATCCTCTTCGTCGCGCCGCGTGAAATTCGCATGCTGCGCACCATCGAGCGTGCCACCCGCCAGCCGATCGCCCCACTGACCCTGCCCAGCCGTGCCGACGTGACCAACAAGCGCGTCACCGACTTCAAGGCCAAGGTCGCCGAAGTGCTCAATGCTGAAGGCCTCGATTTCTTTGCCAACATCGTTTCGCAAATTGCCGAAGAACAAAATGTCAGCGCCGAAGAAGTTGCCGCCGCACTGGCCATGATGGCCCAGGAAGGCAAGCCACTGCAGATCGCCGGCGAAGACCCGCGTCCAGCCCCGGCTGCCGCCTACGACAACCGCGACAGCCGTGCCCGTCCGGGCAGCTTTGGCGAGCGTGATCGCAAGCCGCGCTTTGAGGGCAGCGACAAACCGCGTTTCGAAGATCGTGGCGAACGGCCCCGTTTCGAAGGCGGAGAGAAGCCACGCCGTGCCGCACCGGCAGGCGACGTTGTCCGTTACCGGATCGATGTGGGCCGGGAGCATGGCGTTCAGGTCAAGGATATCGTTGGCGCCATCGCCAATGAAGCCGGGATTGAAAGCCGCTTCATCGGTCGCATCGCGCTCTACGAAGAATCAAGCACGGTCGAACTGCCTGCTGGCATGCCTGGCGAAGCTGCCAACGCCCTGAAACGCACCCGCGTTCGTGGCGTCCCGATCAACCTGCGTCCGGACGAAGGACGCCAGGATGGCGGCGGCGAACGCAAGTTCGATGGTGATCGCAGCAAATTCAAGAAAAAGCCGGGCGCCTACTAAGCACGCCCCGCTTGAATTCAAAAGCCACGGCTCAAACCGTGGCTTTTTTATTGCCTGTAAATCGCCCGCCAACAGCAGAGCGGCAAAATTGCGCTATGCAATTGCAATCAGATCAGCCTATACTCGCGCCGTTTTAGGTGCCTTGCTCCACAGTCGTGGGGCGGGTGAAACGGGAAGCCGGTGACGTTCGAGCCAACAGCTCAACCATTCCGGCGCAGCCCCCGCTGCTGTAAGCCTGACGAATTTGCCCTACGCCACTGTGTTCGCACGGGAAGGTTGGCAAACTAGATTGAAGGCGAGCCAGAAGACCGGCCTAAATCAACTGCTGTACCAATCCCCGGGGTGATGGGAAAGGTTCTGTTGATTTGCGCAGGCATTGGCCAGCGATATTTCTTCCGATCTGCATTTCTCCCCCGTATTGGTGCTGTTTGCCATTTCTCGCTGTGGGAGAGAAGAATGCACATCATGGAGGGCTTTTTGCCTTTCGAGCACGCCATTGGCTGGAGCCTGGCGTCCGCACCCTTTATCGGCTGGGGCCTGCTGGCGCTCGGCAAGCGCATTCGCGACAAGCCCGAACAGCGCATGCTGATTGGGGTGGCCGCAGCCTTCGCCTTCGTGCTGTCGGCTCTTAAACTCCCCTCGCTTTCAGGCAGCAGCTCGCACCCGACAGGTACGGGACTGGGCGCGCTGCTTTTCGGCCCCGTCGCGATGGCACCGATTGGTACGGTTGTCCTGCTTTTTCAGGCATTGCTGCTGGCCCATGGCGGCTTGACGACACTCGGTGCCAATGTCTTCTCGATGGCAATCGTTGGCCCCTTGGTGGCCAGCATGACCTTTCGGATGATGCGCTGGCTGCATTGCTCATTCTCGGTCAGCGTATTTTGTGCTGCCGCCCTGGCCGATTTATTCACGTATCTGACCACTTCCGTCCAGCTGGCACTGGCATTCCCTGATTCGGTCAGCGGCTTTAGCGGCGCACTGGTCAAGTTTTCGAGCATCTTTGCCATCACCCAGATACCGCTGGCGATCAGCGAAGGGCTGCTCAGCATCGTGATTTTCAACGCCCTGGCACGCTTCAATCCGCAAGAGTTGCGTGACATGGCTGTTTTACCCGCAAAGCGGAGCGGCGCATGAAACGACATCGGAATGCACTGCTTTTGCTGATCGTTGTCTTGCTCGCAGCCTTGCCGCTCTGGCTGGTCAAAGCACCGGTGCCGACCGATGCAAGCCCGCCATCAGACATTTTCACGGGAACGGATGACAAGGCCAGAGCCTTGATCAGCCAGATATCGCCAGATTACAAGCCCTGGTTTACGCCGCTGCTGCAACCGGCCAGCAGCGAAATCGCATCACTGCTGTTTGCTTTGCAGGCAGCACTGGGTGCCGGCTTTATCGGCTACTACCTGGGCGTCTCGCTCAATCGCGAAAAGCAGCAGCGAATCAATCAGCAAAAATCAGGGAAGCAATCCGATGCTGATTGACCAAATGGCAGCGAACAATCGCTGGCGTCACATCTCACCGGCTGCAAAAAGCATTTTTTCGATTGGCGGCCTGATTGCGGTTTTTGCCGTTCGGCAGCCGTTGACCGCAGCAGGCATCACCCTGCTCCTGATCGCCACCAGCCTGCTCGGTCCCGGCATTGGCTGGCGCTCGTATGTCCGGGTGGCCGTCCCGGCTGCGCTGTTCCTGCTCCCCGGTTGCCTGTCGCTGGCGTTCTCGCTCGAAACGAACCCCGCCAGCAGCCTGCCCCACATCGTCCTGATACCTGAATCCAGCGGGCCAATCGTCGCGCTCGGCAATCGTTCGCTGGGGGCATTGGCCGCGCTGCTGTTCCTTATTTCCAGCACGCCACTCAACGATTTGCTGGGTCTGCTGCAACGCCTCAAGGCTCCGCCCCTGCTGCTCGACATCATGCTGCTCTGCCACCGCATGCTGTTCGTTTTTTCCGACGCATGCCAGAGCACGCACACAGCCCAGGCCGCGCGCCTCGGTTATGCCACCCCGGGAACCTCGCTGCGCTCGCTTGGCGAACTGGCTGCCAGCCTGAGCCTGCAAATCTGGCAACGCGCCCACGATCTTCATCTTGCCGCACAGGCACGCAACAACGATGGGCCGCTGCGCTTTATCGAAAAATCCTACGCCAACACCGGGCGCGACTGCCTGATCGCTGTGCTGGCCAGCAGCCTGCTGATACTCATGGCGGTCGCCTTGTGATGCCCGAACAAAACGACACCCTGCTCGAACTGGCCCAGGCCACCTATCGCTACCCGGATGGCAGCCGCGGCCTGGCGCAGTGCTCGCTGCGTATCCGGCGCGGCACACGCAACGTCCTGATCGGCGCCAATGGCGCCGGCAAAACGACCCTCTTCCAGCATGCCAACGGTTTGCTCAAACCCTCCTCCGGCGTCGTTCACTATGCCGGCAAGCCGGTCGAATACAGCCGCAGTGGCTTGCGCCATCTGCGCAGCCGGGTCGGGCTGGTATTCCAGGACCCGGACCGGCAATTATTCTCGTCCAGCGTTGCAGACGACGTTTCATTCGGCCCGCTCAATCTCGGCCTCAAGCTCGATGTCGTCGAACGGCGAGTCGCTGCCGCACTGGCCTTGGTCGACCTGACTGAACTGGCCGACAAAGCGGTACACAACCTCAGTTTCGGCCAGAAAAAGCGGGTCTGCATTGCCGGTGTTCTGGCCATGCAGCCCGAGTTGCTGATTCTCGACGAACCCATGGCCGGCCTCGATCCTGCCATGCAGAAAGAACTCGAAAAGACACTCAACAGCCTGCAGCAAAGTGGCATCACGCTGCTGCTGGCAACGCACGACATCGACTTTGCCTACCGCTGGGCCGAACACATCCATTTGATGGCCGACGGTCGCTGCATGGCATCGCTCGCCGCAAACGAACTCGCCAGCCAGGCAGACATGCTGGCGGCAGCCGGCCTGCCACTCCCTGAAACCATCGTGTTGCATCGCGGCCTGGTCGAACGCGGCATCCTGCCGAGTCAACCGCAACCGCGTTGCATCACCAGCCTGCTGGCCTTGCTGGCAGCCACTGACTCCACCAAGGAGAATTTATGCAAAACAAGCTGATTTTCGCGGTCGACCGCGCCGGGAGCCAATAAATGCCCGGAAAAATCTGGTTCATCGGCGCCGGCCCCGGCGACCCCGACCTGATCACGGTCAAAGGCCGCAAGCTGCTCGAACAGTCAGGAGCCGTGCTCTTTGCCGGTTCGCTGGTCGATCAGGCGGCGACCTTGTTCACCCCCGAAGGCTGCGAGATCCGCGACTCCAAGGACATGACGCTGGAAGAAATGACCGACTGGCTGATCGCCGCCGCTGAAAAGCACCAGACAGTCATTCGCCTGCAAACCGGCGACCCTGGCCTGTACGGCGCATTGATCGAGATGACCCGCCCGCTGACCGCCGCCGGCATCGAGTGGGCCGTCGTTCCCGGTGTTTCCTCGGCGATGGCCTCGATGGCTGCGGCCGGTGAAACGCTGACCCTGCCCGAAGTGACGCAAACGGTGATCCTGACCCGCGTTGCCGGGCGCACGCCGATGCCGCCGGGCGAAGATCTCGAATCGCTCGCCGCGCACAAATCGACCCTGTGCATCTACCTGTCGATCACGCTGCTGCACAAGGTTCAGGAAGCATTGCTCACCGCCGGCTGGCCGGAAGATGCGCCGATTCTCGTCATCCAGAAAGCCAGTTGGCCGGGCGAGGAAAAGATCGTGCGCGGCACGATCAAGGACATCAAACGCAAGTGCCAGGACGAGAAGATCGCCAGCCAGGCGATGATCGTCGCCAGCCCGACCCTGGGCGCCGCCGACTGGCCCGACCTGATTCGCTCCAAGCTCTACGACCCGAGCTTCACCCACCGCTTCCGCAAGGCAACCGAGAAACCCAATGATTAACGACACCACCCTGCTTCTCGTCGGCCACGGTTCACGCGGCCGCGAAGGCAACAAGGAAACGATCAATTTCGCGGCGCAGTGGCGCGAACAGCACCCGGACTGGCGCATCGAGGTGTGTTTCATCGAGCACGCCGAGGTGCTACTCGATGCCGGCCTCGACCGCGCGGCGCGTGAAGCAAAACGCGTCGTGGCCATTCCCTTCATCCTCAACGCCGCCGGCCACGTCAAGATGGAACTGCCGCATGCGCTGGAAGAAGCCCGCCTGCGCCACCCCGGCGTCGAGTTTGTCGTCACCCGCCACCTCGGCATGGGGCGCGAGATTTTTGCCGTGCTGCAGGGCCAGCTCGACCGCCTGATGAAACAACTGGCAGTCCCCGACCCGATGACCACCGGCGTCATCCTGCTCGGACGCGGTTCGTCCGATGCCGGCGCCAATGGCGAACTGGCCAAGATGGCGCGCTGGATTTTCGAGGACAACGATCATGAACTGGTCGACCTGGCCTTCACCGGCGTGACCTGGCCGCGCCTGGAAACCGTCGTCCAGCGCCAGGTCAGGCTGGGCATGATGCAAATTGCCATTGTCCCGGTCTACCTGTTTACCGGCGTGCTGATCGAGCGCATCAAGGAACAAGTCGAGCGCCTGCAACGCCAGTATCCGCAAGTCAGCTTTGCGCTCGGCACCCATTTCGGCTTCGACAAGGGCATTTTCGAGCTGCTCGACCGCAAGGCAGGCGGCGATGCAGAAGCCGGCGGAATGCTCGAATGCGATGGCTGCAAGTACCGCGAAGCGGCCGAGGCAGAACATCTGCACGACCACAGCCACACGGCTGTCCATGGCGAACACCATGGCTGCAGTCACGGCCATAACCATGACACCAGCCATGCCCACGGCTGCGCCCACAAACACGATTGATCGCACGGAGACAAGCATGAATCCCAATACCGCTACCGAACAACTGACCGCCGCCGGCCGCGCCATCGAGCACGAATCGTTTGCCGTGATCGATGCCGAAGCCGGCCCGCACCATTACACCGACGAACAATGGCCGCTGGTCCGCCGGATGATCCACGCCAATGCCGATTTCGAATTCAACGGCCTGACCGCTTTCCACCCGGAAGCCATGCGGGCCGGTTTTGAAGCCGTGCTCAAGGGCAATACGCCTATCGTCGCCGATGTCGAAATGATCTGCGTCGGCCTCTCCAAACCGCGCCTGGCCCACTTCGGCCTGAGCACGCACCACTACATTTCGGACGAAGACGTCATTGCGCAGGCCAAGGCCGAGAACAGCACCCGCGCCGTGCAGGCAATGCGCAAGGCACACAAGCTGGGCAAGCTGGATGGCGCGATTGTCGGCATCGGCAATGCGCCAACCGCACTGATCGAACTGGTCCGCCTGATTCGCGAAGAAGGCGTACGTCCGGCACTGGTCGTCGCCATGCCGGTCGGTTTCGTCTCCGCCGCCGAGTCGAAGGACCTGATGATGACGGTCAACGACGTGCCGTGGGTCGCCATCAAGGGGCGCAAAGGCGGCTCGACGCTGGTCGTTGCCGCCATCCACGCCATGCTCTCGCTGGCCGAAGCCAAGCAAAACGAACTGGCCGCCTGATTCTCGATGCCTCCGGAAATCATCCCCGTCGACAATCCCGCGCCGGCTGAAACCAAAACCAAGGTCCGCAAGGGTGACGCCAAGCGCGAACGCGGCAACCGCACCGGTTTCACCACCGGCGCCTGCTCGGCCGCCGCAGCCCGCGCGGCGACACTCGGCCTGCTCAACAGCGAAGTCGCCGAAACGGTGGTCTGTCGCCTGCCGAATGGCAGCGAAGTAAGCTTTGCCGTGATCGACGGTTATGTCGAAGAAGTGGCCGGACTGGCCCACGCCGTGATCGTCAAGGATGCCGGCGACGACCCCGACGCGACGCATGGCGCCCACATGACGGCCGATGTCCGCCTGCTCAGGCATCGCGCCGGCGAAATCGTCCTCAAGGGCGGCTTCGGCGTCGGCGTCGTCACCAAGGACGGTCTCGGGCTGGAAGTCGGCGGCCCGGCGATCAACCCGGTGCCGCGCCGCAACATCGTCGACAACGTGCGGGCGGTGGCCGGTGAGTTGCTCGATCACGACGGGCTGGAAGTCACCATTTCTGTCCCCGGGGGCGACGAGATGGCGAAAAAAACGCTCAACGCCCGACTCGGCATCCTCGGTGGCATCTCGATTCTCGGCACGACCGGCATCGTTCGCCCCTATTCGACCGCCGCCTTTCGGGCCAGTGTCGTGCAGGCGGTCGATGTGGCAGCCCGCCAAGGCCAGACCAGCGTGATCTTCACGACTGGCGGACGGACCGAAAAATTCGCCATGAAGCAATTGCCGGAACTCGATGAATCCTGCTTTGTGCAGATGGGCGATTTCGTCAAAGCGGCATTCAGCAGTGCGGTAAAGCGCGAATTCCCCAAGGTGTACGTCGGGGCAATGGTCGGCAAACTGACCAAGATGTGCCAGGGTCTTGCCGTCACCCATGCCTGGAAAGCCGAAGTCGACCGCGACATTCTCGCCGAATCGGCCCAGGAAGTCGGCGCGCCGCCCGATCTGGTCGAAGAAATCCGCGCCGCCGAAACAGCCCGCTTTGCCGCCGAAAAGCTCGCTGGAATGGGGTTGACCGTGGCATTCCACCAACAACTGGCCAAGAAGGCCATCCGCAGCCTGAAAAAACACTACCCCGGCAATTACCACCTCGCCGTGCTGGTTTGCGATTTCGAAGGCCAGTTCATTTGTCGCGTCGATGAAGAGGAAGCATGACCATCAAACCCCTTGAACACTGCACCCTGCTCGGCATGCTCGATGACGGCTGGGCCGGCCTTTCCGACACCGCCCGCCAGCGCCTGGCGACGGCCGATGTGGTGATCGGTGCCGGACGCACGCTTGAACTGGTCCGCCCCCATTTGGCCGCCGGCGTCGAGATTTTCGATATGGGCGGCAAGCTCGGCCAGGTCGCCGGCTGGATTCTGGAAGCGCGCGAGCAAGGCAAAAGCAGCGTCGCGCTGGCCACCGGCGATCCGCTCTGCCATGGCATCGCTTCGTGGCTGACCGGCAAGCTCGGCCGCAACGGCTTCGAGATCATGCCCGCCGTGTCCACCCTGCAACTGGCTTTCGCCCGCTTCAAGACAGCCTGGCAGGACATCCGGATTGCCACCTGCCACAGCGCCGATGCCGGCGAGTGGTTCGTCGGCGCCACGCCGGAACACGGTCTTTACAAACTGATGCGGACGATTGCGCAGCACCCGCGCGTCGCCTTGTTCACCGGCCCGGAAAACACGCCCGACCGCCTGGCCCGGGCGCTGATCACCGCCGGTTATGGTGACCAGGCGAGGCTTTCGGTCGCCTGTCGCCTGCTGCTCGACGATGAAATCATCTTCACCGGCCTTGCCGCGGTCGACGCCGCCGAAATGCAATTTCCGCAGCCCAATGTCGTGCTCGTCGAACGCACGCCGGACGCTGCCGGCCCCGGCTTCGGGCTGGAAGACCTCGAATACATCCAGCGTTCGCCGGAAAAGGGCCTGATCACCAAGCAGGAAGCGCGCGCCCTGTCGCTCGCCAAACTGCGCCTCAAACCCGACGCCATCGTCTGGGACATTGGCGCCGGTTCCGGCTCAGTCGGCCTCGAATGCGCCCGGCTGGCGCCGCACGGCCATGTCTGGGCGATCGAAAAAAACGAGGGCGATGCAGCCAACGCCCGCGCCAACGCCGTGCGTTTCCGGGTCGGCAACTACACGCTATGCGAAGGCAAGGCCCCGACCCTGCTCGACACCTGGCCCGACCCGGACGCCGTATTCATCGGCGGTTCGGGCGGCGAACTCAGTGAGTTGATCAAGCTCATCCTCGCCCGCCTGAAACCCGGCGGCCGGCTGGTGATGAACTTCGTGACGCTGGAAAACCTCGCCACCGCCACCGCATCGCTCAAGGAAAACGGCGCAGCCTGGGATGTCGTCCAGCTCCAGGCCAGCCGCTCGCAACCAATTCTCGACATGCACCGGATGGCGGCCCAGAACCCCGTCTGGATCGTCACCGCAAGCAAGGAAAACACATGATTGAACCCAAAACCTACGGCAAACTGATCGGCGCCTCGCTCGGCCCCGGCGATCCCGAACTGATCACCCGCCGCGCCTGGCGCGCACTGCAATCGGGCGCGCGCTGGCTGTATCCGGTCAAGAAGGCTGAGGAATCCTCCTACGCGCTGTCCATCGTCGAACGCGGCGGGATTGCCGTGCCGGGCGATGCCGTCGAACTGGTTTTTCCGATGACGCGCGATGCCGAAATCCTCGCCAAGGCCTGGAGCCGCGCCGCCGTTCAAACGGTCGAACTGCTCGCCGAGGGCCGCGACCTGGTTTTCCTGGTCGAAGGCGATGCCTCGACCTTCGCCACCTTCGGCCATCTCGCCCGCGTTGTCCGTGAGCTGGTGCCGGAAGTTGAAGTCGAGACGATTCCCGGCGTTTCCTCCTTCGCCGCCGCAGCCGCCAGCACCGGTACCGTGCTCGCCGAGGAAGACGAAACCTTCGCCATCATCCCGGCCGCCTACGGCGTCGAGGTGATTGACCATCTGCTCGACGAGTTCGACACGCTGGCCCTGCTCAAGGTCAAGCCGCTGGTCGACGAGGTCATCGAACTGCTCGAACGCCGCGAGCTGCTGGCCACCTCGGTGTTCATCGAAAAGGTCGGCTCGCCGGACGAGCGCGTGATCCGCGACATCGCCAGCCTGAAGGGCGAAAAGGTCAATTACCTGTCGCTGATGCTGGTCCAGAACCCGAAACGCGTACGCGGCGAATTGCGCCGTGGCTGCCGCAAGCGCAAGGACGCTGCTGCGGTCGACGCCTGAAAAAGACAAAAAACCAAGCCCCACAGAGAACCCCAACATGAAAATTGCCGTCGTCTCCATCACCAAACATGGCATCGCACTGGCCGGCCAGGTGCTTGCCGCCCTGCCTGGCGCTCAACTTTTCTGCCCTGAAAAATTTCGGGCTGATGCAGAAACCGCTGCGCCCGGTGCCTTCCATTGCTACACCGGCAAGGTCGGCGACCAGGTGCCAGCCTTGTTCGCCGCCTTCGACGGGATTGTCTGCATCGTCTCGCTCGGTGCGGTTGTCCGGCTGATTGCCCCGCACCTGAAAAACAAGGAAACCGACCCCGCGGTCGTCGTCATCGACGAAGCCGGCAAGTTCGTCATCCCGATGCTTTCCGGCCATCTCGGCGGTGCCAATTCACTGGCCGGCCATCTCGCCACCGCCCTCGGCGCGACGCCGGTCTTGACCACGGCATCCGATGCGCGCCAGACGCTGGCCGTCGACCTGCTCGGCCGCGAACTGGGCTGGACTTTTGAAGCAACGCACGACGAAATCGTCCGTTGCAGCGCCGCCGTGGTCAATGACGAGGCGGTTGCGTTGGTCCAGGAAAGCGGCAGCGAAGACTGGTGGACGCATCACGCCAATGGCCGAAGTGGGCCGCTGGCAGCCAATATCCAGCGTTTCAGCCGGATCGAGGAGATTGATCCCGAGCATTTTGCCGCCGTCCTGTGGATCAGCCAGCGCGCCCTGCCGGCCGAGTTCGCTGCCCGCCTGGCCGGCAAGCGGGTGATTTACCGGCCGGCCGACAGGGCATGAAAATCACCCTCGGCCTCGGCTGCGACCGGAACACCCCGGCCACGACCATCGAGCAATGCATCGCCGAGGCGCTGGCACTGTGCGGCCGCAGTTTCAGCGATGTCTGGGCAGCGGCCAGCATTGACCTGAAAGCCAATGAAACCGGCTTGCTCCACGTCATCGAGACGCACCGCTGGCCCTGCCTGTTTTACCCGGCCGTGGCCCTTGCTGCGGTCGACGTGCCGAATCCGTCGGAAACCGTGCGCCAGTACACCGGCACACCATCGGTCTCGGAAGCCGCGGCGCTGCTCGCCGCCAATGCCGATGCCGCTCATTTGATCATCGAAAAACACAAGTTGCGCGGCCCGGACGGGCGCAACGCCACTGTCTCCATTGCAAGGATTCCACAATGAACGCACCAGAAACCCTCGCCCCCGCCACCGTGAAGACCGGGAAAATCATGCTCGTCGGTCTCGGCCCGGGCAGCAACGATCACCTGACCGCCCGCGCCCGCGCCGCCATTGCCGAAGCCGACACGATCATCGGCTACGTCACCTATATCCGCCTGGTGGCCGATCTCGTCGTCGGCAAGGAAGTGATCAAGAAATCGATGACCGAGGAACTCGATCGCGCCATCGAGTCGCTCGACCGCGCCCGCCAGGGCAAGAAAGTGGCCTTGATTTCCTCCGGCGATGCCGGCGTTTACGGCATGGCCGGGCCGACCTTTGAAGTGCTGTTCCAGGCCGGATGGACGCCGGACTCGGACATCGAGGTCGAGATCGTGCCGGGCGCCTCGGCGCTCAACACCTGCGCTGCACTGGTCGGTGCGCCGCTGACCCACGATTTCTGCGCCATTTCACTGTCCGATCTGCTGACCCCATGGCCGACCATCGCCCGCCGGCTCGACGCCGTGGCCTACGCCGACTTCGTCGTCGCGCTGTACAACCCGAAGAGCGGCCGCCGCACCCAGCAGATCGTCGAAGCCCAGCGCCTCTTCCTGCGCCACCGCGATCCGCAAACGCCCGTCGCCATCGTTAAATCCGGCTACCGCCCGAAGCAGCGTATCGAATTCACCACGCTGGAGAAGATGAACGAGTGCGATATCGGGATGTTGTCGACCGTGCTGATCGGCAACTCCAATACTTTCGTCAAGCACGGCCTGATGGTCACCCCGCGCGGCTACGCCAACAAGTACGCCGTTGAAGACGGCGAGCGCAACACGCACGACGGCGAACAGGCCGGCCGCTCGCTGTCCACCGGCCTGAACGGCTGGATGGCGGCGATTCAGGCAAGCGGCAAGAGCGCCGCCGAACTGGCCGTCGAGTACCGTCTGCCGGAGGATTACATCGCTGCCGTATTAATCAGCGACGTGCCGGAAGAAGGCGAGGCCAACGAGATCGAAGCATGAGCCAGGTCGCCAAGCCGAAATTCCGCGAATACAGCCGCCACCTGCTGGTGTGCACCGGCGAACGGTGCACACTGAACGGCGAAGGACAGGCGCTGTTTGACAGCCTGCAGCACAAACTACGCACCGCCGGGCTAGGCGTCGATGCCGGCCCGCTGCGCGTCAAGCGAACGCGGACTGGCTGCGTCGCAGCCTGCAAAGGCGGCCCGATTCTCGGCGTCCAACCGGACGGAACCTGGTATTACAACGTGACCGACGAAAATATGGACCGGATCATCGAGTCGCATCTGAAGAACGGCAAAGTCGTCGATGAACTGGTTTTCCATCAAGGAAAACCGAGCTGCACGGAAGAAGCTTCCGGCTAGCAGGCCACATCCGGCCGGCGATCTGATCGTTGGCTGAAATTGAGATGGCCGGAACGTGCCCATAGCAGCTATAGGCTATCTTGAAAACCGGACGTTCAGGAACGTGAAGATGAGCGGACGCCGAAGGCGGTCCGCTCCAATGGTAGGTTAAAGCTCACATGCACACCCACGCTCACAACCCCAGCGCAATCCACAATTGATCCCGCAGTTGATCAAGCGGTTCGTTGAGTCGTCGGTGTGTCCCAAGATCATCGGCGTGAATGTAGAAGTCATTGAAGCTCCCATTTCCAGCGAGCATGACGGGCAGCAACAGCTAAATCGCCGCTTTGGAGCAGAGCAACGATTTCCCATCTCAGCAAGCGCTTTAACGTTTCAAGGTAAGGGGCGCTGCGCTTTATCGCGCAGCGCCCAGAGTGCTGAGCAAACGGGGTTGAGTGCCGGATTATGCCTAAACACCTTCCAACTCCATGAACCAGAAGCTACCAAACTTTGACCAATTAAAGTGATATGACTTTTGCAATTCAATGGATATGTCTTTCCCGCCAATAGGTACTGACAGATTGGCTCCTGATATTGAGTGACCATCGGAAATGTCATAAGCCCAGCACTTGCCGCCTTTGGTCTTGGGGTTTACGAACCGTTTTAGGTCGTTCATTACCAATGCAACGCCGCGGTTAGAGATACCAAGAGAAACATATTCCTCAAGAATACCGAGGTCTTCATATACATCCTTCATGAATATGTCGTGAGCGCCTCGTGGGCCACCGGAAGATGCGATAGCGCGGTAGCACTTGAGTTCAATGGCGATTGATGATTCGCCTTGGGTTGATTCTCCTTTCAGAAGAATATCAATTTCATTTGTTCCCAATTTCGTTTTTACACCTGTTTCCAGTTCAATGTCTGCCACCTCGTGACCGGAGTGCGAAGTAAGTGGAATTAACTGGCGGAGAATGTAAGCGTACTGAAGTTGCATTGACGCTTCTTTGTTAATTGGGATGGTTTTTCCGCCAACTTTCCGGGCGAATATTTCCCATGCGGCAGACACGGCACATCTCAATCGTTCTTCGTGTGTTGATGCCGTGATGAAGTCAGTCATAGCGAGCCTTTGAGGCATAACGTAGAAAATCACCGGACCTTCGGCAAGCGCAGCTTGCCGAAGGTCCGGTGGATTGGTGTGTTAGGTGCCATCCAAGCCCCGTGCTTTGGATTGATTAAACAACTGCTCAATTTTTGTTCGATCTTGTGAGCTACATGCTCCCGACTTGGACATTGCCGATGCTATGTGTCCTTGGGCTGCTCCATGCAAAAAGGATACAAAAGCAACCTGCTTGTCACTAAACCCTCGGTTACGTGCGCCACCCGTGAGTGAGGTGTAATTTGACTGCCAATCAAGGCCGCACCATTCGGCAAGGCCCGAAACTTCGCCAACATCAAAGGCGCGATTAGCCACGGCTCTTGAAATTGGCACTGTAATTCTGTCCTTCTCCGAGGTTGGTTGGGCAAACTGACCATTGGAGAGCTTTGCTTTTCCCCAAAAATTTTGAAGCACGAGAGAGAGCAATTCTTCTCGTTGTGCTTCCGGCAAAATGCCAGCATGCGAAATCCCGCATAAAAATACGAGAGAAAGCGGTAAGAAGATACGACGCATTTGTGGCACCTAACAGTGTTTACACGGACGCTCGGGTCCGCATGGCAATTGATATTGCTGACGCCGGATATATTGCACTAAGCATATTGTATTCAGTCACTTGGAATGTTGGCTGTCAGTATAACAATATCAATATGCCGGACAACTGACTCAGAGCAATGTCTGCTTTGGGGCACGGTAATCGAGTGTCCGCAGATGGCCGATAGCACCAATTCAGCCAACTTTCCGGTATACGGCTATTGAAATCAAGCTGCCTGCCGTAAGCCAGGTATGAAGCATCCCCAAAGACAGGCTCAGAAGCCTGGCGGATTTTCAGATAACTGCTTCGTGGAGTCAGTCACCGGCTATTTAGCCGATAGCCCACCCGCAACATGACTCTAGAATGCGGTTGATGCTGGAAGTCGAGCCGCCGAGAGAAAAAAACTCCAGCCTGAAAATAGGCATCTCGTTGCTTTTTCTCTAACCTATCTCTATGTGCAGTGATTTGACTACGGCTTCTGTGAAGGTGTTTTTTCCTTCACGCGCCACGCATACATCAGGGAAGCCTCATTGAATTCCTGCCTGGTTTCCACATCCTTCCACCAAACCAATCCCCGGCTGTCTTGACCGAGGTATTTCCACTGCTGGACATCTCCGCTGCACAGTTCAACGGTGTAAATCGCATTAGTCTCGAGAACCATCATTGATCGAGCCAAGGTAGTGAAAGGAAGGGGGGATTGGGTACTAGCGCTGACCAATCCTGATTAGGCGACTAAATCCAGTTGTAATCGCGAGATGCTGTTGATGTGAATGTCGCGCCCCTGGATGGTAAAGAGACCTTGCGCGCTCAATTCGTGGAGAGTCCGGGAGAAATGCTCAGGGCTCAGACTTAACTGAGAGGCAATGACGCTTTTAGGTGCAGACAGCCTGATGACAGTGGCTTCCTGACATGATTCCTGATTGGCTGCTTCACGCAACAGAAAGGTGAGTACGCGCTTGGCGCCGGAACACAGCGTGTACCCTTCCAGATCGACCATCAGGTCGTGCGTTTGTTGCGACAGAGAACTTAGCAAATTATGGGTGAAGCCCGGATTGCGGGCGACCAGATCAAGAATTGCCGTTTTCGAGATCTGTAGCACCAGCGTGTCATCCAGTGCTTGCGCATGAGCCCGGTAGGGCTGATCCAAAATAAGCTCGGTCTGTCCAAAGCTCTGCCCTGCGCCCAGTATAGTGACGACCTTTTCGGTGCCCTGGGGTGATGAAAATGCCACTTTCACCTGGCCGTACATCACGATCAGCAGACCAGAGCACCCATTCCCGGATCGAAACAGCATGTCGTTCTTTTCGAGATGCAGTGTCTGGCAGGCCTTGCCAACTTCGAGAGTCTCGTCGCAGGAAAGTCCTCCAAACAAAGGGATTCGACCCAACAGGGTATCAATCTGGACAGACTTTACATCGCGCATTGCTTCTCCTAGCTCAGGCTGCGGGAACAGTTGAGCGTGCAATGTGCCTCTGATGTTCAGGCGCAGCTTGATTTAGATCAAAACAATCCGAAGGCCCTAGGTAGCTCCCATACCAAATAACTACATTTCATTCGTATTTTTGGAGGCTCTCGCAACATTTTGCTATCCTGCCGCTTTTCCATTGACCCGCGCTACAACCCAAGCCTGCCAACGATGGCGGCACAAGATCAGGTTTGAAAGCCGGGCCGGAGACACAGATGATCACCGGATGCCAGGTGATTTGATACGGCAGTTCGGATAACGTATGGATCGCCCCAAATATCGAAGTTTTTACTCTTTTCAGGAATGTCATGATCAACAAACTTAGCAGGATGCTTTTTACCGTTTCGTCAGCACTTTGGCTCACTGCCGCCTTGGCCGAAAACCCGGGACACAAGCATCATCACGATTTCCCCCAAGATGTTGATGCGTTCCATGCGGTGCTCGCGCCGATTTGGCATGCACGCCCCGGCAAGGAGCGTTCGCGCAACGCCTGCGCCCAGGCTGCCGAGATGGAGAAACTGGCCAAGGGCATCCAGTCTTCGGACGCAACGCCGCTGCTTGCAACGATTAACGCTTTGCAAGGCAAATGCAAAGGCAAGCTGGCCGATGTGGATGCAGCATTCTTTGATGTCCATGAGGCATTTCATCGGCTGATTGACGCGCCGGCCCCCGCGGCAAAACGTTGAGCCGGTTGACGCACCCCATGGCCGCCACAGCCTGGGGGCTGGGACAGCACGCTGCGCCGTGCGGCAAATGCTGCCCGTCAAGCGATCTTCCTGCGTGCTACGGTCGACACGCCAAAATCGCCCAATTTCCTTGCACTATCCACACACCCGGATGAACTCACCCGCTGGCGTCTCTGCCCTGACCATCAACACGCGTATCTCGCATACGGTGCGCACCCTCACCATGCGTGACGATCTGGTCGGCTGGGTGATTTCCGGCCGCAAACGCTTATCCACCCCGCTCGGTGACAAGCAGTTTGGTGCCAACGAGGTATTTCTCATCCCGCGCGCAACGCAGTGGGATGTGATCAACGAAGCTGATCCGGGTGGCGCCTACCAGGCGCGCATCATCAGTTTTTCGCCGCAGTTGCTTGAACAGTTTTTCGAACGTTTTGCTCAGTTCACCGCGACACCGATATTGCGCAGTTGCGCGATGACCAAAGCGGATGAGGCTTTCACGGCGACCTTCAGCCATACACTGGCGGCGCTTGAAGATCCCCGCGCGTCAAATGCCGTTCGCGAACACCGGGCGCTGGAGGTCTTGTTGCTGCTGGCCGAGCGCGGTCTGGTTTTTACGCCGACGCACAGTTTGAGCTGGACAGACCGGGTATACCGGCTGGTCGGGCAACGCCCCGAATTCGACTGGACCATGGCCAGCGTTTCGCGTGCCTTCCTGCTCAGCGCCAGCACGCTGCGCCGCAGATTGGTGGAAGAAGGCACCTCGGTCAGTCAATGCGTGCGTGAGGCTCGCCTCGAAGCGTCGATGGCCTTGCTGCAATCCTCCAGCCTGCAGGTTTCGGAAATTGCGGCGCGCTGTGGATACGACTCACACAGCCGGTTCTCAGCGGCGTTTCGCCAGCGCTTTGGCTATGCACCGTCGCACTTGCGCTCATGAAAGCTGCAGTATGGACTGCAACGCACAGCAATTGACGCGCCAGAGCTAGCGCGCCGCGCTTCCTGTGGTCATCATTGGCCTTCCTTTTTCTGGAGTCCAAATGATGCGTAAACTTCTTCTTGCCGCCGCACTTGCCGCTACGTCGACCTTCGCTGTGGCGACCGATTTCGAGTTGAGCAGCCCGGATATCAAGCCCGGCAGCATGATCGACAAGCGTTTCGAGTTCAATGGTTTCGGTTGCTCCGGCGAAAACAAATCGCCCGCCTTGCAGTGGCGCGGCGCCCCCGCCGGCACCCAAAGCTTTGCCGTCACCGTATACGATCCAGATGCACCGACCGGTTCGGGTTGGTGGCATTGGTCAGTCATCGATCTGCCCGCCGAAGTGCACGCCTTGGCGGCGGATGCCGGGGCGGTCGGTGGCGCAAAACTGCCGGCCGGTGCGAAGCATGTACGGATCGATTACGGTGTCGCTGGATGGGGCGGCACTTGTCCGCCGCAAGGTGACAAAGCGCATCGTTACATTTTCACGGTCTACGCCCTGAAGACAGCCAAAATCGAAATCCCGGCCGATGCCACCGCAGCACTGGCCGGCTACATGATCAATGCGAACACCCTTGGCAAGGCCAGTTTTGTGGCCCACTACGGTCGCGCCAAAGCGAACTGATCAAACTGCCCAGCTCTCTTTTACATCCACTTCAAGCGGTCTGGCAAACAGGAGTACGGTGTTCTAAAAAATTCAAAAACCACCATATACAGTAGAAAAAATATTCGCAGGCACTACCCATAGTAGAAACATCATTGACGCTCAGGCCACCATACCGTTAGAATCAAAGTTGTTGAAGGTTCCCCATTCTGGGGATTAAAAGGGAATCCGGTGCCGAGTCTGACTCGAAATCCGGGGCTGCCCCCGCAACTGTTATCGGCGAGCGCTTCGCCACTCTTGCCACTGGCTCACACCGGGAAGGCAGCGAAGCGCGATGAACCGAGAGCCAGGAGACCTGCCGCAACAACTTTCCAACCAATGATGGGGCGGGGTGTCCCTGATGAAAGGTTTGTGCGTGCTGCCATTTTTCGTTCGTCCGGCTTGTCTGCCCACGGGAAACTCCCGTTGCGGCGATCGCGCTGCGCCCAGCGCGCCCCTTCGAATCTCCCCCGCCTGCGGAGACTCCCCATGCCAGTGAAATCGTTTAGAACATCGCCCCTGACAGCCGCCCTGCTGCTTGCTTTTTCAGGTAGCACCCAGGCGGCCGGCGTGCCGACGCTGCAAGAAGTGACCGTCAGCAGCGGCCAGCAGAATCTGATCGGCGTTGCCGATTCGGCCACCGAAGGAACGGTCACCGCCAAACAACTGGCCAATCGTCCCTTGTTGCGGCCGGCCGAAGTACTTGAAACGGTGCCGGGGATGATCGTCACGCAACACTCCGGCGACGGCAAGGCCAACCAGTATTTCCTGCGCGGTTTCAATCTCGATCACGGCAGCGACTTTTCAACCCACGTCATGGGCATGCCGGCCAACATGGTCACCCATGGCCATGGTCAGGGTTACATGGATCTGAACTTCCTGATCCCGGAACTGATCTCCAGCGTCAAATACCGCAAGGGCGTCTATGCAGCGGACGATGGCGATTTCGCCACGGCCGGCTCGGCCCGGATCGATTATCAGCGTAGCCTGGCCAGCCCGTTTGTCGACATGAGCATCGGCCGCAACGGTTTTCGCCGCCTGGTGACGGCGGGCAGCAGCGAAATGGCCGGTCACCAGTTGCTCGGCGCACTGGAGCTGGCCGGTAACGACGGCCCCTGGGATCAGCCGGAAAACCTGAAAAAGACGAATATCGTGCTGCGTCTCTCGAACGGTACGACGAACAATGGCTACGCCGTCACGGCAATGGCTTACAAGGCGGACTGGAGAGCCACCGAACATGTTCCGGAACGCGCCATCCAGAGCGGCGAGATCGGTCGCTACGGTGCGCTGTCAGCCAACGATGGCGGCAAAACGCACCGCTACAGCCTGTCCGGCGAATGGGCCAGAACCGGTGAAGAAGGCGCCACCCGGGCCAACGTATATCTGATCGATTACGGGCTCAATCTTTTCTCCGCCCCGTCCGGCTACATCAACGGACTGAATGGCGACCAGCACGAGCAGGCTGACGAGCGACGCATCTGGGGCGGCCAGGCCAGCCGCAGCTGGTTTCTCGGTCCACAGTTCAAGGACAGCGAAATTACCGCCGGCGTCTCACTGCGTCAGGACCGGATCAGCCACGTTGGCCTGTACAGCACGGAGAATCGCCAGCGCACCAACACCGTCCGCGAAGACCGCATCAACGAGACAGCACTCGGTTTCTATCTCGAAGCGCGTAGCCAGTGGACTCCATGGCTGCGCAGCAACATCGGCCTGCGCCGCGACGAAATCCGGGCCCAGGCCAGCGCCCTGGGTGGCGCCAACAACATGAGCAATGGCGGCGATATCAGCGCCGGCCAGACCAGCCCCAAACTCGGCATCACCATCGGCCCCTTCAACCTGCTCGGCGCCACCGAGTTTTACGCCAACTGGGGCAACGGCTTCCACAGCAACGATGTACGCGGTGCAACAGCAAGAACCAACCCGCAGGACGGTTCGGCGACGATGGCCGTCCCGCTGCTAGTCAAGGCCCGCGGCTCGGAAATCGGTATGCGTGCCGCGCCACTGCGCGGCTGGCATACCAGCCTGTCACTGTGGCAAATGGATCTGGCCTCCGAGCTGGTGTTCATCGGCGATGAAGGCATCACCGAACCCAAGGGCGCCTCGCAACGGCACGGCATCGAATGGTCCAACTACATCGTGCCGACCGATGGCCTGATCATCGATGCCGATCTGGCCCTGTCCGAAGCCCGCTTCAAGACAGCCAACGCCGATAACGGCGGACGCCATGTACCGAATGCCATCCCGCTGACCGCTTCGCTCGGCCTGACGGCCGACCAGGGCGGCCGCTATTTTGGCGGCCTGCGCCTGCGCTATATCGGGGCCTACGCCCTTGAAGAAACGGCGCATGAAAAATCGACGGCCTTCTGGATGACCAACTTGAAAGCCGGTTACCGCTACGATCGCCAGCTTCAATTCACACTCGATGTACTCAACCTGTTCGACAAGAAAGCCAACGACATCGAATACTGGGGCGGCGCCTGCACGCGTAGCGAAGCCGCCAACGGCAGTTGCGGCGGCGGCATCGATGGCCGCCTGGTGCATCCGATCGAACCGCGCACCCTGCGCTTGGGCATGCGCTTCACGTTCTAAGGCACAAGAGAGCACTTTGACTGGGAATGGCAGGCGACAGATATAACGTTTGATCGACAAATTGCAAACGAATGTAATTGACAACGATTCGCGTTTACGTAAAATTGCGACAAGTTCTCATTTGCAGGAATATCATGAACCCGCCTTCCCAGCCTTCACCCGCAACACCACCGCTATCCGGCACCCATTTGCCGCGGATAGACACCAGTGAATTGCTGCGCGGCGCTGTAACGCTTGAAATCATGCACGCCGGCCAACGCTACCTGCTGCGCGTGACGCGTGAAAACAAGCTGATCCTGACCAAATAGGCCAGCCACCAACGATCTCCGTTGTACCTCTCGTTCCCGTAGCCAGCATGTACAGCCAGCCAAGGGTTTTTTCCGGCCGGCTCGGGACAATCCGGAAAACGAAATTCATGAGTTACACCCTATCCCAGGCTTCAAACAGCCGACGCAGCAGCCTGCTGACACTGGTCATCGGCTTGCATGTCGGCATCTTTCTGCTGATTTTTGCAGCCAAGACCGTCGTCCCGCAGATGATGGAAATACCGCTGGTCGTCGACCTGCTGCAACCGGCCGAACCCAAACCGGAACCCAAGCCGCTGCCGGTCGTCAAGCCGCAACCGGTCAGGCAGCCTAGCCCGGCCCCCAAAGCCCCGACGCCCCAGATCGAAGCCACGCAAAGCGTCGTTCCGGCGCCCAGCGCACCGGTCGCCGCCCCGCCCGAAGTCAAACCGGCCCCGCCGGCACCGGCCGCACCGGCGGTGACGCAAGCCCGTTTCGACGCCGACTACCTGCGCAACCCGGCCCCGCCCTACCCGCCGCTGTCACGCCGCATGGGCGAAGAAGGCAAGGTCATGCTGCGCGTCCTGGTCAGCCCGCAGGGAACGGCGGAACAGGTTGAAGTGAAGACAT
The DNA here is from genome assembly GCF_016864195.1 of Dechloromonas sp. TW-R-39-2. Taxonomy (NCBI): domain Bacteria; kingdom Pseudomonadati; phylum Pseudomonadota; class Betaproteobacteria; order Rhodocyclales; family Azonexaceae; genus Dechloromonas; species Dechloromonas sp. TW-R-39-2. Next base: position 2,715,866 of record NZ_CP045202.1, read on the forward strand.
CTTCCGGCAGCGAGCGCCTCGACAACGCTGCGGTCAACACCGTCAAGAACTGGAAATTCGTCGCCGCCCGCCGTGGCGACACCCCGACTCAAAGCTGGGTTTTGGTACCCATCATTTTCAAATTGGAGCAATAACATGCAGGAAACCACGCAAAACGCTTTCGGCTTCGCCCACCTTTGGGCTGCAGGCGATGCCATTTCACACAGCGTCGCGATCATTCTGGCGATCATGTCGATTGCCAGCTGGTACCTGATCCTGGCCAAAGCCTGGGATTGGTGGACCGTTCGTCGCTCGGCCCGCGCTGTCGGCCAGTTCTGGGCGGCCAGCAGCGTCACCGAAGGGATCGAGCGCCTGCGCGATGCCGGCAGCGACAGTCCTTACGCGCAACTGGCCGAGCAGGCCAACTGCTGCAACCACGATTGCGAAACCGTAACCGGCCGCCTGGCTTCCCGCTTCGACCCGGCCGAACAAATGGAACGCGCCCTGCGCCAGCAACTGTCGAGCACCCAGGCCGGTATGGAAAACGGCCTGACGCTGCTCGCCACGACCGGCGCCACGGCACCGTTCGTCGGTCTGTTCGGCACCGTCTGGGGGATTTACCACGCGCTGGTGGCAATCGGCATCTCCGGTCAGGCCGCACTGGAAAAAGTCGCCGGCCCGGTCGGTGAAGCACTGATCATGACCGCCGCCGGCCTGGCCGTTGCGCTGCCTGCCGTCTTCGCCTACAACGCCTTCACCCGCGCCAACCGCGTCATCCTGGCCGATCTCGACGCCTTCGCCCACGACCTGCATGCCTTCTTCACGGTCGGCAAGCCGTTTGTCGCCAACAGCGCCCAGATCCACCCGATGCGCGCCCGCGCTGCTGCCGAGGTCGCGTAATCATGGCGATGGGCAGCTTCAATTCGCAACAGAACCAGATGCCGACGGCGGAAATCAACATGACGCCGCTGGTCGACGTGATGCTGGTGCTGCTGATCATTTTCATCATCACCGCACCGCTGATGACGCATTCGGTACCGGTCGACCTGCCGCGCGCAGCCAGCACGCCGACACCGGAAAAGCCGATGACGCTGCAGGTGGCGATCAATGCTGACAACCACATTTTCATCGGTTCCGAAGGGGTAGACCGCAGCACCCTCGAAGAACGCTTCAAGACCGCAGTCGCCCAGGATGCGCACGTCGAAATGCACCTCAAGGCCGACCGCAACACCCGCTACGAAGCCGTGGCTGAAACCATGAGCGCCGCACGTCGGGCCGGACTGACCAAGATCGGTTTCGTGACACAACCAGGTAGTGACGCGCACTAATTCGTTTCATTTCATTCATTCTCAAGCCAGCAATGCAAAGCCCGTCTTTGCCAGCCAGCCAGAGACATCAGGGAGTTCTGCAATGCTGACTATAAAAAAACTTGTTTCCGCACTGACCATTTCTGCTGCACTGGCCGCACCGGCCCTGGCTATCGAATATCCGATCGGCGTACCGCAACAACGGGCCGGCATGGAAATCGCCGCCGTTTATTTGCAGCCGGTTGAAATGGAACCGGAAGGCCACATGCGCAAGGCCACCGAGTCGGACATTCACATCGAAGCCGACATTCACGCACTGGCCAACAACCCGAACGGTTTTGAAGAAGGGGCATGGATTCCTTACCTGGTTGTCAAATTCGAAGTCAGCAAAATCGGCAGCGATTTCAAGGTTGCCGGCGATTTCATGCCGATGGTGGCCAACGATGGGCCACACTACGGCGACAACATCAAGCTGGCTGGCCCGGGCAAGTACAAGGTGAAATACAACATTCTTCCGCCGTCGGCCAACCCGCATTCGCATTTCGGCCGCCACACCGACCGCGCAACCGGCGTTCGCCCGTGGTTCAAGCCTTTTGAAGTCGAATACGAATTCACCTACGTCGGTATCGGTAAAAAAGGCGGCTACTGATCATGCGCCTCGCCAAAATCAGCGCTGCGTTCGTCGCAGCGGGGCTGGCCTTGCCCGTACTCGCCGCACCGAGCGATGCCGCACTGGAAAAACTGCTGGCCCGGATGGAAAAACTGGAAGCGCGCAACGCCGATCTGGAAAAGGAAGTGAAGCAACTCAAGGGCGAGAACGAGAAAATCGCCCAAGGCCTCGACAGCCCACGCCTTTCGGAACAGGAGCCGGAACTGACGGTGCGCCTGAAGGCTGTTGAAAAGGACGCACTGAACCAGAAAAAAGCCGCCAAGATTGCCGAAGGCCTCGACGGCATCAAAGTGGCAGCCTCGCTGGCCACCGTCGCGCAGCATGCCAACGGCCTGCCCAAGGACATCGAAAACGGCAGTTCCCAGCTCAATTACCGTGCAGACATCTCGGTTGAATTGCCGCTCAAGCCGCTTGGCGACATCAACCACAAGCTTTTTGCGCATTTGCGCATGGGCCAGGGGCTCGGCCTGAACTCAGCCTTCTCGAATCTCGGCCACTTCGCCAGCGCACCGAACGCCCTGGCCTTCCGCGCCTCCGGCCTTGATCCTGATTCCTCCGTCACCATTCTCGGCCAGGCCTGGTACCAGGCAGCCATCCCGCTGCCTTTCCTCGGATTCAAGCCTTACTCGCGTGAGACGCTGGAACTGACCGTCGGCAAGATGGACATCTTCGGCTTTTTCGACCAGAACGCCGCCGCCGGGGATGAAGCCAAACAATTCATGAACTCGGTCTTCGTCCACAACCCACTGCTCGATGCGGGTGGCGAAGTCGGCGTCGATGCGAACGGTTTCCAGCCAGGTTTTGTCGCTTCCTACCTGAACTACTTCAACAAGGCCGAACCGTGGCGCTTGTCGGTTGGCCTGTTCGGCACCGGTGACAAGGGGGCCAATTACCAGCGCAGCCTCTCTTCGCCACTGCTCATGGTCCAGGCTGAAAAACAATTGAAACTGTTCGGCGGCCTGACCGGCAACTACCGCCTCTACGGCTGGAACCGCAGCCAGGGGACCGACTACGACGGCAACCTGAACAAACACACCGGGATTGGCGCCTCGATCGACCAGCGGGTTGGCGACGGGATCAAACTGTTCGCCCGCTACGGCAAGCTGATCAAGGGTGAACTGCCGTTCAACCAGAGCGTCACGGCAGGTGTTGAATTCTCCGGCAGCTACTGGAACCGCGGCGCCGACAGCATCGGCATCGCCGGCGCCTGGCTGGAATCGGGCAAGGGCTACCGGACAAGTACCGCCAGCACCTGGCTCGACGACAAGCAGACGCAAGTCGCCTACAATTTCACGCCGCAAGGGGCCGAAAAGCTGACAGAAATTTATTACCGCTACCGCCTGTCGCCGCAATTCGAACTATCGCCTGACTTCCAGTACGTCACCAATGGTGGCGGCAATGGCGATGCCAAATCGGTCAAGGTCTTTGCCCTGCGCGCCAATATCGCTTACTGAGAACCTTCATGAAACGCTTCGCCCTCCTCGTTTTTAGCCTTTTTGCCCTGTCGACCGCAGCCATGGCCGACGATATGCCGACCATCAAGCTGTTGATGAAAGAAGGCCGCCTTTATCCTGAAACGCTGGAGGTTCCGGCCAATACGCGTTTCAGGCTGGAGGTCAAAAACGAGGGTCCGGGCGCGGCGGAGTTCGAAAGTCTGGAATTGAAGAAGGAACTGGTACTCGCTCCCGGTGTGACCCGCAACCTGGTTTTTTTCCCGATGAAACCGGGTACGTACAAATTTTTTGACGACTTTCATCCGGAAACCGGTCAAGGCCGGATTGTCGCCAAATAAGGACAGCGATCATGGGTAACGCATTTTTCGTCGTCTGGCGCGAGAGCCTCGAAGCCTTTCTGATTGCCGGCATTCTTTACGCCTGGTTGCAGGCCAACGACGATACCGGCAAAGGCAAGCGGGCGCTGTTCCTCGGTCTGGCCGCCGGTGCTGGCTTGGCCATGCTGCTCGGCTGGGCCTTGCTCACAGTTCAGGACGAACTGACCGGCGAAGCGCTTGAAATATTCCAGACCGCCACGCTTTTCGTTGCGGCCGGGCTGATCACCCAGATGGTCTTGTGGATGCGCCGGCACGGTCGCCAGATGAAAGCCCGCCTGCATGCCGAATTGTCGGCTGCGGCTGAGCGTTCCGGGTTGATTGGTGTCGCTGTCGTGGCCGCCTTGGCCGTCGCCCGCGAAGGTGCTGAAACCGTCATCTTTCTTTACGGCATGTCGCAGGAAGGCAATCTCGGCAATCTGCTGATCGGTGCCCTGGCCGGTTTCGCCGGCGCCGGTGCGACCGCATGGCTCGCCGCAAAAAGCCTGGCTCGACTCAATATCGGCCTGTTGCTGCGTCTTTCGTCGATCCTGCTGCTGATTCTCGCTTCGGCCCTGCTGGTTGCTGCGGTCGACCGCCTGATCGGCGCTGGTTGGCTACCGCCCTTGCTCGATCCGGTCTGGGATACGTCGCAGTTGATTGACGACACGACCAAGGCCGGCAAGCTGATTGCCGATTTTTCCGGCTACCGCGCTCGCCCGGCACTGAGCGGCCTGCTGGCCTGGGCGACTTACTGGGGCGTTGTCTTGCTGGCCTGGCGGAGAACTGCCCATGGCTGAACATGCCATTCGCTTTTATCCTGAAAAACCCCGCGGTCGACTCGAAAAAGTCGGCCTTTTCCTGCGCAACAACCGCCGCCTGATCATTTCAGTCCAGTGGCTGATTGTCATCCTTTATGCCGCGATGGTCATCATCCCGGCATTTTTGCCTTTACCGCCGGAAGATGCCCACATTTGGGACAACCTGCGCCTCTTCGCCCAATTTTGCTTCTGGGGGCTGTGGTGGCCGGGCGTGATGATTGCCACAGTCACCATGGGACGCGTCTGGTGCGGCCTGTTCTGCCCGGAAGGCGCGGTTTCCGAGTGGGTCAGCCAATACGGCCGGGGCAAGGCGCTGCCGCGCTGGCTCAAATGGACCGGCTGGCCCTTCGTCGCATTCATCTGCACCACGGTCTACGGCCAACTGGTCAGTGTTTATGAGTATCCGCAAGCCGCCCTGCTGGTCCTCGGCGGGTCGACCGTGGCAGCAGTCGTCATCGGCCTGCTCTACGGCCGGGAAAAGCGGATCTGGTGTCGCTACCTGTGCCCGGCCTCCGGTGTCTTTGCCGTCCTGGCCAAGATTGCCCCGCTCCATTACAAGGTTGACCGTGCCGCCTGGGACAAGCACGAAGGCGATTTCGAGCCGGTCAATTGTGCGCCGCTGCTCGATGTGCGGCGCATGACCAGCGCCTCCGAATGTCATGCCTGCGGCCGTTGCGCCGGCCAGCGCGATGCCGTCACCTTCTCGGCCCGTTCCCCGTTTGCCGAAGTGCTCAACCTCGATGCGCCGGCCCGCACGCCGGATGCATTGACCCTGCTCTACGGCGTCCTCGGCGTCGCCACCGCAGCCTTTCAGTGGACACTCAGTCCGTGGCTGCTCCAGGCCAAAATCCAGGCTGCCGAGTGGCTGGTCGAACACGACCAGTTCACCTTGCTCGACAATGACGTTCCCTGGTGGCTGCTGACCCATTACCCGGAAGCCAACGATCTGTTCACCTGGCTCGACGGCAGCCTGATCCTGGCCTACCTGCTGGGCGGCGGCTTTCTCCTCGGCAGCCTGTTGTTGCTTGGTCCGCTCCTCGCCAGCCGCTGCCTGCAGACGCCGGCACTGTCATGGCAGCGTCTGTCCCTGGCCTTGACGCCACTCGCTGCTGCCAGCGTCATTCTCGGACTTTCGATGCTCACCGTGACGCATCTCAAGGCCGAACATGTCTGGCTCGGCTGGCTGCCTTATTTCCGCATTGTCCTGCTCGGCGCCGGCTGCCTTGGCAGTCTGTGGCTGTCTCTGCGCCTGAGCGCAGCGGCCGCGACCGGCCTGTTCAAATCCGGCCTGGCAGTTGCTGCGATGCTGTGGTCGATCGGTCTGATGGCCGGCATCTGGAGCCTGGTATTTTTCATCTGGTAAACAATCCGGCGTAAAGTATTGCCCGGCCGGGAACGTTCCCGGCCGACCGTGATGCCTCAACAACCAGAATCCACGTGAATACCCTCGCCTCCAGCGCCAGCGCCGTCCTTCTCGTCGGCCACCCGAATGTCGGGAAATCCGTCCTTTTTCACCGGTTGACCGGGGCATACGTCAATGTCTCCAACTATCCTGGAACAACGGTTGAAGTAACGCGGGCCAGCGCCCGCTTCGACCCCGGGACCACGCTGCTCGACACCCCCGGCGTGCTGGCGCTGCCCTCGCGCAGCGACGACGAACGCGCCACGATGCGCGCCCTGCTCAAGGAAGATACACGCGCCCTGCTGCAAGTCGGCGATGCCAAAAACCTGCGCCGCACACTGACGCTCAGTGCCTTGCTCGCCGAATTGGGTGTCCCGATGGTACTGGCGCTCAATATGCACGACGAAGCGGCCGCCCGCGGCGTAACCGTCGACATTCCGGCATTGGCCGAGGAACTCGGCGTACCGGTGCTGGCCACGGTGGCGACCGGCGGTGAAGGAATCGGCGCCCTGATCGGCGAAATCGCCTCGGCCCGTCGACCGCAGGCGCTGCTCCGCTACGATGCCGAAATCGAGACCGCCATCGGACAAGTCGGCCAATACATCGAAACCCATGCGGCCCACCCGCATCTGGCAGCGCGTGGCCTGGCCATCCTGTATCTGGGGGGCGACCCCGAAGTTGAAAACTGGCTGCGCGAAACAACGGGCGAGCAATATCCGCCCCTTGAGGCACTGCGCCAGTCGGCAAGCCAACCAGCCGAAGGCGACCTGCCCACCCTGCTGTCGCGCGAACGCACCCAGGCGGCAGACACCCTGGCAGCCAGCGTGATTCAGCGCGCCCCGAAAAGCAGCCCGCTGCTTTCGCAGCGCATCGGACAATACGTCGTGCATCCCGTGTGGGGCATTCCCATCCTGCTCGGCGTGCTGTTTGCCGTTTATCAATTCGTCGGCGTCTTTGGTGCCTCTGTGCTCGTCGGGCTAATGGAAAAAGACCTTTTCGAAGGCATTCTCAATCCACTGTTCAGCGAAGCGGTCCATGCCGCGGTCAACCTGCCCTGGCTGGCCGAATTGCTGGTCGGCCAGTACGGCCTGTGGACCATGGGCATGACCTACGCCCTGGCGTTGATCCTGCCCATCGTCACCACCTTTTTCTTCGCTTTCGGCGTGCTTGAGGATTCCGGCTACCTGCCGCGCCTGACGGTGATCGCCAACCGGTTATTCGCAATGATCGGCCTCAACGGCCGCGCCGTACTGCCGATGGTGCTCGGCCTCGGCTGCGTGACGATGGCAACGCTGACGACGCGCATCCTGCACAGCCGGCGCGAACGTTTGATCACCATTTTCCTGCTCGCCCTGGCCATTCCCTGCTCGGCGCAGTTGGGCGTCGTGCTCGGCATGCTCGGTGGCGTTTCTTTTGCCGCCGTACTGATCTGGGCCGTGGCGATGGTCGGCATACTGCTGCTGGCCGGTTTCCTGGCGGCCAAACTAATTCCCGGACGACGCATTCCGCTGGTCACCGAACTGCCGCCGATGCGCCTGCCCATCTTTGCCAACGTACTCAAGAAAACCGGCGGCCGCTTGAAGTGGTACCTGATCGAAGTCATTCCGCTCTTCCTGCTCGGCACCTTGATCATGTTCGCGCTCGATAAATCCGGCGCTCTGCCAGCCATCATCGAAGCCGGCGAACCACTTGTTTCGGGCTGGCTCGGCCTGCCGAAGGAAGCTTCGGCGGCCTTCGTCATGGGTTTTCTGCGCCGTGATTTCGGCGCTACCGGACTGTTCGCCATGGCCCACGGCCTGACGCCGATCCAGGCAGTCGTCGGCATGATCACCATCACCTTGTTCATCCCCTGCTTTGCCAGCCTGATGATGATGGTCAAGGAACAAGGCAGCCGGGTTGCACTCGGCATGGTCGCCGTCATTGTGCCCTTCGCCTTCTTTATCGGCGGTTTGTTCAACTGGATATTGCGCGCACTCTGGGTCTGAAAAGACATGAACTCGAAACACGAAGCCCGCCTGCCACTCGCTTTCATTCCCCCCGGCAACGATGTCCGCCTGATTGCGCTGGGTGACGAGATCGATCCCTTGCAGCGCGAACAATTGACCGCCTACGGCCTGGCCGAAAATCGCCCGATCCGGATTCTTCAACAGCGACCGATGACGGTCATTCTGGCCGATGAAGTGGAACTGGCGCTGGAACATGCTGTCGCAAGACACATCTGGGTGGAAAAGGATCTCCCCACCACCTAGAATAGGCCTCCGGGCAAGCCAGTTAAGTTTCACCAGCCAGCCACAAGTTCCATCTATTTACGGAGAATGCCATGAAGGGCGATAAAAAAATCATCGATATCCTGAACAACCTGCTGGCCGGTGAGCTGACGGCGGTTGATCAATATCTGATCCACGGCGAAATGTACGCTGACTTCGGCCTGTCCCAGCTGGCTGAAAAATCACTGCACGAATCCGATCATGAACGCCAGCACGCCCGGGCGCTGATCCAGCGCATCCTGTTCCTCGAAGGCACCCCCAATCTGGCCAAGCGCGAAGCGCTGAAGGTCGGCAAGACGGTGCCGGACATGCTGAAGTCCGACCTTGCCGTCGAATACAAGGTGGTTGGGGAACTGAAAAAAGCCATGGCGGCCTGTGAAAAGGCCCAGGATTACGTGACCCGCGACATGCTTGCCATCCAGCTCGAAGATACCGAGATGGATCATGCCTATTACCTTGAAAAACAACTCCGCCTGATCGAACTGGTCGGCCTGCAGAATTACCAGCAGAGCCAGATGAATTCCGGCACCCCGGCTTAAGGAGCGACAACGATGAAAGGCGACAAGAAAGTCATCGAAATCCTGAATAAGGTGCTGAAAAACGAGTTGACCGCGATCAACCAGTATTTCCTGCACGCTCGCATGTTCCGTAACTGGGGGCTGGAAAAACTCAACGACTACCAGTACAAGCAGTCGATTCGCGTCATGAAGGAAGCCGACGAAGTCATCGAACGCGTCCTTTTCCTCGCAGGCCTGCCCAATCTGCAAAACCTCGGCAAGTTGATGATTGGCGAACATGTCGTCGAATGCTTGCAAGGCGATCTGAATTACGAACGCGACATCCAGCGTCCGCTGCTGATCGATGCCATTGCACTCTGCGAAAGCCTGCAGGACTACGTCAGCCGGGACTTGCTGGAAGAATTGCTTGAGCACTGCGAAGAGGCAATCGACTGGCTGGAAACGCAACACAGCCTGATCGCCAACGTGACACTGCCCAATTATCTTCAAGCCCACATGGAAGCCGGCGGCGACTGATTCGCCGTCCGCAGTGAAACAAGCTGTGGTCTCCACATTTTTCGACTAACATGACATGACGATTATTCAAATCGTTACGCAATCGATAATGTGGAGACTGCTTGATGAAGGCTGATTTTCGCTGGCGATTTTTCAGTGCAGGAGTGCTGTTGACCGCAGCACTGCTCCTGCCGGCCGGACAAGTGCTGGCCGAAGCCTATTTCGATCGCTACGGGCTAACTCCTGCTTCGCCTTCCCTGGATCTGGGGATTCAGCCACTCGGCTACCCTTCCGGTCTGATCAGTGCAGTCATGGGCCGCGACCGGATCATGGCTGTTCAATTAAACAAACTGGGACACCCGCTCAAGGCTTATCCCTTTCAACGCGGGGCAGACATGCTTGCCCTGCTCGCCGACCAACGCCTCGAAGCCGGCTTGCTCGGCGATGTTCCGACCATCCTGAGTGCAGCAACCGGTGATGTATTGATTGTTGGCTTGGTCAAGCAAACATCCACCTCGATTGTTGCCAAAGGCGAAATCCAGATTCGTAACCTTGCCGGAAAACGTATTGGCTACGTCGAAAATTCAAGCGCCCATCACACCTTGCTGCAGGGGCTGGCGTCGACCAAATTGACGGAAAATGATGTCACGCTGGTCCCGATGCGGGTCGATGACATGCCGGATGCACTGGCACGCGGTCAAATTGATGCATTTGCTGCCTGGGAGCCTGCGCCGTCAATTGCTCTCGGCCAGAATGACAAGCACCGGATCGTCTTTCGCGGTCTGAGCTCGGACTACTTCGTGATCAACCGCAATTTCGAGAAACATGACCCTGAAGCCGCTCGTGTTCTGGTCGCCGGCTTTGTCCGGGCCATCGAATGGATGCGACGCAGCCAGAAAAACATCGAACTGGCCGCCCGGTGGGCCATCGCCGATGTCGAGAAATTCTCAGGCAAACCGGTCGCGCTGCCGATCAGCCAGATTGTGGCCATCACCCGCCGCGAAATACTGAACGTCCCCTCGGCACCGACCATTATTTCATCGCCAGGCTCACCGCCTGTCCTGCGTAGTGAATTCACCTTCCTCCAAGGTAAAAACAAGATTCCCAAACACGGAGATTGGGAAAAAGTGGTTACGGCACTGAATTACGATGGCCTTGAACGTGTCATGTCCGATCAGCGCAAATACCAGACCAAACAATTCGACTATGCCGAGTAAGCCCATGCAATCGGTACCCTTCCGATTCTCGACACGCATCTCGATCTATTTTTGCGGACTTTTTCTCCTCGTCCTCGGCATTCTTTTTGCGCTGTGGTTCAACGGTCTGCCACTGATCAGCCTGCAAGGAGCGAGCGAACAAAAACTGGCTGAATCATCGCGACTGCTCGAAGCCTCGGCCGATCAACAACGCGAATATTTTGCGCAATCGATCAACGAGCGCCGGGGCGACATTCTTGTGCTGGCCGAAAGCCGGACACTGGAAATCCAGCTGGCCACGACGTCAGGCAAGGTCGAAAGCGAGCTGCAACAGAATCTGGAACGGGTTTTTGAACGTCTTCAGCGCGCCTATCCGGATCGTTACCTGCAAATTTCCCTGGTCGACCCGAGCACCATGAAAATTCGTGCCTCGTCAAAAACCAACGAGGTCGGCCAGCGCTTTGCGCGTGAAGCATTGATCGAGCGCGCCTCACGGCCAGGCGTGACGGAGCTGATCGAGCAAGTCAATTATGCCGACCGGCCCAATCTGGCCATTCTCCGTCAAGTCCACAACTCGGATGACCATGACCGCCTGGTCGGCATTGTCATTGCCATACTCGATACCCCTTATCTTCTCATCGAGGGCGTACACGCCAGCCATCCCGGCACGACCCTGCTGTTCGACAACACCGGCCGTCAACTGGCGCGCCACCCGTCGAACAATCCGGCCTACGACAACTACCGGCCGGGCAACATGATTGCCAGCGGTTTTGAAGGCTCGCTGATTGAACAAGACCCCTTTGGTCAATCATTCATCACGGTCTACCGCCACATCCCGCTGAGCGGCGCTCAAAGCTGGAGTCTGGTGCATTTGCAAACGGTCGACTCCGCCCTGACCTCGCTGAATATCCAGGCACACCACCTGCTCACGCTCGGAACACTGCTTGCCGTACTGGCCCTGGTGCTTGTTGTGCTGGCCGCCCGCCGGCTGACCTTGCCGCTGGAAACGCTGGCCGCCAACGCCGAACAACTGGGCCAGGGACAACTGGATGTCCGTATGGAATCGGGCAAGAGTGCGGAAACGGTACAACTGGCCGACACCTTCAACAGCATGGCCGACCGCATCCAGCAATCGCACATGCGCCTCGAAGCGGACGTCGTGGCAAGAACTGCCGCACTGGCTCAGGAGCGCGATCTGGCGCAGCATTATCTGGACATTGCCATGGTCATGCTGCTTGCGCTCGATACGCAGGGCAGGATTGTCATGATCAACCGAAAAGGGGCGGAAATCATCGGCCGTCCCAGTGCAGAGTTGCTCGGCATGAACTGGTTCGAGAATTTCCTGCCTCCCGAGAGGGTGCAGGAAGTGTGCTGCCTTTTTGCCGGGATGATTGCCGGTGATACCGACATTCCTGAAAACCATGAGAACCAGATCATCAACAGCCGGGGCGAACGTCGCCTGATTTACTGGAGCAATACGCTGCTCAGGGATGCTTCCGGCCAGATCGTCGGCACCCTGTCGTCCGGCGAAGACATCACCCTTCGCCGGCAGGCTGAGCTTGAACTGATCAACCATCGAAACCACCTTGAAGAACTGGTCGAACAGCGGACCACCGACCTGTCGAAAGCCAAGGAAAGCGCAGAAATGGCCAACCGCGCCAAGAGCACCTTCCTGGCCAACATGAGCCACGAATTGCGCACGCCGATGAATGCGATCATCGGCCTGACCCACATCGTCGGTCGCAACAACCACGACCAGGCGCAGGGTGAACGGCTCGGCAAGATCAGTATGTCGGCCAATCATCTGCTGCATTTGCTCAACGACATTCTTGATTTGTCCAAGATCGAAGCCGATCACCTGGTTCTGGAAAAAACAGAATTCCGCCTGGGGACCATCCTGAGCAACATCGATAGTCTCTCGATAGACCGGATCGGTGCCAAGGGCTTGGTTCTGAACAAACAGATCGAGCCCGACCTGGCCAATCGCGTACTCCGGGGCGACTCGCTTCGCATCCAGCAAGTACTGCTCAACCTGGTCGGGAATGCGATCAAGTTCACCGAACGCGGCAGTATTTCAATCGTCGTTGCAGTGCAGGAAGAAATCAACGACCAACTTCTTGTCAGCTTTGAAATCAGGGATACCGGCATTGGTATTTCGAAGGAAGCGATTGCCCGGCTATTCAATCCTTTCGAGCAGGCCGATGATTCAACCACGCGCAAATACGGCGGTACCGGGCTCGGTCTGGCAATCAGCAAACGAGTCGTCCAACTGATGGGCGGTGAAATCAGCGTCACAAGCACGCCGGATGCCGGCAGTTCATTCCGTTTTTCTGTTCCGCTGGGCAAAATGGAAGCCTGTGCGCAGCCTGCGGCAGCTAGTCCACATTCGTCGATCGATGCGGAAGGCATTCTGAAATCACGTTTCCCCGGCACGCACATCCTGCTGGCCGAGGACGACCTGATCAACCAGGAAGTCGCCAAAGAACTGTTGCAGGATGTGCTTGGCTTCTCGGTCAGCATCGCCAACAACGGACGTGAAGCCGTCACACAGGCTGAAAATGGCCGTTTTGACATCATCCTGATGGACATGCAAATGCCGGAAATGGATGGTCTGGAAGCCACCCGGCAGATTCGGACGCAGCCACGCAACAGCAAAACACCGATTCTGGCGATGACTGCCAATGCCTTCGAAGATCACCGCCAAGCCTGTCTGTCAGCGGGTATGGATGACTTCATTGCCAAACCGGTTGATCCCGACATTCTTTTTGCCACGCTGCTGCGCTGGCTTGAAACTGCCACCCGGCAATAGACAACGGTACCTCTTTCGCACCGCACAGGTGCCAAGCTCGAAAACCCACTCACAAATAGGAATAATTCCTATTTACAAAGCACCATCCCACCCATACAATGAGAACAATTCTTGTATAGGGAAATGTCATGAGCAGCATCCTTAACTTGTCGTTTGCCGGGTTTGTCCTGTGGGTCTTGATGTCTGCGCATAACTGGCTTTAAGCAAGGAGTCGAGCATGCCAAAAACAGAACTGTGGGCCGGCGCATTAAGCCTTCTGCTCCATCATTCGGAAACCGCCTGCCCCCATGCCGCCAGTCAGGCCGCCCGTTTACTCGAATGTATTTCGGATGCCAGCGACCTGGACGAAGCAACCCGGGCCTTGTGTGACCGAGCCAGCATCCGCTTGAGTCAGAGCAGCAAAAATCCCGGATTTACCAAGTAGACCGCAACACGCTTCATTTGCCCCATCAGCCAGCCACGCCCGAACGGGTTAGCCAGCCAGCCAACCGGATCAGGCCATGCCCAAACAATTCCCTTTCCACGTCGCTGGCGGCAGCCTTCCCGCCGCCCCGGCATTTCCCGGCTTGCCCAAGCCATTTGACTTCAGCTTGCCCGAAGCCAGCGAGCAGCTCGCCAGAGGTTCGCGTCGCCGGCGTCTGTGGGAAATTTCGCACAAATTCCACTGCCCGATCATTGGCGTCTGCTTTGCCGTTGATGAACTTCGCAGCCTGATGAAAAAAGTGATGCACTTTCCGGGTGACACCAGCGATTTCGTTTTGCACACAAGTGCCGTCGGTGCCTGCGAGCATCGCACTCCGCTCGCCGAGCTTCTCTACAAAACACTGGAACGCCGCTATCAGACGGACATCCGGCGCTTTGCCGCAGCTCGGGAGACTCAGGGCCTTCGACAACTCTGGCAGGAAAGTCTGCGGATCGGAACGGCCATTCCTGCCGCACTCTGGGCAACATGGTCGCACCCGTCGTGCGACAAAGCACTGGAGCAGGAAATTTATGGCGACATCCATATGCTTCAGCACCAGATCGGGACCGGCACAAGGACCGACTTGAAAGCTTTCGCCAAACTGCAGCAAGAAAATCGGGAGCTCGAACGCCAGGCCATGCTCGCTCGCCAGGAAATTGCCCTGATCCGCGAAGAACGCTTGCGCGAAGCACAACGCCAGGAACAGTGCATCAGCGAATTACGCATCGAACTGGCCGGCAAAGACGCCTGCCTGGCGCGTCAGGCAGGCGAACTGGACACCCTGCGCAGCAGCATTCCCGAACTCAAGAACAGGCAGGCGCTAGCCCGTCGAGCCAGTGATGCAGAAGCACGCGCGCTGGCCATTTCTGCCCATGCCGCCCGACTCGAACTGGAAAACAACGCACTGCGCCGAAGCGGCCAGAATGGATTGCCCGACACCGCGATAGATGAAACATCCGCGGGCCCGGACTGCGCTATCGCCCAACTGGCCAGCCACGAACGACTGGATGGCAAAAATGTCCTGTGCGTCGGCGGGCGGGCAGGATCGATCGAAGCCTACCGCGGCATCATCGAGCAGCATGGCGGACGCTTCCTGCACCACGACGGCGGCCTTGAAGAAAGTCTGCACCGGATCGATGGTGCACTGGCCGCGGCCGACCTGGTCATCTGCCAAGCTGGCTGCATCAGCCACAACGCTTACTGGCGGGTCAAGGAACAGTGCAAGCGGACAGGCAAGCCATGCATTTTCATGAAAAATACAGGGGCATCAAGCCTGGCCAGATCGCTTGCTGAAAACATCAATCGACTGAACGCACTCGATGCGGCCGAGCTTGAATAATTTCAGAACGCCTTGAAACCAACGAAACACAATTGACATTCATTCGCATTTATATACAATGCGAATGGTTCTCATTGTTCAATCTTTCTTCGGAATTGATGCCATGTACGTCTGTGTTTGCCACGCAGTGACCGATCGCCAGATTCGTGAAGCCGCGCAAGGCGGGGCCAGAACCCTGAAAGACCTGCGGCGCGATCTGGGTGTGACCCGCGACTGCGGTCGCTGCGCCTCATGCGCCCACGATTGCCTGCAGGAAGCACACGGCAACCAGAAAAAACCCGGCAAGGTGATGCGCAAAACAGCCTGAGTTGCCGTCTTTCCCGGCGAATACACCGCCCGGCGACCCAATCAGCCAATCTGAAACAAAACGTCTTGGCGTTACCGCCAATTTGGCCAACGGGCACCTTGCTGGCAAGGCGCCCATCACAAGCCGCTCATGCCTCGTTGAGCAAAACCCAGTGATTATCCAGCGCCATCGGCTTCGGCCATGGCAATAGCGCCGCCTTGGCGGTCGGATGCCAGCGAACCAGACCCAGTCCCGTCGCAACCAGCACGCCCCCACCCTTGCCCGGACCATTCCAGCCGGCCAGGGCATAGGCTTCTTCAAGCTCGACGATGTGCGTCAGCTTGTCGGGCGTCGCCGGATGCCATAACTGAGCCAGCCCTGCCTGATTGCTCGACAAGGCAAATCCGCCGTTATAGGCCGCCGTTATATCACCCGCATAACCAAAACCGTCATTGGCACGCGTCGGCACGCTCAGTTCATCGCCATCAAGAACGGCCAAAATCGGGGCGGAAGAACGTTTGCCTGCATCGTCGTGCTCGGCCTGGATGGCAATGCCAAGATACGCATCGGCATCAACCGGCGTGTGGCTCCAGGCCAGGTGACGCAAACTGAGCCTCGGATCATCGAGACGCCACTGGCGCAGCAGCTGGCCGTTGCGCTGATCGATGCGGACCAATGACGGGTCCATCCGGTGCAGGTCGTATTTTTTATCTGCCGGGGTCCGCGGCACACCGCCGTTGGCAACGATCAGATTGCCTTGATGGTCGAGCAGCAGTTGATGCGGGTCGATACCATGGGTTTCCCACTCGGCAACTTTCTTCAGCGTTTTGAGGTCGCGAACGCCAATTTTCCCTTGCCCGGTCGTCAGATTTGTTTCCGTCGTGTAGAGCAAGTTGCCGTTGGCCGATACGACAGCGTGGCCGTTCAGACGGACGGAGGCACTTTCTTCCGCCATGTCGAGTTGCTGGACGATCTTGCCATCGACATCGCAACGCAGCATCCAGCCGCCCGGCCGGGCGCCAACCACAAGCAGGCCGCCGTCCGGTTCGGGCAGCAAGCCATGCGGACGGGTTGGCAGGGGAACGGCGTAGCCAATGTCGATTTTTTTACTGTCCCAGTCGGCACGCAGCATACCGGCAAAGTAGGGATCGCTCTTGTTCGGCCCGCGCCAGGCCGCACCAATGATAGCCTGGTGGATGGCTGGGGCAGCCAGGGATAACTTGGGCAAAGTAGCCATGCCCGCCAAGGCAAGCAGGATTTGACGACGATTCATCTCGATTCCAGTGATAAAAGCAACAGAACAGCAGCCGGCATCTACCGGCTGCCCTGTTCGTCGTTAGCGATAGGCCGCCCGATCAAGCAGTTTCTGGGCGGTCGCAACATGTTTCGACAACGCACTGATCGGCAAGGTATCGGCCTTGAACTTGCCCATCGCATCAAGCGCCGGGTTATTGGTCTGGACGCTGGCCACGACCGGCCATTCATTATTGCCATCGGCGAAATAGCGCTGGGCATCGTCACTGGCCAGGTACTCCAGGAACTTGACGGCAGCTTCCTGATTCTTCGCGGTCTTGACCATGCCGCCGCCCGAAATATTGATGTGCGCGCCATGCCCGGCCTGATTCGGCCAGACGATGCCGACCCGCTCCATCATCCGGCGCTCTTCTATCTTGTCGGAACGAATCAGACGGGCCAGGTAATATGTATTGGAAACGGCCACGCCGCATTCGCCGGCCGCCACCGACTTGATCTGATCGGTATCGCCGCCCTTTGGCGCACGCGCAAAGTTGGCGACAACGCCCTTGGCCCACTCTTCGGTCTTTGCTTCGCCATCGTGGGCGATCAAGGAAGAAACCAGAGACAGGTTATAGGGATGCGCACCGGAGCGGCTGCACAGTTTGCCTTTCAGCTTCGGATCGGCCAGCGATTCGTAAGTCGCGACATCCTCTGCCTTGAGTACATTGCGGTTATAGATGATGACGCGCGCCCGGGTCGAAAAGGCAAACCAGGTATCGCTGCGCAAGTGGGCCGGAATCCGCGATTCGAGCAGCTTCGACTTGACCGGTGCGAACAGCCCCAACTCATCGCTTTTGGCCAATCTGGCGGCGTCGACCGTGATAAACACATCCGCCGGGCTGTTGGCGCCTTCGTTGCGGATACGCTCCATCAACTCCTCTTCCTTGCCCTCGATCCGGTTGATCTTGATGCCGGTCTGCTTGGTGAAGTTGTCGTAGAGCTTTTCGTCGGTCTGATAGTGGCGGGCGGAATAGAGGTTCAAAACCTTTTCCTGAGCCTGGGCGGCCAGGCCGGTCGTCGCCAGCAACAGGGCGATCAGCGTCATTTTCTTGTTCATCGGTCGGTTCTCCTGAAAGAAGGTGCTTTGAAATAATCGGTTGAAATCTGACTGAGGCTGGCAACACCGCACAAGGCCATGGTGGCCTCAAGTTCGTCCTGCAGCAGGCGCAGCACGTGGGCGACACCCAGTGGGCCGGCAGCAGCCAGCGCGTGGATATAGGGACGGCCAATCATGACGGCCGATGCCCCGAGGGCAATGGCCTTGAAAATATCGGTGCCACGCCGGATGCCGCCATCGAGCAGGATGGGGACGCGACCGAGCAGGCGCTCGGCAATCGCCGGCAAGGCATCAAGGCTGGCCGGCAAGGTATCCAACGTACGGCCGCCATGGTTGGAGACGACAATACCGGCCGCCCCGAGATCGACCGCGCGGACGGCATCGTTCGGATGCAGGATGCCCTTGACGATGACCGGCAAACGGGTCGTCGCGAGCAGCCATTCAAGATCGCGCCAGGTCGGGGCATGCGGCATCAAGTCATCGAACACTTTGCTGGGGCCGCGCTGTGCGCGTTTTTCAGCATCCGAACGCCGACGCCGGGCCATTCCCTCAACATCGTCCGTTTGCTGCGGTCGACGCAGGTTTACGGCCTCAATGCCGGGCGGCAGTTGGAAACCGACACGCTGCTCGCGATTGCGTATGCCGTGCAAGGGCGCATCAACAGTAAAAACGATGGCCTCGTAGCCGGCAGCTTCGGCTCGCTGTACCAGTTCGGCATTCAGGCTGCGTTCCGGTTGCAGGTACAGCTGGAACCAGCGCGGCCCATCGCCACCCCGCCGGGCTGCGGCAGCCACATCCTCGATCTGGCAAGTAGCCAGCGTGCTGAGCACCATGCCGGCGCCCAGCGCCGAGGCGGCATAGGCAGTCGCCAGTTCGCCATCCGGATGAAACAGTTTTTGCCAGGCAACCGGTGCCAGCAGCACCGGGCTGGGCAGTTCGCGGCCGAGCAACGTCGTCCGGCAATGCCCGCCGGCAACATCGGCCATCACCCGCGGCAGCAGGCTGCGACGATCGAAGGCGGCGCGATTCCAGGCCTGGGTCAGCTCATCGGCGGCCGCACCATCGAGATAAGCCCAGGCATTGTCGTCAAGACGGCGACGGGCGTAGGCTTCATAGTCGGCCAGCGCGACGATGTCGCGCGGAATGCCGTCAAGCAACGGCGCCTGGAACATCAGCTGTCTGCCCAGCGACGCAGGAGATTGTGATAGCAGCCGGTCAGACGGACGACCGGCTCGCTGTCGCCTTGCGTCTCGCGCAGGCTGAGCAACGCCATGTCCATATCGAACAGCATGCGGCGCTGGCCGGGGTCGCGCACCATGCTCTGCATGAACATGAAGCAGGCAACGCGATGCCCCCGCGTCACCGGGGCAACTTCGTGAATCGAAGTCGAGGGATAAACCACCATGCTGCCCGCCTTGAGCTTGACCCCGTGTTTGCCGAAGGTGTCTTCAATGGTCAGCAGCCCGCCTTCGTATTCGTCGGGGTCGGACAGAAACAGCGTGGCCGAAACATCGGCCCGGACATAGCCGCTGCCGTCCGGCATCTGGCGCATGGCGTTGTCGGTGTGAAAACCGTAGTAATTACTGTCGCCACCATAGCGATTGAAGAATGGCGGCAAAATCTTGAGCGGCAAGGCGGCGGTAAAAAACAGCGCATTCCGGTTCAACGCATTGAGTACCAGACGGCGCAAGGCCGGCAAATGCTCAGCATTTTCGGCCAGTTGCTCGTTGTTCTTGGCTTTGGCCGCCTGCAAACCTGCGGTTATCTGCCCATCCGACCAGGTCGATTGTGCCAGCAACGATTTCGCGGTCGACAGCTCTTCCGGGGTCAAAACGTCATCGATAGTAATCAGCATCGCTTCCTCAAGCAAAGACGCCCCCGCTTTTCAGGTCGGGGGCGTTGGGTCAGACATTTCTTAGAACTTGTATTCCGTGCTCAGGATGAAGCGGCGCGGCTGGCCAACATAAGTGAAGCCACCGTTGTCGTAGATCGCGTCGTAATACAGGGTGTCGAAGACATTCTGGATGTTGAGCTTGATCGTGTATTTCGGCTGCTCATAAGCAACCATGGCATCCCAGCGCGTGTAGGACGGCACGAAGTTCGGGTTGAACGGCGTTGTTGCACTGTTGCCCGTCGGGGCGCCACCGTAGCGCTTGCTCTTGTACTCCATGCCGCCGCCAACTTTGAAGCCCATCGGCAACTGATACGTGGTCCACAAATTGAACGTCTGCTTCGGCGTATTACGGGCATTGTGGCCGATGAAGTTCGCGTTGCCAGTCGTCGGCGCAACCTGCAGAATTTCAGCATCGATCAACGACAAGCCGCTGAAAACTTCCCACTGGTCGGTAATCCGGCCGGCCAGTTCCAGTTCCAGACCATCCGATTGACGTTTCTTGGTCAGGATTGAAGAGGTGGATTCCAGATCGGTGTTGCGCTCCCAGTTCTTGGTCGCGGTATAGAGTGCCGTGCGGAAGGCCAGATTGCCATCGAGCAACAACCACTTGGCGCCAATTTCCGTGACCTTGGAACGTTCGGCCGGATACTGGTTACCCGAAAGCTGGTAAAGATCGGCTGTCGGGCTGAACGAGTCGCTCCAGCCGAGGTAGTAATGCTGTGCCGCCGAAGGCTGCCACGAGAGGCCGGTGCGGTAGCTGTTTTCGCCAAAATCACCACTGAAGTTGCTGACCACACCGGTATTGCTGACCGATTGATAACCGGAACGCATTTCGTCGCGGCGGATACCTGCGGTCAACTTCCAGTCACGGACAAATTCGAGCGTATCCTGGACATAAGCACTGTAGGTATCGCCGTTATAGGTATTCGGCGAGGCAGAAGTGTAGTGACCGGACTTGTACACCGGGTTGGCGGCTGTACCGAGATTACGCAAAGCCCAGCGCTTCGAATCTTCCTTCAGGTACTCCACGCCGGTCACGAGTTCGTTACGCATGCCGAAAATATTGAACGCGGTATTGAAATCGCTCTGGATAACAAAGTTGTCGGTATCGAATTCACGCGTTTTTGCACCGCCGCCAGACTGAATTGTTGTCGCCGGATCTGTCCGTGTACCATTAGGCAAGCGAACCCCCTCAGGGGCTCCTGCCCAGTAAGAGCGCTTGTAGTTTGCGGCACGCATGACAGTCCGCCACTGCGTATCCGGCGAAATCTTGAACAGGTAGTTCAGGGTCGTGACATTGGTCTGGCTTTCATCGAACTGGCCACTAAGCCCCCAGTACGTGCTTGACTTGGCGTGATTGGCTTCCGGCTTCTTGGCCTGGCCGTTGAATGGCACACCATAATCCGGGCGATCGTTGGTCTGCAACCAGAAATGGCTCAAAGTCAGCTCATGCTGCGTTCCCAGACCGAAGGCGATGCTCGGGGCAATGCCCTGACGATGGATTTCCGGGGTCGTGCCGGTGACCGGGTTCGAACGTGAACTCCCTTCATCGCGATTCATCAGATTGAGGCGCAATGCGGTTGTTTCGCCGATACGCTGATTCAGGTCGGCCTTGGTTTCGAAGAAACCATCGGTACCAAAACCGGCGCTGACCTTGTTGATACCGTAAAGCATCGGCGTCTTGCTGACCTGGTTGATCACACCGCCGGCCTGACCACGACCGAACAGCATGGCGGCCGCACCGCGCAGCACATCGACCTGCTCCAGGTTGAATACTTCACGGTCGTACTGCGCCGTGTCGCGAATACCGTCGAGGTGCATGTCACCAAAGGTGTAGAACCCGCGCAGCATCATGTTGTCGCCCGAACGACCGCCTTCAGCGGCATTGAACGAAAGGCCGGAAACATTGCGCAACGCTTCGCGCAACGAATTGGCTTCCTGCTCTTCCATCAGCGAGCGGGTAATCGTCGTAATGGCCTGCGGCACATCGTGCGGGTCCTGAACCACCTTGCCGACACGGGTCTTGCTGGCCCGATAACCATCCTGCTGCTCGGCATTGGCTTTGACGGTCACCGGTGCCAGCGTCGCTTCCTGGGCAACAGCCACCCCTGCGGCCCCCATCAGGCCAACGAACATGGCGGCACCCAGCGGCAAAACCGGGCTGGCGCGATCAGTCGAACAGGGGGTTGAAGACAAAGGCCCGGCTTTTTCCCGGGCGAGCAACTTGGTTTTTTTCACGGACAGTCCTTTAGCGAGTCATTGAGGCGGCTGGCTGGCGAAAGGCTGGCTTGCCGAATTCTGCGTTTGAGAATCGGTCGACCACAGCAAGGCAGTCAGTGGACTACCCTGCTGGAAAAATACCGGACAGGCTCAAACAGTTTCTTTGAGAACCTGGCTGGCTATGCTGAATTGGCTGGCTAGTTCATAAATAGAAACGAGAATGTATCTCATTTGTAAAAAAAGCTCAAGACCGACCCGCAGTAACACCGTGAAATGACGCTCAATACACCTCGATCCCCGGCTGCCCTTCCTCCACTTCGCCGATCACCGAAACATGGCCAAAGCCTTGCTGCAGGAAGATCGACAGCACTTCCGTGACGGTATCGGGAGCGCAGGCAACGAGCAGCCCACCGGAGGTTTGTGGATCGGTCAGCAGGTGGCGGGCAGTTTCACCCAAAGCCTGATCAAAGACGACATCCTGCCCGTAACTTGCCCAGTTGCGTCCGGAAGCACCGGTAATCACACCGGCCTCGGCAAATTCCTGTGCCCGGGGCAATAGCGGAATATCGGCAAATTTGACTTTGCCGCGCAACTGGCTGCCTTTGCAAACTTCGAGCAAATGCCCCAGCAAGCCGAATCCGGTAACGTCGGTCACGGCATGCACCCCGTCCAGACAGGCGAGGACCGGCCCCGGCGTATTGAGTTGCGTGGTGCTGGCCACCATGGCGGCGTAATCGCCCGGATGCAGCTTGTCCTTCTTGATCGCGGCGCTGTAGGTCCCGACACCGATCGGCTTGCCGAGAATCAGCTTGTCCCCGGCCTTGGCACCGGAATTACGCTTGAGATGATCCGGATTGACCAGACCGATGGCCACCAGACCGTAAATCGGTTCAACCGAATCGATGGTGTGACCACCGGCAATCGGGATCCCCGCCGCACGACACACCGCATCGCCCCCGGCAAGAATCTGGCCGATGGTTTCGAGCGGCAGGACATTGACCGGCATGCCGACCAGCGCCAGCGCGAAAAGCGGCGTGCCGCCCATGGCGTAGACATCGGAAATAGCGTTGGTCGCAGCGATGCGGCCAAAATCGAAGGGGTCGTCGACGATCGGCATGAAGAAATCCGTCGTTGCGACAATCGCTTGTTGTGCATTGATCTGGT
Organism: Dechloromonas sp. TW-R-39-2; assembly: GCF_016864195.1. Taxonomy (NCBI): domain Bacteria; kingdom Pseudomonadati; phylum Pseudomonadota; class Betaproteobacteria; order Rhodocyclales; family Azonexaceae; genus Dechloromonas; species Dechloromonas sp. TW-R-39-2. The sequence goes on from NZ_CP045202.1 coordinate 2,738,856, forward strand.
AGACCGCAGCATCGTCGCTGGTTTCGGTACCGACCAGCAACTGGGGCGGGACGATGCCTGGCGGCATGCCGGCCAGGATTTTCTGGAGCACGGCCGGTGCAATCTTGCAGCCACAGCCGCCGCCGTGGGAAAGTTGGGTAAGTCTGGGTTTTTCGTCTGACACGGCTGGTTTCTCGTTACGAATGTTCAAAATGGACTATTCGGCATCGAAGCCGGCGTCCTCGATGGCTTCAAGCAAGGCAAGGCGCTGGATTTTTGCCGGGTCGAAAGTGACTTTCGCCTCCCCTGCCTCAAGCGACACATCGGCTGAATTGACCCCTGGCATGGCCAGCAGCAGCTGATTGATATTTTTGACGCACCCCTGGCAACTCATGCCGCCGACTTTGATCAACGTTTCTTCCACCATTTACTCCTTGTTCAAAAACGGTTGCTGACGCAGCAACACGGTCATCTCACCGGCAGGCAGCGGCCGGCTGAAATAATAGCCCTGGGCCATATCGCAGCCCATATCGCGCAGCAGGGCGAGTTGTTGTGCATTCTCCACCCCTTCGGCCAACACGGTCAGGCGCAGGTTACGCCCCATGCTGATAATGGTCGAGGCAATGGCCCGGTCGTCCGGATCGTTTTCCAGATCGCGGATGAAAGAACGATCAATCTTCAATTTGCCGACGGGGAAACGTTTCAGATAAGCCAGCGATGAATAGCCGGTACCAAAATCGTCGAGCGAAAGCTCCACCCCCATCCGGTTGAGCGACGACAAGGTGCCAAGATGGATTTCGGCATCGTGCATCACCGTTCGCTCGGTCACCTCCAGTTCAAGCAGGCCGGCCTCCAGCCCGCTGGCAGCCAGCGCCCCGGCTACCGCCTCGACAAAGCCCGCTTGGCGAAACTGCACCGGCGCAACGTTGACCGCGACAATCATCTGCGGCAAGCCGGCGTCGCACCAGGCCTGCGCCTGGCGGCAAGCTTCACCGAGCACCCAGTCCCCCAGCCGGTTGATCATCCCGGTTTCTTCGGCCACCTGAATGAAGCTGTCCGGCATGATGATGCCAAGTTCCGGATGCCGCCAACGCACCAGTGCTTCAACACCGACGATCAATCCGCTCTGCAGGCTGACCAGTGGCTGGTAATCCAGCGTGAATTCATTCAGGCGAAGCGCCCGCCGCAGATCGCTCTCGATCAGCAAACGCTCCAGCATCGCCGTGTTCATTGCGCTGGCGTAGAACTGAAAGGCGTTACGCCCTTGTTCCTTGGCCTTGTACATCGCTGTATCGGCGTTCTTGAGCAGGGTTTCGGCATCCTTTCCGTCCTGCGGGTAAAGGCTGATGCCCAGCGAGGCTGTCACGGTCAACTCGTGCCCACCGACAAAAAAGGGCTCATTGCAGACTTCAACCAGACGCCGGGCGATCTCCGCGGCCGCGCCGGAATGGGTCGACGGCAGCGCAAAGACGAATTCATCGCCGCCCAGGCGGGCCAGGGTATCGACCCGCCGGACCACGGTCGACAAACGCTGGGCCACCGCGCAAAGCAATTCATCGCCCAAGCTGTGCCCCAGGGAATCGTTGATCCGCTTGAAGTGGTCGAGATCGAGAAAAATCAGCGCCGCGGCACCTTGCTCGCGCTCGGCGACGGCAAGCAACTGGACCATCCGGTCGGCCAGCAGACGGCGGTTCGGCAAGCCAGTCAACGCATCGAAATCAGCCAGTTCCCGCGCCTGTCTTTCAGCTTCGCGCTGGGCTGAAATATTCAGGACACTGGCAACCGATGCCGCCCGGCCGTTAAACCGGGTGGATCGTCCAAGCAGACTGACCGGAATCGATTCGCCATCCTTGTGACGAACCGAAAGTTCGTATTGATGGCTGGAGATGCCCGCGGTCTCCTCTGCAAGGTGCTGCAGGAAAAGCGCCTGCTCACCCGGCGCCAGCAGATCAAGCGGCCCCATCCGGTCAATCAGTTCATCTGCCGAATAGCCGATCAGCTGGAGCAAATGAGCGTTGGCATATTTGAAACGACCATCCTGATGGATGAAAATCCCGACCTGCGCTGCCGCCATCGCGGCATCAAACAGGGCGTCGTACTCCGCCTCGCCACCTTGATGCCCGGCGAGCACATGGGCAGTATCACCGAAAATCATTTTCCGGCCCTTTCTGCCTGTGCTTAACGGTCATCAAAACTCCTCTCAAAGCCTTATTTTTTCTCCTGCCGCAGCGCATCCGGCTGCCAACGTTTCAGAAGAAGCGAATTCGACACCACCGAAACCGAACTCATGGCCATTGCCGCCCCGGCAAAAACGGGATTGAGCAAACCGAGTGCAGCCAGCGGAATACCTGCCACATTGTAGATGAATGCGAAGAAAAGATTCTGCCGTATCTTCCCCAAGGTGGCCGTGGATAGGTCGATTGCGTCGACTACACCGAGCAGGTCGTTACGAATCAGAGTCAGGTCGGCCGCCTCGATTGCCGCATCCGAGCCAGCCCCGATCGCGAAGCTGACATCGGCAGCGGCCAGCGCCGGCGCATCGTTGATACCATCGCCAACCATTGCCACCAGCAAGCCATCCGCTTTCAAGCTGGCCACCGCGCTGGCCTTGTCACCCGGCAGGATGCCGGCACGAAATTCGACGATACCAGCCTGCGCTGCGATGGCGGCGGCCGTTGCCTCATTGTCTCCGGTCAGCATGACGACCCGAATGCCGCGAGCCAGCAGGGTTTCCACCGCCTGACGGGAGGTCGGGCGCAACGCATCGGCAATCGCCAGCAAAGCCAGCACTTGCTGCTCATCGGCCAGCACGATCACCGTCTTGCCCGCCTGCTGCAAAGCCAGCACCTCGGGATCGGCTGCACAATCGAGCCAATCGGGCGAGCCCAGACGAAGCGCTCGGCCGGCCAGTACGCCACTCACACCATGACCAGGATGCGCCTTGAAATCCTGCACTTTTTCGAGGTCGACCGTACCCAGGGCTGCCAGCACGGCGCGTGCCAGTGGATGTTCGGAATGCTGTTCGAGGGCCCCGGCAAGACGCAACGCCTCATCACTCGCCATGTGGCGCGGAACAATGTCGGTCAGTTGCGGCTGGCCGCAGGTCAGCGTTCCGGTTTTATCAAGTGCCAGAATCCTGATTTTTTCAGCCCGCTCCAGCGCTTCGACATTCTTGACCAGAATTCCGGCCCGAGCCCCCTGCCCCGTCCCGACCATGATTGCCGTCGGCGTTGCCAGGCCGAGAGCACACGGACAGGCGATCACCAGCACAGCCACGGCATTGATCAAGGCGACAGAAAAATCACCACTCTGCCACCACCAGCCCAGCAGGGTCAGGGCCGCAATTGCGCAGACAACCGGAACAAAAACGGCAGAAATCTGATCGGCCAGGCGCTGCACCGGCGCCTTGGAGCCCTGAGCCTCGCCCACCATCCGGATGATGCCGGCAAGCAAAGTGTGCTCACCGACGCCAGTTGCCCGACAATGCAGCGCACCATGCCCGTTCGCTGTCGCGGCAAAAACCTTGTCACCCGCTTTTTTACCGACCGGCATGCTTTCCCCGGTCAGCATAGACTCATTCAGGCTGGATTCGCCGTCGATCACCTCGCCATCGACCGGTACGCTCTCGCCCGGACGAACCATGAAGATGTCACCCGGCATCAATGCTTCAACCGGCATTTCAACCCACTGTCCATCACGCTCGACCCGCGCCATGCGCGGTTGCAGGCGAACCAGCGCCTCGATCGCCTCCGACGTTCGCGACTTGGCCCGTGCCTCCAGTAATTTACCGAGCAGGACCAGCGTAATGACCGCCGCACCGCCTTCGAAATAAACGTGCTGCGCCAACCCGAGCAGGGTCACGACACTGGACAGCAACCAGGCCATGGTCGTCCCCAGGGCAACCAGCACATCCATATTGGCACCGCCGCCACGCAACGCTTTCCAGGCACCGTCGTAGAAGCGCCAGCCGATCCAGAACTGAACCGGTGTCGCCAGCGCAAACTGCAACCAGCGGGGGAGTTCGTTCTGGTGACCATGCTCGCCAAACATAAACAACATCTGGCCAAGCAAGGGCAAGGTCAACGCAACCGAAATCCAGAAACGACGAAGATCGCTGCGGTAAACACGGTTTTTCTCGGCTTTTTCGCGCTCACGCGTCTGACCATCAACCCGAGTGGCGGAAAAGCCCGCCTTGGCCACGGCGGCGATGACCTGCGCCTCGTCTGCCGCCCCGGAAAAACGCACGCGGGCACGTTCGGCCGCCAGATTGACGTTGGCCTGCAAGCCCGGCTGGCGATTCAGCACTTTCTCAAGGCGCGCAGAACAAGCGGCACAAGTCATTCCGGCAATGGCAAACTCGACAACCTTGCCTGCGTTATCGTCGCTCATTTGACCAAAAGCACAGGACAATGCGCCAGGTGCAACACACGGCTGGCGACCGAACCTGCGATCAAGCCGGCAACGCCACTGCGGCCATGCGACCCCATGACAATCAGGTCGCAGCCAAGCTCGGCGGCAACCTTGGCAATCACCTCGGCCGGCTGCCCGACATGAATGTGGCTGGTGTGATAACGCCCCGCCTGATTGAGCGCCTCTTGCGCAGACAGCAAATCTCGCTGCCCTTCTTCAAGATAATAATCATGCAAGGTTTCTTTCCCGATGTGCGCCTGTACGCGGCCCAGCGGAATCGGCGGATGTACGTTGAGCAGGTGGATTTCCGGCACCTCCCGGTACCAGGAGGAGTGAGCGATCAATTGATCAACGGCGCGCAAGGCGCAATCGGAGCCATCAACGGGCAATAAAATTTTCATCAGTGGCATTCCCAAAAAAATTCAGCGAAGCAAGCGGATCAAACCCAGCATGCCATAAACCCCGAATCCCAGGACCAGCAATCCGGATATCAGACGGACAGCGGAGCGACGAACAAATTCATTCAGCCGGGCCAGCACAATGCCAGCCAGCAGAAGATTGGGCAAAGTACCCAAACCGAAAGCCAGCATGGTTAACGCCCCGCGACCTGCCGAGCCTGCAGCCAAGGAGGTGGCCAATGCACTGTAAACAAGTCCGCAGGGCAACCATCCCCAAAGCACGCCAAGGGGAAAAGCTTGAAACACATTGCTGGCAGGCAAAAAACGGCGGGTCAAGGGCTGGATCAAACGCCACAAGGATTGCCCGGCCTTCTCCATAAAGGCCAGCGCGCGCGTAATGCCGAGCAGGTAAAGACCGAGCGCAATGAGCATCAGATTGGCCAGCAGATAGAGTCCCAGACGAACCGGAACCTGGCCTTCCAGCCCCAGGCTGGCTGCCCCCAGCGCACCGGCCATTGCCCCTGCTGCGGAATAGGACAGAATACGCCCGGCATTGTAGGCAAACAGCAAGGACCAACGACCGGGAGCGCCCATCGAAAGAGCGCCGACAATTCCGCCGCACATGCCGACACAATGCGTACCGCCAAGCAGTCCGACAAGGAAAAGGGCTAGATAGCCAGAATCAGGCATGGCCGCAGACATCCAAAAAACAAGGCGGACAGTTTAACCTGTCCGCCTCTGCTGAACGCAGCGCTCAGATGACTTTCGAGTAGCGCGTCCGCTGGCGATCAGCCCGCAGATAACGATCAAAAACCATCGAAATTGCACGAACCAGCATCCGTCCCGGCGGCAGGACGGTAATCCAGTCACGCTCGATCTTGAGCAGACCACCACGCTCCATTTCGCGCATGTCTTCCAGCTCGGCAGCGAAATACTTGTGGAAATCAATCAAGTGAGCACTTTGGATGCTCTCGATGGACAATTCGAAGTGGCACATCAGGGCCTGGATGATCGAACGACGCAGAATATCGTCGGCATTCAGTTCAATGCCGCGGAACACCGGCAGCATCTGCTCATCGAGCCGATCGTAGTACTCATCAAGTGTCTTGACGTTCTGGCTGTAGGTCGGCCCGACCTTGCTGATCGACGAAATACCGAAAGACAGCATGTCGCAGTCAGCGTAGGTTGAATAGCCTTGGAAATTGCGATGCAAGCGCCCCTGACGCTGAGCCACAGCCAGCTCATCATCCGGTTTGGCAAAGTGATCCATGCCGATAAAGACGTAGCCAGCTTCGGTCAGCTTTTTGATCGCCAGGGCAAGAATTTGCAGTTTGGTATCGGCCGATGGCAAATCCGGCTCGGCGATCCGGCGCTGCGGCTTGAACAGGCTCGGCATGTGCGCATAGTTGTAGATCGACAGGCGATCCGGATCCATGGCCAGAACACGTTCCAGTGTCCGGTTGAATCCCATGACCGACTGATGCGGCAAGCCGTAGATCAAATCGACCGAAACTGATTTGAAACCGTTGGCCCGCGCGGCATTGATCACATTCGCCGTTTCTTCTTCGGTCTGGACGCGATTAACGGCAATCTGAACACGTTCGTCGAAGTCCTGGACGCCGACACTCATCCGGTTGAAACCCAGTTCACCAAGCAAAGCCACGGTTGCCGTATCGACCTTGCGCGGATCAACTTCGATCGAGTACTCACCGCCATCGAGCAACTTGAAATGCTTGCGGGTTTCGCTCATCAGTTGCCGCATTTCGTCATGCGACAGGAAAGTCGGCGTACCGCCACCCCAATGCAGCTGGATCACTTCATGCTCGCCGTCCTGACCGTCCAGGCTGGCGCTTTGCAGGGCAAGCTCCTTGGCAAGGTATTTCAGGTATTTGGCGCTGCGCCCGTGATCCTTGGTAATGATCTTGTTGCAGGCACAGTAATAGCAGATAGTGTTACAGAACGGTATGTGGAAGTATAATGACAGCGGACGGCTGATACCGCCGATGTTGCGCTTGCCGAGCCACAGTTTGGCAGCGTCCGAATCGAAAGCTTCGACGAAACGATCGGCCGTCGGATACGAAGTGTAGCGGGGGCCGTTGACGTCGAAGCGGCGAATGATCTGAGGATCGAATACGAGGTTTTCAGTTGCGAAATTCATTAAACATACCACCAAGAGTTGCACGGATTATGTTCGGATGGTGCCAAATCATGGTTGACATGGATCAAGCGAACGCAGGTTGATGATGCCCCAACAAACAGCTTCACAGGAAATTTCTCTTTCGGTCATCAAGACGGCGTGTTCGAACTGCAATCTGCGCGAACTCTGCCTACCCTTCGGACTCAACATTGACGAGCTCGAACGCCTGGATGACCTGGTATCGACCCGTCGCCGCATCAAGCGTGGCGACCACCTCTACCGGGCCGGAGAAACATTCGATGCAATTTACGCCATCCGTAGCGGCTTCTTCAAAACCGATGTGCTGCTTGAGGATGGCCGGGATCAGGTGACCGGGTTCCAGATGGCTGGCGAGCTGCTCGGACTTGACGGCATCAGCACTGAACACCACACCTGCAACGCGATCGCCCTCGAAGATAGTGAAATCTGCGCCATTCCGTTTTCGCAACTGGAAAGCCTGTCGCGTGAAATTCATACCTTGCAGCACCATTTTCACAAGGTCATGAGCCGCGAAATCGTCCGCGACCACGGCGTAATGATGCTGCTCGGCACCATGCGCGCCGAAGAGCGACTGGCCGCCTTCCTGCTCAATCTCTCGCAGCGATTCACGGCACGTGGTTTTTCTCACGCCGAGTTTTACCTGCGCATGACGCGCGAAGAAATCGGCAGCTACCTCGGCCTCAAGCTCGAAACGGTTTCGCGCGCCTTCTCCCGATTCCAAGAAGAAGGCCATATCGCCGTCCAGCAAAAACATATCCGGATCTTGAATGTTAACGGGCTGAAAGCCCTGATGAATCATCATCCCAACTGACTGACTACAAGCCGGGCAGCGGATTACGCGTCAGCGCAACACTGATGATGTAGGCGTAGGCGAGCAGCGCGAAACCCAGAAACATAGCGCGGATCGCCTTTGTCCTGCCCCGCTTGAGGGCAAACGTTCCAAAGACGATATAAGCCAGCAGCCCGAGAAATTTCGCGGTCAACCATCCGTTTACAAACGGATACTGCCCACTTGATATAGCCAGCAGCACGGCACTCCCGAGCAAGGTCGTATCGACAAGATGGGGCAGCAGCCTGACCAAGCGATGCTTCAGCAAGGACGAATCGGCAAGCATCCAGATTGCCCGCAGACAAAAGCCAAGACCGCTGAGCAACACGCACGTAACGTGTATGTGCTTTAGTGCCAGATAACTCATCACCGAGCCGCCAGCTTGAGCGCTATTTCAGCCGAATGCTTGCGATAGCGGGAAATAGCGAGGCTCAAGTTGAATCCGAGCCAGCCATTGGCCAATGCAAAGGCCACCCCGGCGGGACGAGCCAGCCATTCCGGGAAAAGCACGGCACCGAGCAAAAGCACCACGGCCAGCGCATAGCATTTCATCTGCCGCTGCATGTCGGCATCAGACAGGATCTTGTTCATGTTCGGCGCAACCACCTTGGCTTGCCCCTGGTTCTGCAAATGAAGCCAGGCAAGGAATGGAACAATCTTGTAGAGCATCCCGATGATGAAAGGGACAAATCCGCCAGCAAGCAATGTGATGCCAAAAAACAGGGTCCAGCCATCGATCTCCGAAGCAGCCGGCCACATTGCTGCGGTCAACAACATCAAAAGTGCAAAAATGCTGGCCGCCAAACCGATTTGCCAATAACGGTAAGTGGCATCAGCCCTCGCCCGCCGACGCTTGAGTTGAAGACGCAGGGTCAGCCCGGCAAAAGCCAGGCCGAGCAATGCGGTTATTCCCTGGACGACGCGGATCATGTTCGGTATATCGAAAAATACGGCACCGCTCCAAAGCAGGACGATGAGCAACATGCAGCACGGGAACAGCCAGCCCGGACGTGCGGGATAACCTGGCGTCAGCTGGAACATCGGCACAACCACATAAGCAATGGCTGCCAACAGGACGCCGGCCCAAGCCCCGAGCCCCCAGGCTGCATGCAAATCAGCCAGCATAGGCAGCGGCAAAGGCCAGCCATGAGCCAGCCCCCAAGCCATCAGCACGCCAAGTCCGACCACGCCAGCCAGCCCGGCCAGCGCAAGCTTCAAGCCAAGAATCGTCGGGCTGGTGGATCGGACACCAATCAGGGCATGAGTTGTCGCCCCCAGAATCAGCAGTGCCGTCAACAAAAGCACCCCGGCCGCAACGCTGAGCAACAACGGGCTTCCGAAATAGAAGCCGCCAGCCAGCAGGCACGTGCCCAGCGTCAGCCCACTATGCAACATGGCCGAGAGCCGCAAGGGGCGCCACAGATTGGCCCCCGCCACGACAGGAAAAATCTGGACCAGCGCCCCCAGCATGACTTGCAGCATGAAACCGACGGTCAACAAGTGCGTTACGGCCAACGTCCCCGGCATCCAGCGCGAGGAAAACAGCGAGGGGCCTTCTACGATCAGTAACAGGCCGGCCAGCACACCAAACAAGGGTGCCGTGATAAAAAACCGAAAAGGCGCCATCAAAGGCGGCGCATTTTCAAAGGCCAGCAGTGCTTGCATTCAAAGCCCCGAAAAAACCCGGTCAATCCTCACCAGATGAGGATTTCGAATGTGCCATCCGGCATCAGTTCGGTTTCGTGCGAATGGCCATTCTGGGCCAGCACCTTATAAAGCGGATGGGGTTCGCGGTAAAGAAGGAGGAGCATTTTTTCCCCTTCCTTCAGCGTGTCGAGCATTTCCATGGTCTGGACAAATGGCTCGGGCGGTTCCATGAACCTGGCATCAACGACATGAGGAGTTTTAGGATGAGTCATGCTTCTGAGAGTTCTGCTTCAAGCCGTTCAAGAACGGCGGATAACTCTGCCGACAGGTGTTGATCACACATCGGGTAGAGAATGTTTTCTTCTTTCATGTTGTGCTGCTGCATCATGATCAGCAAGGTTTCCGCCTGACCGAGGTAATCCTCGGCCTCGCCGGCCAGCAAAGACGCATCCGCCTCGTCGAGCAGGGAGCGCATCTGTGCATGTTCCATACGCATCACCTGGGTCGGCCCCATGGTCATCCCGGTCTTCGCTTCAAACGTCGGAAACAGTGTTTTTTCTTCGGTATCGAAATGTGCCAGCACAGCGGAACGAAAGTGCCCGAAACTGGCCCGTGCAAGATTGAAATCCTTTTTGGCAACAGCTTGCTCGGCTTCGGCGAACAGGTCATCACAGCGGCGATGATCATCGGTCATAAAACTGCGGATACTGGTCATGATTCACTCACGGCGTTTGGATGGCTTCATTTTCGGGGCTGCACTACGCAGCCACCTTGACCGCCGTCAAATCACAAAAAATCAGGCGGCAACAATACCGACCTGCAATTCATCAAACCAATTAATGAAACGTTGCACATCTGCGCCACGGTAAATTGCACCATGTTGCGGACACAACATGTCGATTTCCATTTTCGCAGCGCGCTCGCACCAGCGACGCTTGGCTTCATTCGAGCCCATCCAGCGCCGGTGAAAACCCTCGGCGTGGCGGATGTGCTTGTCAAAATCCTCGACGAACAAGGCATCCTCTGACGGCGGCAGCAAAGCTGCACCGACATCGCCGGAAAAGAGAATCTTGGCAATCTTGTCATACAGGTGGAAATTTCCCGACGAGTGCAGGAAATGGGCAGGGACAGCCTGAAGATGAAGCCCTTCGAGGGATATATCGATTCCCTCGTCCGGAATTGCAACAAACGTTTCCGCCGTACCGCCAAAATGCGGAATGAAGCTGCTCCACAACCAACTGACATAGCAGCGCATCTGGGGATTGAATTCGAGCCACAAAGCCAGAGATGAACAAATATCCGGATCCTGATGCGAGGCAAAAATACCGCTCAGCAAGGAGGGATCGAATTCGGTAGACAAAGCCGAAAAAACTGCAGGAAAAACCTCAGCACCGCCGGGATCAAGCAACAGGCCACGCCCGCCATGGGTCACCAGATACTCGTTGGTATCGATGATGTAGCCAGGCTTGTTGGGGTCACGGACAATGGCAATCCACTTGTGGTTGCCTTCCTGGAAAATGGTTTTTGTTGTTTTCATTGATCCCTCGCTTGATTTCAATGTCCGGTGAAAAAAGCCGAACGGCGCAACGACTCCAGTGAGTCGCGAATTTCTTCGACAATCCCGTCAAACTCACCGGAAACCTGAGCCAGCGCCGGGGCAAAACTTTGCCCGTAGGCGGCTTCAATTTTGGCCGATTTAGCCAGTACACCGCCCAATTCAACCATTCTGAAGGCATCTTCAAGCGCACGTTTCAATTGGTTGCGCAAACTGCTCAGGCGGCGCTCATGCTGATCATTTTCAATTTCACGCTGGCGCAGGACAGGTACTACGGAACCATTGGTGGTCAGTTGATCGGTCTGGCGCAACAACCGGGTAAAACGAATATCCTTCAGAACGATCGAAACCTCATCGACGCAACCGTGAATCAGGCCGGTAAGGGATTCCATGCAGGTCCGTAGATCCTGAGAAAACACACGCAGCTCATTTGACAGGACGCCGAAGCCAAGTGCGGCCGTTCCCGCCCGCTTGGCCAGGAAAATGGCATTCAGTGCCATGATGTTGATCTTGAAGGAAACACCAACAACCCGCTTGATTTCTTCATTGATCCGGACGATGCGCAAAAGATCGGCACCAGCCCGCGATGTTTTGGCATTCACTGCCATCAAGGCATCTGTCATTTATGTTCTACCGTGAAGTCCCCAGTCAGCGGCTAATGTACCAATTCGTACCGTGGACGCATAGCCCACGGTCGATTCACAGTAAGCGGAGCCTATTTTTCGAGAACGTAAGTCCCGGGCGCATCGGCCAGTGACGGGAACTTGCGACTGGCCGCCGGATAGGCTTCAACCAGTTCGCCGGTTCTTTCACCAAGCCATGCGGTCCAGTCGTCCCACCAGGTTCCCGGTTTCTTTTCAGCACGCTCCATCCAGTGCTCCCAATGCTCGTTCCGCTCAGGCTCGGCAATCCAGTAAGCCCGTTTGGGCGGATTGGCCGGCGGATTGACGATACCGAGAATATGGCCCGAGGTAGACAGTACGAAACGCACCGGTGCTGCAACATTGATGTACTTGCGAATGCGGTAGCACTGCTTCCACGGGGCAATGTGGTCATCCTCTGCCGTGACGGCGTAAAGCGGCTGGACGATCTGATCGAGATCGATCGACTCTCCGGCAATGTTCAGCTTGTCGCGCTTGATCAGATTGTTGTGCAGGTACATTTCACGCAGGTAATAGGCATGCATGGCCTGCGGCATGCGCGTCGTATCCATGTTCCAGAACAGCACGTCGAATGGCGGCAGCTTCTCGCCAAGCAGATAGCTCTTGACCCAGTAGTGCCAGATCAGGCTGTTTGAGCGCAAAAGGCGGAAGGAACTGGCCATTTCGGCACCATCCAGGTAACCCTTCTTAGCCATCGATTCTTCCAGCGCATTGATGCAGGCTTCGTCGATAAAGACATCGATATCGCCTGGATGCGAGAAATCCGTCAGGGTGGTGAATAGCGTCCAGTGCGCCACAGGCACCTTGCCTGGGGCAAAACGCTTGTTGGCCCAGGCCATGTAAGTACTGACCAGCGTACCGCCAATGCAGTAACCGACGAGATGAACTTTCTCCACCTTGCAGAACTCGGTTGCCACGCGAACCGCTTCATTGACGCCTTCAAGCAGATAGTCGTCAAGACGAATATCCGACATTTCCGGCGTCGGATTTTTCCAACTGGTAATGAAGACTGAAAAACCCTGGTCGGTCAGGTGCTTGACCATGCTTTTCTTGGCCGTCAGGTCAAGAATGTAGAACTTGTTGATCCACGGCGTCGTAATGACGATCGGCATCGCCCGGACTTTCTCGGTCGTTGGCGTGTAATGGATGACTTCAAGCAGGCGATTGCGGAAAACCACTTTGCCCGGCGTGGTTGCCAGGTCCTTGCCGACGACGAAGGCATCCGGCTCGACCATCAGGATATTCTTGGCCTTGGCATCCCGCTGGAAATTCTCCCAGCCCTGACGCAGGCTTTCGCCATTGGTTTCGACAGCCCGCTCCATCGCCTCCGGATTGAGCCAGAAGAAGTTGGTCGGGGCTACCATGTTGAGCCATTTACGCAACCAGAACGCCGCCCGACGCCGCTCCTTGTCGGACAGGCCGGGCGTTTCGAAGTACATGTCCTGCAAACGGTGAGTGAAGGCCAGGTACCACTCCTTGATGATGTCCCAACTGGCCGAATCAGTCCAAACCGGCTTGCTGAAACGGGCATCATCGGCATTCGGCTGGATCACATCTTCGGAAGGAATCCCCATGGCGCGACGCAAGACATGAGACTGCAAAGCGAAAAGATCGCTCGACAGCGCGTTGACCGCACGGGTCAGCTCCTGAGGGTGCATCATCCACGCCATCTGGGCGGACAGCAGCGAAGTCGTCACGCCATACGGATCAAGAGCGGCACCAATTGCCTTGCCGACAGATTCGGCCGGACTCAGTGTATTGATATCGATCCCGCCGTGTTGCATTGCTCCATTACCCGCCATTTGCTTCACCTTTTCTCATTTTCCGAATGCATATTACAGTGTCACGAACTCGCCAGGGCGAGGCATCTGCACGTTTAACCAAGCCAGTTTATCCTTGATGGCTTGCGCCAGGTCGGCCGATGCACCGGCCTCGCCATGGACCACGAAGGTTTGCCCCGGTGGATGACGAAAACCGCCCAGCCAGCCGAGCAATGCCCCCTGATCGGCATGAGCTGAAAGTCCGCCGACGGTATAGATACGGGCCCTGACAGGAACAGGCTGACCAAAGATATGAACCAGTCGCGCGCCATCGACCAAGCGTCGCCCCAAAGTGCCAGCCGCCTGAAATCCGGTGATCAGGATCGTACATTCGCTGCGTGGCAGATTTTCACGCAGGTGATACTTGATGCGCCCGGCCTCACACATGCCGCTGGCGGAAACAATCACGGCACCGCTGCGAATATCGTTCAGCGCCTTGGAGTGATCGGCATCGGAGACGAACTCGATGTGCATTTTGTCCGGATGCGCGCCAAGCCAGTCGATCAGATCCCGCGTTTCAGGATCGAGCAATTCACGATGCGCCATCGTGATATGTGTCGCCTTGCTGGCCATGGGCGAATCGACATAAACCTTGAGCGGGCTGATCCGCTTGCGCCGAACCAGATCGGCCAGCATGTACAGCAACTCCTGGGTTCGCCCGACCGCAAAAGCCGGAATGATCAGGTTGCCGTGCGCAGCGCGTGTACGCTCGAAGGCATCGACGATTTCCTCTTCTGTTTCAATCATCGAACGATGCATGCGGTTACCGTAAGTCGATTCCACCAGCAGCACATCCGCCTCGGTCGGTTGAGCAGGATCGCAGAGAACCGGCCGCCCCGGCATACCGAGATCGCCGGAAAAAATCATTTTCCGCGGTCGACCTTCACCGGAAACCGTAATTTCAAGCTGGGCCGAACCCAGGATGTGGCCGGCATCGCGAAAAACAACGTTAACTGTTTCGACCGGATTGAACGGTTGACCGTAAGACACCGGCTTTAACTGCTCAAGTGCCGACAAGGCCTGAGCAACGGAATAGAGCGGCGCAGGAATGCCCCGTTCGCCCATACCGCGACGGTGCCGGTGGCGCAACTGCCACTCGGCCTCCTTTTCCTGGATATGGGCGCTGTCGGGCAACAAAACCTCAAGCAGGTCGATCGTTGCCGGGGTTGCGTAAATCGGCCCCTTGTAACCCAGCATCGAGAGACGCGGCAGCAATCCGGCATGATCGATGTGGGCATGCGTCAGCAAAACAAAGTCGATCTTGCGGACATCAAAGCCGAAATTGAGGGCTCGCTGATTCTTCTGGCGAGCCTCCGGGCCGCCTTGAAACATGCCGCAGTCAACGAGAAAGCGGATATTTCCTGTCTCGACCAGATAACAGGAACCGGTGACCTCGCCTGCTGCTCCCAGAAAACCGAGTCGCATGGTTGATTTCCTCCTGACTTGGCGTAGCATGAACCTCAAGAAGGCCGAATGCAACGGCATTGCACAGTTTCAGGAGGTGACCATGTTCAAACATATTCTTGTCCCAACCGACGGTTCCGAACTCTCGCGCGCCACGGCACAACGTGCTGTTTCCTTTGCCAAGGAAGCAGGTGCCCGGGTAACCGTCTTTTTTGCCAAACCGGAGTACCCGATCGCCTATTTTGGCGAAGGGGCGCTGATCGACCCGACCACGCCGGAGAAATTTGCCGAAATGGCTGACCAGCAAGCCACGGAATATCTGGGCGAAGTGCAGAAGTTCTGTGCTGAAAATGGCGTCGAATGCAGCATCACCTCGGCAACGAGCGATGTTCCCTACGAAGCCATCATTCAGGCAGCAGAAACTTCAGGATGTGACCTGATTTTCATGGCATCCCACGGTCGACGCGGGATCAGCGGCTTTTTGCTGGGCAGTGAAACCAACAAGGTGCTGACGCACTCGAAGGTTCCGGTGCTGGTCTATCGCTGACCAAACCGCGAGTCAGTCCCCTGAGGGCTGACTCGCGCTGTCGACTTAGCGCATTACACAGCGCCCGGTGTCTTCGGGCTTGATACGGCAGAGCAGTTTGCCGCTTTGTGTATCGATAAAGCTGAGTGAAGTCAGTCGCCCGATCAGATAGCGTTTCTTCAACGTGAAGTCGGTCGGTCTGCTGTACGTTGCCTTCCAGAAGGTAGTGCTCTCGCTGAGCAGTGGCGCTTCAAGGCTGAGCGTCGCCATCAGGCCGACATGTTCGCTGGCGCTTGCCGGCAGATCTGCAACGAAACCGGCATCGTCGTCGACTTTGCGTGGATAAAAATCGTAGAGATTCGCAAAGGCCAGAAAGTAGTCGTAGCGCCAACTGACTTTCATGTTTTGCGTTTCCCCGATCTTGTCTTCAAAGGCATAAGCGCCACGTTCAACCTGTACCGACTGCAGCGGCAGGAATTTGTAGCGATAGTAGTCGTCGACCGCAGAATTCGCATTGGGCTGCCAACTCCAGCCTTCAGCAATCTGATTGAATGCCATGCGATAACGCGCTTCGACCCGATCGCCCTCCGGCTCGAAACTCAAGCCGGCATTCGTCAGATCGACGGCAACTTCAACCACGCGGCCGATATTTGCCTGAAGTTCCGGCTCGGACAGACGCGCCATGGCCTCGAACTGCCGGTCGGCAGGTTCGGCGGCATGCAGTGAGCCAAAAAAGGCGGCGACCGTGGCCGCCGTGAAGATATATCTGAGGGAGATCATTTCGCATATTGTGTCGCCATAAGGGCGAATCACGGGGCCGATAGTGCGCCTTTGGGCAGCATCAAGCCCATGATGCATATCAACATTTTCTGATGCAATTTAGATTTGCGTCTGGCTGACGGCCTTGCGGAAGCGGACCAGGGCAACGGCAAAGAAACAGCTGCCGACCAGGCTCATCGCGAGCAGATCACGCCAGACAACGTCAAAACCTGCGCCACGATACAAAATGCCCTGGGCCAGCCGGACAAAGTAAGTCGTCGGTGCTGCCAGCATCAGATGCTGGACCAGCTGCGGCATGCTTTCGCGCGGCGTGATACCGCCTGACAGCATCAGCAAGGGGATGATCGACAAGATGATCAACAAACCCAGTTGCGGCATCGAACGGGCCAGGGTGCCGAGAAAAATACCGATTGAGGCGGCCGCAAAGAGATAGCAGGCGGCCGCCGTGAGAAAAAGTGGTACCGAACCGGCAATCGGCACCTTGAGCACTTGTTCGACCATCACGATCAGGGCAAAGCTTGCCCCGAGCAGAACGGCCAGGCCATTGGCCCAGATCTTGGCCATCATGATCTCAAAGGGAGTCAGCGGCATGACCAGCAAGTGCTCGATGGTGCCGTGCTCTCTTTCTCGGATGAATGCTGCACCGACGAGAATGATGGTCAGCATGGTCACATTGTTGATCACCTCCATGACGCCGCCGAACCACACGCCGGTCAGATTCGGATTGAAACGTACCCGCGTCGTCAGCCTGATTGGCGTTGCGCCGGCCTCCCGCGTACCGGTCAGGTATTCGCTGATTTCACCGAGGGCGATGCTCTTGATGTAGCTGGCACCGATAAACGCCTGGGCCATGATCGTCGCATCGATATTCAACTGTATTTCCGGATGGCGACCCGCCTGGATGTCGTGCTGGAAATTGGCCGGGATAACCAGGGAAAACGAGTAACGTCCGGCATCCATGCCGGCATCCAGTTCAGCCAGCGTGGTTTGCTGCGGTGTACTGAAATAAGGCGGGTAAAAAGCATCGACAATGCGTCGAGACAGCGGTGAATGGTCCTCATCGACGACCGCCAGCGGGGCATTGTGCAATTCCTGGGAGACACCGGTTGCCGCGGTATAAATCGCCCCGCTGAAAGCCCAGACAATCAGCGCCAGCAAAACCTTGTCTGCCCACAGGCTTTTCAGCTCTTTCACGCCAAGACGATAGATATTGCTCAGGCTGTGCAGCAGCGCATGCATGCTATTTCTCCTGCTTCCTGAGCAAAAGCACGGAAAGCAAGGTGAGCAGGGGAATGAAAGCGGCCAGCGCGACAAACTGCGGCAGCAAGTCAATCATGCCCAGCGCCTTGGTGAAGGCACCGCGACTGATCACCAGAAAATAACTGGCCGGGAAAAACTGGCCTATCCAGTAACTGAACCCTTCAAGCGAAGCGACCGGCGTGGTCAGCCCGGAAAACTGCACGGTCGGCAAGATCGTCAGAATGGCCGTTCCGAACAAGGCCGCAATTTGGGTATGCGTAAAGGTCGAGATCAGCAGGCCCAGCCCGGTCGTGACAATCACATAGAGAAATGCGCCACAGCACAGCGCAAGCAAACTGCCCTTGATCGGCACATGGAACATCAGCTGCGACTGAATGACGAGCAGGACAAAACTGATCAAGGCCACGCCGATATAAGGCAATTGCTTGCCCAGCAGGAATTCAAGCCGAGTCACCGGCGTCACATAGAGATTGGTAATCGAGCCCAGCTCTTTTTCGCGGACAACCCCGAGCGCCATCAAAATGGCCGGGATGAAAATCAGCAGGATGGGAATGACCGCCGGCACCATGGCGTAAATACTTTTGAAATCCTGGTTGTAGCGATAACGCGAAATGATGTTGGCCGGATAAGTTGTCTCGATACCGCTCGCTTCGCGAATCATCTGCTGGACATATTGCAAATGGACGCCCTGTGCGTAGCCGCGGACGGTTTCGCCGCGATAAGGCATTGCACCATCGACCCAGATACCGACTTCCGGCCAGTGACTGCGCCGCAAATCGCTGCCGAAACGCGGAGGAATATCGATCGCCAGCGATAATTCGCCATTTTTCATTCGCCGGTCGAGATCGGCATCGTCGATGATTGCCGGTTGCTCGATGAAATAGCGCGAACCGGCAATATTGGCGATGTACGCCCGGCTTTCCGGCGACTGGTCTCGATCGAGTACGGCAAAACGCAAGCCTTCGACATCCAGTGAAATACCGAAGCCGAGCACGAACATCAACAGCACCGAGCCGAGCAAGGCAAATGCCAGGCGAATCGGATCACGACGCAGTTCGAGCGTTTCGCGATAGGCGTAGCCAAGCAGGCGGCGCAGGCTGAACCAGGCGGGCGGCAAAGGTTCGAGCCGGGTTTCATGGCTTTGAGCAAGGTCGACCGCGGAGGTGAGCGTTTGTGGAACCTCCTTGCTCGCGCCGGTCGCGGTCTCCAGGTAATCGATAAATGCCTCTTCGAGCGTCGCCTTGCCCCGCGCCGCACACAAACCGGCCGGCGTATCGCTGGCCAGCACCTTGCCGGCATGCATCAAGGAGATCCGGTCGCAGCGGGCAGCCTCGTTCATGAAATGCGTCGAGATGAAAATGGTCACGCCCTGCTCGCGGGAAAGCTCGACCAGCAGCGTCCAGAATGCATCGCGCGCCACCGGATCCACCCCGGAAGTCGGCTCGTCGAGAATCAGCAAGGCCGGTTCGTGCACCACCGCAACGGCGAGCGACAAACGCTGCCGGATACCCAGCGGCAAATCGAGCGCCGGCACATCGGCATAAATTTCCAGGCCGAAACGCTGCATCAGCAGGGCGATGCGCGAAATACGCCGATCATCCGGCAAATGAAAGAGTCGGGCGTGCAATTCAAGGTTGGCCCGAACCGACAATTCGCCGTACAGGGAGAAACCCTGCGACATGTAGCCAACCTGCTTGCGCGTTTCAAGGTCGGTCGCATCGACTTGCTGGCCGAACAGACGAGCCAGGCCTTCACTCGGCGGCAAAAGCCCGGTCAGCATTTTCATCGTCGTCGTCTTGCCGCAGCCATTCGACCCGAGAAAGCCAAAAATCTCACCACGCTCAATCCGGAAACTGACGCGGTCGACCGCCGTAAAGTCGCCAAAACGCTGCGACAAGGCCTCTGCTTCGATGGCCAGCCCCCCGCGCTGGGCACTGCGCGGCGGAATGATCAATTCGCGATGCGTCTGGCGCCGCGCTTCGGGCAACAGGGCAATGAATGCGGCATCAAGCGACGTTTGCCCGGTGGCATCGAGCAAGTCGGACGGCGCACCCTCGCCGATCACCCGGCCGGCGTCCATCGCCACCAGCCAGTCGAACTGCTCGGCCTCTTCCATGTAGGCCGTTGCGACAAGCACACTCATCCCCGTCCGGTGCTGGCGTATGCGCGCGATCAGTTGCCAGAACTGGCGGCGGGACAGCGGATCGACCCCCGTCGTCGGCTCATCCAGAATAAGCAGATCGGGATCGTGGATCAGCGCACAGCACAAGCCAAGTTTTTGCTTCATGCCCCCGGACAGCTTGCTCGCCGGACGATCACGAAACGAGCTCAGGCCGGTACTTTCCAGCAGGACCGAGATGCGCTGCTCGCGCTCGGCATGCCCCAGCCCGAACAAGCGGCCGAAGAAATCGACATTTTCGAAGACCGACAAAGTCGGGTAAAGATTCTTGCCCAGGCCTTGCGGCATGTATGCGATGCGCGGCTGGACCTGCGCCCGGAAGCGGGCGTTGGCAATATCGCCGCCCAGCACCTCGACCCGCCCCGACTGAATCTGGCGCGCCCCCGCAACCAAGGCCAGCAATGATGACTTGCCCACACCGTCAGGGCCGATCAAGCCGACCATGCAAGCTGCCGGCAGGGCTATGTCCACCCGGTCGAGAGCGACGGATGTTGCATAGCGATGACTCACGCCCTGCAAACAAGCCACCGGCTGACGTTCCATGGCGCCCTACTTCCCGCTCACCTGCAAATTGGCCGGCCAGACGGCGTCAGGCTGCAGACGGACATAAGCCACCCCCGGCATACCGGCCTTGGCAAGATCGGCATGCGCCTCCAGCCAGGCCGGATCCGGCTTGATTTTCAGGCGGAACATCAATTTTTCCCGCTCACTCCGGGTTTCGACCTCGCGCGGCGTAAATTGCGCTTTCGGCGCAACAAAACTGACCCGACCGGGAATCACCTGCCCGGGCAAGGCATCGAGCACAATCCGGGCTTCGCTGTTCAGGGCGACCTGCCCCGCAATTTCGGTCGGCAAGTAAATAGTCAGGTACATATCCGACAAATCGAGCAAGGTCAGCACCTTGCCACCAGCCGCCAGGACCTCGCCGCTCTCGGCGAGCCGGTAAAGTACACGGCCACTGATCGGCGCCTTGAGATCGGTATCGTTGACATTGACCTTGAGGCTATCGACCCGGGCATCGGCTGCAGCGACCGCCGCTTCAGCCTCGGCCACACGGCTCTGCGCCTGCGACTGGCCGGCCTGCACGCCCTGCAAACCGCTGCTATCACGATCGAGCTTGTCGCCACTGATGAAGCCACGACCGACCAGTTCCCTGGAGCGCTGCAGTGTTTTTCCGGCCAGCAACACGTCGCTGTCCGCCTTGCGTACGCCCGCCCGTGCCTCATTCACGGCCTGCCGGGCCTGGCGGGCCTGCGCTTCGGCCAGACGCAACTGGGCGCGCAGATCATCGGCATCAAGTCGGGCAAGCACGGCCCCCGCCTGCACCTGATCGCCTTCGCGAACATCCACCCGGCCCAGGCGCCCGGCGATTTTGGTAGCGACATCAACCTCGATCGCTTCGAGTCGCCCATTTCCGGCAGCCAGGCCGGCCGGCAGACCGACGGGGCGCTGCAAGTAGAGAAAGTAGGCCAATGCTGCGGTCGACCCGGCTAAAACCAGGAAAAACAGCATTTTGATCAGACGAGAACGGTTCATATACCACCTCATTCGAATTACTGACCAACAAGTCATTAATTCGAATTATACGACGCCGCCCTCCAGTCAGCCACCTCTGTTTTCTCGAAAACCCGGACCAGGAAGGCAAAAGCAGCCGCCAGGGAGTGGCTTGCCGTGGTACTCAGCGGCTCTCCGAGCACGAACGACTCACCGCGCAAACAAAGGACGAAAGCCGGCGGCGGAGCTTCGTTCCCGATCCGGCCACAGACGGCCAGCACCGCCTCCGGCGACAGGGCGTGCGTGGTGTGCGCCATGTCTCCAGTCGGCTGGATTTCAAAAAAACGATACGGCCCCGGCGTCCGCATACCGGCATCGATGAACAAGACCCGTTGTCGCCCGGCGAGATCCAGCGCATGTTCGATCTGCAGCTGAAAATCCTCGATCAGTTCAAAACGGCTGGCCAGCGGCGACCCGGCCAGCCAGTCGGCGATTCTGGCCAACAGCAGCGGGCCGAGCGCATCATCGCCACGACTCGGATTTCCCGTCGCAACAATAAGAAACGGGGCTTTCATTGACGATTCAAGGCATGCAGGAAGCGTCCTTCGGCATCGCGCAATTCGACACTCAGGGGCATTTTCCCGAGGGCATGCGTTGCGCAGGACAAACAGGGATCAAAGGCACGAATGGCAACCTCGACATGATTCAACAAGCCTTCGGTCACTTCATGGCCGTTCAGGTAACGCCTGGCGACCTGCCGGACGGCTTCATTCATGGCCTGGTTATTGTGGGTCGTGGACACAATCAGATTGGCCATCGTGACCAGATCGTCGTCATCAATCCGGTAATGGTGGAGCAAAGTGCCGCGCGGCGCCTCAATCACGCCAATGCCTTCGTGCTGCCGCTTGCCCTCGACCATCAGGTCACTGCCCAGCAGATCATCGTCGTGCAGCAATTCCTTGATGACTTCGGCGGCATGCAGCATTTCGATCATCCGCGTCCAGTGATAGGCCAACGGCGCATGCATCGGCGTTCCACCGGCGTAATCGATGAACTCCTTGCGCTCATGTTCGGCAAATGGCGTCGATATCTGGTCGCAGTTCTGGACCCGGGCCAGCGGGCCAACCTTGTACCAGCCGTCTTCCTTGCCGAGCAATTTCAAATAAGGAAACTTCATGTAGCTCCACGGCTTAACTTCCTCTTCGATATGACGTGCGTAATCCTGATAATCGACGCCATCGAAGATCGGCTTGCCATTTTCGTCACGGGCACGCAGCGAGCCATGGTAAAAATCGAGCTGGCCGTTATTGCCGACCAGTGACATGAAATTGGAACGAACCGTCGCAAAGCTGTTGTAAAGGGCCGGATTCTGGCTATGCACCTTCTGGATCAAATGGACGGCATCGCGTGACCAGGCAACGATCTGGTAAATCTCGCCAAGCAATTCGTCGCGCTCGGCCGGGGTTAATGATTTGTTCATGCCACCGGGCACCGCCCCCGTTCCGTGCACCCGTTTTCCTGCGGTCAGGCGAATCACTTCCTGGCCAAATTTACGCAACAGCACACCGCGTCGGGCTATTTCCGGATGCTCCGCCGCAACACCGACGATATTGCGGCGACTGACATCGCTATCGAAACCGAAAAGCAGGTCCGGGGAACAGAGATGGAAGAAATGCAGCGCATGCGACTGCAGCATCTGGCCGTAATGCATCAAGCGGCGAAGTTTTTCTGCCGCTGGCGTCAGTCGCTTTGCACCGACGACCTGATCAAGCGCCTTCGAGGCCGCAAGGTGGTGGGAAACCGGGCAAATGCCGCACAGGCGCTGAACCATTACCGGCACTTCCCAATAAGGCCGCCCCTGAATGAATTTTTCAAAGCCGCGGAACTCGACGATATGCAGGCGTACCTGATGCACCTTGTTGTGCTCATCAAGCAGGATCGTTACCTTGCCATGTCCTTCGACCCGCGAAACAGGATCGATTGCCACGCGGCGCAAGCGCTCCGGGTGTTCGGCTGATTCCAGCGAATAAGTCATCGTCCCACCTCAATCAATCGTAATGCAGCAAGCCATGCCCCAATTCGGGCTCGCGACCGGCCAGCAGATCGGTCAACACCTTCCAGATGGCATCCCCGGATGGCGGGCAGCCGGGAATGGCGTAATCGACATGGACCACCTCATGGATCGGATGAACACGATCCAGGGGCAAAGGCAGCTCGGGGTCGTTCGGAATCATCCCGTTGGCCAGCCCCGGGCTGGTGTGATAAACCTCTTCGAGCAGCACTGCCAGCGGCAAATGATTGCGCTGCGCCGGCAAGCCGCCATTGATTGCACAAGCGCCCAGCGCAATCAGGATTTTGCAGTTCCGGCGAAATTCGCGCAGTACATGAATATTCTCGGTGTTGCACAAGCCTCCCTCGACAATCCCGATATCGCAATCCGGGCTGCAGGTCTTGATGTCGGTCAGCGGCGAGCGATCGAATTCAATGTGCTCCAGCAAGGTGAACAAGCGTTGATCGATATCGAGCAGGGACATGTGGCAACCAAAACAACCGGCCAGCGAAGTGGTTGCCACCTTGATCTTTTTCCTGGGCTCAATCATGGCGAATCTCCTCGGCAACCTTGCCCGGCACACTGATCGGCTGCTGGTCGTAAGTCCGCTGGCCGATGGGCACGGCAAAACCGGTGCGTTTTTTGAGGATGACGCCGACCGGACAAACCTGTGCAGCCTTGTCGGCCAGTGAGAAATCCGTATCGGCCAGACGGCCGGAGCGAGCATTGATGATCAGGTGCGTCCCGATACCGCGCCCGGACAGTGCAAAAACCTGCTTCTTGTCGACCTCCCTGCTGGCCTGAACACACAGCGAACAGAGGATGCAGCGATTGAAGTCGAGCAAAATATCCGGATGCGAGGCGTCGACCGCGCGATCCGGGAAAAAGTGATCGAAATGCGGCGACATCATGCCGAGATGGTATGCCGTGGCCTGCAACTGGCAATTTCCGCTCTTTTCGCAGGAAGGACAAAAGTGATTGCCTTCAACGAAAAGCATCTGCGTCAGCATCCGGCGCTCGGCGTTGATTTCTTCGGTATCGCTTTCCACCACCATCCCGGACTGCGCACGCAGCGTGCAGGATGCACTCTGACGCCCATTGACCTTGACGGTGCACAGCTTGCACGAACCATTCGGCTTGAACGCCGGGTGGTAGCACAGATGGGGAATGTAGATTCCAGCCTGGCTGGCAGCCTGCATGACGGTCTGGCCGACTTCGAAAGGGATCACTCTGCCGTCGATCGTGAAAGTCTGGCTCATGCGCTTCTCCCTTGTTCAACGTCCAGATGCGCTTGTGAATCATCGCGTCCGGTCATTTGCCTGGCGGTCGATAAGGCCCGGTCAAGATCGAACGCCGGGACAAACTGATCGTGCACCATGCGCTTTTCGTAAGCCGGCCTGAAGCGGGCAATCGTGTCGATCACCGGATTGCCGGCGGTATGCCCCAGGCCGCAGTGGCTCATCGACTGCAGCAGCTTGTCGAGTTTTTCGATTTCACCGAGGTCGTAAGGCGAGCCATGCCCGTCATGCAACTTGTCCATCAGTTTTTTGAGCAACGACGTTCCAACCCGGCAAGGCGTGCAGAAACCACAACTCTCATGCTGGAAAAAATGGACATAAGCACGCGCCACTTCAAACATGTCGCGACTGCGATCAAAGACGGTAAATGCGCCCGCCGTTGGAATGTCCTCGAAACCGATGGCCCGGTCGAACTCTGCTTCGCTCAGGCAGATGCCGGATGGACCACTGATCTGCACTGCCTGGGTATCGCTCGCACCACAATCCTCCAGCACCTGGCGCACCGTCACGCCATAGGGATATTCATAGATACCCGGACGGGCGCAATCACCGGAAACGGAGAGCAATTTGGTGCCAGCTGAATGCCGGGTACCGAAAGCGGCATACCAGTCGCCGCCTTTCAGCGCAATCAGGGCAACGGCGGCAAAGGTTTCAACGTTATTGACGATCGTCGGCTGATCCAGATAGCCATTCGTGACTGGAAACGGAGGCCGATTGCGCGGCGTGCCACGCTTGCCCTCAAGCGATTCGATCAGCGCCGACTCCTCGCCGCAGACATAAGCCCCCGCCCCAAGGTGGATATCGATATCGAAATCGGCGCCCGGAATTCCCAGAATATCCCGGCCCAGTAAATTTGCCTTGCGCCGGGCATTCAAGGTCGCATTCAGCGCATCAAGCAGATAGCGATACTCGCCACGCAAATACAGGAACCCGCGCTGCGCCCCGATGGCATAGGCGGCCGCGGTCATGCCCTCGAACACCTGATCGGCATATGAACCGAGCAACACCCTGTCCTTGAAGGTACCCGGCTCTCCTTCGTCGGCATTGCAGACAATGATCCGCTGCTGCCCGGCTTTCAGTGGCGCATTGCGG
This sequence comes from Dechloromonas sp. TW-R-39-2, assembly GCF_016864195.1. NCBI lineage: Bacteria > Pseudomonadati > Pseudomonadota > Betaproteobacteria > Rhodocyclales > Azonexaceae > Dechloromonas > Dechloromonas sp. TW-R-39-2. The sequence continues at coordinate 2,764,415 of NZ_CP045202.1, forward strand.
CAAGCCTCCCATTTCAGGCCGGTCATGAAACCAGCCCCACCCCGGCCACGCAGATTGGCCCGCTTGATTTCATCAAGCATTGCCGCCGGCCCGCCGATGCCCGAGGGCAATCCCTCCCGCCAGGAACGCATGTTGGAAGCAATCAGGCCATCGCTCGGTACGCGCTCGCGGGCAGCACGCAGCGCATCGCCCGGCTGCATTGGCTGATCGAGCAGAATATCCGCCCGACGAATATGGTCGGCAACATCGAAGAACTCTGCCGGCCACTCATTCAATGGCCGTTGGTTGCGAACCAGTTCGGCAATTTGCTCGATGCGTACTGCGGTCAACCGCGTAATTGCCCGATTATTGACCAGCATCCCCGGTCCCTGGTCGCACATGCCCGTGCAGGATGTCCGGTCGATACTGAGCAGGCCGTCTTCCGACACCTTGCCCGGCTCGACCCACAAGCTACGGCACAACTGTTCGAGCAAGGCCTCGCTGCCCTGCATCCGGTCGGTAATATTGTCCGAAAAGAGAATCCGGTATCGACCGCGTGGCTGGAGATACAAAAAACTGTAAAACCCGGCCACGCTTTCTATCTCGGCACGCGCCACGCCCAGCACAGCCTGAATCCGGTCAATCGCCTCGGGAGGAATCCAGTCGCAAGCCTCCTGCACCTCGCGCAGTATCTGCACCATGCAGGTTGAATCGCGACGGTAACGCGCGATGACCCGATCGACAATTCCGGCAATCGCTTCGCCATGCATTTCGCCAAGTGCCACAACAACCTCCCGGAAGTTATTGGTTCCACCTCAGGCTAGCACCAACAAAACAAGGTTTGTTGAGAAAGATCAATAACCTAGAATTTTTATTCAAGGGGTTGGCAGCATTCATCAACGCATCCCGATAGCCCACGGTCGACACGGCCTGAATGCCAAAAATGCCGACAAGTAAACCGCAGGATGCGCAAGGGTTGACCTAGCTCAAAAGGAGTAGTGATTGTCAACAAAGTGAAATCGGACTGTGCAACAATGATGCTGCATTACAGCAATCCAAAACCCACGTTAAATCGTTGTTATTGCTAAGAAATGGTGCGTCGCACCATCTCCGGCCTGACATTGGAAGGAAGAACAGCATGAATACAATAAATGAACAATCCCCGCTGGTTAAAACGAACGCCATGCTCCCGCTGGCCGGCAAAAAAGGCTTGATCACCGGTGTCGCCAACGACAAATCGATCGCTTTTGCCGTTGCCAAGGCCATTCGCGAACTCGGCGGCGAAATTGCGCTGACCTACCAGAACGACAAGACGGCAAAATATACCCAGCCCCTGGCTGAAGCCCTGGGTGCCAAGCTGTTCCTGAAGCTTGACGTGACCGAAGAAGGCAGCCTTGAGTCGGCTATCGAAGAATGCGGCAAGGAATTCGGCGAACTCGACTTCGCCATTCACTCGATGGCTTTCTGCAACGGTGACGATCTGCACGGCCGTGTCATCGACACCTCCGAAGCCGGCTTTGATTCAGCCATGAACATTTCCTGCCACAGCTTCCTGCGCATGGCCAAAGCCCTCGAACCGCTGATGGCCCACGGCGGCTCGCTGATCACCATGTCCTACCTCGGCGCCGAGCGCGTCGTGCGCAACTATGGCGTGATGGGCATCATCAAGGCAGCGCTTGAATCGGCCGTCCGCTACATGGCCTACGACCTCGGCCCCAAGGGCATCCGCGTTTTTGCCGTTTCGCCCGGTCCGATCATGACGCGTGCTGCTTCCGGCATTGCCGATTTCAACAAGCTGCTCGAAGCCGATGCAATGAAAGCACCGCTCGGCCGTACCGTGACCATCGATGAAGTCGGCGCCCTGACGGCCTTCCTGTGCACGCCGGGTTCCTCCGGCATGACCGGCCAGACGATCTATGTCGATGGCGGAGCCCATATCGTCGCTTAAGCAAGGTGTAACAAGACGCAGCCACGCTGCGTCTTGTGCCATGCTTCTGGCCACCAACTAGGCAGACAGGCGGAGTTGACCATGACTGACATTTGTCCCGGCATCATTCCAGACCCCGTTCCCGACCATCCTTTGCTCAACGGAAGGCTGGAAATCGGTCGCGGCGAAAACACCATCGTGCTGGATGGCGATGTGATCGACGGACAAGCCCGTGTCTTCAAGGTACTTTCTTCGCCGACCGACTATGCCTATTACACGGCAGAGGACAGGCCGACAGGTCGGCACTTTCCTGTCGTATTCGCCGATCACGGCACGGTTGGCCGCTCTTCCCGCGGTTTCCCGTTCCATATCGTCGAAGTCGAAAAACTCTATCCGCTGCCGGTCGCCGGCGAAGCAGCCGAAGTTGCCACCAAAATTTCATCGTCGTATTTCGACGCCTGCATGATCTGGCGCAATCTGGCGCAGGATATGGGACGCATCGCCTTGCACCATCTGGTTGTCACCCCCATGGGCTGGACAGAAACCGTCCAGCAGTCACTCAAGGCGCTGGAGGAGTTTTCGAGCGAATACGGCGCCCTGCCCGATTTGATCAAGGCCGACAACCTGATGATGCGCCTGGACGGAACACTGGTTTTTTCCGATCCTGTTTTCATGGAATGAATCACTTTTTGCGCACCACACTGCCTCACCAACCTGCCGGCCACTCCGGATCATGACCATCAATCAAGTTCATTTCGCCTCCCGCGAACTCGCCGAGTCACTGGCTGGCAATCCCTACATGGCTGTCATCTCGATCACCGACCCAGGCCAGGCCGATGCCAAGCTCGACCCCATGTTCCACCATGTGCTGCGCCTGTCGTTCTACGACGCACAGCCGGCCGATGAATACCTGCCAGCGCCCATTCCAGGCCTGTTCGACCACCTGATGGCGCGCCGCATCCACGATTTTGTCGCGGAACTGCAGGCGGCACCGTTTGAAATATCGGTCATGGTGCACTGCGAATACGGCGTCAGTCGCTCTGCTGCGGTCGCCCTGTTCGTCGAGGCATTTTCCGGTGCACCGCTGACAGCCCGCGAGTTTACCTACGAAGCCAACCAATGGGTGCTTGAACGCCTGTCGCAACTCGTTCCCGGACTGCAAGTCGACATTCCGCCCATGACCGCAGCCAGCGATCGGCGCACCCGGCAAAGAGCCTCCTGAGGAACACCGGGCAAAAGCACGCAAATTCCAGGGGCGACAGCCTCCACACAGAACACCCAGCAGAACCGAATGGTTCATGTCATTTTTCGGGAGCACTACCATGCAGGAGTCCAATCAACGGCGCTTGCTCGTCAACAAGGTTTATGACGAGATACACATCGGCGATACATCCAGCCTGACCAGAACGTTGATGCCGGAAGACGTCAAACTCTTCGCTGTCTTGACCGGCGATATCAACCCTGCCGTGGTCGACCGCGAATATGCCGAAAGCGGCATGTTTCGCGAGGTTATCGCCCACGGCATGTGGAGCGGATCGCTGATTTCGACGGTACTCGGCACCCAGTTCCCCGGCCCCGGCACCAACCTGATTGACCAGACCCTGCATTTTGCCCGTCCGGTCACGATTGGCGACACGATCACCATTACCGTCACGGTCAAACAGAAATTCGACCATAACCAGCACGTCATTTTCGATTGTGTATGCACCAACCAGGAAGGTTTGCAGGTGGTACGCGGCACCGCCGAAGTGCTGGCGCCCTCGGAAAAAGTGTCACACATGCAGGACGTCCATTTCCCGGAAATCCGCATCGACGACAAGCATGAGCGCTACCAGCACCTGCTTTCCCGCGTCAAGGGACTGGAGCCCATTCCGACCGCAGTGGCCCATCCGTGCGATTGCGAGTCGCTGAAGGGGCCGGTCATCGCTTTCCAGGAAGGCATCATCGAACCGATCCTGGTCGGTCCCGAATCGAAAATCCGTGCGGTGGCCGAAGAGTTCGGCATCGATCTGCATGGCATCCGCATCGTCAATTCGAAGCATAGCCACGACTCGGCCGCACTCGCCGTATCGCTTGTCCGCACCGGCGACGCCGAAGCGCTGATGAAAGGTAGCCTGCACACCGATGAGCTGATGAGCGAAGTGGTGGCCAGAGCCAATGGCATGCGCACGTCGCGCCGGATCAGCCATGTTTTCCTGATGAATGTGCCCACCTACCATCGGCCATTGCTGATTACCGATGCGGCAATCAACATTGCCCCGACGCTGGAAGACAAGGTGCATATCATCCAGAACGCCATCGACCTGGCCCACATCATCGGCATCCCCGAACCCAAGGTGGCGATTCTCTCCGCCGTCGAAACCGTCAATCCCAAGATCCAGTCCACGCTCGATGCCGCTGCCCTGTGCAAGATGGCCGACCGGGGACAGATTCGCGGCGGCATTCTTGATGGCCCGCTCGCCTTCGACAACGCCGTCTCCATCGTCGCGGCCAAGACCAAGGGCATCAAGTCCGCCGTCGCCGGCCACGCCGAAATCCTTGTCGTACCCGATCTCGAATCCGGCAACATGGTCGCCAAGCAGTTGGAATATCTAGCCAACGCATTGACCGCCGGCATCGTCCTCGGCACGACCGTCCCGATTGTATTGACCAGCCGTGCCGACTCCGCCGAAACGCGGACCGCCTCCTGCGTCATTGCAGCACTCATCGCACACGCTAACCGAAAGAAGGGAACTGCCTGATATGAACAAAGGCATTTTGACCATTAATGCAGGCTCGTCATCCATCAAGTTTGCACTCTACGAATTGAATGGCGGCCTGGCCGACAAGCCGACACTCTCCGGCCAGATCGACGGCATCGGCGCCAGCGCCAAGCTGATCGCCAAGGACCCGGCCGGCAAGCATGAAATCGAACTCAAGCTGAGCGGCGAGCAGGAAGCCCAGCATCAGGCATCGCTCGATTTCCTGCTGACCTGGATCCAGGAACACCAGACCGGCACCGAACTGGTTGCCGTCGGCCACCGCGTCGTGCACGGCGGCGAGCTTTTTTCGGCCCCGATGGCCGTTGACCGCGACACTGTCGCCCAGCTCGAACAATTCATCACCCTCGCCCCGCTGCACCAGCCGCACAATCTCAACGGCATCAAGGCCATCGCCAAACTGCTGCCGCAAGTCCGCCAGGTCGCCTGTTTCGACACCGCCTTCCACCGGACCAACCCGCCCGTCGCCCAGGCTTTTGCCATTCCACGGGCGTTGACCGCGGAAGGCGTCAAACGCTACGGTTTTCATGGCCTGTCCTATGAGTTCATCGCCCGCGTCCTGCCGGAACACAGCAGCAAGGCCAACGGCCGGGTCATCGTCGCTCACCTCGGCAACGGTTCGTCGATGTGCGCCATGCTCGAGCGCAAGAGCATCACCTCGACGATGGGCTTCACCGCCATCGACGGCCTGATGATGGGTACCCGGACCGGTGCCATCGACCCGGGCGTGTTGCTCTACCTGATGGACAACAAGGGCATGAATTCGAAGGATCTGACTCGCCTGCTCTACAAAGAATCGGGTCTGCTCGGCGTCTCCGGCATCAGCCAGGACATGCGTACCCTGCTCGCCTCCGACCAGCCGGAAGCCGAAGAAGCGATCGAGCTCTACTGCTTCCGCATCCTGCGCGAAATCGGTTCACTTGCGGCCGCAATCGAAGGCGTCGATGCTCTGGTGTTCACCGGCGGCATTGGCGAACATTCGGCCGAAGTTCGCCGCCGTGTCTGCAGCCGTCTTGGCTGGCTCGGCATCAACCTCGACGAGGCAGCCAATAACGACGACAAACTGCGTATTTCAACAAGCGACAGCACGGTCGACGTCATGGTCATTCCGACCAACGAAGAGTGGATGATTGCGCATCACGCACAGACGCTGCTGGCCCTCTAAAAAAATATTTTAAGCCCCAGGCCCCGGCCCCGAAAGGTGCCGGGGCTTTGTTTTTTCGGGCTTTTTTTATGCCATGACAGAACACTGAGCCAACGAGCAGAAAACACCGTATCTAGTCAACGGATTGCCTTGACCTACTAGATATAGTAGATTCACACCTATACCAAGATTAACAAATTCAATTCACAAAGCCATGCTGAGGAGCAAAAAATGAGCCCAGTCTCCGAACAACTGTCGCTGACCGACATCCCGGCGCCACCGCAGTTCGCGCCCCTGCCCGAGCAGGAAATTTCCGCCGAAGTCCTGATCGAAAAGTACGCCAAGGGCAAGGAAACCAATGTGCACGACGTTCGTCGTCGCGTTGCCTACGCGCTCGCCCAGGTTGAGCAGGAAAAAGATCGCGCCCACTGGGAATCGAAATTTCTTTGGGCCCAGGAAAACGGTTTCATCCCGGCCGGCCGGATCAACTCGGCAGCCGGTACTGACCTCCAGGCAACGCTGATCAACTGCTTCGTCCAGCCGGTGGGCGACTCCATCGTCGAAAACACCGATGGCAAACCGGGCATCTACACCGCCCTCGCCCAGGCCGCCGAGACCATGCGTCGTGGTGGTGGCGTCGGTTACGATTTTTCCTCCATTCGTCCGCAAGGTGCCCGCGTCAAGGGCACCCAGTCGCGTGCCTCCGGCCCGGTTTCCTACATGCGTGTTTTCGACCGCTCATGCGAAACGGTTGAATCAGCCGGCGCCCGTCGCGGTGCCCAGATGGGCGTATTGCGCTGCGATCACCCTGATATCGAGGAATTCATCCACGCCAAGGATCATGGCGACCTGACCAACTTCAACATTTCCATCGGCGTTACCGACACCTTCATGGAAGCTGTCGATGCCGACACCGATGTCGAGCTGTTGCATCGCGCCGAACCGAATGCCGACATGCGTTCGGCCGGGGCTTTCCAGCGTGAAGACGGCCTGTGGGTTTATCGTAAGGTGCGCGCCCGCGACCTGTGGGACCAGGTGATGAAATCGACCTATGACCACGCCGAACCGGGCATTCTCTTCCTCGACCGGATGAACAAGGACAACAACCTCAATTACTGCGAAGTGATCGAGGCGACCAATCCTTGTGCCGAACAACCGCTGCCGCCATACGGCTGCTGCTGCTTGGGCTCGATCAACCTGACGCTGTACGTGCGTGATGCTTTCTCCGACAAGGCCGAATTCGATTTCGCCGCCTTCGAGGAAGTCGTCCGCATTTCGACCCGCATGCTCGACAACGTGCTTGATGCAACCCACTGGCCGCTCGAACGCCAGCAGCAGGAAGCCGCCAACAAACGTCGTGTCGGCCTCGGTTTCACGGGCCTCGGTGACGCACTGGCCATGCTGCGCCTGCGCTACGACAAGGTCGAAGCCCGTGCCATGGCAACGCGCATCACCGAAAGCATGCGCGATGCTGCCTACCTCTACTCCGTCGAGTTGGCCAAGGAACGCGGCGCCTTCCCGCTGTTCAACGCCGAGCTTTATCTTTCCGGCGGCAACTTTGCTTCGCGCCTGCCGAATGACGTCAAGGCAGAAATCCGCAAGCACGGCCTGCGCAACTCGCACCTCCTGTCGATCGCCCCGACCGGCACCATTTCGCTGGCTTTCGCCGACAACGCCTCGAACGGCATCGAGCCGCCGTTCTCCTGGACCTACAACCGCAAGAAGCGCATGCCGGATGGCACGCTGAAAGAGTATTCGGTTGAAGATTACGCCTGGCGCCTGTACAAGCATCAGGGTGGCGATGTCACCAAGTTGCCGGAGTATTTCGTCACAGCCCTCGAAATCTCGGCGCAAGCTCACGCCGACATGGTTGCTGCCGTCGCTCCGCACATCGACACCTCGATCTCGAAGACGGTCAACGTCCCTGCCGACTACCCGTACGAAGATTTCCAGGATCTCTACATGAGCGCCTGGAAGGCCGGCCTCAAGGGACTGGCTACTTACCGTCCGAACAGCGTGCTGGGCTCCGTCCTGTCGGTTGCTGCAGTCGAACCGGCCAAGGCCGATGCAACGTCGACGGATGCCAAGGCTCCGCAGGATTTCGTTTCCGACGCCAACCGCCGTCTGTCAATCAAGAACCTGCCAGCCCCGGTGCTCTCCAGCCTGCGCTGGCCGGGCCGTCCGAGCCTGCCGGAAGGCAATCTGTGCTGGACCTACATGCTTGACTCGCCGATCGGCAAGTTTGCGCTGTTTGTCGGCCACGTCGAGCCGGAAGGCCGTGCCTGGCCATTTGAAGTATGGGCCAACGGCCCGGCTGAACCACGCGGCCTGGGCGCCGTCGCCAAGACCTTGTCGATGGACATGCGCGCCAAGGACCATGGCTGGCTCGAAATGAAACTGGAAGCCCTGTCAAAAACGCCGGGCGACTCTTTCGAAATGCCGATGCCGCCGCATGGTGAGCGCAAACGCGTTCCGTCCGTCGTTTCCGCCATGGCCCAGGTCATTGCCTGGCGTTGCGAGCAGTTGGGTGCCTTCAAGCATGAAGGCCCGACCCCGGTGAAGGATGCGCTGTTCAGCGCCAAGGAGCCCAAGACCGGTACGGATGGTACGCTGTCCTGGACGGTCGACGTCAACAACCCCTCGACCGGTGAAGACTTCGTCCTCGGACTCAAGGAAATCACCCTGCCGGATGGTGTTACCCGCCCGTATTCGATGTGGCTTTCGGGCAACTACCCACGTGCCCTCGATGGTCTGTCCAAGCTGCTGTCGCTCGACATGCGGGTTCTCGATCCCGCCTGGATCGGCATGAAGCTGCGCAAGCTGATTGACTACTCCGAGCCACTCGGCGATTTCATGGCCTTCGTACCAGGTTCGCGCAAGCAACAGACCTACCCGTCGACCGTGGCTTACATCGCCAATCTGATCATCCACCGCTACTGCATGCTCGGCATTCTTGATGACAAGGGTTTCCCGTTGCAGCAGATGGGCATTCTCGAAGCCCCGGAAGACACGACCAGCAACAAGGTGCTGCCGACCCAGGGCAAGCTGTGCGGCGAATGCGGCAACCACACCATGATCCGCAAAGATGGCTGTGATTTCTGCACCGCCTGTGGCGCGGTGGGGACCTGCGGCTAAGCCAATAAATCCTGCTGACAAAAAAGCCCCGGAGAAATCCCCGGGGCTTTTTTACATCAATTTCACGGTCGACCGCAAAATCTGGTCAAATTTGAGCGATCGGCTTATGGCCGGTCCAGCCAGAACAGCGCTGTAATCGATTTTGCATCGGTAATCTCCCCCTTCCACACCGCCTCCTTGGCAGCGGCAGGAGCCAGCTCAACCACATCGAGAAACTCGTTGTGGTCCAGTTGCTTCTCACCGGCAAGTTTCAAATCACGCGCTTCGAAAATCTCAATCCGCTCATCGGAATAACCGATGCAGGGATGCATCACACCAAGATACTCCCAACTCGCAGCCACATAACCTGTCTCTTCCAGAAGTTCGCGACGAGCCGTATCGAGGATAGCCTCACCCGGATCAATTTTCCCGGCCGGCAATTCGAGAAAAATGCGACGCAGTGGGTAACGGAACTGGCGCTCGAAGAGAAGATTCCCGTTTTCAAGGAAAGCCAGAATAACGACTGCACCGGGATGAACAATGTACTCGCGCACAGACTCAGCCTGGTTGGGCAGCCGGACGTTATCCTTGCGCACCTCCAGTAAAACTCCCTTGAAAACGGCTTCGGACGAAATTTCAGTTTCAATGAGATGGCTATCTTGATTCATTTGATTCCCCCAAAAGAAAACGCCCCGATCAACGGGGCGTTTGAATACTAGCTACAGGCTTGCGTATCAGAGCGAACGCAATAGTGCATATGCACACAAGGACATGATCATCTGCGGGAAGATACCCAGGAAAGCAACAGCCAGTCCGTTGGCAGAAATCAGGATACGCATGTCCATGCCAGCGGTAAGCGGCGTGTCGTCTGTCGGCGCATCGAAGTACATCAGCTTGACCACACGCAGGTAGTAGAAGGCACCGATCAGCGAGAACAGGACAGCCACGATGGCCAGCCAGAGGTAGCCCGCAGCAACAACTGCCTGCAGAACCGAGAACTTGGCGAAGAAACCGATAAAGAACGGCACGCCAGCCATGGAGAACATCAGCATCAACATGATGCCGGCGAACCATGGGCTGCGCTTGTTCAGGCCCTTGAAGTCTTCCAGATTGTCAGCTTCGAAACCAGCGCGCGACATCAGCAGAATCATGCCGAAAGTACCGGCACTCATTAGCACGTAGGCGATCACATAGAACATCGCCGAGCTGTAGGCATTCAGCGCATAGCGGGCATCGCCGCTGACGACACCGGTGGTGATGCCGAGCAGCATGAAACCCATGTGCGAAATGGCCGAATAAGCCAGCATACGCTTGAGATTGGTCTGGGCGATGGCAGCCAGGTTACCAATGGCCATCGAGAGAACTGACAGAATGATCAGCATGGCTTGCCAGTCGGCGGCCATGGTGATCAGGCCATTGACCAGCAAACGCATGACGATGGCGAAGGCAGCCAGCTTGGGTGCAGAACCGATCAGCAGGGTCACCGAGGTCGGTGCACCGTGATAGACGTCCGGAATCCACATGTGGAAGGGAACGACGCCAAGCTTGAAAGCCAGGCCGCAAACCAGGAAAACCAGACCGAAGACGAGAACCGACTTGTTGACGCCACCACCATAGAGCCGCTCGGCAACGCCGGTGATTTCCAGGGTACCGGTAGCACCGTAGATCATCGACATGCCGTAGAGCAGCAACCCGGAGGCCAAGGCACCAAGAACGAAATATTTCATCGCCGCTTCGGTGGACACAACAGAGTCACGGTTCATCGCAACCATTGCGTAAAGCGACAGCGAGAGCAGTTCAAGGCCGAGATAGACGGTCAGGAAATGATTGGCCGAAATCATGACCATCATGCCCAGCGTGGCAAACAGCGTCAAAACGTAATATTCGCCCTTGTTCATCGCTTCGCGGGCAGTTACATAAGCACGCGAGTAGAACATGACCATGATCACGGTCATGTAGAGGAACAGCTTCAGCAAATCGGCCATCAGATCATCGACGAACATATTGCTGAACGTGTAGGCGATCTCACCGGTGCTGGTCGAGAACTGGATCAGCGCACACCCTACCAGGGTGAGTTGGCTAAGAACGAAGGTCACCGTGCGACGACTGTCCTTGACCATAAGATCGATCATCAGAATGGCCAGAGCCATCACCACCAGGAAAATTTCCGGTGCAGCGGGCAGGAGGTCGGGAATAACGAAATTGTCGAACATGTCGGCTACCGTTTATTGAATCTTGCTGATGGCGACGTGACGCAGCAGGTCGTTGACCGATGCATGCATGACTTCCGTGAAAGGCTGCGGGTAGAGACCCATCCACAGCGTGCAGATGGCGAGAATGCCCAGAATGGCGAATTCGCGCTTGTTGATGTCACTCAGCTCGGCAACATGATGATTTGCAACATCACCAAAAATCACGCGCTTGTACATCCACAGGGTGTAGGCAGCACCAACCACCATCGAACTGGCTGCAGCAAAAGCTACCCAGAAGTTGAACTTGACGGCGCCAAGGATGACCATGAACTCGCCGACGAAACCGGACGTTGCAGGCAAACCGGCATTAGCCATCGAGAACAGCATGAAGAAGGCTGCGAACTTCGGCATGGTGTTGACCACACCACCGTAATCAGCAATTTGACGGCTATGCACACGGTCGTACATGACACCGATCGAGAAGAACATTGCACCGGACACGAAACCGTGCGAAACCATCTGCACCAGTGCGCCTTCGATACCCATCGGGCTGAACATGAAGAAGCCCAGCGTGACGAAACCCATGTGGGCGATCGATGAATATGCCACCAGTTTCTTCATGTCTTCCTGAACCAGGGCGACGAAACCAATGTAGACCACAGCAATCAGCGACATGGCAATAACCAGGCCGGACAACTCGTGCGAAGCGTCAGGGGCGATCGGCAGCGAGAAACGCAGGAAACCGTAGGCCCCAAGCTTCAGGCCGATAGCTGCCAGTACGATCGAACCACCGGTCGGTGCTTCAACGTGGGCATCCGGCAACCAGGTATGCACCGGCCACATCGGAACCTTGACGGCGAAGGCAACCAAAAATGCGAGGAACAACCAGGTCTGAGCGCCCAGAGCAATCGGCAACTTGTGCCACTCAAGAATGGAGAAGCTACCGCCGGACTGGATGAACAGGTACATCAGTGCCAGCAGGAACAACAGCGAGCCGAACAACGTGTAAAGGAAGAACTTGAAGGCTGCATAAACACGGTTGGGGCCACCCCAGACACCGATGATCAGATAGAGCGGAATCAGCGAGGCTTCGAAGAAGACGTAGAACAGGACGCCATCAAGCGAAGTAAAGATACCGTTCATCAAGCCGGACATGATCAGGAAAGCCGCGTTGTACTGAGCGACCTTCTCCTGAATGACTTCCCAGCCTGCCGCAACCACGATAATCGTGACGAAGGCATTCAGCACCACGAACAGCATCGAGATGCCATCAACACCAAGGTGGTAATTGATGTTGAAGCGTGGGATCCAGGATCTGAGTTCGACAAACTGCATCCCTGGATTAGCCAGATCGAATCCGGTCCAGAGCGGGATGGTGATCAGGAAGCCGGCGATGGCACCAAAAAGTGCAAGCATCCGTGCCAGAGGTGCATTCCGGTCCGAACCGGTGGCGAGTACCACCAGACCGGTAACGATCGGAATCCAAACGGCGAAAGATAGCAGCGGGTAATTCGACATGTTATTCCTTGCTCTTCTGCGAACTGATCACGCTAGGCGCGGTTGATCCACAGGGTCATCAGTACAAACAAACCGATGATCATCGTGAAAGCGTAGTGATAAACGTAACCGGTCTGGAAGAAACGAGTCACGGAGGCAATCCAGCCAACCAGCTTGGCAGAACCATTGACGATGAAGCCATCGATGATTGCAACATCGCCGCCGCGCCAGAAAACCTTGCCCAGCAGACGCGCGCCACCGGCGAGCACCAGTTCATTGACCTTATCGAAGTAATACTTGTTTTCGAACAGGGTATTGATTGCCGAGAATCTGCGCTGAATGGCAGCCGGGATATCCGGGCGCTTCATGTAGAAGAACCACGACAGCACGACACCGGACAGGGCCAGAATGAAAGGCAGGCTGGTCAGTGAATGAATACCCATCGCAACGGCACCATGGAAGTGCTCGGACAGATGCTCCATCGCCGGATGGGCATGGTGATCGATGAAAATCACGCCCTTGAAGTAGTCACCGAAGACCATTGGGCCAATGGCAATGAAACCAATGAACATCGACGGAATAGCCAGCAGGACCAACGGTAGCGTAACGACCCAAGGCGTCTCGTGCGGCTTCTGCCCCGGTGCCAGACCGTGATGATGATCGTGATCGTCATGACCATGGTCATCGCCGTGCGCATCGGCATGGGAGTCATCGTGATGGACGTCATGGTGCGCATCGTGACCTTCATGTGCCTTGCCAAATCGTTCTTCCCCGTGGAACACCAGGAAATACATGCGGAAGGAGTAGAAGGCAGTCACGAAAACACCGGCCATCACAGCAAAGTAAGCGAATCCAGCCCCAGGAATATGGGACAGCGCAACCGCCTCGATGATCGAGTCCTTGGAGTAGAAACCAGAGAGGAACGGCGTACCGATCAGGGCCAGCGAGCCAATCAGCGAGGTAATCCAGGTAATCGGCATGTATTTGCGCAAGCCACCCATGTTACGGATGTCCTGATCGTGATGCATGCCGATAATGACGGAGCCCGCAGCAAGGAACAGCAGGGCCTTGAAGAAAGCGTGTGTCATCAGATGGAAGATAGCCACTGAGTAAGCCGATGCACCCAGCGCGACAGTCATGTAACCAAGCTGAGAAAGTGTCGAGTACGCCACGACACGCTTGATGTCATTCTGGATGATGCCCAGGAAGCCCATGAACAATGCAGTGATTGCACCGATCACGATCACGAAGGACAACGCTGTCGTCGACAACTCGAACAACGGCGACATGCGGGATACCATGAAAATACCAGCAGTAACCATGGTTGCTGCGTGAATCAGGGCAGAAATCGGGGTCGGACCTTCCATTGAGTCAGGTAGCCAGACATGCAACGGCACTTGGGCCGATTTACCCATGGCTCCGATGAACAGGCAGATACAGGTCACTGTCATCAACGAGACAGTTGCCCATTCGCGGTCGGCAAACAGGGAAATTGTCGTGTTAGCCAGTTCCGGGGCCTTCTGGAAAACGGTGGCGTAGTCAAGCGATCCGAAATGCGCCAGAACCAGGCCGATACCGAGAATGAAACCGAAGTCACCAACGCGATTGACCAGAAACGCCTTCATGTTCGCAAAAATCGCGGTTGGGCGTGTATACCAGAAGCCGATCAGCAGATAGGACACCAAGCCCACAGCTTCCCAGCCGAAGAAGAGCTGCATGAAATTGTTGCTCATCACCAGCATCAGCATGGAGAAGGTAAACAAAGAGATGTAGCTGAAGAAACGGTTATAGCCCGGATCTTCCTTCATGTAGCCCATGGTGTAGATATGGACCATCAGTGAAACGAAGGTCACAACGAGCATCATTGTCGTCGTCAGGGTATCAATCAGGAAACCCACTTCGAAACGATAGTCACCACTGGTCATCCAAGTGTAGACCGTGCCGTTGTAGGTGTGTCCCGCCAGTACATCCTTGAAAATGATGAACGAGGCAATGAAGGCAATCGCAACGCCCGCGATGGTTGCCGTATGAGCAACCCAGCGCGGAATCACTCGGCAAAAGAGGCCGGCGATGATTGCACCCACCAAGGGTGCAAGCGGTACGAGCAGGTAAAGTTTCTGCATTTCCATGTTTAACCCTTAAGGCTGTCCAGGTCATCCACATGGATGCTCTTCAGGTTGCGGAACAGCACGATCAGAATGGCAAGGCCAATCGCTGATTCGGCAGCGGCGACAGTCAGAATGAAGAAAACAAAAATCTGACCGGAAAGATCCTGGAGGTAATGCGAAAAAGCAACAAAATTCATGTTGACCGCGAGAAGCATCAACTCAATGGCCATCAGAAGCACCAAGAGGTTTTTCCGGTTAAGGAAAATGCCGACTACGCTGATCGCGAAAAGAATCGCGCCCAGAATCAGGAAATGCGAGAGTGACAAAGTAAGCATAGTCTTCCCGGGTTCAGTCTTTTTCAGCCGGCATCTGCAGGACGCGGATACGATCCTTCGCCTTGACGAAAACCTGCTGATTCGGATTGGTGTACTTGGATTTCTTGGGACCACGATAGGTCAGGACGATCGCTGCAATCATGCCGACCAGCAGCACAATCGAAGCCAATTCGAACGGGAATACGTAGTCCGTGAACATCAAGGCACCAATGCTCTTGGTGTTCGATGTCCCTGCGGCGACGACTGCTTCAGCGGCAGGTACCTGAAAGTACTTGCTACCCAGCACCAGCCCCATTTCGAGAACCATCAGAATGCCAAGCAAGGCACCCAGCGGCAGGTAGTTCCAGAACCCCTGACGAATGCGATCCATGTTGATATCGAGCATCATCACGACGAACAGGAACAGCACCATGACCGCGCCGACGTAGACCAGGATGATCGCGATAGCGAGGAATTCAGCCTGAAGCAGCGACCAGATACCGCCACAGGTAAAGAAAGCGAGAATCAGATGCAGCGCGGCATGAACCGGGTTACGGGCAGTAATCACCCGCAGGCTGGCAACGATCAGAATCGCCGAGAGAAAAAAGAAGACCAGTGTCTGAAAATCCATCACTTGTACCTGTTAGCGGTAAGCAGAATCGAGTTCACGATCTTTGGCAATCTGATTCTCGTAGCGGTCGCCGTTAGCCAGCAACATCTGCTTCGTGTAGTACAGATCACCACGTTTCTCGCCGTGGTATTCAAAAACGCGCGTTTCAACCACAGCATCGACCGGGCAGGCTTCTTCACAGAAACCACAGAAAATACATTTGGTCAGATCGATGTCGTAACGCGTCGTGCGGCGTGAACCATCATCGCGCGGCTCGGCTTCGATAGTGATCGCCATGGCCGGGCAAATTGCTTCGCACAGCTTGCAGGCGATACAACGCTCTTCACCATTCGGATAACGGCGCAATGCATGCAGGCCGCGGAAGCGGAAACTCTGCGGGGTCTTTTCCTCGGGGTACTGCACGGTGATCTTGCTGGCAAAGAAATATTTGCCGGTCACTGCCATGCCTTTCAACAACTCCTTGAGGAGGAGGCTGTTGAAGATTTCCTTCATCGAACCCATATTTATCTCCTCACTTCCAAATATTCAGCGGTGACATCATCCAGACGCCAACGACAACCAGCCAGACCAGACAAACCGGCACAAAAACCTTCCAGCCGAGACGCATCAACTGATCGTAGCGATAGCGAGGGAAAGTGGCACGGAACCAGAGGAAGAGGAACAGGATGGCGCCCACCTTGGCGAACAGCCAGAGAATGCTGTCAGGCAGGAAGCCAAACGGAGAAGACCAGCCACCCAGGAACATGATCGAAGTCAGCGTCGACACAAGGATCATGTTGGCATATTCAGCCAGGAAGAACACGGCAAATGCCATACCCGAGTATTCAACGTGGAAACCGGCAACGATTTCGGACTCGCCTTCGCAAACGTCGAATGGAGCACGATTAGTTTCAGCCACCCCGGAAATCAGATAGACCAGGAACATCGGCAGGAGCGGCAACCAGTTCCAAGAGAGGAAACTCAGTCCCCAACTAGCGAAGCGGCCCTGTTGCTGGGCATGGACGATATCAACCAAGTTCAGGCTGTTCGAAACCATCAATACGCAGATCAACGCAAAACCCATCGAGATTTCGTAAGAAACCATCTGTGCTGCAGCTCGCATTGCGCCAAGGAAAGCATACTTCGAGTTCGATGCCCAGCCGGAAAGGATGATCCCGTAAACACCCATCGAGGTGATCGCCATGATGTAAAGCAGGCTGGCATCGATATTGGCCAAGACCAGCGTCTCATTGAACGGTACGACCGCCCAAGCAGCCAGAGCAGGCGCGATAGCGAGCATCGGAGCGATGATGAAGATAGCTTTGTTCGCACCGCTCGGTACGACAATTTCCTTCATCAACAGCTTCAGGCCGTCAGCGATTGGCTGGATCAAGCCCCACGGACCGACTCGATTCGGGCCGATTCGCACCTGCATGTAACCGATTACCTTGCGCTCGGCCCAAGTCAGGTACGCGACGCTGAGCATCAGCGGAGCAACGATCAGAACGATCTTGAGCAAGGCCCAGACTGCAGGCCAAACGCCACCAAAGATGCCCGAACCAAAATTCATCAGTGCGTCCATTTATGCACGCTCCACGGAGAGGGTACCGAACATCTCGCCCAGTGCGGCAGTCGAGGCATGCGCTGCAGCAACACGGACACAACCTGCCGGTACGTTGTTGTCAAGCTTGGCGACAAGAACTGCCTCGCCGGAGCCTTGCTTGACGCGAACCTGAGCGCCGGCAACCAGCCCCAACTGAGTCAGAACCTGTTCATTCATCCGTGCAGTCGGTGCAACGCTATCTGCGGTCTGCTGCAACACAGGTGAGCGACGTACCATGGCGTCGGCAAAGTTGATTGGCACATCTGCAATGCGCTCAACCCCATCCTGACTTGCCGGCAGAGCAATAGCCACACCATTCAGGCCATTATCAAGACCGGCAACGAATTCGGCCCCTGCACCCAGCACTTCGTCACGCACTGCCTCGCTAGACTGGTAGTCAAAACCATCAAGATTCAGGACATTTCCAAGAACACGAAGCAGCTTCCAGGCCGGACGTGCGTCGCCGCGTGCTTTGACTACACCGTTAAAGCTCTGGATACGGCCTTCGATATTGACGAACGTACCCGCCGTCTCGGTATAAGGCGTAATCGGGAGAATCACATCGGCGTATTCAAGTGCTGGAGCATGCTTGAATGCGGAAGCGTAAACAACGAGGTTGGCTTGTTTAAGTGCGCCCAGAGTCAGTTGCGGGTTAGCACAATCAAATTCTGGCTCAATCCCCATCAGAACATAAGCCTTGCGCGGCTGCTCAAACATCTGACGTGCATTTGCACCGGAAGGCAGAGCCCAGCCGGCATGACCGCCGACCACGTTGGCACCTTCGCCGAGGAAACCAACAGTAGCGCTGGTTAGCTGACCGAGTTGGAGCGCCAGGGCATGTAATTGCGCGGCCTGAGCCGACTGGGTCGCAACGTTCCCGAGGAAGATCGCACGCTTTTCGCCTTCGATCAGGCTCTGTGCGATTTTCTTGCTGGTCTCGCATACGGCAACGCCTTCCAGACCTGCCGGAACAGCTGCGCCCTTCAATTCGGCCGCAGTCTTGACAATCCCGGCAAGCGAGCTGGCCAACTTGGATGGTGCAACCGCCATGTTGGCGTGAAAGCTGATCAACTGGTCGTCGGAAGTAACCGACAAGGAACTGACCTTGGTATATTTTTTGGCAGCCTGACGCAAACGCTGAGCGATCAGCGGGTGATCCTTACGCAGGAAAGAGCCAATCACAAGCGCGGCATCAAGATCCTTGATTTCAGCCAGGCGCATACCCAGCCAAGGCGTACCGGCACGCTTGAAATCAGTGCCAAAGTCACTCTGGCGCGGACGGAAATCGACGTTGCCGCTGCCCAGGCCCTTGAAAACCTTGCCCAGCAGGAATAGCTCTTCCAGCGTCGAATTTGGCGATGCCAGCGCAGCAATCGAGTCTCCGCCGTGAGTACGGGCGACATCCTTCAGACCATGAGCGACGTAGTCGAGTGCAACATTCCAATCAACTTCACGCCACTCGCCGCCTTGCTTCACCATCGGCTTGGTCAAACGCTCCTCGGAATTAAGCGCCTGATAAGAGAAACGTTCCTTGTCGGAAATCCAGCATTCATTGACCGCCTCGTTTTCACGCGGCAGAACACGCATCACATTATCGTGCTTGACTTGAACAACCAGATTGGCACCAACGGAATCGTGTGGACTGACCGACTTGCGACGCTGCAGCTCCCACGAACGCGCGGTATAGCGGAATGGCTTGGAAGTCAGCGCGCCTACCGGGCAGAGGTCAATCATATTACCCGACAATTCCGAGTCGACCGTACGCCCCAAGAATGTCGTGATTTCGGAATGCATGTTGCGATTGGCCATGCCAAGCTCCATGATCCCTGCAATTTCCTGACCAAAACGGACACAGCGCGTGCAGTGGATGCAGCGACTCATTTCCTCCATCGAAATGAGCGGACCGACATTTTTGTGGAAAACGACGTGCTTTTCCTCGGTATAGCGGCTCTTCATCGGGCCGTAACCGACGGACATATCCTGCAACTGACACTCACCGCCTTGGTCGCAAATCGGACAGTCCAGCGGGTGATTGATCAGGAGGAATTCCATCACGCCCTTCTGTGCCTTGACGGCCAGTTCCGAATGCGTGAACACCTTCATGCCGTTTGTGACCGGAGTCGCACAGGCAGGCAGGGGTTTCGGTGCCTTCTCAACCTGCACCAGACACATCCGGCAGTTGGCGGCAATCGATAATTTCTTGTGGTAGCAAAAGTGCGGAATATAAACCCCAACCTGCTGCGCGGCATCCATCACCGTGCTGCCATCGGGTACTTGCGCCTTCTTGCCGTCGATCTCGATTTCTAGCATGTCGCTACCTTGTAGCCAGTTCTTTCGTATCTATCGCTTGGAAGGTTGGGCTTAAGCCGCAACCTTGTGGAAACCACTACCCGCCCATTGCACATCCTTGGGCACAAGACAGCTCTTGTGCTCGATGTGGTATTCGAACTCGCTACGGAAGTGTTTGAGGAAACTTTGCACCGGAAAGGCTGCAGCATCGCCAAGCGCACAGATCGTGCGACCGGAAATATTTCCAAGAACACTACCCAGCAGATCGAGATCCTCGGGCTTGCCCAGACCGTTTTCGATCCGGTGAATAATCTTGTACATCCATGCCGTACCTTCGCGACATGGGGTGCATTGACCGCATGACTCTTCGTAGTAGAAGAAAGACAAACGCTCAAGCGCCTTGACCATGCATACCGTCTCGTCCATGACGATGACAGCTCCCGAACCCAGCATTGAACCGCCCTTGCTGATCGAGTCGTAATCCATGGTGCAGTCCATGATCACATCCGCCGGCATTACAGGGGCGGACGAACCACCCGGAATAACTGCCTTCAGCTTGCGACCACCACGCATTCCTCCACACATTTCGAGCAAGGTCGAAAACGGTGTACCAAGGGGAATCTCGTAATTACCTGGGCGATTGACATGGCCAGACACCGAAAACAGCTTGGTGCCACCGTTGTTTGGCTTGCCCAGGTTAAGGAAATCTTCGCCACCCATTTTCAGAATGAAAGGAATGCTCGCAAAGGTTTCGGTATTGTTGATTGTCGTCGGTTTGCCGTACAACCCGAAGGATGCCGGGAAGGGTGGCTTGAAGCGCGGCTGCCCTTTCTTGCCTTCAATCGACTCAAGCAGCGCAGTTTCTTCGCCGCAGATATAGGCGCCGTAGCCATGGTGAGCAAACAACTCGAAATTGAAGCCGGAACCAAGAATATTCTGCCCGATAAAACCGGCGGCACGAGCTTGGTCGAGAGCCTCTTCGAAACGCTTGTATTCAAGCCAGACTTCGCCATGCACGTAGTTATAGCCGCGGTTGGCACCCATTGCATAAGCTGCAATGGCCATACCCTCGATGACTGCATGCGGGTTGTAGCGCATGATGTCCCGGTCCTTGAATGTCCCGGGCTCACCTTCATCGGTGTTGCAAACAACGTATTTATCGCCAGGAAACGAACGTGGCATGAAAGACCACTTCAAGCCTGTCGGGAAACCTGCACCACCACGACCACGCAAAACGGACTTCTTGACCTCGCTGATAACGTCTTCCTGGGTAATCTTGCTCTCCAGAATACGTTTGAGTTGCGCATAACCGCCACGCGCCACGTAATCACTCAGGCTCCAGCTGTTATCGCCGTTCAGGCCTTCCATCAGGACGCCGTTGATCGAACCAAGCATTGCCATTATTTGCACTCCTCAAGCAGCTTGTCGATCTGTTCCGGATGCATGTGGCTGCACATGGAGCGATTATTGACAATGAATACAGGAGCATCGCCGCAGGCACCCATACACTCGCCCTCTTTCAGGGTGTACTTGCCGTCGCTGGTCGTCTCACCGTAGCCGACGCCCAGCTTTTTCTGCAGGTATTCACCGGCGTGATAGCCACCGGAAAGAGCACAAGGCAGGTTGGTACAGACTGTAATCTTGTACTTCCCGACCGGCTTGAGATCATACATGTTGTAAAAGGAAGCGACCTCGTAAGCTGCCATCGGAGCGATAGCAAGATAGTTGGCGACGGCTTCGATTGCCTCAGGGGGCAACCAGCCTTTTTCTTCCTGTGCGTGCGCGAGACAGGCCATTACTGCCGACTGAGCTTGATCAGCCGGGTATTTGGCAACTTCACGTGCGAACTTCTCGAGGGTTTCAGCGGAAAACATCAGCGGTCGATCTCGCCAAAAACAATATCCTGGGAACCGATAATCGTAACGACGTCGGCAAGCATGTGGCCGCGGGACATTTCGTCCATACCGGCCAGGTGAACATAACCCGGCGCACGAATCTTCATGCGGTATGGCTTATTTGCACCATCCGAAACGAAGTAGATGCCGAATTCACCCTTCGGGTGTTCGATAGCTGCATAAGCCTCACCCGGCGGAACGTGAATCCCTTCAGTAAAGAGCTTGAAGTGATGAATCAGCTCCTCCATGTTGGTCTTCATGTTTTCACGCGACGGCGGTGCAACCTTGTGATTATCAGTGATCACAGGCCCCGGATTCTTGCGGAGCCAGTCAATGCACTGTTTGATAATGCGGTTCGACTGGAGCATTTCTTCCATGCGAACCAGATAACGATCATAGCTATCGCCGTTCACACCGACCGGGATATCAAAATCCATCTTGTCATAAGCGGCATACGGCTGCTTCTTGCGCAAGTCCCAAGCAATCCCGGAACCACGTAGCATGGCGCCGGAGAATCCCATCTGGCGCGCACGCTCTGGTGTTACGACGCCAACATTGACCAGACGTTGCTTCCAGATCCGGTTATCGGTCAGAAGCGTGTGGTACTCCGCGTGATACGTCGGGAAGCGATCGGTAAAGTCTTCCAGGAAATCCAGCAACGAACCACCGCGATTACCGTTCAGTTCCTTGGCTCTCTTGGCGCTGGTCCAGGTTGAAGCTTCGTATTGCGGCATACGATCTGGCAAATCGCGATAAACACCACCCGGGCGGTAATAGGCGGCATGCAGACGAGCACCGGACACAGCCTCGTAGGCATCCATCAAGTCTTCGCGCTCGCGGAAGGTATAGAGCGCCATGGTCATTGCACCAACGTCCAGTGCATGACAACCAATCCAGAGCAAGTGGTTCAGGATGCGCGTAACTTCGTCAAACATGGTGCGGATGTACTTGCCACGCTCAGGCACTTCGATGCCGAGCAATTTCTCGGTCGCCAGACAGTAAGCATGCTCATTGCACATCATCGACACATAGTCGAGACGATCCATATAGGGCACGGACTGGACCCAAGTGCGGGTTTCAGCCAGTTTTTCAGTGGCACGATGCAGCAGACCAATGTGCGGATCGGCACGCTGGACAACTTCACCAT
The DNA here is from genome assembly GCF_016864195.1 of Dechloromonas sp. TW-R-39-2. Lineage (NCBI taxonomy): Bacteria > Pseudomonadati > Pseudomonadota > Betaproteobacteria > Rhodocyclales > Azonexaceae > Dechloromonas > Dechloromonas sp. TW-R-39-2. Next base: position 2,786,993 of record NZ_CP045202.1, read on the forward strand.
CAAGCTCAAGAACCAGACGGAGCACACCGTGTGCGGCCGGGTGTTGCGGGCCGAAATTAAGCGTGAAATTGCGGATATCAGCCATGTGCGGGGTCCCCGTAAGTATCTTCGCGCACAATGCGCGGGGTATTTTCACGTGGCTCGATGGTTACCGGCTGGTAAATAACTCGTGCCTGATCCGGGTCGTAGCGCATTTCGACATGACCGGAAATTGGGAAATCTTTGCGGAAAGGATGACCGATAAACCCGTAATCAGTAAGAATGCGACGCAAATCATCGTGACCGACAAAGGCGATACCGAACAGATCAAATGCCTCGCGCTCAAACCAGTTAACACTGGTCCACACTGACGTTACCGAGTCGACCGCAGGAAAGGCATCATCCTCGGCGAAGACACGAACCCGTAGACGCCAATTGTTCGGAATCGACAGGAGATGCGAGACAGCGGCAAAACGCTTGCCTTGCCACACACCATCACCATAGGTCGAATAATCAACACCGCAAAGATCGATCAACTCATCGAAGCCAAGATCAGCTTCGTCGCGCAACGTCTGCATCACGGAAAAATAGTCGGCGGAAGCAACTTCAATAGTCACCTCTCCCAACGCAAGCGTCAGCGACTTCAGTTTTTCACCGAAGTGCTTTTGCAAATTCTGGCTAAGCGTTTCCAGCTTGGCGGACATAGTCAATCAGCCTTGGCAATTAACGAGCAATGGTGTTAGTACGGCGAATCTTGTTCTGCAACTGGATGATGCCGTACAGCAAAGCCTCCGCCGTGGGAGGGCAACCGGGAACATAGATATCGACCGGTACAATTCGGTCGCAGCCACGCACTACGGAATACGAGTAATGATAGTAGCCACCACCATTGGCGCAGGAACCCATGGAAATAACCCAACGCGGCTCTGCCATCTGGTCGTAAACCTTACGCAAGGCCGGCGCCATTTTATTGGTCAGCGTACCTGCAACGATCATCACATCTGACTGACGCGGACTCGGGCGAAAAACCACGCCAAAGCGGTCAAGGTCGTAGCGGGCGCAGCCCGCGTGAATCATTTCAACTGCACAACAGGCAAGACCAAAAGTCATTGGCCACATCGAACCTGTGCGCATGTAATTGATTAGCTTGTCAGCCGTCGTGGTGACAAAACCTTCCTGGAGAATACCTTCAATAGCCATGCTTTATTCCCATTCCAGCGCACCCTTGGCCCAGGCATACACGTAGCCAATAACCAGGATGGTAACGAAAACCAGCATTTCGACAAAACCGAACAGTTTGATCGATTCAGTCGCGACGATATCCTTGAAAATTGTTGCCCACGGAAACAGGAATGCAATTTCCAGGTCAAAAAGAATGAAAAGGATAGCAATCAGGTAATAACGCACGTCAAACTTCATACGTGCATCTTCGAAAGCCTCAAAGCCGCACTCGTAGGGAGAAAGCTTCTCTGGATCCGGCTTGCTGGGTGCAAGCAGGAAACCCATTGCAACCGGCAGAACGCCAACCGCAACCCCCACCAGGACGAACATCAGGATTGGAAAGTAGTTTTCCATGATCCGCCGCCAATTTTCAGTTTCTTGTACGAAACAGCGCACCTTACGGCCACTGCCCCAATGATTGGTGCCGACGGCGAGACTCGAACTCGCACAGCTTGCGCCACTACCCCCTCAAGATAGCGTGTCTACCAATTTCACCACGTCGGCACTACCATCTGCTTACCCGGCGAGGACTCGTTGCCAGGCAAACAGCCTTGCGTTACTTCGGAATATCTTTTGCCTTGGAAGCCGCATCAACCGGCACCACTGGCGCCTCAACGCCCGCAGACGCGGACCCCGAAACCGGCTGCGATTGTACCGTCTCTTGCATCACACTACCAGTCGTTTTTGGCTTATTTGACGCGACGTATGCCAAGGTCAAACTCGTCACAAAGAACACACCAGCAAGAATTCCGGTTGCACGACTCAGGAAATTTGCCGAGCCCGATGAGCCAAACAAACTACCCGAAGCACCGCTACCAAAAGCCGCACCCATGTCCGCTCCTTTGCCGTGCTGCATCAGCACCAACCCGACAATCGCCAGAGCCACAAGAATATGGACCGTCAAAACAACAGAGAATAACCAATTCATTATTTACGCCTATCAATTCGCCGCTTGGCAAATCGCCAGAAAATCGTCCGCAACCAGCGCAGCTCCACCGATCAAACCACCATCAATGTCCAACTGCGCAAACAAATCTTTTGCATTACCAGACTTCACACTCCCCCCATAAAGAATGCGAAGCTTTTCAGCCACTACCCCATCAAACCCGGCCACAAACGCCCGGATTGCTGCATGCACCTCCTGAGCCTGCAAAGGAGAGGCCGTAACCCCCGTACCTATCGCCCAGACCGGCTCATAAGCAACAATCGCCCCCCTCAGAGCAGAAGCCCCCGAACGCTCAAGCACCGCCGCCAACTGACGAGAAACCACTACCGTAGTCTGACCAGACTCGCGCTCAGCTAAAGTTTCGCCAACACACAAGATTGGAACAAGACCCGCCTCCTGCGCTGCAAAAAACTTATCAGCAACAACAGCATCTGACTCGGCAAACAAACTGCGTCGCTCAGAGTGGCCAACCAGCACGTAGCGGCAACCAAACTCCATGAGCATTGAGGCTGAAACTTCGCCCGTAAACGCGCCCAGCGGATACTGACTGACCGACTGAGCCCCCCAGGCAACAGAAGACCCACCAAGCAGCTGCTGAACCTGCGAAAGATAGGGATAAGGTACGCACACAGCAACATCGCACGCACCACCCACCACCTCATGCTTTATGCGCTCAAGCAGTGCCGCATTTTGCTGGATGCTGCCATGCATTTTCCAGTTACCGGCGACAAACTTTTTACGCATAAGCCCGCTTATTTTGATTGGCAAAAACCTTTGGATTATAGCGACAGCACGTTGGCACGGCAATATCCATGTCCATGAGCACGCTAGTGCGCTGCCCGCCGGACTATCTCAGCCAGCTTCTCGGCAGCGGACTGGACCAACACAGCATCATCGCCCTCCACCATCACTCTCAGCAAAGGCTCGGTCCCTGATGCACGAAGCAAAACCCTTCCTCGCCCTGAAATCTCAGACTCAACCATCGCTAAACCAGCCATGATTTCAGGATCTTCCTTCCATGAAAACCCTTTGCTGACTGGCACATTGATCAATTTTTGCGGATAGAGACTCAATCCGCCAAGCAGTGATTTCAAATCCTCACCTGACTGCCGCATGGCGGCGAGAACCTGCAATGCAGCAACCAGCCCATCCCCTGTACTATGACGATCAAGGACGAGGATATGCCCCGAATTCTCACCGCCGAACAACCAGCCTTTTGTGTTGAGCATTTCAACCACATACCGATCGCCCACCGCAGCTCGCGCAAACGGAATATTCATTTTTCCCAAGGCGTGCTCGAGCGCCAGATTGGTCATTAGCGTTCCAACCACACCATCAACCTGGCCCTGACGCGCACGGCCTCGGACGATGGCGTAAAGCAATTGATCACCATCGTAGAGGTTACCTTCCGCATCGACCATCTGGATTCGATCCGCATCACCATCCAGCGCGACCCCCAGATCCGCCCGGTTCGCAAGAACAGCATCACACAGGGCACGAGGCGCAGTCGCTCCGAAACCATCATTGATATTTAGGCCATTGGGCTGAGCGCCAATTGCAACAACCTCTGCACCCAACTCATGAAAAACGCTGGGCGCCGTGTGATAGGCAGCACCGTGCGCGCAATCAACCACAATTTTCAGACCGCGCAAATCCAGGTCGTTTGGGAAGGTGCTTTTACAGAACTCAATATACCTGCCGCGCGCATCATCAATGCGGGTAGCCCGCCCCAACTCAGCAGCCGGCACGCACACCATCGGCTGGTCGATACCCGCCTCGATGGCAGACTCAACCTCATCAGGCAGCTTGGTGCCCTGTGCCGAAAAGAACTTAATCCCGTTGTCGTAATACGGATTATGAGATGCCGAGATAACAATCCCGGCCTGCAGCCGAAGAGCGCGCGTCAGATAAGCCACGGCCGGCGTCGGAATCGGCCCAACCAGACAGACATCAACACCCGCCGCAGAAAATCCGGCCTCCAACGCCGACTCAAGCATATACCCCGACAGACGGGTATCTTTACCGATCAGCACGGATGGGCGCTCACCAGCTGGCATTTTGCGACTTTCCATCAACACCTTGCCGGCTGCATAACCAAGCCGCATGACAAAATCCGGCGTGATTGGCGCCTGACCAACACGGCCACGCACGCCGTCAGTACCAAAATATTTTCTACTCATCATCAAGCTCCCGTTCAATTGCCAACCAGACAGCCAAGGCATCCCTGGTTGCGCCAACATCATGCACACGCAATATTTTCGCACCTTTTTGAGCAGCAAGAAGTGCAGCAGCCACACTGGCAACCTGCCGTCCCTCAACCGGACGACCGGTTATCTGCCCAAGCATCGTCTTACGTGAAATTCCCGCCAAGACAGGAAAACCTGCGGGGACTGCCGCGGTCAACTGACGAAAAAGCTGCAAATTATGCGTCAGCGCTTTGCCAAATCCGAAACCAGGGTCAAGAACCAGTCGCCGATCATCAACACCCACCGCCCGACAGGCTTTAATTCGCTGCGCGAGAAAATCATGCACCTCACGCACAACATCGCCATAGACCGGCGCTGACTGCATCGTGCCTGGCGCGCCCTGCATGTGCATCAGGCAAATTGCACACTCACTCCCGGCAACCGCCTCCAGAGCCCCCGGATGGGACAAGCCAGCGATATCATTGATCATCGAAGCCCCCAGCGCCAAGGCTGAACGCATCACGGCAGGCTTGTAGGTATCCACCGACACAGGAACCCCCCAAGCTGTCACTTCCTTCAAGAGGGGAACGAGACGCGCCAACTCATCCGCTTCAGATGCTGGAATCGCACCCGGGCGCGAAGACTCGGCACCGATATCGAGAATATCCGCCCCTGCTTCCAGTTGCGCACGGGCATGCAAAATTGCCCGATCGACATCGCCCGCCAGACCATCACCGGAAAAAGAATCCGGCGTTACATTAACAATCCCCATGACTTTGGGAACAGTCAGATCAAGCTGATAAGAACCACATTGAAGAATTGACATAGCAAGAAACGAAAAAGCCGGGAACAGGCTCCCGGCTTGTTGATGAATCAGCCTGATCAGGCCGGCGCAGCAGCACTCGGCTCGGCGTCATGTGAGTCATCGGGCTTCGAGGCACGCGATGTACTCTGGTTCGGCTTCGGCGCGCGCGGTGGCTTGCCTTCCATGATGTCGTTGATCTGCTCGGCATCGATGGTTTCCCATTCAAGCAGCGCCTTGGTCATCGCCTCCACCTTGTCGCGATTTTCTTCAAGGACTTTCCGGGCCAACGCATACTGCTCGTCAATAATCCGGCGAATTTCGGCATCAACCTGCTGCATGGTCGCTTCCGAAACACTCTTGTGGGTCGTGACCGAACGTCCGAGGAAAACCTCACCTTCGTTTTCGCCATACACCATCGGGCCCAGCGCATCCGACATGCCATAGCGGGTGACCATATCGCGTGCCATCGAGGTTGCACGCTCGAAATCGTTGGAAGCCCCCGTCGTCATCTGGTTCATGAACAACTCTTCGGCAATGCGGCCACCAAAGAGAACGGCAATGCGACTCATCAGATAGACACGATCATACGCATAGCGATCCTGCTCGGGCAGTTGCATGGTCAAGCCGAGCGCACGACCACGTGGGATGATCGTCACTTTGTGAACAGGGTCGGATTTAGGCATGATCTTGGCAACCACGGCATGACCAGACTCGTGGTAAGCCGTGTTCATCTTTTCTTCTTCGGACATCACCATGCTGCGGCGCTCACTGCCCATCATGATCTTGTCCTTCGCCATTTCGAAGTCGTCCATATCAACCAGACGCTTGTTACGGCGAGCAGCAAACAAGGCTGCCTCATTAACCAGATTTGCCAGGTCTGCCCCCGAAAAACCGGGCGTACCACGAGCAATCACATCCGCTTTGACATCACCGGCAATTGGCACCTTGCGCATGTGAACCTTGAGAATTTCTTCACGGCCGCGAATATCCGGCAAGGGAACGACAACCTGACGGTCGAAACGACCCGGACGAAGCAGCGCCGGGTCCAGAATGTCAGGACGATTGGTCGCAGCGATCACGATGATCCCGGAGTGACCTTCAAAACCATCCATTTCAACAAGCAACTGATTGAGCGTTTGCTCGCGCTCGTCATTACCACCGCCGACGCCCGCACCACGATGACGGCCAACCGCATCGATTTCATCGATGAAGATAATACACGGCGCGTGCTTCTTGGCGTTTTCGAACATGTCGCGAACACGAGCCGCACCGACGCCAACGAACATTTCAACGAAATCGGAACCGGAGATACTGAAGAAAGGCACTTTTGCCTCACCGGCAATCGCCTTGGCAAGCAAGGTTTTACCCGTACCCGGGTTGCCGACCATCAGCACCCCCTTGGGAATCCGGCCGCCCAACTTCTGGAACTTCGACGGGTCACGCAGAAAATCAACGATTTCCTGAACTTCTTCCTTAGCCTCATCACAACCGGCAACGTCAACAAATGTGATGACATTCTGAGCCTCGTCCGTCATCCGGGCGCGCGACTTGCCAAAGGAGAATGCTCCACCCTTTCCGCCACCCTGCATCTGACGCATGAAGAATACCCAGACGCCGATCAACAACAGCATCGGGAACCAGCTGACAAACAGATTCATCAGGAAAGACGGCTCTTCTTCTGGCTTGGCTTCAATTTTCACGCCGCTCTTGAGCAGATCGGAAACCAGCCACAAATCAGGCGGCGCATACGACGTGATGCGCTTGCCCTCAGTCGTCGTCGCTTTGAGCGTACGTCCTTCCATAACAACCTTGGAGATGCGCCCCTGCTTCACCTCTTCGATGAATTGCGAATATTCGACGGAACCGGTCGCAACCTGACGGCTGTTGAACTGGTTGAAAACCGTCATCAGTACAAGACCGATAACCAGCCAGACTGCGAGGTTTTTGAACATGTTGTTCAAGCTTGCTCTCCTTCTACGGCGCCGAGCGACAAAAACGCCATTCTATACACAACTGTCAGCGCAACACACGACCGAGCAAATAAAGCTCAGCGCTTCGGTCACGCGAAGCATCGGGTTTACGTACAACAACCGTTTTGAAAACCTCACGCATGGCCCGGAGGAAATTCTCATAATCGGAGCCTTGGAATACTTTGACCAGAAAAGCACCCTCCGGTTTCAAGTGTGCCTTGCAAAACTCCAGACCCAACTCAGCCAAGTACATTACCCGAGCCTGGTCGACCAAAGGCACTCCTGACATATTGGGGGCCATATCCGACATTACAAGCCCCACAGTCCGGCCATCGAGTTTTTCTTCAAGTTGATGCAGTACCTCATCCTCCCGAAAATCGCCCTGGATGAAGTCGACACCGTGAATGGGCTCCATTTCCAGCAAATCAAGGGCAAAGACCATGCCTCCGCCGCCAACTCGCTTGGCAGCCACTTGCGACCAGCCCCCGGGCGTCGCCCCCAAGTCCACGACGACCTCGCCTCTTGCCAGAAGTTTGTCCTTATCGTCGATTTCCATCAACTTGAAAGCGGCACGTGAACGCCAGCCTTCCTTGCGCGCGAGTTGCACATAGGTATCATTAATGTGTTCACGCATCCATGCTTTACTGGTTCTGGTTCTTTTCATTCGGTAAAATGCCGCTTTTGAAAGGTTTACACATGCTGCAATTATCTTCCGATGCACGTCGCGAACTACGCGCCCGGGCCCACAGCCTAAATCCCGTTGTCTCGATTGCCGAAAACGGCCTGACAGAGGCTGTTCTCAAGGAAATCGAAGTCTGTTTGGCGGCACACGAACTGATCAAGATTCGTGTCTATGGCGACAGCCGAGAAAACCGCCTTGCCTACTACGAGCAAATCTGCGCCAACCTCGGCGCCGCCCCTGTCCAGCACATCGGCAAGCTGCTGATTGTGTACCGCCCCGCCCCGGCAGGCACGCCTGCGGTCAACAAGCCCGGCAGCACAAAATCGCGTCGTCCCGCCTCCGAACCGCGCAAAACCAAGCGCGCTTTCCAGGGCTGATTACTTCAGCCCTCGCCCACTCCAGATAACAACCCACAGGCCCAGCATACTCTGCACCAGGTAGAGAATGCTGGAAATGCCATGCCAAGCCGCAAAACGGTCACGCAATACCGTCTCCATCACTTCGCGCGGCCAGGCATCCGCCTTGAGTTGCGCCATCAAAGGCTGGATACCGAACTGACTGGCTGCCGTCAGCAGCATCATCACCAGAATCAGCCAGAACATGGCTGACCGGAAGGCACGCACGCCACCCCGAACAACAAGAAAAATCAGCAGATAAGCGGCACAACCCAAACCCACCCAGCCAATCAGGGCAAACATTTTTCCAGCCAGCAAACCGGCCAGTTGGCGGTCGGCCAGACTGGCAAAGAGAACCGGGGCAACCATATAACCGATTGACCACATGCCACCTATCCACAAGGTCAGGCACGAGAGATACAAAGCGTCGGAAAATTTACGCACAGCAGACCTGCAAGGCTGTTTTCAGTCCGGAAATCCTTATTCGTACCGAACGTCAATAATTTCGTATTCGCGCAAACCACCCGGCGCCTGCACTTGCGCAACGTCACCGGCATACTTGCCAATCAAGGCACGGGCCATCGGTGATGCAACCGACAATTTGCCCGATTTGATATCCGCCTCATCCTCACCAACGATCTGGTAGGTCACAGATTCGCCGGAGTCCTGATCTTCAATATCGACCGTCGCACCAAAAACGCAGCGACCATCGGCATCGAGGACTTTCGGATCAATGATCTGTGCATTCGAGAGCTTTCCTTCAACCTCCTGAATGCGCCCTTCAACGAACCCCTGGCGCTCCTTGGCGGCATCGTATTCGGCATTTTCAGACAAATCGCCATGCGATCGTGCCTCGGCAATGGCGGCAATCACGCTGGGTCGTTCGATCGTTTTCAAACGATGCAACTCTTCCCTGAGCTTTTCGGCACCTGCCACGGTCAACGGGACTTTACTCATAATTTTTCCAGCAAAAGGAAAACCGCCGGCGCCCCAGTCGGGCTACCCGGCGGTTCTCAGGTTCTCTTAGTGAAGTTGCTCGTGCAGCGCCTGAATCGGGTAAACAACCAGCTCACCACTGTTGCGAATGCCTTCTGCCGCAGCTTCTGCACCCCAGATCGTGGTGTACATGGTGACCCGTGCCTGCAGACCGGAAGTCCGGATCGAGCGCGAATCGTTGATCGCCAGGCGTTTTTCCTCAACCGTGTTGATGATCAGCGCAATTTCATTGTTCTTGATCATGTCGACGATGTGCGGACGACCTTCGGTCACCTTGTTGGCTACCTGAACCGGCAGACCAGCTGCTTCGATGGCGTGTGCCGTACCGCGCGTGGCAACCAGCTGGAAGCCGGCCTCATGCAGGTGACGTGCAACATCGACAGCCTTGACCTTGTCACTGTCCTTGACCGACAGGAAAGCCTTGCCGGACGAAGGCAGCTTGACGCTGGCAGCCAGTTGCGACTTGACGAAAGCTTCGGCAAAGGTCACGCCGACACCCATGACTTCGCCGGTCGACTTCATTTCCGGACCCAAAATGGTATCGACGCCCGGGAACTTGACGAACGGGAAGACGGCTTCCTTGACCGAAAAATACGGTGGGATGACTTCCTTCGTCACGCCCTGGTCCTTCAGGCTGCGACCCGACATGCAGCGTGCAGCAATCTTGGCCAGTTGCAGACCGGTGGCCTTGGAAACAAAAGGTACGGTACGCGAAGCACGCGGATTCACTTCCAGGACGTAAACCTCTTCATCCTTGATCGCGAACTGCACGTTCATCAAGCCGCAAACATTCAGTGCCTTGGCCATCAGCTTGGTCTGACGACGCAGTTCGGCCTGGACTTCGGCGCCGAGCGAATACGGCGGCAGCGAACATGCCGAGTCACCGGAGTGCACGCCAGCCTGTTCGATATGCTCCATGACGCCGCCGATGATGACTTCGTCACCATCCGACAGGGCATCAACGTCGCACTCGACGGCATCGTTCAGGAAGCGGTCGAGCAGCACCGGCGAATCATGGGAAACCTTGACGGCCTCACGCATGTAACGCTCGAGATCCTTCTGCTCATGCACGATTTCCATGGCCCGGCCGCCCAGCACGTAAGACGGACGAACAACCAGCGGATAGCCGATTTCAGCCGCCAGACGCAGCGCATCCTCTTCGGTGCGGGCTGTGCGGTTCGGCGGCTGCTTGAGACCCAGCTCATGCAGCAATTTCTGGAAACGTTCGCGATCTTCAGCAACGTCAATCGATTCCGGCGAGGTACCGATGATCGGCACACCGTTGGCTTCAAGCGCCAGTGCGAGCTTCAACGGCGTCTGACCACCGTACTGGACGATGACGCCAACCGGCTTTTCGATAGCAACAACTTCCAGCACATCTTCCAGCGTCAGCGGCTCGAAATACAGACGATCCGACGTGTCATAGTCAGTCGACACGGTTTCCGGATTGCAGTTAACCATGATCGTTTCGTAACCGTCTTCACGCATCGCCATCGCGGCATGCACGCAGCAGTAATCGAATTCGATACCCTGGCCGATACGGTTCGGACCACCGCCCAGCACCATGATCTTCTTCTTGTCGGTCGGATTCGCCTCGCACTCATCCTCATAGGTCGAGTACATGTAGGCGGTGTTGGTCGAGAACTCGGCAGCGCAGGTGTCGACACGCTTGTACACCGGGCGCACGCCCAGTTCGTGACGACGCTTGCGGAAGTCGGATTCATTCGTCTTCAGCAAATAAGCCAGACGACGGTCGGAGAAGCCTTTTTTCTTGAGGAAACGCAGCTCTTCCGCGGTCAACGACGAAAATTCGCGTTTTTCGACTTCCAGTTCCAGATCAACGATTTCCTTGATCTGAACAAGGAACCACGGGTCGATCTTGGTCAGATCGAAAACCTTCTCGACCGACATACCGACGCCGAAGGCATCCGCGACATACCACAAGCGATCCGGGGTCGGCCGGGCCAGCTGTTCGTCGATGGTTTCCGGATCGACCGACTTCAGGTTGAAACCGTCAACGCCGACTTCCAGGCCACGCAGGGCTTTCTGCAGCGACTCCTGGAAAGTGCGGCCCATGGCCATCACTTCGCCCACGGACTTCATTTGCGTGGTCAGCGTATTGTCGGCCTGCGGGAATTTTTCGAAGGCAAAACGCGGCACCTTGGTAACCACATAATCGATCGATGGTTCGAACGAAGCCGGCGTCTTGCCGCCCGTAATATCGTTGGTCAATTCATCCAGGGTGTAACCGACGGACAGCTTGGCGGCAATCTTGGCGATCGGAAAACCGGTCGCTTTGGAGGCCAGGGCCGACGAACGCGAAACGCGCGGGTTCATTTCGATGACGATGCAGCGACCATCCTTCGGATTGATCGAGAACTGCACGTTCGAACCACCGGTATCAACACCAATCTCGCGCAGCACGGCGATCGAGGCATTGCGCAGCAGCTGATATTCCTTGTCGGTCAGCGTCTGGGCCGGCGCAACAGTAATCGAATCACCCGTGTGCACGCCCATCGGATCGAGATTTTCGATCGAACAGACGATGATGCAGTTGTCCGCCTTGTCGCGGACGACTTCCATCTCGTACTCCTTCCAGCCGAGCAGCGATTCTTCGATCAGCAGCTCGTTGGTCGGCGAAGCTTCAAGACCGCGCTTGCAGATGGTCTCGAACTCTTCCATGTTGTAGGCGATACCGCCGCCCGTGCCGCCCAGCGTGAAGGACGGGCGAATAATGGTCGGGAAGCCGATCATCGCCTGCACCTGGTAAGCCTCTTCCATACTGTGCGCAGTGGCCGAGCGAGCCGAACCGAGACCGATCTTGGTCATCGCGTCCTTGAACTTCTGGCGGTCCTCGGCCTTGTCGATGGCTTCCTTGGAAGCACCGATCAGTTCGACGTTGAACTTGGCCAGCACGCCTTCGCGATCAAGGTCGAGCGCGCAATTCAGCGCGGTCTGGCCACCCATCGTCGGCAGCAGCGCGTCCGGGCGTTCCTTTTCGATGATCTTGGCAACAACTTGCCAGGTGATCGGCTCGATGTAGGTGACATCGGCCATTTCCGGGTCGGTCATGATCGTCGCCGGGTTGGAGTTCACCAGGATGACTTTGTAACCCTCTTCGCGCAGCGCCTTGCAGGCTTGTGCGCCGGAGTAGTCGAATTCGCAGGCCTGACCGATGATGATCGGGCCGGCACCAATAATCAAAACACTTTTTATGTCTGTACGTTTCGGCATTTCTTTACTCTCGCCTTATTGCGCGTTGTTCAGCGCCGCAACGCCACGCGTCATGGCATCGAGGAAGCGGTCAAACAGGTAAGCGACATCGTGCGGCCCCGGGCTGGCTTCCGGGTGTCCCTGGAAAGAGAAGGCCGGCACATCGGTCCGAGCGATGCCTTGCAGGGAACCGTCGAACAGCGAAACGTGCGTGGCGCGCAGGTTTTTCGGCAGGGAATCAGCGTCGACCGCGAAACCGTGGTTCTGGCTGGTAATCAGCACCTGGCCGGTATCCATGTCCTTAACCGGATGGTTGGCACCGTGGTGACCGAACTTCATCTTCAGCGTCTTGGCGCCAGAAGCCAGGGCCAGCAACTGGTGGCCGAGGCAGATGCCAAATGTCGGCACACCGCGGTCGAGGAATTCACGAATCGCGGTCACGGCATAGTCGCAAGGCTCCGGATCACCCGGACCATTCGACAGGAACACACCATCCGGCTTCATGGCCAGCACATCGGCGGCCGACGTCTGGGCCGGCACGACGGTGAGCTTTACACCGCGCTCGGCAAGCATGCGCAGGATATTGCGTTTGACGCCAAAGTCATAGGCAACGACGTGGAAGCGCGGCGCCGGACCGGCGTTGTAGCCAGTCAGCGTCCATTCGCCTTCAGTCCATTCGTAGCTTTCCTTGACGGAAACCACTTTGGCCAGATCCATGCCAGCCAGCCCCGGGAAAGCCCGAGCCATCGACAAAGCCTTTGCCTCATCGACTTCACCCGCCAAAATGCAGCCGGCCTGAGCACCCTTTTCGCGCAGGATACGAGTCAGCTTGCGCGTATCGATACCGGCAATGGCAACAATGCCGTGCTTCTTTAGATAAGACGAAAGATCGTCCTGCATTCGCCAATTCGATGCGCGCGGCGGTAGGTCACGAATGACCAGACCAGCTGCGTAATTGGCCGCTGATTCAAAATCTTCCGCATTGCAACCGGTATTACCGATATGCGGGTAGGTCAATGTAACGATCTGGCGGCTATAGGATGGATCGGTGAGGATTTCCTGATAGCCGGACATGGCGGTATTGAACACCACCTCGCCACTGGTGACACCATCTGCGCCGATGGATTGGCCCTTGAAAACCGTTCCGTCGGCGAGGGCGAGAATGGCGGGGGTAAATGAGGGCAGCAATGACACGACCGGCTCTCCTAGTATTTTCTGCTTATTCATGTGCCAAGCGGGAAGGCTTGCGCCTCCCCGCTTGTGCTTTTTAACCTTACTATTCTAGCCGAAAACTACCTTTTCAGGCAAATTCAAGGTATTACGCGAGTCTCGACAAAACGCTCGAGGTCCGGCCGTATGTGAGCCATCTCGTCTTTCAGCAACAGATAAAGGTGATGGCAGTGCGGCCAGTCGACATTTTCCACGGAGAGCACCGCACTCTCGATTTCCATGGCATGACGTCGGGCAGCATCGGCATGGAACATGGCCAAAAGACTCTTCAGGGTATGCGCATGCATGCGCAACTCGTGCGGATCATTCGCCCCCAGCGCCCGCTCGACCCGCGCCAGATGCTCATCCCACTCACCGAGCAGCATCCCTGCCATGGTGACAAACAAATCCGTGTCGCCAATGTCCCGCAGCGCAGCTTCCAGATCAAGGCGAACCCGCTCTTTACGAACCGGCTCAACCGGTGCAGAAAACGCCACATCGGCCTGACCAACACCCGCCCTGGCCAGCGCTGCAAAAAGCTCATCCGGCCGCAAAGGCTTCGGAACAAAATCGTTCATGCCGGCCTCAAGGCAGCGATCACGATCACTGGCCATGACATTGGCCGTCATTGCAATAATGTAGACCGGTTCGAATTCATGCGAAACCACCCAACTGCGACGCATCTCCCGTGAGCGGATGGCCTCTGTGGCCTCGATCCCGCCCATCACCGGCATCTGCATATCCATCAGGATCAGATCGAAGTGGTTTCCATCAAACTGCTCAACAGCCTCTGCGCCATTGTTGGCGACGACAACGCTATAACCATGGCGCTCCAGCAAGCGAATCGCCAATTCCTGGTTAACCGGATTATCTTCAACAAGCAGAATCGAAACCCCCTGCCCCGCCAGCGACTGATCCGCGGCCGGCAGCAAATCGGCAGCGAGATCATGCCCCTGCCCCGCCTTGCCGACCGCCAGGGACAACGCATCGGCAAGATCATCGACGCCGATCGGCTTAACCAGATGGGCAGAGACTTCCAGCTGACGCAAACGAGCCAGATCCTGCCGCTGGTTCTCGGTCGTCAGCATGAAAATCAATTTCTCGGGCCGCCCCGCAGCCTGCCAACTTTCAGCCAAAGCAAACCCCGCCGGTGCAGCCATACCCGCATCAGCGAAAATGAAGTCAAACGGAAAGTCGACCGCACGCATCCGTTCTATCGCATCAACCACAGCAATCGAATCTGGCAGCAAGGCGACCTGAATTCCCAGTCGCTCAAGCAGCTCCACCAGATAAGCGCCTGCCGCCGCATTATCTTCCACAACCAAGGCACGCCGCCCCTTGAAAGCGGCATCCGGCAAAGCCGGAGACACGGCGGATTCAACCCCCAGGCGGGCCGTAAATGAAAACACCGAACCGACACCCGGCGTGCTGTCGAGCCAGATTTTCCCATCCATCAACTGAACCAATCGGGCACAGATGGCCAAGCCCAGCCCAGTACCACCAAAGCGCCGTGTCGTCGAAACATCCGCCTGGGAAAATGCATCGAAAATGGCTTTTTGCTTGTCTGCCGGAACGCCGATACCGGTGTCCCGAATCATGAAATGGAGGAAGACTGAGTTTTCAGTCGATTTCTCAACCACCACTTCGACGATCACCTCACCCTGCTCGGTAAATTTGATCGCATTGCCGATCAAATTGATGATCACCTGACGCAAGCGGGTTGGATCACCGATAACACGCAAAGGAACCTCGGGCCGAACATTGGCAATCAATTCCAGATTTTTCTTGTGAGCACTGACAGCCAGCACCCTGGCCGCCTCAAGCACCGTGTTATGAACGGAGAAACCGACCGCCTCGAACTCCATTTTTCCGGCTTCAATCTTGGAAAAGTCGAGAATGTCATTGACGATGGTCAGCAAAGCCTCGGCCGACGATTTGACTGTACGCAGATAGTGTCGCTGCTCGGCATCGAGCTCGGTATCCAGCGCCAGTTCGGTCATACCGATAATGCCATTCATCGGGGTTCTGATTTCATGGCTCATATTCGCCAGAAAAGCTCCCCGAGCCTTATTGGCCGACTCAGCCGACTCTTTGGCGGCAATCAAGTCGGCCTCGCCGCTTTTCACTTCGCTGATGTCTCGCTGGAGAATCAGCATGCGAACAGGCTCGCCATCACCATCACGAGCCGCAACGGCGCCGCGCAGCAACAACCAGCGCCACTGCCCGTCGCGTGCACGCATCCGGCACTCTATCTGGAAAAAACGTTCGTTGCTCTGCCCCTGAGCCGCAATCTGGGCCTGCAAAATCCGCAGATCATCCGGATGAACCAGCTTCTGCCACTGGGCAATCGAGTTATCCAGCTCACTGGAGGCATAACCGAGCAAGCCCTTCCACTGGCGCCCCGACTCGATGTTGCCTGTCCGCAGGTTCCAGTCACTCAGCGCATCGCCAGAGAGCAGGGTCTGCCACTTGTTCAATCCGGTATAAGCAGCGTAGCCGGCATCAACCAAGCCAAGCAACGCCTCAACCCCTTTGACCAAATCTCCATTGCCACTTCCACCCGCTTGCACCAACAATCGCGCAAGACTCTGCTCGCCATCGGCACCGAAGGCTTCTTGAAGCTGACGGGCAAGCAACGGAGATTTAATTGGCACTAGCGCAACCCGAGAACGTCCTGCATATCGAACAAACCATTCTTCCGCCCGGCAATGTAGCGTGCGGCACGCAAACTTCCCAGAGCGTAGGGCATGCGACTGGCTGCTTTGTGGGTTATCTCGACACGCTCACCGATACCGCAGAACATCACCGTATGATCGCCGACAATATCGCCACCACGCACGGTTGCGAAACCGATGGTTGATGGATCCCGCTCACCGGTCACACCTTCACGACCGTAGACAGCACAATCCTTGAGATCCCGCTCAAGCGCATTGGCAATCACCTCGCCCATGCGCAACGCCGTGCCTGATGGTGCATCGATCTTCATGCGGTGATGAGCCTCGACTACCTCGATGTCATAGCCTTCATTCAGAATCCGGGCAGCCATATCAAGCAGTTTGAAAACCACATTAACGCCAACAGCCATGTTCGGGGCAAAAACAACCGGAATATCCCGCGCTGCAGCAGCAATGATTTCCTTGCCTTCAGCCTCAAAACCTGTCGTCCCGATAATCATGCCAACACCAGCCTGGCGACAGAGTTCCAGATGGACCAGCGTTCCTTGCGGTCGCGTGAAATCAATCAGGCAATCGATATTTTGTAATCCTGCAGCAACATCATCGGTCACGAACACATCACAGGGCATTCCCACCAGTTCGCCCGCCGTCTTGCCAATCGCCGGGCTGCCAGAAACATCAAACACAGCACCCAGAGCAACCTGATCGTCCTTCAACACAGACTCGATCAGCATCCGCCCCATACGACCACCAGCACCAACGATGCCAATACGCGTTGCACCCATCATCAAAACCCCATCAAATTCATGAAACGACGAAAATAGCTTGGCTCCTCGCGCGGCGGCAGCGGCTTGTCAGCGAGATCTTCTGGCAGGGATCCCAGATCGACCAGGCGCGACTGCGGAGGCGGCGCCGTCAATTCGGCGACATCGGCCACAGCCACATCGCCGCCGACACGCTCAAGCAAACCATCCGCATTGAAGAAAACGGCGAATTTGCGAGACTCAACCTTGCCGGTCTGACCATTCTGGTAACGATAGACGTAATCCCAGCGCTGTTGATGGAAAACATCGGTGATCATCGGTGAGCCAAGGAGAAAGCGCACCTGGTCACGCGTCTGCCCCGGCTTGAGCTGGGCGACCATTTCCTGTGAC
The DNA here is from genome assembly GCF_016864195.1 of Dechloromonas sp. TW-R-39-2. Taxonomy (NCBI): domain Bacteria; kingdom Pseudomonadati; phylum Pseudomonadota; class Betaproteobacteria; order Rhodocyclales; family Azonexaceae; genus Dechloromonas; species Dechloromonas sp. TW-R-39-2. The sequence continues at coordinate 2,804,424 of NZ_CP045202.1, forward strand.
AGGACATTGCCCTGCTGGATATCAATCTTGTACTCGTTAATAAAGCCGGGCTTGTAAGTACAAGCCCCCAGAAGCGCACAGAATGCGACAGAAAGCAGTAAGCGGGAGCGGAGCATGCGGGATTCCGGAGTTTCTCAAACACCTTTGAAGCGGTATATCATACCCGAATTCGCCCCTGGCCCTGCCCCAACAATTTTTGGATATTTAACGATGAGCGACCCCCAAAGCCTTAAGAATATGGGCCTGAAAGCCACCTTTCCGCGCCTGAAAATTCTTGAGCTTTTCGAAAAAAGCAATGTCCGCCACATGACGGCGGAAGACGTCTATCGCATGCTCATCAATGAAAACATGGATATTGGCCTGGCCACTGTCTATCGCGTTTTGACGCAATTTGAACAAGCCGGCCTGCTCGAGCGCCACTTCTTTGAATCCGGCAAGGCGGTTTTCGAAATCAATCACGGCAAGCATCACGACCACTTGGTGTGCATCGATTGCGGGCGGGTTGAGGAGTTTTACGACCCCGAAATTGAAAAGCGCCAGAATGCCATCGCCGAAGAGCGGGGTTTTGCCATTCAGGACCATGCCCTGTACCTCTACGCCCAATGCACCAAGACAGCCTGCCCGCATCGCAGCAAGACCGAAGAGAAGTCTGAGTAAATTCCGATGACTGATTTTTCCGGAATGCTGGCGGGAGCCTGGCTCTCATCGGCGGGGGCCACTTTTCTACTGATCGCCCTGGCTGAGTTCGGCGACAAAAGCCAACTCGTCTGCATGACCCTGGCCGCGCGCCATCGCCCCCTCCCGGTTATCCTCGGCGCAGTCGCCGCCTTTGCCATTCTGAACCTGCTGGCCGTCCTGTTTGGCGCCGCCGTTGCCGCCTGGCTTCCCGAGTGGGTCGTCACCGCGGCGGTTGGTTTGCTGTTTGCCGTGTTCGGCATCAGCGCCTTGCGCTACAAGGAAGAAGAGGACGACGAGGATATTGAGGAAAAATCCGGCCACAATGTCTTCGCCACAACTTTCCTGCTGATCTTTCTGGCCGAATTCGGTGACAAAACCCAGATTGCTGTGGCCGGCATGGGTAGCACAAGCAATACGCTGGCCGTCTGGACGGGAGCAACGCTGGCGCTGGCAACGACCTCCGCTCTTGGCGTGATGGCCGGCCAAAAACTCCTGTATCGCCTGCCCCTGGTCTGGATTCACCGAGTCAGCGGGGCATTTTTCCTGGTCCTGGCAGCACTTGCTGCCATCCGGCTGATCCAGAACATTCTCTAAGGCAGTCAGGATTTGGGCAATTTCCCCGGTCGACCGGGGAAATATGCCTTATTTCAAACGCAGCAATTCGCGCGCATGCTGCAGAGTAATGTCGGTAATTTCGACCCCGCCCAGCATCCGGGCAATTTCCTGAACGCGCCCGGCAGCATCGAGCGACTGAATAGCACTCAGCGTGACGCCATCGCGCGACGTCTTGCTGACCTGCCACTGCCAGTTGGCCTGTGCCGCAACCTGCGGCAAGTGGGTGACGCACAAGACCTGGCGTTCGCCGCCCAGTTCATTGAGCAAGCGTCCGACGATTTCAGCTACGCCGCCACCGATCCCGACATCAACCTCGTCAAAAATCAGGGTCGGAACGCTGGCCGAACGCGAGGTCAGCACCTGGATCGCCAGACTGATACGCGACAACTCGCCGCCGGAAGCCACCTTGGCCAGCGGCTTGGCTTCATTGCCAGCCAGTCCGCCGATACGGAATTCAACCTGTTCAAGCCCGTAGACCGCGCCATCGCCGACCGGCAGCAAGGCAACCTCGAAACGGCCGGACGAAAGCGCCAACTGGCGCATGACCTGGCTAACCGCTTGCCCCATGTTCTCGGCCGCCTGCCGGCGCCCGCCGGACAACTCGCCGGCTTGCTGCAGGAAGGCTTGCCGTGCCGCAGCGACACGCTTTTCAAGAGCCAGTAAATCGGCCGATGCCTGCAATGCAGCCAAACGCTCGCGCCACCCCGACAATAGCGCAGGCAGTTCCTGGGGCTGGACGCGATATTTACGCGCCGCTGCCATAACGGCATCCATTCGCCGCTCGACCTCGGCCAGGCGGGCCGGATCCAGATCGGCCCGATCGGCGTAACGCCGCAAAGTCGAGACAGCCTCGGAAAGTTCTGCCTGAACCGAAGCGACCAATCCGGCCACCTCTTCCAGCGCCGGATCGTATTCGGCAAGACTGGACAAGCGTGTGGCTACGCTATCAATCTGACGTTCGCACGCCCCGTCGTCGTCCGAAAGCAAACCAATTGCAAACTGTGCGCCTTCAATCAGGCTGGCTGCATGGCCAAGGCGACGATGTTCAAGATCGAGCGTTGTCCACTCGTCGACCGTGAAAGCCAGCGTATCGAGCTCACGAACCTGCCATTCGAGCTGCTCACGTTCGCGTTGCAGCGCTTCGGCCCCTTCACTGGCGGCACGCAAGGTCTGGTCCAGCTCGCGCCACTGGCGAAAAGCAGCGCCGACTTCACGGACCAGTCCGCCCAAGCCGGCGTGTGCATCGAGCAGATTGCGCTGGGCATCGCTGCGCAAAAGCGACTGGTGCGCATGTTGACCGTGGATATCGACCAGCCATTCACCCACTTCGCGCAATTGCTGCGCCGTTGCCGGAGAGCCATTGATGTAGGCCCGCGAACGACCGCCAGCGTCAACCACGCGGCGCAGCAGCAACTCATCGTCACCCTCGAGATCGTTGGCCTTGAGCCAGGTAGCCACTTCCGGCAGGCGGGCCACATCGAAAGTCGCCGCCACTTCGGCTTTTTCGCAGCCGGAGCGAATCACCCCGGCATCGGCACGCTCGCCAAGCGCCAGCGCCAAGGCATCGATCAAAATCGATTTGCCGGCACCGGTTTCCCCGGTCAACGCGCCAAAACCGGTTGAAAACTCAAGTTCAAGGCGATCAACGATGACGAAATCGCGAATAGTCAGGTGACGCAGCATCAGGGACCTTTAGGCCGTTCGCTCCAGTGCAGTTTCTGGCGCAGCATGGCGAAATAGCTGTAGCCCGGCGGATGCAGGAAACAGATGGTGTATTCGGAACGTTTCAGGCGGACGCAATCGTCACGCGCCAGATCGAGCGTCACCTGGCCGTCGAAGTGCACACGCGGATCATCGGCGTTGACGACACGCAATTCGATATCGGCACTGTCGTTGACGATGATCGGACGATTGGTCAAGGCATGCGGACAAAGCGGCACCAGCGCGATACCGGCCAGCGTCGGATGCATGATCGGCCCACCGGCCGACATCGAATATGCCGTCGAACCAGTTGGCGTCGAGACGATCAAGCCGTCGGAACGCAGGTTATAAATGAATTCGCCATCGATAAACAGTTCGAACTCGATCATCCGGCCAATCGCCCCCTTGTCGATCACGACATCATTCAATGCCATGTTCGATGCGATTTCCTTGCCGTCGCGAATCACCTCGGCGGAAAGCAACATCCGCTTTTCTTCCTGGAAACGGCCGTCGAGCAAATCGTCCATGCAGGTCAGCATGTCATCCCGGGCGATATCGGTCATGAAACCGAGCCGCCCCTGATTGACCCCAACCAGCGGCACACGATAGCGGGCCAGGCGACGGGCGGCATTGAGCATGGTGCCATCGCCGCCAAGCACGATGGCCAGGTCGGCATGCGCCCCGATATCGTTGAATCCGCAGGTGACCCAGCGCGACAAATCGACCTTGCGCCCGATATGTTCCGAAGTTTCACGTTCGATAAAGACCGAAACCCCGCGTTCGTGCAGGTATTCAGCCAGTCGACGCAAGGACTCGGCAATTTCCATGCTGTGATATTTGCCGACCAGCGCGATGGTCCGGGGCGAGCGACAGGAAGCGAAGCTTCTATTCATGTTCGGGATTTTTGCATAAAAATGCCTTGTCGCGCGCACTCTGCTTTTTTGTACAATGCTCTGCCATGCTGGATGAACGCTCAAGAACCCTTCTCAAGGCGCTGGTCGAACACTATATCGCTGATGGTCAGCCGGTTGGTTCGCGCGCCCTTTCACGCTTTTCCGGTCTCGACCTGTCGCCGGCGACGATCCGTAACGTCATGGCCGACCTGGAAGATGCCGGTTTTGTCGCCAGCCCGCACACCTCGGCCGGCCGCATTCCGACCGCCCGCGGCTACCGCCTGTTTGTCGACAGCCTGCTCACCGTGCGCCCGCTTGAAGCGCGCCAGATGGGTGAAATGGAAGAGGCGCTGCAAGGCCAGCCATCCAAGCAAATCATCTCCAGCGCCTCGCAACTGCTCTCCGGCCTGACCCAGTTTGCCGGCGTGGTCATCGCGCCGCGCCGGGCGAGCAGCCGGATTCGCCAGATCGAATTCCTCAGCCTGTCCGAAAAACGCATCCTGCTGATCATCGTCACCACCGACGGCGATGTGCAAAACCGCATCCTGACCAGCGAAAAATCCTATTCGCCAGCCGAACTGGTCAGCGCCGCGAATTACCTCAACCAGAATTTTGCCGGACTGGATTTCGAACAGATACGCCAGCGCCTGTCGATTGAAATCCAGCAGTTGCGCGAAGACATCAAGCCACTGATGGCGATGACGCTCGAAGCCGGCGATGCTGCCATGTCGGAAAGCGCGACACCCTACGTTATCAGCGGCGAACGCAACCTGCTCGGCGTTGAAGACCTGTCCTCCAACATGAAGCGACTACGCGAACTGTTCGACCTGTTCGAGCAGCGCTCCAGCCTGATCCGCCTGCTTGAAGTCTCGAACCGGGCCGAAGGCGTCCAGATCTATATTGGTGGCGAATCGGGCATTGCACCGCTCGATGAGTGCAGCGTCGTCACCGCCCCCTACACGGTTGATGGCCAGATCGTCGGCTCGGTCGGCGTCATTGGCCCGACCCGCATGGCTTACGAACGCGTCATTCCCATCGTCGACATCACCGCCCGTCTGCTGTCCAGCGCCCTTACCTACCAGAGCAACAACTAATGTCCCGTTACCTGCCGGAACCGCCACATCGCCACGGCACGCCGTCGTCGACCGCCATTCTCATCGTCAACCTCGGCACACCCGACGAAGCCAGCGCTCCGGCCCTGCGTCGCTACCTCAAGGAATTTCTTTCCGACCCACGCGTTGTCGAAATTCCCAAGGTAATCTGGTGGCTGATCCTGAACGGCATCATCCTCAACATCCGCCCGAAAAAGTCGGCGGCAAAGTACGCCTCCGTGTGGATGAAGGAAGGCTCGCCCCTGCGTGTTCATACCGAACGCCAGGCCAAATTGCTCAAAGGCCTGCTTGGCGAACGTGGTCATCATGTCACGGTCGACTGGGCGATGCGCTATGGAACGCGCTCTGTTCCGGAAATGCTGGCACACCTCAAAGCCAACGGCGCAACGCGCATCCTGCTGGTTCCGATGTATCCGCAGTATGCGGCGAGCACGACAGCCACGGTCGTCGATGAAGCCTGTCGCTGGCTGCTTCAACTGCGCAACCAGCCGGAGATGCGTTTCGTGCGCAACTTCCACGACGACGAAGGCTATCTTGCCGCGCTTGAAAAGTCGGTCCGCCAACATTGGCAGACGGCGGGACCACTCGGCCCGGATGACCGCCTGCTGATCAGCTTCCATGGCCTGCCCAAGCGCAGCCTCGACCTCGGCGATCCGTATTTCTGCGAATGCCACAAAACCGGCCGCCTGCTGGCCGAACGCCTGCAGCTCAAGCCCGAACAATACCGCCTCTGCTTCCAGTCGCGCTTCGGCAAAGCCGAGTGGCTGCAACCTTATACGGCCCCAACCCTGCATGCGCTGGGCAAGGAAGGCACCAAACGACTGGATGTCATTTGCCCAGGCTTCACGGCCGATTGCCTCGAGACGCTGGAAGAAATCGCCCAGGAAGGACGCGATGATTTCATCGCGGCGGGCGGCCAGGCATATCACTACATTCCAGCCCTGAACGAGGATGCCACATGGATTGCCGCCCTGGCCAACCTGGTTGAACGGCAATTAGGTGGCTGGGACACCCGCCAGCCGTTCGATCCCCGACAACTCGAAATCGGCGCCAGGGAAGCCTTCAAACACGGCGCCCGAACTTGAGATTGGCCATTCCATCCCCACATCGGGCGTCATGAACACACCGTACAGGGAGGGCTCCATGCCAGAAAACATCCACCTCGTCTGCTCGCATTGCGCAGCAGTCAACCGTTTGCCGATCTCTCGCCAGCACGAATCGCCAAGCTGCGGGCAATGCAAAAAGCCCGTTTTTTCCGGTCGACCGCAAGAACTCGGTGAAAATGACTTCGACCGCTGGATCAGCCGCAACGATGTCCCGATCCTCGTTGATTTCTGGGCGCCATGGTGTGGCCCCTGCCGCTCGATGGCACCGGCCTTCGCCCAGGCGGCCAGTGAACTGGAACCGGTGTTGCGCCTGGCCAAGGTCGACACCGAACGCGCCCCCAGCCTGGCCGCCCGCTTCGGCATTCGCAGCATTCCAACCCTGATCATGTTCAGGGGCGGGCGCAAAATTGCCCGACAAAGCGGCGCACTCGACCTGAACGCCCTGAAGCGGTGGGGCATGGCCAACCTGCCTAAAAATTAAGCTTTTCCCCATGGCTGCCGTTAACAGTGTGTCAAAACACACTGGATGGAATTGCCATGAAAATCGCCAGCGCCAACCTCACCATGGCGTCAGCACACGCCAGCCAGGAACAATACAAGCTAAGCGAATCCCTCAAAATCACCATGGGATCGCCCCGTTCCGCCTTGCCCGCCAACGACCCCGTCGATCTGTCAGACCGGGGGAAAAACATCCAGGCTGCGGAATCAGGGAGCGATGCAAGCGATTCCGCGGTCGACCACGATCCGCAACTGAGTTTGATTCGTCGCATGCTCGAATTCCTGACGGGATACAAAATTCGAGTTTTCGATGCAGCCAAGCTCCAGGCCCAGGTTAACGATGATGCTGGCCAAGCAGACAGCAATACAACCGCTACCGACTACGCCATCGACTACCAACGCCACGAGTCCTACACGGAATCGGAACAGACGGCTGTCTCGATCAGCGGCAGCGTCAAGACCGCCGACGGCCAGGAAATCAACTTCGACCTCCAATGGACAATGGCGCGCCATTACCACGAGGAAAGCGAGACGAACCTGCATCTGGGCAACTCAGCCCAGAAAACAGACCCGCTTGTGCTGAATTTTGCCGGACCGGCGGCGCAGTTGATCGATCAACGTTTTGCCTTCGACCTGAATGCTGACGGGCAAACAGAAGACATCAACTTCGTCGCTCCCGGCAGCGGATTCCTGGTTTTCGATCGTAACGAGGACGGAAAAATCAATAACGGCCAAGAGCTTTTCGGCCCGACGACAGGCGACGGCTTTTCAGAATTAAACGCGCTGGATAGTGACAGAAACGGCTGGATTGACGAAAATGACAGCTATTACAAAAAACTACAAATATGGTCACGCAGGGCCAATGGCGAGGATGCCTTTCAATCGCTTGCCGAAGCTAATGTAGGGGCCATCGCTTTAAATCACATCGCATCGCCCTTCGACCTGAAAAACCAGAACAATGAATTACTGGGACAGGTTCGCAGTTCTGGAATTTTTTTGCAGGAAGATGGCAGGGCTGGCACAATCCAGCAAATAGACCTGACTGCCTGATAAACGCAGCTTCATAACAAGGGATTCAACCATGCCGCGCTTTGCCGACTTGAAGATTTGGGTACGACTAACGGCCGCAATCTGGCTCGCTCTGGCAATCATCTGGGTCGGAGCAATTATCTGGACCACCCAGGTCAATCGAGAAACCGCCATTCGCCAGGCACAGGATTTTTCCCAAAGCATTCATGAAATGACCATGGCCGGCCTGACCGGCATGATGATCACCGGCACCGTTGGCCAGCGCGAAGTTTTCCTCGACCAGATCAAGCAACTGACCATCATCAAGGATCTGCACGTTGCACGCAGCGAGGCCGTTTCGAAACTTTACGGTCCGGATACAAAAGCCAAACGCGAACTCACCCCGCTTGAACAGCAGGTCATGACCTCCGGTACGCCGTATGTATCGCTGGAGTCAGAGAACGGCAGTTCATCCCTGCATGTCATCAACCCGACCAAGGCATCGAAGAATTATCTCGGCAAGGATTGCGTACTCTGCCATCAGGTTCCGGAAGGCACCGTACTCGGCGTGGTCAGCATGAAAGTGTCACTCGATTCGGTCGAGGCAGAAGTCGCCGCCTTCCGGCTGAAAATTGCCGGCGTGGCCCTGGGTGCCCTGGGTGCCCTGCTAGTCATCATTTACCTGCTGACCCAGCACTTCGTCACCGTGCCGCTGGAAGAGCTGCGCAAGGGCCTGCGTGACATTGCCCGTGGCGAAGGCGATCTGACGCGCCGCCTGCCGGTCAAAGGCAAGGATGAGGTCGGCCAGTCCGCCTTTGTCTTCAACGAAATGATGGACAACTTCCAACAACTGGTCAGCCAGGTTCGTGATTCGGCGACACAGGTTTCGGCGCGTGTCGCATCGCTCTCGGAAAGTGCCGACCGCGTCTCGCAAAGCTCGCATCTGCAGAACGAAAAATCAGGGTTGGCAGCATCGGCTGTCGAAGAGCTGGTCTCCAGCATTTCCTCGATTGCCCAAAGTGCCGGCCATGTGCAACATCAGTCACAGGAAAGCCTGGCTCGTGCCAATGAAGGCAGCCGCAATCTCGAAGTCCTGCTGGAAGAGATGAGCGTTGTCGAACGTGCCGTCAAGGAAATGGCCAATTCGGTGAATGACTTTGTGCGCAACACAGAGTCGATCACGTTGATGACGCGGGAAGTGAAAGACATTGCCGAGCAAACCAACTTGCTGGCACTCAACGCTGCCATCGAAGCAGCCCGCGCCGGCGAACAAGGCCGCGGATTTGCCGTGGTGGCCGACGAAGTCCGCAAGCTGGCTGAAAAATCATCCCGCTCGGCCAGTGAGATCGATGCGATCACGGCCAGCTTGAGCGCCCAATCGGTTGCCGTCCGACGCAGTATCGAGGAAGGCCTGGATCACCTGGAAAGCAGCCAGAGCGCGGTATCTACGGTATCGAACGTACTCCAGGCAACCAATGGTTCAGTGACTGAAGTGGGCCATGGTCTGGATGCAATCGCCTCGGCAACCGATCAGCAGCGCCGCGTATCCGGCGACGTTGAAGCCAGCATCGAAGCGATTGCCGGCATGGCCAGAGACAATACCGGCACGGTTGAGCAGACGGCAGGTGCGGCACACGACCTGAAGCGCCTGGCAGAAGGCTTGGCGGCGATGGTTGGTCGATTCAAGGTCTGATCGGCAAAACATGCCGCGACAACGCTGAAAGCCGCCTCTCAGGAGGCGGTTTTCACATCGGCGTCAGTTCAAAATCCAGACCGCCCCCCAAACGCGAACGGGTCATGGTTGTAATCGAACCGGCGCCGACCTCCACCGCTGGCTGTCCTTGAGCAGCGGCAATCCGGTTAACCTCGCGCAGGCGCTGAATCATTCTGGCCAGCAAGGCATTGCGCATGCGCTCAAGCAACTCTTCCGAAGACAAAGCCAGTGCAGAAGCATTGATTTCGAGGAACAGGGTCGGCTCCAGCGTCACCGCGCTGGCATGACGCTGATCGCTTGCCGGGTGCAAAAACGCCACTTCGCCGACAGGCTCGCTGGCGCCAAGACGGCAAAGCACCTTGCGTTCGATCGAAATTTCGACACAGCCGGAAATGATGATGCCGAACATCTTGTTGCGCTCGCCTTCACGGACAATCGCCACATTCGGGCCTACTTCACGCCAGACGGCGACACGCAGGACTTCCCAGATTTCGATATTTTCAAACTCGGTGAAAAAATCGAGCCGGCGCAGCATTTCGAAGTGACGGTCATCCTGGGCCGTTTCATCCTCTTCGAGAATCTGATAGCGCACGGCAGACAGATCCTTGGCAAAATCGGCACCATTTTTGTAGCGGCTGTAGAGATCCTTCTCCAGCGCCTTGCGCATGACTGCGTTGAGGCCTTCCGGCAAATTCGGATTGAGCGCAGTGACCGCCGGCGCCTCTGAATTGATGATCCGAAAAACCAGCGTTGCCTGATTCGCCGCACGAAACGGCAAGCGCCCGGTCAGGCACTGAAACATCACCACGCCGAGCGAATACAGATCGGTTTTCTGGTTCAGCGGATAACCCTTGATCTGCTCCGGCGACATATAGGCAGGAGAGCCGACCCCCATGATGAAGGTCGAATCCCGATCCATGTCCTTGTTCATGTTCAGGGCCAGGCCAAAATCGGCGATCTTCGGCTCGTCATCTTCGCCGATCATGATATTGGCCGGTTTGATGTCACGATGAATGATGCCCTGGCGATAAGCACTATCGAGCGCCATGCAGCACTTGAAGATAATGCCGATGACCCGGTGCATCGGCAGCAGATTATCAATGCTGCAATGCTCCTCAAGGCTGAAGCCCTTGACGTACTCCATGGCGAGATAAGCGAAATCCTCTTCAACCACTGCGTCATAGACCTGAACGATGTTCGGGTGATTCATCCTTTTCGAAACCATGCCTTCGTTCTGGAAAAGCTTGCGCAAACGGCGCGACATGGCGGCGGAATCCTTGCCGAAGCGGATCACCTTGACGGCAAGCTGGCGATCGGAATCGGGGTCATCACAGAGGTAGACCGTAGCAGTCGCCCCTTTGCCCAATTCACGCACCACCCGATATTTGCCGATCGTTTCCATTCAATCCCTGCAAGGCTTTCCAAGGTTTTTATCGTAGCACGCGAGGCGTTCGCGTGCATTTCATGAACAGTAAAGAATCTTTAACGCAGCTCTTGAATTCGACCAACTCGCCCCGATGTATTGAAGCAGCTTTTTTGGAGAAACATAGATGTCCAACCCAGAACACACCCAAGAACTCCCGCTCGGCAACGAAGCGACGGCCGAAGCGGCCGTTGAAACACCGACCACCGACAACGTCGACACCCTACCCAGCATCGAGGAGCAATTCCGCCAGCTTGAACTGAAAGCGGCCGAACACTACGATGCATGGCTCCGCGCCAAGGCTGAAGGCGAAAACATCCGCCGTCGTGCACAGGAAGACATTTCGAAGGCGCACAAGTTCGCGGTCGAGAAATTTGCCGGCGAACTGCTGGCCGTCAAGGATAGCCTTGAAGCCGCACTGGCCGTCCCGGAACAAACGGTCGACAGCTTCAAGTCGGGTGTCGAACTGACGCTCAAGCAACTCGTTGCCGCCTTTGAGAAAAACGCGCTGAACGAAGTCAATCCAGCCGGCGAAAAATTCGATCCGCACAAGCACCAGGCGATCGGCATGGTCGACTCGGAACAGGATGCAAATACCGTCGTCACCGTCCTCCAGAAGGGCTACCTGATCGCCGAACGCGTGCTGCGCCCGGCCCTGGTCATGGTCGCCAAGCCGAAGTCTTGAAATTCGGGGCATCGTCCCCAACTCCAGAACATCACCAATTCAATCGTATTCAGTAAAGGAACACATCATGGGCAAAATCATTGGTATTGACCTTGGCACCACCAACAGCTGCGTTGCCATCATGGAAGGCGGCCAGCCGAAAGTCATCGAAAACGCCGAAGGCGCACGTACCACCCCGTCGATCATCGGCTACGCCGAAGATGGCGAAATCCTCTCCGGCGCACCGGCCAAGCGCCAGGCCGTGACCAACCCGAAGAACACGCTCTACGCCGTCAAGCGCCTGATCGGTCGCCGCTTCGAAGAGAAGGAAGTGCAGAAGGACATCAGCCTGATGCCGTACAGCATCGTCAAGGCTGACAACGGCGATGCCTGGGTTTCCGTACGCGACAAGAAAATCGCTCCGCAACAGGTTTCCGCCGAAGTCCTGCGCAAGATGAAGAAGACCGCCGAAGATTACCTCGGCGAAGAAGTGACCGAAGCGGTCATCACCGTGCCAGCCTACTTCAACGACAGCCAGCGCCAGGCGACCAAGGACGCCGGCCGCATCGCCGGTCTGGAAGTCAAGCGCATCATCAATGAGCCGACCGCCGCTGCACTGGCTTTCGGTATGGACAAGGCTGCCGGCAAGGACCGCAAGATCGCCGTGTATGACTTGGGCGGCGGCACCTTCGATATCTCGATCATCGAAATCGCCAATGTCGACGGCGAAAAGCAGTTCGAAGTGCTGGCCACCAACGGCGACACCTTCCTCGGCGGCGAAGACTTCGACCAGCGCCTGATCGACTACATCATCGAGGAATTCAAGAAGGAATCCGGCGTCAACCTCAAGGCTGACGTGCTCGCCCTGCAGCGCCTCAAGGAAGCCGCTGAAAAGGCCAAGATCGAGCTGTCCTCCAGCCAGCAGACTGAAGTCAACCTGCCTTACATCACCGCCGACGCTTCCGGTCCGAAGCACCTGGCCCTGAAGATCACCCGTGCCAAGTTCGAATCGCTGGTCGACGAACTGGTCGAGCGTACCGTCGCCCCTTGCGTCACCGCTCTGAAGGACGCCGGCTGCAAGATCGGTGATATCGACGACGTGATCCTGGTCGGCGGTCAATCACGCATGCCGAAGGTGCAGGAGAAGGTCAAGGAAATCTTCGGTCGCGAACCGCGCAAGGACGTCAACCCGGACGAAGCCGTTGCTGTTGGCGCAGCCATCCAGGGCGGCGTGCTGCAAGGCGAAGTCAAGGACGTGCTGCTGCTCGACGTCACCCCGCTCTCCCTCGGTATCGAAACCCTGGGCGGCATCATGACCAAGCTGATCCAGAAGAATACGACGATCCCGACCAAGGCTTCGCAAGTCTTCTCGACCGCCGACGACAGCCAGTCCGCCGTGACCATCCACGTGCTGCAAGGCGAGCGCGAAGTAGCCTCCGGTAACAAGAGCCTCGGCCAGTTCAATCTGGAAGGCATCCCGCCGGCCCCGCGCGGCACGCCGCAGATCGAAGTCATCTTCGACATCGACGCCAACGGCATCATGCACGTCACCGCCAAGGACAAGGCAACCGGCAAGGAAAACAAGATCACCATCAAGGCCAACTCCGGCCTGAGCGAAGAAGAAATTCAGCGCATGGTGAAGGATGCCGAACTGCACGCCGAAGAAGACAAGAAGGTGCATGAGCTGGCTGATGCCCGCAACCAGGCTGACGGCATGGTGCACATGGTCAAGAAGTCGCTGACCGAGTACGGCGACAAGCTCGATGCGGCCGAGAAGGAAGCGATCGAAAAGGCCATCAAGGATGTCGAGGATGTGCTGCGCGACGGCGACAAGGAAGTCATCACCGCCAAGACCGAAGCACTCTCCACCGCAGCCCAGAAGCTGGGTGAAAAGATGTACGCCCAGCAACAAGCTGAAGCTGGCGCTGCCGGTGCCGCCGGTGGTGCAGCAGGCGCTCAGCCGCAGGCTGAGAAGACGGTTGAAGGCGATGTGGTTGATGCCGAATTCACGGAAGTGAACAAGGACAAGAAGGCTTAAAACGGACGCTATCGCGCCGTTCTAAGTGGCCGGATTGAGGCGGATGCGACAGCTCCGCTCAATCCGGCCTTTGCACAGCCTCAGTCGGAAACAGCTATGTCAAAACGCGATTTTTACGAAATTCTTGGCGTCAACCGTGACGCCAGCGAAGACGAGATCAAGAAGGCCTATCGCAAGCAGGCCATGAAGCACCACCCCGACCGCAACCCGGACAATCCGGCGGCCGAGGAAAAATTCAAGGAAGCCAAGGAAGCCTACGAAATTCTTTCGGATGGCCAGAAACGTGCGGCCTACGACCAGTACGGCCACGCCGGCGTTGACCCGCAGTCCGGCATGGGCGGCGGCTTCGGTGGCGGCGGCGGTGGATTTGCCGATGCCTTCGGCGGCATTTTTGATGAAATCTTTGGTGGTCGTGCAGGTGGCGGCGGCGGTGGCCGCTCGAACATCTATCGCGGCGCCGACCTGCGCTACAACCTTGAAATCACGCTCGAACAGGCCGCTCACGGGACGGAAACCAAGATTCGCATTCCGACCATGGAAGTCTGCGAACCGTGTAATGGCAGCGGCGCCAAGGCCGGCACCCAGCCGAAAACCTGCCCGACCTGCCAGGGTTCCGGCCAGGTTCGCCTGCAGCAGGGGTTTTTCTCGATCCAGCAAAGTTGCCACAAGTGTCACGGCACCGGTCGCTTCATTGCCGACCCCTGCAAATCGTGTGGCGGCGCCGGACGCATCAAGCAGCACAAGACGCTGGCCGTCAAGATTCCGGCAGGTGTCGACGAGGGCGATCGCATCAGGCTGGCCGGCGAAGGCGAGCATGGCGTCAACGGTGGCCCGCCGGGCGACCTTTACGTCCAGATTCACCTCAAGCAGCACGCCGTGTTCACCCGTGATCACAACGACCTGCATTGCGAAATGCCAATTTCCTTCACCACCGCAGCACTCGGTGGCGAAATCGAAATTCCGACGCTGGACGGCGCCGCAGCGATCAAGATTCCGGCCGAAACGCAATCCGGTCGTGTCTTCCGCCTGCGCGGCAAGGGCATCAAGGGTGTCCGCAGCCACACGCACGGCGATCTGATGTGTCATGTCGTGGTCGAAACACCGGTCAATCTCACCGACCGTCAGAAGGAGTTGCTCAAGGAACTGGAAGAATCCAGCCGCGAGAACAACGCCAGCCACAACCCGCGTGCTAAATCCTGGATGGACAAGGTCAAGGAATTTTTCGGCGACTGATCCGCTGGCAGGCCAGATAGCTGACCTGACACATTGCCCCGCCCGCAGAATGTTCTGCACCGGCGGGGCAATTTCATTTTGGCCCTTTGCAGGGCGTCGACCGCAGGATCAACTTATTACCAAAGTAAAGGTACGACCTGTTCCCCCCAGCCACTTCCGGCTGTTAGAATCGTCAAAACAATTTAGGGGAAGATGAACAATGCGACTACTGAAGCGGCTCATCACCGTTGGCACAATCGCCTTTTCAGCACTGGGCTGGGCCGCTGATCCGGGCATCACCGACAGTACCATCACCCTCGGCATGTCAGCCCCCTTTTCCGGTCCGACCGGCGCCTACGGCATCGACATGCGCCAGACCATCCAGACCTACTTTGAGCACATCAACAAGACCGGCGGCATCCATGGCCGCAAGCTTGAACTGGTTGCCCTCGATGATGGTTACGAAACAGACCGGACTCTGGCCAACACCAAAACCCTGATTGGTGAAAAACACGCTTTTGCCCTGCTCGCCTATTACGGTTCGAGCCCGACCACGGAAGCCATGAACACCGTTTTCGGCCCCGCCAAGGTTCCGCTGGTCGGCACGATTTCGGGGGCCACATCGCTGCGTGAAAGCACGACCGGCAACCCGAATGCCCGTTACATGTTCAACGTGCGCGCCAGTTATGCCGACGAAACCGAAGCCATCGTCAACCAGCTTGTTTCGCTCGGTCTGAAGAACATTGCCGTGTTTTACCAGAATGACGGCTTCGGCAAGTCCGGGCTGGATGGCGTGACGGCAGCACTCAAGAAACACAACCTGACACCTTCGGCCGTTGGCACCGTCGAACGCAACTCGATTGATGTCAGCAAAGCAATTGAGCCAATCACCAAAGCCAATCCGCAGGCCGTGGTAATGGTCACGCTCTACAAACCGACCGCGGCTTTCGTCAAAGGCATGAAGAAAATCGGCCAGAATCCGATGTTCATGACGCTTTCTCCGGTCGGCACCGAACAACTTGTCCAGGAACTCGGCCCGGACGCCCGCGGTATCGGCATTTCGCAGGTTGCTCCCTACCCGTGGAACGATGTCGTCCCGGTCGTCCGTGAATACCAGAAGCTGCTCAGCAAGCCCGGCACGAACTCCTACTACGGTATCGAAGCCTTCATCACGGCCAAGACGATGGTCGAAGGCTTGAGACGTGCCGGCAAGGATCTGAGCCGTGAAAAGCTGATGACGGCGCTGGAAGGGATGAATAATGTCGATCTGGGTGGATACCGGATCAATTACGGCCCCAGCAACCGGCTTGGCTCACGCTTTGTCGAACTGACCGTGATCGGCGCTGGCGGCAAGGTCTTGAAGTAAGCCGCACGGTCGACCTGTAAAAACGGCCCGTTTTCACGGGCCGTTTTTCATTGTCAGGCGCGTCGCCAGCTTGTTCCTTGCGGACTATCGTCCAGCACGATGCCAGCCGCTTTCAGGACATCGCGCAAACGATCGGCCTCGGCAAAATTGCGGGCCTGCTTGGCGGCAGCACGATCAGCGATCATGGCCTCGATCGCGGCTTCACCCAGACCGCCTTCAGCCACCGGACCACCCTGCAGATAAGCTACCGGATCCCGTTCGAGCAAGCCGATCACACGTCCCAAAGCCTTGAGCAGCCCGGAAAGCTCGGCGCTGCGCTGACGATTGACCTCACCAGCCAGTTCGAAAAGAACCGAAATGGCGCCGTGTGAATCAAAATCCTCATTCAGGGCAGCGGCAAAACGAGCCGCGAAATCATACGTCCAGTCGATGTCGACCGCAGCAGGCGGCACATCGCGCAAAGCGAAATACAGGCTGTCCAGACTGCGTCGTGCGTCATCGAGATGCGCATCCGAATAATTCAGCGGGCTCCGGTAGTGAGCTCGGAGAATGAAGAAACGCACCACTTCGGCATCGTAGGTTTCAAGCACGGTACGAATCGTGAAGAAATTGCCGAGCGATTTCGACATTTTTTCGTTGTCGACCCGGACAAAGCCGTTATGCATCCAGTAATTGACGAAAGAGCACTCATGCGCGCCTTCCGACTGGGCAATCTCGTTTTCGTGATGGGGAAACTGCAGATCCTGGCCGCCACCATGAATATCGAAATGATTGCCGAGCAATTTCGAGCTCATCGCCGAGCACTCGATGTGCCAACCCGGCCGGCCACTGCCCCACGGTGACTCCCAAGCCGGCTCGCCTGGCTTGGCATGCTTCCAGAGCACGAAATCGAGCGGATCCTGCTTGGCGGAATCAACCTCGACCCGCTCGCCGGCCCGCAGATCGTCGAGCGACTTGCCGGACAGCTTGCCGTAACCCTCGAATTTGCGAACGGCGTAATTCACATCGCCATCCTGCGCCTGATAGGCCAGGCCACGCGCCTGCAATTTGTCGATCAGGTCGAGCATTTCCGGAACGAATTCGGTTGCACGCGGCTCATGGTCCGGACGCAGAACACCCAGCGCATCGGCATCTTCATGCATGCAGGCAATGAAACGATCGGTCAGTTGAAGGATCGTTTCGCCGTTTTCAGCAGCCCGGCGAATAATCTTGTCATCGATGTCGGTAATGTTCCGGACATACGTCACGTCGTAACCGGAAGCCTTCAACCAGCGATAAACCATGTCGAAAACGACCATGACCCGGGCGTGCCCGAGATGGCAATAATCATAGACGGTCATCCCGCAAACATACATGCGAACCTTGTTGGGTTCGATCGGGGTAAAGAGTTGTTTTTCCCGCTTGAGGGAATTGTAAATTTTGAGCATGCGGGGGTAAATTCGTCTGGCTGCGAGGCTGCTTTCCCTATGGAAAGAGCAGTATGTTTGGTAGAATTTGAGGATTGTCAAACCACGCAAAGTATAACATAGCGATGACCTCGAAAATCCTGCCCCAGCCCCGTTTTCAGCAGCTCAAGACGCTGCGTGCACTGGCTATTGGCTTGGCCATCGGCTTTGCCGCGCCATCCTTTGCCGACAACCTGCCGGAAGTCCAGCGACTGATCAAACAAGGCCAATACCCGCAGGCGCTCGAAAAAGTGGATGCCTATCTGAGCAGCCGTCCAAAAGACGCACAAGGCCGCTTCCTGAAGGGTTTGATCTTCACCGAAATGAACAAGCTGCCGGAAGCCGTCGGCGTATTCACCAAGCTGACCGAAGACTACCCGGAGCTCCCGGAGCCGTATAACAACCTGGCCGTTCTTTACGCCCAGCAGAAGCAATACGACAAAGCCCGCACAGCACTTGAAATGGCCATAAGGACTCATCCTTCGTACGCCATCGCCTACGAAAACCTGGGTGACATTTACGCCAAGCTGGCCAGCCAGGCTTATGACAAGGCACTCCAGCTCGACAATTCGAATGCCACGACACAAAACAAGCTGGCGCTGATTCGCGACCTCATCACCACATCCAGCAAACCGGGCAGCAAGCCGCAAGCCGCAAGCGCGCCGGTCGCCGCAGCACCGGCACCCGCCCCCGTCGCAGCGGCCAAGCCAGCCACACCGAGCGCAGCACCAACGGCCAGCGTCGTTTCAAGCACCCCGGGTGCCGCATCGACGTCATCTGCCGCACCGGCCAAGACAGCCGAAAGCAAGCCGGCGCCGATTGCCGAGCCAGCCCGTGCCGACAGCGCCAACGATGATGTGGCCAAGGCTGTTGCTGCCTGGGCCAGCGCCTGGTCGCGCAAGGACATGCGCGCTTACCTGGGTGCCTATGCGGCCGACTTCAACACCCCCAAGGGTGTCAGCCGCAAGGTCTGGGAAAGCGAACGCGAAGACCGCATTGCAGGCAAGTCCGGCAAAATTTCCGTGACTTACGACACGCCGCAGATTTCGGTCAATGGCGACAAGGCAACGGCCAAGTTCCGCCAGCATTACCAGGCAACCAACCTGAGCACCTCGACCACCAAGACACTGGTTCTCGTCCGCTCGGGTAGCAAGTGGCTGATCAAGGAAGAAAACTCTCGTTGATGCAGGGCCGCAAGTTAATCAGTATCTGGCTGGCAACCTGCCTGGCCGGCTTCATGCCGGCTGGACAATCCTTCGCCAAGGACATCGCTGGAAATAACCCGCAACGTAGCGGACAAAGTCTTCCGGTCACCGTCTCGGATGCCGGTCCGGAAGCGCAACTGGCCAGGATTTTCAAGGAAATCGAAGGAAATCGCCTGAACAATGCGCTTCAACAGACCGAAGCCTTGTTGAAGCAACATCCCAACTATCGCCTGGCTCACCTGATCCGGGGCGATTTGTTGCTGGCCCGAACAAAGCCAATCCAGACTTTTGGCGCCTTGAGCGATGCACCCAGCGACAAAGTCGCCGACCTGCGCGGCGAGGCCATTGCACGCCTGAAGGGATACCGGGAAAAACCGGAAGCCAGCTTCATTCCCCGCTATCTCCTGCAGATGCCGGCCGACCAGCGTTTTGCCATCGTCGTCGACACCAAGCGCTCACGCCTCTACGTCTATGAGAACGATGTTGCAAACGGCGGACGCCCGCGGTTTGTCGCCGACTATTACGTCACCCAAGGCAAGCTGGGTGCAGAAAAACTGTCTGAAGGCGACAAGAAAACACCAATCGGGGTTTATCACGTCACGGCCAATCTGCCCAAGCAGAAACTGGCTGACCTTTATGGCAGCGGCGCTTTTCCGATCAACTATCCCAATGAGTGGGACAAGCGGCAGGGACGGGGCGGCAGCGGCATCTGGCTGCACGGCACGCCATCCGATACTTTTGCTCGCCCGCCGCGCGCCTCCGATGGCTGTGTCGTACTGACCAACCAGGATCTCGAAGCTGTCGCCAAGAACCTTCAGGTTGGCCTGACGCCCGTCATCATCAGCAATTCGGTCGAATGGCTGTCGCTGGATGACTGGAACAAGGAACGCAGCGACCTGAACAAGACCATCGACGCCTGGCGCGCCGACTGGGAAAGCCGCGATACCGAACGCTACCTCAAGCATTACTCGAAGCGCTTCAAGTCGGCCGAGCAGAATTTCGATCAGTTTGCTGCCCAGAAGCGGCAGGTCAATGCCGGCAAGGAATGGATCAAGGTCAAGCTCGACAAATTGTCGGTCTTCCGCAATCCGGGCAAGGAAGAAGTGGTTGTCGTCACCTTTGACCAGGACTATCGCAGCAACAATCTGAACAATCAGATGAAAAAGCGACAGTACTGGCTGCGTGAAGACGGCAAGTGGAAAATCATTTACGAAGGAAGTGCCTGATGTTGAAAAAAGTATCCGCACTGGCAGCCGGCCTGTTGGTCTCGGCCATCGCCTTTGCAGCCCCGACCGTCGAAATGACGACCAATCTGGGCAAATTCACCCTCGAACTGTTTCCGGAGAAAGCACCGAAGACTGTTGAGATGTTCCTCTACAACGCCAAGCACGGCTTCTACGAAGCCACCGTTTTCCATCGTGTGATCGATGGCTTCATGATCCAGGGCGGCGGTTTCAACTCTTCCATGGAAGAAAAGAAAACCCGCACACCGGCCCTGCAGAATGAAGCGACCAATGGCCTGACCAATGATCGCGGCACGGTGGCCATGGCTCGCACTCAGGACCCGCATTCGGCCCGCGTCCAGTTCTTCATCAACCTGAAGGATAATGATTTCCTCAACCACAAAACCACCGGCGACCCGCGCGGTTGGGGCTATGCCGTTTTCGGCAAGGTTGTCCAGGGCATGGATGTGGTCGACAAGATTGCCAAGGTGCCGACCGGCAACGCTGGCTATTACCAGAACGTTCCGACGACGCCTGTCACTATTCAGAACGTCAAAATCATCTCCGAAAAATAAGGATTACCCAATGATCAAGCTCACCACCAACCACGGTGTCATCACCCTCAACCTGGATGCCGAAAAGGCCCCGAAGACGGTCGCCAACTTCATTTCCTACGTTGAAGCCGGCCACTACAACAACACCGTCTTCCACCGCGTGATCAAGAACTTCATGATCCAGGGCGGCGGCATGGAACCCGGCATGAACCAGAAAGAGTGCCAGGCACCGATCGAGAACGAAGCCGCCAACGGCCTGAAAAACAAGCGTGGCAGCATCGCCATGGCGCGTACCAACGACCCGCACTCGGCGACCGCCCAGTTCTTCATCAATACTGTCGACAACGATTTCCTCGACTTCAAGGCACCGAGCGGCCAGGGCTGGGGTTACTGTGTTTTCGGTGAAGTCGTCGAAGGCATGGATGTGGTCGACAAGATCCGCGCCGTGGCCACCGGCAACAAGGGCTTCCACCAAGATGTGCCGAAGGAAGACGTGATCATCGAGAAGGCCGAGATCGTTTGATCTTCTTCATCTCCGATCTGCACCTGTCGCCCCGGTCACCCGGGGCGACTCGTTTGTTTCTCCAGTTTATCGGCGACCGCGCGCGACAAGCCGATGAGCTGTACATCCTCGGCGATTTTTTCGAAACCTGGATCGGCGATGACGATATCGACGACAGTTTCAACGCCGGGATTGTCAGTGCCTTGCGCGCTGCCAGCGATGCCGGACTACGCATCAGCCTGCTGCACGGCAACCGCGACTTCCTGCTCGGCCCGGATTTTTCCACGGCGAGCGGCGTCCGCCTGATTTCCGACCCTTATGTCCTGTCGACCGCGGAATGGCAGTTTGTGCTCTCACATGGCGATGCCCTGTGCCTGGACGACACCGCCTACATGGCCTTCCGGACGCAAGTCCGCAACCCGGACTGGCAAGCAGCACTGCTCGCCAAGCCACTCGCCGAGCGCCGCGCCATCGCCGCCCACATGCGTGAGGTCAGCGAGTCCAGCCAGCGTGACAAGGACAATCCTTACACCGATCTGCAGCCCGCCGCGACCGACGACTTCCTGCGCGAACACGGTTACGCCACCTTCGTTCACGGC
The DNA here is from genome assembly GCF_016864195.1 of Dechloromonas sp. TW-R-39-2. Classification (NCBI taxonomy): domain Bacteria; kingdom Pseudomonadati; phylum Pseudomonadota; class Betaproteobacteria; order Rhodocyclales; family Azonexaceae; genus Dechloromonas; species Dechloromonas sp. TW-R-39-2. Next base: position 2,825,980 of record NZ_CP045202.1, read on the forward strand.
CACACGCACCAACCGGCCAAGCACGACCACATCGTCGACGGCATCCATGTCGAGCGCTGGGTGCTGGCCGACTGGCATGAAGAGCGCGGCGAATGCCTGATCTGGGATGGCGAGGCGCTGAGCCGCGAAGCCATCCTGCCTGAAAACCGGCCTTAATCCGGTGTCGACCGCAGCAAGCATGCACCCCGTCAGCGGAACCAGGAATGCACTGGACATCCTGCGCGATGTCTTCGGTTATCCAGCCTTTCGCGGCGCCCAGGCCGAAATCATCGAGCACGTCAGCACGGGTGGCGACGCCCTGGTGCTGATGCCGACAGGCGGCGGCAAAAGTCTCTGTTTCCAGATTCCGGCCCTGCTCCGCCCCGGCTGCGCCATTGTCGTTTCGCCACTGATTGCGCTGATGCAGGATCAGGTCGACGCCCTGACCCAACTCGGCGTCAAGGCCGCTTGCCTGAACTCGACGCTCGACTGGCGCGAGGCCCAGGCTATCGAGCAGGCCATCTTCAACGGCACCCTCGATCTCGTTTACATCGCCCCGGAGCGCCTGCTGCTCGACCGCACGCTGGCGATGATCGACAGCCTCTACGAAGCCGGCAAGCTATCCCTGTTCGCCATCGACGAAGCGCACTGCGTCTCGCAATGGGGCCACGATTTCCGGCCGGAATACCTGCAGCTGTCGACGCTGCACCAGCGTTACCCGAATGTCCCGCGCATCGCCCTGACGGCGACGGCCGACACGGCGACACAGAACGAAATGCTGGCCCGCCTCGGCCTGACCGAAGCGCGAGTTTTCCTTTCCAGCTTCGATCGCCCGAACATCCGCTACACCGTGGTCGAAAAAGACAATGCCAAGAAGCAATTGCTCGGCTTCCTGACCGGGCGACGCGGCCAGGCTGGCATCGTCTATTGCCTGTCGCGCAAGAAGGTCGAGGAAACCGCCGAATGGCTGTCAACCCAGGGCTACCCGGCCCTGCCTTACCATGCCGGCCTGCCGGCACCGGAGCGTGCCGCCAACCAGCGCCGTTTCCTGCGCGAGGAAGGCCTGATCATGTGTGCGACGATCGCCTTCGGCATGGGTATCGACAAACCCGACGTCCGCTTCGTCGCCCACCTCGATTTACCGAAAAGCATCGAAGCCTACTACCAGGAAACCGGCCGCGCCGGCCGTGACGGTGAAGCAGCCGAAGCCTGGATGGCTTATGGCATGCAGGACGTCGCATTGCAGCACGCCCGGATTGCCGAATCGGGTGCCGCCGAAGGCCAGAAAATCCTCGAATCCCAGCGCTTGACCGCGCTGCTCGCCTATTGCGAAGCACCGCGCTGCCGCCGTCAGGTGCTGCTCAACTACTTTGCCGAAAACCGCGAGCCCTGCGGCAATTGCGACGTCTGCCTCGATCCGCCGGAATTGTGGGATGGCACCCAAGCGGCACAAAAAGCCCTGTCGGCCATTTTCCGCACCGGCATGCGCTTCGGCGTGACACACCTGACCGATGTGCTGCGCGGCAAGATGAACGAGCGCATGCAGCAGTACGGCCACGACAAACTGCCGACTTTCGGCGTCGGCAACGAACTCGACGATCACGGCTGGAAAAGCGTTTTCCGCCAACTGGCCGCCGCCGGGCTGGTCCATGTCGATATGGCCGAGCACGGCGCGCTGCAACTGACCGATGCTGCCCGCGAAGTACTCAAGGGCCAGCGCCGTGTTCAGTTGCGTCGCCCGGCCAAGCGCAAATCGACGACAAGCCGGAGCAGCGTTGTCCAGAGCGACCTGTCGCCGGCCGATGACGCACTATTCCAGTTGCTGCGCAAATGGCGGGCCGACACGGCGCGCGAACAGGGCGTCCCGGCCTACGTCATCCTGCACGACAAGACCTTGCGCGAACTGGCCGAAGTCCGCCCGGTCAGCCACGGCCTGCTGGCCAGCATCACCGGCATGGGCACGGCCAAGATCGACCATTACGGCGAAGAACTGCTCAACCTGATCCGCCACGAGGCTTGACCATGGATACCCGCAATACTCTCAATGCCGCACTCGGCAGCATCGTTATTGCCGCACTGCTCGCCTCAGGCATCGCTCCGTTCGACCGGACAACCTGGTTGATGGAAGTTGCCCCGGTACTGATTGCCCTGCCACTGATCGTGGTCACACGCAAAAACTATCCGCTGACAATCCTGCTCACAGTATTGATCGCCCTGCACATGCTGGTGCTGATTGCCGGCGGCGCCTGGAGCTATGCGCGTGTTCCGCTGGGTTTCTGGCTGCAGGAGGTTTTCGCGGTCGACCGCAATCCCTACGACAAAATCGGGCATTTCATGCAGGGCTTCGTTCCCGCCTTGATTGCCCGTGAAATCCTGCTGCGCGGCGCTTACATCAAAGGCCGCAAGATGACCGCCTTCCTGTGCATCAGCATTGCACTGGCAATCAGCGCCACCTACGAACTGATCGAATGGGCTGCCGCATTGGCGCTGGGCCAAGGCGCTGACGAGTTTCTCGGCACCCAGGGCGATGTCTGGGATACCCAGTCCGACATGTTCATGGCCCTGATCGGTTCCAGTACTGCCATGGTGTTTCTTTCAGGCTGGCATGACCGTCAGCTGGCCAGACTGCCCGGCGCGTACCGCCGCAAGCCCGACGTTTGCCAACCAACCGGCAATGCAGAATTGCCCATGCTCGACATCTACATGCCGATGATGAAAAGTGCAGCCATCATCGCCACCGGGCGCCTCGGGCTGTTTCAGGCACTAGCCGAAGGCCCGCTCGACAGCGCCGACCTGGCCCGAAAAATCCAGGCCAGCGAACGCGGTACAGCAACACTGATCGATTTCCTGATCACCATCGGCTATCTCGAACAACAAGGCACGAAGATCGCCAACAGCGCCAGCACGCAACGCTGGCTGACCCGTCTCGGCCAGATCGACTACACCCCCGGCGTCTTGTGGACCTACGAAGCCTGGCCGATGATGGCCAGACTGGATGATGCCGTGCGAAGCGGCCAGCCGGAAAGCACGCTATGGGATGCCATGGTCGACCGTCCCGAACTGGGCGAATTGTTCTCGGCCTACATGCGCGCCTTCGCTCAGGATCTCGGCCCGGATTTGCTGAAGCACGTCCCGATAACAGCGAAATACCGCCGTCTGCTTGATCTCGGCGGCTCACACGGTTTGCACTCGGTGCGTTTCTGCCAACGCTACCCGCAACTGAGCAGCCGGATCGTCGATCTGCCCAGCGCTCTGGGCAATACCCCGGCGACGCTGGCCGGCGAAGGGCTGAGCCAGCGCATCGAACTCAGTCCGGGCAACCTGCTCGACCACGACTGGGGAACCGGGCATGACGTCGTGTTCTACCTCTCGGTCGCCCACAACCAGACGGCCGACGACAACCGTCGGGTCATCCAGCGCATTTACAACGCACTCAATCCCGGCGGCCTGCTGGTCATCCACGAATATCTCGCCGAATCGCCCAACAATGCACTCAACGCAGCTTTTCGTCTGACCTTGCTGTTCGAAACCGGCACGCAGACCCATGCCTTCGATGATTATGCGGGCTGGCTGGAAGCAGCAGACTTCGTCGCGCTCAAACGCATCGATCTCGACCCGCAAGAAAAAGGCTCCCTGCTACTTGCCTGGCGCCCCTGATTTGCCGCGGAGAATTACAGGAGAATAGGCATCAGCTTGCCCGGCCACCTTGAAATCGCTACCAAGCGGGGGTTAAATAAAACCTCTTCAAATACTTACAGGCCGATGCCACATGCCAAAACCCCTCCTCAGGCACCTGCTGTTTGGTCGGGTCAGATTTCTCGAAAGTGAAGAGTACCTCGCGTTTCAGTACAAGCTGCTGATCATCGTGCTGCTTTCCGGTGCGCTCTTCACCGCACTTTTCCTGGTCGGCGAAATCAGCAAGCTCAATCCTCTCGGCGGCAGCATTCACTTTTACTCGATGAATGTCTTTTCGGCGGGCGCCCTGCTGCTTTGGCTACTGCTCAGGGGAAGGAAAGAACGCTACCGGCAGATTGCCTGGAGCTATCAGATCCTGTGCATTCTCGAATACATCTCGGCCTTGCTGTACGTCCCGCAGGATGAGCTGAGGATTCTCTGGTTCTTTACCAACATCCCCGGCGTTTACATTCTGCTTGGTCAGCACCCCGGCGCGATCATTACCAGCCTGAGCATCGTTGGACTAGCCTTCGGCAACGCCTACTTGTCGGCACCTTACTCACCCAATGGCCTGGCCACGCTGATCGTCGCCATGGCGTACCAAGGTGCTTTTTTCCACATTTATGGGAATCGCTCGATTTCCTATTTTGTGCGCATGCGCAAATCGCATGAAAAACTGCACCATCTTGCCACCCACGACTCGCTGACCGGCTCGCTCAATGCCCGTGCCTATTACGCAAGCTGCGAGCACATGATTCATTTCGCCCGAAGACACGCCTCGCCGTTCTCGATCCTGTTCATCGACCTCGATCATTTCAAGCACGTCAACGATAACTACGGGCATGCTGCCGGTGACATTGTTCTGAAGGCAGTCGCAGGCACCCTGACGCAATCGATACGAGGCAGCGATGCACTGGGTCGGGTCGGCGGCGAAGAATTCTCGATTTTCCTGCCCAACACCAGCTTGGCCGGCGCCCAGCTGGTTGCTGAAACGATTCGGGAGAAAATTGAAAACCTGTGCCCGGTGATCGCCTCCGGCCCCTTGAAAATCACCGCAAGCATTGGCATTGCCGAATGCAGCAAGGGCGATCAGAGCATGGAAGAAATCCAGCAACAGGCAGACGAGGCCATGTATGAAGCCAAGAAAAAGGCCGCAACCGTGTCTCGTCGCTGAGTCAGGTCAATCCAGTGCTAGCAACCGCCCTGGCTGGCTGAATGGCCGGGGTGCTGCACGCGGCAGCGGCACCGGCCATCCCTGCTTCGATGAGTCGAAGCTCAGAGCGCTTCGAATTTCTCGCGCAGCCCGGTCACGATATGGCCTTCGCCACGTACCCGGAAAAAAGCCCCCGCCTCGTCGGCACGCTCCTCAAGGACTTCACAGTCTGCGTAGATATCCTTGCGCAACTGCTGAGCCGTCCATGGCAGGAAAAGCTCATCCTCGACCAGGCCTTGCTGGAAGAAAGCGATGATCAGCAAGCGCAAGGCAGCCACTTCTTCCGGCCGGCGGGCGCTCATCACGACACAATCCGGATACTTTGCCCGTAATGCAGCTTCGCATTCCGCCTGAGCCGCCACGTCGCCGACATGATCGATCTTGTTGAAGACGCGGATGCGTGGCACCTCGTCGGCACCGATTTCCGCCAGGACATGATCGGTCACTTCCAGCTGGCGTTCGAAACCGGGGTCGCTGGCATCGATCACATGCAGCAGCAGGGAAGCATCCAGCGCCTCATCGAGCGTCGATTTGAACGAAGCAACCAGGCCGTGCGGCAAATTCTTGATGAAGCCAACCGTATCGCTGACCAGCACGCGCGGCACACTTTCCGGATGCAGCGTGCGCACCGTGGTATCGAGTGTGGCAAAAAGCTTGTTGGCGACCAGCACTTCACTGCCGGTCAGCGCCCGCATCAGCGTCGACTTGCCGGCATTGGTGTAACCGACCAGAGCCACAGCGGCCAGGCCCTGACGTTCCTGGCGACGGGCACGCTGCGTCTTGCGCTCGGCCTCCATGGCCACGATTTCGAGTTGAAGCTCGGCAATCCGGTCGCGAATCTTGCGCTTATCAAGCTCGGTATGCGACTCGCCCGCCCCTCGCCCGCCGACACCGCTACGCTGACGGCCCTGTGGCCCGGCCAGTTTGGCGGCTTCGCGCAGACGCGGCGCCATGTAGCCCAGACGGGCAATTTCAACCTGAGCACGGGCGGCGCGCGAGCGGGCATTGCGATGGAAGATTTCGAGGATGACCATCGTCCGGTCCATCACCTCGCAACCGACTTCCTTTTCGAGATTCCGTGCCTGCGACGGCGAAATCTCGTGGTCGACCAGAATGGCATCGATCTCGTAACCGTCGGGATACCCGGGTTCAGCCATCGCCGCTTCATGATTCACATAATGGTGAATCTCCTGGCGCTTGCCGACACCCAGATAAGCCGTCGCGTCGAAGCCGCTGCGTTTCTGGATGAAGGTGCGCACGACGGTAAAACCCAGCGTCTTGGCCAGCTCACGCAACTCGGCCAGAGATGCCTCGAATTCAAAATCACTGACATGCGGCAGTTGAACCGCGGCAGCAACCGCGTAACTAGGTTTTTCCCTGAGATCGTTCTGCATGCCTTAGCGGTGCCTGCTGCCGGTACGATGTTGCTGCGGTCCACCCGGTTTTTGAGCCGATTTCTGACCTTGCGGACGTCCCGGCTGTGGATTGCGATTACCGCGCGGCGGCACCGGCGGACGCGGGGAAGCGGTGGCCGACTGTTCGAAACCGGGAATCACGACACGTTCCAGCGTGCGCTTGATCAGCTTTTCGATATCGCGCAGGTACGGGCGCTCATCGTGGCAAACCAGCGAAATCGCCTCGCCTTCCATGCCGGCGCGACCGGTACGACCGATGCGATGCACGTAATCTTCGGCGATGTTCGGCAGTTCGTAGTTGATGACGTAGGGCAGCGAATCGATATCGATACCGCGCGCTGCGATATCGGTGGCGACCAGTGCGACCAGCTTGCCGTCCTTGAAATCATTCAGGGCGCGAGTCCGCGCACCTTGCGATTTGTCGCCATGCAGCGCAGCCGACTTGATGCCGGCCTTTTCCAGCGTCCGGGCCAAGGCATCGGCGCCGTGCTTGGTCCGGGCAAAAACCAGCACTTGATGCCAGCCGCGCGTCTCGAACAGATGGCAGAGCAGTTCCTTCTTCTTTTCGCGATCGGTTTCGATAATCCGCTGGGTGACCGTTTCAGCTGCCGTATTGCGCGCCGCGACATCGACCGAGACCGGGTTATTGAGCAGGCCGTTGGCCAGTTCGCGAATTTCCGGCGAGAAAGTCGCCGAGAACATCAGGTTCTGACGCTGCTTCGGCAGCAGCGCGATGACCTTGCGGATATCGCGAATGAAGCCCATGTCGAGCATGCGGTCGGCTTCGTCGAGCACAAAAATCTCGATCGCCGAGAGGTCGACCGTGCGTTGCTGGACGTGATCGAGCAGACGGCCCGGTGTCGCCACCAGGATGTCGACGCCACGACGCAGGTTGGCGATCTGCGGGTTGATGCCGACACCGCCAAACACGGCCAGCGAATTGATCGGCAGATGCTTGCCGTAGGTGCGGACGCTTTCTTCAACCTGGATTGCCAGTTCACGCGTCGGCGTCAGGACGAGCACACGCGGCGTCTTGGAAACGCGGCTCAGGCGATCATTTGCGCCGCTTGCCAGACGATGCAGGATGGGCAGCGTAAAACCGGCGGTCTTGCCGGTCCCGGTCTGGGCCGTGGCCATCAGGTCCTTGCCGGTCATCACGGCAGGAATGGCTTGTTGCTGGATGGGCGTCGGCGTGTCATAGCCCTGCTCGCTGACAGCGCGCAGCAGTTCGGCCTTGAGGCCGAGGTCGGTGAATTGCATGGGAACTCCGTGCGGGCAACCCGACGCCTGGCGCCGGGAGCCGCGTGTCAATCAGATGAGAGCCAGTCCGCGTTCGAGATCGGCTTGAAGATCCTCTACGGCTTCGAGACCGACTGCAATGCGCAGCAGTCCGTCGCTGATACCGGCGGCAGCCCGGACTTCCGGGGAAACGCGGCCATGGGTGGTAGAGGCAGGATGGGTGATGGTGGTCTTGGTATCGCCAAGATTGGCGGTAATCGACAGCAAGCGGCAGTTATCGACAACCTGCCAGGCCTGATCGCGGGCGCCCTTCACTTCGAAGGAAACGATCGCTCCGCCGGATTTCTGCTGGGTTTTGGCCAGCGCATGTTGCGGGTGCGATGGCAAACCGGGATAGAAAACCCGTGCCACCTTGGGATGCGCTTCAAGCCAGGTGGCCAGTTGTGCAGCACCGGCCGATTGCGCTTCGACGCGCAGCTTGAGGGTTTCCAGTCCCTTGAGCAGCACCCAGGCATTGAAGGCCGACAAGGTCGGACCGGCCGTACGCAGATACTTGAAAACCTCTTCGGTCAGTTTCTTCGAGCCACATACTGCACCGCCCAGCACGCGCCCCTGGCCATCGAGATACTTGGTCGCCGAATGGATCACCAGATCGGCGCCCATTTCAAGCGGACGCTGCAGGATAGGCGTACAGAAACAGTTATCGACGGCAACCAGGATGCCCTTGGCGTGGGCTATCGCGGTCAACGCACGAATATCGGCAATTTCGGTCAGCGGATTGGACGGCGTTTCGAGGAAGAACAGCTTGGTTTCCGGCCGGATAGCCGCTTCCCAGGCTGCCGGATCGGTCTGCGACACAAAGCTGGTGGTGATGCCGGTGCGCGCTAGGATATTCGAGAAGAGCTGAACCGTGGCACCGAACAAGCTGCCGGAAGCAACGATGTGATCGCCATTCTTCAGGTGCGCCAGCACCGCCGCCATGATGGCAGCCATCCCGCTTGAGGTTGCCACGCAGTTCTCGGCGCCTTCCAACGCAGCCAGACGATCCTCGAACATGCTGACCGTCGGGTTTGAAAAACGCGCGTAAACGTTGCCTTCCTCTTCACCGGAAAACCGGCGAGCCGCCTGCGCAGCACTTTGGAAAACAAAACTGGAGGTCAGATAAAGTGCTTCCGAATGCTCGCCAAACTGGCTGCGCTCCTGGCCGGCACGAACCGCCAGCGTCTCCGGGCGGTAATTCGGCGAGTCGCTCATTTTATTCCTGCCCACCGTTAGCCAGACCAAGCACCATCTGTTCCGAATTCGGTGCGTCATGCTCGTCATCATTCTTGGCCGGCTTGCCGCTGCTACGCTTGCCTTCGACGGCATCGAGGTAATAGCTGTCGATGTCGCCGGTAATGTACTGACCGTCGAAACAAGATGCATCGAATACGGTCAGATCGCTGCGCAGCTTGGTAATCGACTGCTTGAGCGCGGCGATATCCTGATAAATCAGCGCATCGGCACCGATTTCAGCCGCAATCTGCGCATCGGTACGACCGGTGGCGATCAATTCGGCACGCGTCGGCATGTCGATCCCGTAGACATTCGGGTAACGCACCGGCGGCGCGGCAGAAGCGAAGTAAACCTTGGTTGCACCGGCAGCACGGGCCATATCAACGATTTCGCGGCTGGTCGTACCGCGCACGATGGAATCGTCGACCAGCAGAACACGCTTGCCCTTGAACTCCTGGCCAACAGTATTCAGCTTCTGGCGCACCGACTTCTTGCGCATGGCCTGGCCCGGCATGATGAACGTCCGGCCGACATAGCGGTTCTTGACGAAACCTTCGCGGAACGGAATACCCAGCGCGTGGGCCAGTTGCATGGCCGACGGACGGCTGGAGTCCGGAATGGGAATGACCACGTCAATCTCGTCGACCGGGATTGTCTTCTTGACCTTTTCAGCCAGCAGTTCCCCCATCGCCAGACGGGCTTCGTACACCGAAACGCCATCGATCACGGTGTCCGGACGGGCCAGATAAACGTATTCGAAGATACACGGCGCGTACATCGGCTGCTGGGCGCACTGACGGCTATGCAGGTTGTGGTTGAGGTCGATGAAGACGGCCTCGCCCGGTTCGATATCGCGCACGACCTGGAAATTCAGCGTATCAAGCGCAACCGACTCCGAGGAAATCAGGTATTCCATGCCCTGCGGCGTTTCGTTCTGGCCGTAGACCAGCGGACGGATACCGTGCGGGTCGCGGAAAGCCAGCAGGCCGTAGCCGGCGATCAGGGCGACGACGGCATAGGCGCCGCGGCAGCGACGATGCACCCCGGCAACCGCCTGGAAAATGCTGTCGACGTCGAGTTCATAGCCATGCGATGCGGCCTGGAGCTCATGCGCCAGCACGTTGAGCAGGACTTCGGAATCGGAATTGGTATTGATGTGCCGGCGGTCCATCCGGAACATCTCGTCCTTGAGCTGCTCGGCGTTGGTCAGATTGCCGTTGTGGCCAAGCACGATGCCAAACGGCGAATTGACGTAAAACGGCTGGGCTTCGGCAAAATTGTAAGCCGAGCCGGCGGTCGGATAACGCACATGACCGATCCCGCAGTTGCCCGGCAGCGCCCGCATGTTGCGGGTGCGGAACACGTCACGGACCAGACCAGGCCCTTTGTGGAGATGGAAAGTATTACCTTCTGCCGTGGCAATCCCTGCTGCATCCTGGCCGCGGTGCTGAAGCACCATCAGACCATCGTAAAGCAACTGATTGACCGGCGTTGTCGCCATCACACCGAGAATCCCGCACATATTTTTTCCTGCCTAGCTGAATCGAATTCGTTTTGCCAAATCATCCGGCAGCCAGGGTTTAGCTGCCAGGACGGCTGTTTCCAAGGGTGCTGCAAGCGTCGACTCTTTCCACCACGACTGGCTCGGTGCAGCAGTCATGCCGCCCAATCCGACCAGAACCATGGTGATCAGCGCGCCGCGCACCAGACCAAAAACCATGCCCAACAAGCGATCCGACACACTCAGGCCCAAGGCCTTGACCATGTTGCGAACCGCCCAGCGAACCAGCGACATTGCCACCAGTACGCCGACAAAAATCAATACACAACCAGCCAGCGCCCGCATCGACGGATCAGCCACGCCGGAAAAAACCAGACTACCCGCCTGGCTGCCATGCTCGACGGCGGCGTAAATCCCGATGAACCAGGCGGCCAGTGCCACGATTTCACTCACCACACCGCGCCACAAGCCAAACAACAGCGACAGGCCGACGATGCCGATGACGACATAGTCAAAAATCGTCATTGCTTTGCCGCAACCACTCCGGAAACACCAATCTTCCGCATCTTGTCGAGCGCCTTGTCAGCCGCATCCTTGCTTGCAAAAGGCCCGGCCCTCAAGCGCGTTTTCTTGCCTTGCGGGGTATCCAGCGGCTCACTGATCGTCTTGATCCCCTGCTCGCCCAGCTTGGCCTTCAAATTCTTCACATTGGCCTCATTGGCAAACGCACCAATCAGGACCAGGTATTCACCGGACTTGGCCGCCGGCGACGCATCGGCAGCGTGTCCGGCCAGAATGGCTGCTGCGCGCTTGGCATCGTCGTGTTTGGCCGCAGTCTTTTCAGCCGGCTTTTCAACAGGCTTTTCCGGTTTTGCTGCCGGCTTCTCAGGTTTGGCAACGGGTTTTTCGACCGGTTTTTCTCGCTCAGGTTCCACCGCACGCGGAACAACTTTGGCAACAGGCTCCGGCACCGGCTTGGACTCAGGCGCCTCAACCTTGACCTGCGGCGCTACAGCAACCGGCTTGTCGACTGGTTTTTCAGGCGCTTTTTCGACTGCTTTTTCAACGGGCGCGGCAGCAAATTTGGGGGCAAACGGCTTTTCATCCTGCCCGGGAATACGAATCTCGACATCCTGAACCGGCTGTCGCGGCTGGTGATCCATCACCATGGGCAGAACGACCGCAACCACGGAAACGAAGGCGACGGCCCCCACCAGGCGGCGGCGCGCGCGTTTCTTGAGTTGCAGTTGAACGTCAGTGTCTTCCATGATCAGGTCTTTTTGCGCAGCGCCTGAAGCGCCCCGGCTACCGTGTAGAACGATCCAAAGGCCAGAATTCTATCACTTTCAGAGGCCAGCCCCTTGGCTGCATGCATCGCAAGCTCCGGCGAAGCGTAGCAAAGCACTTCTCCACCCAGCCCGGCCTGCCGAATGATCTGCGCCAGCGTTTCGGCAGTTGTGCCGCGCACGCCCTCCAGTGTTGCCACATGCCAGACATCGACCCTGTCCCTGAGCGGCTGCAGCGCACCGACAATATCCTTGTCGCCAAGCATCCCGACGACGGCATGTGTCCGGTCGAAAAAACCCATGCTCGACAAATTATCGGCCAGCACCTTGACCGCCTGGGGATTGTGCCCGACATCGAGGACGATTGCCGGCTTGCCCGGCACCACCTGGAAACGACCGGGCAATTCCGTTTCGATCAGACCTGGCCGAATCGCCTGCATGGTCACCGGCAACTTGTCGCCCAGCGCATCCAGCGCCGCCAGGGCGACCGCTGCATTGAACAGCTGGGTCGGGCCGCGCAGCCCGGGGTACGCCAGCGCACGTTTGACTACGCGCTCACCGGAACGGCACCACCAGCGCCATTGCAGCCGGTTTTCATTGGTTTCGGCACTCGGCCGCTCAAAACCGAAATCCCGGCCGAGCAAGCGCAAATCGGCACCGATTGCTGCAGCATGATCGAGCAGGCGTTGCGGCGGGTTGGGATCGGCACAAAACGCCGGACGCCCGGCACGGTAGATACCCGCTTTTTCGAAACCGATGCTTTCCCGGTCCGGTCCCAGCCAGTCGGTGTGGTCAAGCGCAACTGTCGTTACGATGGAAACGTCCGGTTCATAGGCGTTGACCGCATCAAGCCGTCCGCCCAGGCCCACTTCAAGCACGGCCGCCTCGATCCCTGCCTCGGCAAAAACCTCCCAGGCGGCCAACGTGCCGAACTCAAAATAAGTCAGTGCGACATTGCCCGCTTGCTGGCGTGCCGCCTCAACCCGGGCAAACGCGGCGCAAAGTGCCTCATCACTGGCCGGCTGCCCGTTCAGGCGAACCCGTTCGTTATAAACCAGCAAATGCGGCGAACTGTAGGAGCCGACGCGATACCCGGCCCGATCAATGATGTTTTCGAGGTAGGCGCAGGTCGACCCTTTGCCGTTGGTGCCCCCGACAACGATCACCGGACAGTGTTGAACCTGGCCGAGCGCCGCCTTGACTTGAAGAATACGGTCGAGGCCAAGCTCGATGCCGGCCTGCCCCTTCGGATGCAAGCCTTCGAGGTGAGCCAGCCAGTCGGATAAATTCATTTTGGAATCAATCAATAGGCTGCGGGATCGGGCAATGCGCCCGCCCCGCCAGCCTGTGCGCTGCCTCAGGCAGCTACCGGCAGCTTTTGCAGCAACGCCAGGACGCGAGCAACCTGATCGCGCATTTCACGCCGGTCGACAATCATGTCGATGGCGCCCTTTTCGAGGATGAACTCGGAACGCTGGAAACCTTCAGGCAAGGTTTCGCGCACCGTCTGCTCGATCACGCGCGGACCGGCAAAGCCGATCAGCGCTTTCGGTTCGGCAATCACCACGTCGCCGACGAAGGCGAAAGAAGCTGAAACACCGCCCATGGTCGGATCGGTCAGGATGGAAATGAACGGCAGGCCAGCCTGGGAAAGCTTGGTCAGTGCAGCCGTCGTCTTGGCCATCTGCATCAGCGAAAACAAGCCTTCCTGCATGCGCGCACCGCCGGAAGCGGTGATGCAGATAAAGGGCATTTTCTGCTCGACAGCGATTTGAACGCCGCGCACGAAGCGCTCGCCGAGCACGGAGCCCATCGAGCCGCCCATGAAATCGAACTCGAAGGCGGCCGCAACGACTGGCATGGTCTTGATGGCGCCCTGCAGGACGACGAGGGAGTCGCTTTCGCCGCTGCTCTCGTTGGCTTCCATCAGGCGATCCGGGTACTTCTTGGAATCCTTGAATTTCAGCGAGTCGACCGGGAGAACCTCGGCGCCGATTTCGAAGCGACCTTCGGGATCGAGCAGCACATCAAGACGCTGACGTGCGTTGATCCGGTGGTGGTGACCGCACTTCGGGCAAACCTGGAGATTGTTTTCGAGATCAGTGGCGTAAAGCACGGCCTCACAGGACGGGCACTTGCTCCACAGGCCTTCGGGCAGCGCATTGCGGCGCTGGGCGCCTTGTTCACGTTTGATCTTCGGGGGCAGAAGCTTGGTCAACCAACTCATTTTTTCACCTCATCTACACCGCGGCGAATGTCCGCGACCAAGGTCTTGACCTTGGCACAGGCAGTTTCGGCCGTGGATTTTTCAATTTCTTCGATAATTCGGCTGCCGACGACGACTGCATCAGCAAAAGCAGCAATGCGTGCTGCGGTCGACGCGTCGCGAATGCCAAAACCGACACCAACCGGCAAGCCGGTTTTTTCGCGGATCAGCGGCAGACGTTCAGCCACAGCCTCAACATTCAATGCGCCGGACCCGGTGACACCGGCCAGCGAAACGTAATAAACATAGCCGCTGGCAATCGCCGCAACCTGTTCGATGCGCGCCGTGGTCGACGTCGGCGCAAGCAGGAAAATCGGATCCATGCCATTGGCCTTCATCGCCACACCGAAAGTTTCAGCTTCTTCGGGCGGGTAATCGACGACGAGGACGCCATCAACGCCCGACTGCGCGGCTTTTTCGGCAAATTTCTCCAGACCCATGGCCTCGATCGGATTGGCGTAGCCCATCAGCACGACCGGCGTCTTGTCGTCATCGGTACGGAAGCGGGTCACCAGTTGCAGTACCTTGCGCAAGGTCATGCCACGCGCCAGCGCACGCTCAGAGGCGCGCTGGATGGTCGGGCCATCGGCCATCGGATCGGAAAACGGGACGCCCAGTTCGATCACGTCAGCCCCGGCTTCGACCAGCGCGTGCATCAGGGGCACGGTCAGGTCGGCATCGGGATCGCCAGCCGTAATGAAAGGAATCAGCGCCTTGCGGCCTTCGCCATTGAGGCGCTCAAAAGCAGACTTGATACGCGACATCAGAAAGTGATCCCGGATTTTTCGGCCACGGTATGCATATCCTTGTCACCCCGACCGGAGAGGTTGACCAGCAGAATCTTGTCTTTCGGCAACGTCGGGGCCAACTTGGCGGCATAGGCCAACGCATGGCTCGATTCGAGCGCCGGAATGATGCCTTCGATGCGGCACAGGGTATGGAACGCAGCCAGCGCTTCGGCATCGGTCACCGGCTGGTATTCAGCCCGGCCAAGATCCTTGAGCCAGGCGTGCTCCGGGCCAACGCCCGGATAATCCAGGCCGGCCGAGACCGAATGCGTCTCGATGATCTGGCCATCCTCGTCCTGCAGCAGGTAGGTGCGGTTGCCATGCAGCACGCCCGGCACACCGGCCGTCAGCGAGGCTGAGTGACGCCCGGTTTCCATGCCGTCACCGGCTGCTTCGACACCGATCAGGCGAACGTCCGGCAAATTGATGTAGGGATAGAAAATACCCATCGCGTTGGAACCGCCGCCGACAGCGGCAATCACTGCATCCGGCTGGCGACCGGCCATTTCCGGCATTTGCTCGAGGCATTCCTCGCCGATGATCTTCTGGAAATCGCGAACCAGCATCGGATACGGGTGCGGACCGGCGACCGTGCCGATGATGTAAAAGGTGTTGTGGATGTTTGTCACCCAGTCGCGCATCGCTTCGTTGAGTGCATCCTTCAGCGTCTTCGAGCCGGACTCGACCGGCACGACCGTCGCACCGAGCAACTTCATGCGATAGACGTTGGCCGCCTGACGCTTGACGTCCTCGGCGCCCATGTAGACAACGCATTCCATACCGTAACGTGCCGCCACCGTGGCAGTGGCGACGCCGTGCTGGCCGGCACCGGTTTCAGCGATGACACGCGGCTTGCCCATGCGCTTGGCGAGCATGGCCTGACCAATACAGTTGTTAACCTTGTGCGCCCCGGTATGGTTCAGGTCTTCACGCTTGAGGTAAATCTGCGCTCCACCCAGTTGTTCCGACCAACGCTTGGCGTGGTAAATCGGCGACGGACGGCCGACGAAATGCTTGAGTTCATATTCGTATTCGGCACGGAAAGACGGGTCGGCCTGTGCCGCGGCGTAGGCAGCCTTGAGCTCGTCGAGCGCACCAAACAGCGTCTCAGCAACAAATACACCACCGTAGGGACCGAAATGGCCCTTGGCATCGGGGAAGTTATATTGATTCATCAGCTTTCCGTACTGCCGCCACAAAGGCAGCGATTTTCGAGTGATCCTTGATTCCCTTGCTCATTTCGACCCCGGAAGAGACGTCGACCGCAACAGGACTAACCCGCCGCACCGCATCGCCAACATTCTCTGCGGCCAACCCGCCGGAAAGCACCAAAAAGCCCGGCAAGCCCGACGGAATCAGCGTCCAGTCAAAAACATGGCCACCACCACCGTAGCCTTCGACAAAAGCATCGAGCAGCAAACCGCGCGCATCGGGAAATGAGCCGGCGAATTCTACCAGATCAAGCCCCGGCCTCACCCTCGCGGCCCGAAGATAGGGGCGGGCAAACTGCCGGCAATAGGCGGCATCTTCGTCGCCATGAAACTGCAGGACATTAATCGGCAAGACATCGCAGACAGCAAGCACCGTTTCCGGCGCCTCATTGACGAACAAGCCAACCACATCGACAAACGGAGGAATTCGCCGGGCCAGCTCGGCCGCCCGCTGCGGCGTGACGTAACGCGGGCTGGGCGGATAGAAGACGAAACCGATGGCATCGGCACCGGCAGCCACGGCGGCATCGACATCCGCTTCGCGTGTCAGGCCGCAAATCTTGATCCGGGTTTTCATTTGAACACTCCATCGAGGAAATCATCGTCCGGATCGGGCAAATCCCAATGCGGCTCGTAGATCGGCCCCCGGAAATAAAGACCATCCGGCGAAAAAGTCGGCGCTGATTGCGTCCGGTCCCTGGCCTGGAGCAAGGTATCGATCCATGCCGGCGACTGGTTGGCCTTACCAACATAAACCAGGCTGCCGACCAGATTACGCACCATGTGATGCAGAAAAGCACTGGCTTCAAAGTCGAAGACAAAGAGATTGCCGAATTGACGGACATCGGCCCGCCACATGGTTTTGACCGGCGTTTTCGCCTGGCAGCCAGCCGCCCGGAAAGCCGAGAAATCGTGCTCGCCGAGCAGTCGACCGGCAGCATCCTGCATCGCCGCCAGATCAAGCGGCAAATGGAACCAGCCGAGCCGCCCCTGCCACAGACCGGGGCGTTGTGGCCGATTGAGCAGCAAGTAGCGATAGCGACGACCACGCGCACTGAAGCGGGCATGAAATTCGTCGCTCACTGGCTGAGCCCAGCGTACAGCCACGCTTTCCGGCAAATGCGCATTGACGCCGCGAACCCAGGCCGTTACCGGCCGTTCGACCGGCGCATCAAAATGCACAACCTGATTCGTCCCATGCACCCCCGCATCGGTTCGTCCGGCGCAGATAACGCTGACAGGCTGGCCGCAAATCGAGGCCAGCGCCTTTTCCAACACATCCTGAACCGTCTCTCCGCCCGGCTGGCTCTGCCAGCCGCGGAATGCGGTGCCGCAATATTCAACTCCCAGCGCAACTCTCACAGCACTATCGCCCCCACCAGCAAACCGGCCGCCAGTATCGAATACAACACATCAAGAAACGCCCAGCGCGGCAAATGCAAAGACACGACATTCGCCCCTCCCGGCAATTCGGCATCCAGTGCCAGCATGCTGCGCCAGTCTTTTTGCAGACCGGGTGACTGCAGATTTTCCAGAACCAGCGACAAGCGCACAACCAGTCGGTCGACATCCAGCCCGCAGCGGCGCAGCGGCTCAAGCACGCCCCACAAGGCGCAGATCAGACCATCACGCCCCAGTCGCACAAAAAGCACCGCCAGGCAGGCGAGTGTCACCACCAACCGGGCCGCCTGCCGGCCTGCCTCATCGAGTCCTTCGTAGCTCGGCGCCCACGCCAGATCATTCAGCGCCTCTCCTGGGGTGTTGTAGGCCAGAATCAAAAACAGGGAAACCAACAGCCAACGGGCTCGGCGCAGGTAGGACAACCATGGGAGCATGGCTTGCGGCGTCAGCAACAAGGCTGCGACAAGCAAGGCGCCGAGTCCGGCATAACCGACAAACTGTATGGCAAAAACTGCTGCCAGCCAGATGATCAACGCCGCAGAAGGATGCAAATCAAACCCTCAAAATGCACATAGCCCCTTGCGGGGCCATGTACCGGTCAAAAACCGACCCTTGTTTATCCACCGATACGAGCAAGAATCTCGCGCGCTTGCTCGACGAGATCAACCGGCCCCTCGCTCGCAACTTCCTGCAATAGTTCGCGCGCTCCCTCAAGGTCACCCATTTCTTCATAGGCCTTGGCCAGATCGAGCTTGGTATTAACCTCTTCCCACTGTGCATTATCGGACGAGGCCGCTGCAACAGGTGCCGTAGTGGATTCTGCGGGAGCACTCTCGGCTGGCTCAGCCGACAGATCAAGATTGATCGCCCCGATATCAAACTCTGGGGTAGCAGGCTGCCCGAGGAACACAGAATCGGTCAGCTTGACGTCAAACTCGACGGCATTCTCATCGGCCGTAGCATCGGTCAGGGAAGGATTCTGAATATCGACAGCCTGATCAAGCAGCATCGTATTGACGACGGTATCGGTGCCATAACTCTCAGCAGGCGCAGCGTTTGCAGGCGGCGTATCAAGATCGAGACTGAAATCACCGAGCGGTGCCTCTGGCTCAGGTTCGACCACAGGAGACGCTGCCGGCGACAATTCAGATTCAGGAGACCCAGCCAGTTCACCAAGTGCAGGCATGACCAGCGTTCCACCCGGAGAAAAATCGGGCAACGGCTCAGATGCATCGTCGACCGCAGAAGACTCGGCAATATCCAGCTCGAAATCCAGATCATCAGCCACCGGACTGTCGTCTACGCGCAGCACATCATCCTGCAATGCCGGCTGGGCCGGGATACTCGCCCCCAGATCGAAATCAAGCGCATCCGATGCATCGGCCAAGGACTCGACAGCCGGCGGGGCTGGCAGGTCGATATCTTCAGCTGGCGCAGAAGACATTTCATCGGCCGGCGCCCCCAAGTCGAAATCGAGGCTCATGACTTCATCGGCGACTTCGGCAACCGCCACTTCCGGCTCGGCAGGTTCGACTTCAGGCAAAACAAGCGTATCGCGCTCAAAGGTATCGACCGACTCAATAGCCGGAGGCGCTGCCTCAGCAGGGGTATCGTCAGGCATGAATTGTGCAGCCTGGCGGGCCACTTCAGGTGTTACCACCATGGTGGCATCTGCATTGAATGCCGAAGCCTGACGCTGTACGCCGGAGTAAAGCGGATTACCCGGGTCCAGCCCGACCCCCAGAGCGGCAACCTTGGCCCACTCCGGACCGACGCCTGCAGTCTGCGCATACAGCTCACTGGCCAGCGTCTCGAACTGCTTGACGCTCTTGCGATTCGCATAAATCTCAAGCAATTTGGCATGGATGGCAATTCGGTTCGGATCTTTCTGCAACGCCTCGAGCAGAATTTCCTCAGCCTGTGCATCGCGGCCGTAGGCCATGTACACATCGGCCTCTGCGACCGGATCAACTTCGTCGGTATCGATACTGCCTGGACCCGCCTGGCTGAAATCACCCGTTTGCGGCGGCGTATTGCTGGTATCGACACTCTGCCCGCCCGTCATCCGGAAAACAGAATTTCCGCCGGAGCTGGGCGAAACAGGCGCCGCCGTTGTCTCAACCGATGCGTTGTGGTCGCGCCGACGCTTGAAAAGCAGATAACCGGCGAGCAAGGCAAGAATCCCACCACCTCCAGCCAATGGAAGCGGATCAGCCAACAGGGTTTCGATGAAACCAGGCTCCAGCTCCTCCTCAGGCTCGGGTGGTTTGACGGCCTCCGGCTTCTTGGCAGCCGCTGGCTTTGGCACCTCGGCAGCCGGCTTCACCTCGACCGGTTTGCTTGGTTCGGCCGGCTTTGCCTCTGCAGCCTCTTTCGGCGGCTCGACCACCTTGGCAGGCTCAACCGGTTTCGGAGGCTCAACCACCTTGGCCGGTTCAAGCGGCTTGCTTTCCTCTTTCTTGACTGCACCCTGCTGCTGCAACTCGGCAAGCTTCTGGTTTTTCATTTCCAGCAACTTCTGCAGCTCACCCACATTTTTCTCAAGGAAAGCCAGACGTTCCTGTGCCTCCTTCAGGGAACGATCCCGCGCAATCAGATCAGCTTCAGTACCCAAGACGGATTTGCTGGCCGCACTTCCCTTGACCGGCATTTCAGTCCGCGAAACCTTGACCTGATCCTTGGCCTGCTCTGATGGCAAAGCCTTTTCATCAACCTTGGCGGCAATTTTTCCACTGCTACCCTGACCCAGCGACTCCTCCTTGGCTGGCGCCTTGGCTGTTGCGGAGGCCAGTTTCTGGCGATAGGCATTCCAGTCACCCGATTGAGCGACCAGCACCTTTTTCACATCAGCATCCGACAGGGACTCAAGCTCGGTCTTTTCAGGCAAACCAAGAATAGCCCCGGCTTTCAGGCGATTCATGTTGTTGCCGATAAAGGCATCGGGGTTCTTCTGAAAAATCCCGACCAGCATCTGGTCCAGAGAAACGCCTTCGACGCGTGTCTCGGCTGCAATCTTGTGCAAGGTATCGCCCGAGCGAACGACGCGCCCATCGGCAGGCTCTGTTGCTTTTTTCTCCGGCGCAGGCTGGGGCTTCTCTTCCACGACAGGACGGGAAGCCGGTTTGCTGACCTTGGGACGCTCGGCGACCTCAGGAGGGCGTTCGGCACGTTCGGTTCGCTCGACCTGAGCGCCACCACCACGTACCGTTTCAACCACACGCGCCTCGGCAACAGGTCGGGCTACCTGTTTTGCTGCAATTTCCGGCGGATCCAGCAAGAAAGTGTATTCACGAACAAGGCGACCTGCCGGCCAGTTCAATTCCATCAAAAAATCGAGGAAAGGTTCGTTGATCGGCTTTTCCGAAGTGACTTTTACAACAGACTTACCGTCAGGGCGCTTTTCCACATTAAAGCGCAGGTCATTCAACACCGACGAATAATCCACTCCGGCTTGACGGAATGCACTCTGCGGCGCAAGACGAGCCGTCATGCCAACCAGCTCTTCACGATTGGCGGCAACCTCAAGCTCAGCCCGCAAAGGCTGTCCGAGACCGGAAAGTACAGTCAATTTTCCTAGCCCCGCAGCCTCTGAAATACATGGCGCGAGCGACATGCAAGAAGCGACTGCGAGCGCCATTGCATGCTTTTTGAATTTGGAGCGATTAGTTTCGTTCACGGCGAAACCCTGAGCGTCGAATTTTGGGACTTTCAAATTAACATCATGGACTTAGCAATGCAAGCTAAACCGCCTTCTGAGCGAGCGGCGATATGACGCGAACCCAACAACAAAAACCGGGGCACATGGCCCCGGTTTTGACGATACTGGATCAATTTGGCTGATCAGGCATCCAGCAGAATGCGCAACATGCGGCGCAGCGGCTCGGCCGCGCCCCACAGCAACTGGTCGCCACAGGTAAAGGCAGCCAGGTATTCCGGGCCCATCGCCATCTTGTGCAGACGGCCGACCGGCACGGTCAGCGTGCCGGTCACGGCGGCCGGGGTCAGTTCGCGCTCGGAGATCTCGCGATCATTCGGCACAACCTTGGCCCACGGATTGGCCTTGGCCAGCATGTCGCTGATTTCGTCGAGCGGTACATCCTTCTTGAGCTTGATGGTCAGCGCCTGGCTGTGGCAACGCATCGCACCGATACGCACGCACAGGCCGTCGATAGGGATCGAACCAGCGCTGCGAAAAGCCGGCTTGCCGAGGATCTTGTTGCACTCGGCGCCGCCCTTCCACTCTTCCTTGGACTGACCGCCTTCGACCGGCACGTCGATCCACGGAATCAGCGAACCAGCCAGCGGGGTGTTGCGGAAGTTCTTCTTTGGGAAGGCATCGGAACGAATCGCCTCGGCAACCTTGCGGTCGATGTCGAGAATGGCGGAAGCCGGATCAGCCAGCAGATCAGCCACAGAAGCGTGGATGGTGCCCATTTGTGAAATCAGCTCGCGCATGTTTTGCGCACCAGCGCCGGAAGCGGCCTGATAGGTCATGGACGACGCCCATTCGATCAGGTCGTTCTGGAACAGGCCGCCGAGGCCCATCAGCATCAGAGACACGGTGCAGTTGCCGCCGATCCAGTTCTTGCCGCCCTTGGAGAGGGAGTCCTTGATGACGTTCATGTTGACCGGGTCAAGCACGATCACGGCATCGTCAGCCATGCGCAAGGCCGAAGCAGCATCGATCCAGTGGCCATTCCAGCCAGCAGCACGCAGCTTGGGGAAAACTTCCTTGGTGTAGTCGCCACCCTGACAAGTGATGATGATTTCGCACTGTTTCAGCGCGTCGACCGAGGAAGCATCCTGCAACGGCAGGGAAGCTTCCTTGCCACCGAACACCGGTGCCTTGCCGCCAGCAGCGGACGTTGAGAAGTACACCGGATCGATGTAGGCAAAATCGCCCTCTTCAACCATGCGCTGCATCAGCACGGAACCGACCATGCCACGCCAACCGACCAGACCAACCTTCTTCATGACTTACTCTCCGTATATAACCTTCGTTTAACGCACGAACCGGTGTTTTGGTTTACGACGCCAGCGCGGCGAGCACTGCATCGCCCATTTCCCGAGTGCCAACCTTGTTGGTACCGCGTTCGTAGATGTCGCCCGTACGATAACCTTGAGCCAGCACCTTTTTGACCGCAGTTTCAATGCGTAGTGCCTGCTCTTCCAAGCCAAAAGTGTAACGCAGCATCATCGCCGCCGACAGGATGGTCGCCAGCGGATTGGCAACGCCCTTGCCGGCGATATCCGGTGCAGAACCGTGCGACGGTTCGTACAAGCCCTTGTTCTTGTCATCCAGCGAGGCCGACGGCAGCATGCCGATCGAACCGGTGAGCATCGAGGCCTCATCCGACAGAATGTCGCCGAACATGTTGCCGGTGACCATCACGTCAAACTGCTTCGGTGCCTTGACCAGTTGCATGGCGGCATTGTCGACCAGCATGTGGCTGAGCTCGACATCCGGGTAATCGTGGGCCACTTCGATCATCACGTCGCGCCACAACTGGGTGCATTCCAGCACGTTCATCTTGTCGACCGAGCACAGCTTCTTGTTGCGCTTTTGCGCAGCCTGGAAGGCAACATGACCGATACGACGAATCTCGGACTCGCTGTACACCATGGTATTGAAACCGACGCGCTCGCCGTTTTCTTCACGCACGCCGCGCGGCTGGCCGAAGTAAATATCACCGGTCAGTTCGCGGACAATCAGGATATCCAGACCGGCGACCACTTCCGGCTTCAGCGTGGAAGCATTGGCCAGTTCCGGGTAAAGAATCGCCGGACGCAGGTTGGCAAACAGGTTCAGATCCTTGCGGATGCCGAGCAGGCCGCGCTCCGGGCGCTTTTCGCGGGGCAGCGTATCCCACTGCGGACCACCGACGGCGCCGAGCAGCACGGCATCGGCTTCGCGCGCCAGCTTTTGCGTTGCTTCAGGATAAGGGTTACCGGTTGCGTCGACCGCGCCACCACCGAGCAGCGCCTCTTCCATCTCGAACTTGAGATCAAGTGAATTGAGTACACGCACTGCCTCGGCAGTAATTTCAGGACCAATGCCGTCACCCGGCAAAACACAGATCTTCATTGCTTTTCCTTGTTAGGCAAACAGCCAGGGCTGGCTGATACGACGCTTGGCTTCGAATTCGCGGATCATCTCGGCATGACGCAGCGTCAGGCCGATATCGTCCCAGCCGTTGATCAGGCATTCCTTGCGGAAGGCATCGATTTCGAATGGAATGCCATAGCCATCCGGACGAATCACCGCTTGCGATGGCAAATCGACGACCAGCTTGTAGCCCGGAGTCGCTTCGATTTGCTGAAACAGCGCCTCGATTTCCGCGGCCGGCAAGACAATCGGCAAAATACCGTTCTTGAAGCAGTTATTGAAGAAAATATCGGCAAACGACTCGGCGATGATTGCCTGAAAGCCGAAATCCAGCAATGCCCACGGCGCGTGTTCGCGCGAACTGCCGCAGCCGAAATTGGCCCGCGTCAGCAGTACCTGCGCGCCCTGGTAGCGTTCCTGGTTGAGCACGAAATTCGGATTCTTCGGACGGCCAGAATTATCTTGCCCGGGCTGACCGACATCCATATAGCGCCATTCATCGAAGGCATTCGGACCGAAGCCGGAACGCTTGATCGACTTGAGAAATTGCTTGGGGATGATGGCATCCGTATCGACGTTGTTACGGTCGAGCGGTGCTACCAAACCTTCCAGACGAACGAATTTATCCATTACTCCACCACTTTCTGCACGGCATCGCCTGATTTCTTCAAGGCGCTGCCCACCGCCTCGCCACTCTTTTGCAGAGCGCCGCCGACGACTTCACCTGTTTTATTCAGGGCGTTACCGACGGCCTCGCCCCCTTTTTGCAGCGCTTCGCCAGTCACTTCCGCACCACGCTCGACATCTTTCTTGACGCCCTGCGCTGTATTGCAAGCGGAAAGAATCAACGCCATCCATGCGAACAAGACAACGCGCATGACCCGACTCCGTTAAAGCACTTCGCGCACGTCGGCGAAACGGCCGGCGATAGCTGCAGCCGCCGCCATGGCCGGGCTAAGCAGATGCGTCCGACCGCCAGGACCTTGGCGACCTTCGAAATTGCGGTTCGATGTCGAAGCGCAACGCTCGCCCGGCTCCAGACGGTCGGCATTCATCGCCAGACACATTGAACAACCCGGCTCGCGCCACTCGAAACCGGCAGCGACGAAGACCTTGTCCAACCCTTCTTCCTCGGCCTGACGCTTGACCAGGCCAGAACCCGGCACGGCCAGGGCGAGTTTGATGTTCGCTGCAATGTGACGCCCCTTGAGCACCGATGCCGCTTCGCGCAAATCCTCGATACGGGAATTGGTACAGGAGCCGATGAAAACCTTGTCGACCGCGATCTGGTTGATCGGTGTATTCGGGTTGAGGCCCATGTATTGCAGGGCCCGCTCCATGCCTTCACGCTTGACCGGATCGGACTGCTTGGCCGGATCGGGCACCGTGGCATCGATCGCCACGACCATTTCCGGCGAGGTTCCCCAGGTCACTTGCGGACGAATCTCTTCAGCCTTCAACGTGACCACGCGATCGAACTGCGCACCGGCATCGGAGTGCAGCGTGCGCCAGTAGGCCACGGCCTTGTCCCAGGTTTCGCCGGTCGGCGAGAAGGGACGCCCCTTCAAATAGTTGATCGTATTGTCGTCGACCGCGACAAAGCCCATCCGGGCACCGCCTTCGATGGCCATGTTGCACAGGGTCATCCGACCTTCCATGCTCAGACCACGAATGGCGCTGCCGCCGAATTCGATGGCATAACCCGTACCGCCGGCCGTGCCGATGGTGCCGATCACGGCCAGTGCCACGTCCTTGGCCGTCACGCCCTTGCCGAGTTTGCCTTCGACGGCAATCAGCATGGTCTTGGACTTCTTTTGCAACAGACACTGGGTGGCCAGCACGTGCTCGACTTCCGAGGTGCCGATGCCATGCGCCAGACAGGCGAAAGCGCCGTGCGTCGAAGTGTGCGAATCGCCGCAGACAACGGTCATGCCGGGTAGCGTCGCACCATTTTCAGGGCCGACGACATGGAGAATCCCCATGCGCTGATCCTTGAATGGGAAATAAGCCAGCGCACCGACTTCGCGGATATTGGCATCCAGCGTTTCAACCTGCTGACGGGAAATCGGATCCTTGATCCCTTCTTCCCAATGGTCGGTCGGCGTGTTGTGGTCCGGTGTGGCAACAATGGAGGAAACGCGCCAGGGCTTGCGCCCGGCCAGTTTGAGGCCTTCAAAAGCCTGCGGACTGGTCACTTCGTGCACGAGGTGACGATCGATATAAAGGAGCGCCGTGCCGTCCGCTTCTACGTGGACAACGTGGTTCTCCCAGAGCTTGTCGTAAAGGGTCTTCGACATGGATCGCTTCAAAGGGGCCGTAAAGCGTTGAATTATGTCACAGGATCGGCTTTTTTTGCCCGGCCGGGCATGTCGACCGCGGCATCACCGCGCACCCAGCGCCAGACCAGCAAAAATCCGCCCAACGCGAAGACTGCGCCCAGCGTAAACGTCCAGCCAGCCCCGACCTGGTCCCAGGTTCGTCCGGCGATCAGCGCGCCAAGCAGGCCGCCGGCCCCGAACGACAAACTGGAGTAAAGCGCCTGTCCCCGCCCCTGGGCACGCCCCGGAAACCACAGATTGACCGCCGCAATGCTTGCCGCGTGATACGAGCCAAAGGTAAGGCCATGCAGCAACTGGACCAGGACCATCACAGCCACTGATTCAACGCCCCAGCCCATCATCAGGAAACGCCAGACGGCGGCGGCAAAACTGGCGAGCAGGATGGCGCGCAGCGAAAAACGGCGCGACAAACGTGCCATCAGAATGAAAACAACGATCTCGGCCAGCACACCGAGCGACCACAGCGCCCCAACTTCGGTCTTGCTGTAGCCATGTCCGGAAAGATGAATGGAATAGAAGACATAGAAGGCGCCATGCGCCGCCGACATGGCAAAGCAGGCGGCCATCAAGGCCACAACCCTGGGCTGACGGAGAATGGTGCGAATCGGAATTTCGCCGCGGGCATGCGGCATTTGCGGCGCTTCCGGCAAGGTCGCCGCCAAGCCAAGAATGCCGCAAAGAACCCCCCAGCAAACCCAGAGCACAGCAATCGGCGGGGCGTAATCAAGAACAGCCCCGGTCACCATGACAGCAACGACAAAGCCGACCGAACCCCAAAGCCGAATCCGGCTGTAACGCCCACGCTCTTCGCGCAGATGATCAAAAGTCAGTGTCTCGACCAGCGGCAGTGCGGCACTCCAGAAAAAAGCCAGCACTGCCATGGCAAGCAACATGCCGGGCAGACGATCGATCCAGAAAAAGGCGGAAAAACCGGTCAATCCCATGATGCCGGCCAAGCGAATGATGCCGACCCGGTAGCCAAAGCGGTCGGCCAGCCAGCCCCAGAGATTGGGCCCAAAAAGGCGCATCAACTGCATCTGCGACATCAACAGGCCGATGTCCCAGGCAGAGAAGTTCAGGGATTGGAGATAGAGCCCGAAATAGGGCGAGAATGCGCCGATGAAGGCGAAATAGAAAAAGTAGTAGCCCGAAAGGCGCCAGTGAGGCAATGCATGCATCCGGCAATTTTACCGGATGCATCGAATCGGCAGCCTTCCGATTTAGGCCTTGGCAGCCTGTTGACCGGAGCGATAGGCCAACAGCATGTGATAAAGCTCATCCTTGAGCCTGACACGCTGCTTCTTCATGTCTTCGATGGTGAAATCAGCCACCGGCATGTCGTGCTCTTCAAGATCTTCGACCTTGCCAGTCAGGCGATGATACGAAGCAAACAGCTTGGCAAAGTGCGCATTGCCAACCTTGAGGGCATGAATAGCGTCAACCATCTCAGGAAATTCATGATGGAGGTCGTGATGTTCGACTTGCATTTTTTTCTCCCTATTTTCAACAACACCGCCCGAAGGCGGCGCAGAACTAAAAACCTTATGCGATTTGAGCTGCGATCCGTGGCGTCGTGCACACCACATCACCGCACTGGGCGCGGTGGCGCAGTGCATGATCGATCAGGACCAGCGCCAGCATGGCTTCGGCGATCGGCGTCGCACGAATGCCGACACAGGGATCGTGCCGCCCCTGCGTCGCCACCTCAATGGCGTTACCGTGCGCGTCAATCGAACGACGCGACTGGGCAATCGACGACGTCGGCTTGATCGCCATGTTAACGATGATTTCCTGGCCGGTGGACAAACCGCCCAGAATGCCGCCGGCGTGATTGCTGGCGAAACCCTGCGGCGTCATTTCATCGCCATGCTCGCTGCCTTTTTGAGCCACCGAATCAAAACCGGCCCCGATTTCGACCCCCTTGACGGCATTGATGCCCATCATCGCGTAGGCAATTTCAGCATCAAGACGATCGTAGACCGGCTCGCCCCAACCCGGAGGGACGCCGGTGGCGGTCACGGTAATCTTGGCCCCGACCGAATCGAGCGATTTGCGCAGGCTGTCCATATAGGCTTCGAGATCGGGAACGATATCGGCATTCGGCGCAAAGAAGGCGTTGCCATCGATCGCATCGGCGCTCAGGAAGGGAATATCGATCGGCCCGAGCGCGCTCATCCAGCCGCGAATCGTCACACCGTAACGCTCTTTCAGCCACTTGCGGGCAATTGCACCGGCAGCAACACGGACTGCCGTTTCGCGCGCCGAGGAACGACCGCCGCCGCGATAATCGCGAAACCCGTATTTCTGGGTATAGGTGTAATCGGCATGGCCAGGCCGGAAGGTTTCGGCAATATTGCCGTAATCCTTGCTCCGCTGGTCCTGATTACGGATCAGCAGCGCAATGGGCGTACCGGTCGTCTTGCCTTCAAAGACACCGGAGAGGATTTCCACCGTATCCGGTTCACGACGCTGCGTGACGTGACGCGAGGTTCCCGGCTTGCGACGATCCAACTCAGCCTGAATATCGGCCTCGCACAGGGAAAGTCCGGGTGGGCAACCATCAACCACGCAACCAATTGCAGGACCATGGGATTCGCCGAAGGACGAAACGGTGAAAAGCGTGCCAAAAGTATTGCCGGACATGGGAGGCTGGAATCTAAAATGGAAGCAGGAGTTTAACATGCCCAACAAAAAGCCCCCGCCCACCCCGTCGACCGCAGCGAAACCATCGACCATGCCTCCCACTGGCAAACGGACATCGCCAAACGGGCCGAATCCTCGCCAGCAACAGGACAATCGCTGGCAACGAACAAAACGCTACGGTTGGGACAGCCGCTAAAAGCCGGGCATAAAAAAAGCAGCCGAAGCTGCTTTTTCCGATCAGGCGATCAAGCCGACGGTTCGTCCGGCCAGTTCTTGATGTAGTTCTTGAGCATCGTATTTTCGAAGCTCTGTTCCTCAAGCACTGCCTTGGCGACGTCCAGGAAGGAAATCACGCCCATCAGCAGGTTGCCATCGAGCACCGGCAAATAACGCGAGTGCTTTTCGATCATCAGACGACGCAACTCGTTGGCCGGCATATCGGGAAAGGCCGTGACCGGGTCCTTGACCATGACATCCCCGACCGTCACGCCAACCGGGCAGGCATCATGGGCCTTCATGGCCTTGAGTACTTCACGGAAAGTCAGCATGCCGGCCATCTTGCCGGCATCCATCACCACCAGAGAACCGACGTCGAGATCAGCCATGGTATCGATCGCCGAGGCCAGCGATTGCTGGGGCGTTGCGGTATAGAGGGTTCCGCCCTTGAGCTGAATGATTTCACGCACTTGCATGGCGGCGTCTCCAAAATAATTTATATCGTGGCGATCTTAGTGCATCAGGCTGTTTTCGCAAAGGCCGCCTCCCAAAAAGCCGCTGCGACAAGGCAAGAGCAGGAAAGCGCAGAATCAACCCCATGAATAGAATGGTTTTTTACAAAAAAACGCGAAAAAAATATGGCATTTGCACTTGCAGTACGTCATAAGCATCTATACACTTGGTCATATTACCTAAGTCATATCACCTTAGTCGGCTTGGGTACCCCTACAACAATCGCGTATGGAGAATGGATATGACCGCAGTCAAGACCATCGAAAAAATCGACGCTCGTGAAATTCGTCGTAAGCTTGGCCTCAACCAACAGCAGTTCTGGTCCACCCTCGGCGTGACGCAGAGCGGCGGTTCCCGTTATGAAAGCGGCCGCAACATGCCCAAGCCGGTGCGCGAGCTGCTCCGCCTGGTGCACGTTGAACAGATCGACATCAAGTCGATCAAGCGTGACGACTGGGAAGTCCTCGAGTACCTGAAGGCTCAGGAACCGGAGCTGTTCAAGTCCTTGAAGAAATCGGCGCGCACGCGTACCAAGAAGGCCGCGTGAAATTCGGCCTGTAAAGGCCGTCGACCGCAACAACGGGCATTACGGGGAAAGCACCACCCGGATGCCCGTTTCTTTTTCGATCTGCTCAGCAAAAGATTCAAGCACATCCATCGCCAGTCGCCCCAGACGCGGTGCGGCGGGTTGCATCGAGGGGCGGGCCAAACCGTAGAGATGGACACCGGCCAACTGGCCAGCCAAGTCCTTGAGCAAGGCACAATATGCTTCCCTGGCGGAAGCCGGAGGCGCCTCGCCATCCAGTGCAAACCAGCATGTCTGCACCCAGGTCGACGCCTGTGCAGCACAAGTGGCAAGGTTGCGGGCAATCTTGTCGGCCAACATCGGTACGCCATTGACCAACTCGACACCCGGCGCATCAACCCGGTCAACCTTGAACCAGACCTCGCCACCCAGCGAACCAAGCCGGCGGATTCCGGACTGCACTTCGGGACGATGCAGAAAACTACCGTTGGTGATCAGGCGCAGCGGCAGCTTGCCCTGCAGGCCGTAATCAGCCATGACCTGTCCAACACGGTCAATTGCCTCGCCAAACTCGGCGGCGCTGGTTGGCTCTCCGTTCCCCGAAAAAGCCACGTCAACCAGTTGTCGCGCCTCTATCGGCACCTGGCGCTGCATGAAGTCACCGTGCAGCGCATCATCCAGAAATAACCGCAACTCGCGCTCCAGGCGAGACAGATCAACAGGCGGCGGACCGCCGCGCGTCAGGTTGTCGACCTGGCAATAGAGGCACGCCCAATTGCAGGCATTGTTGATATTCAGGTTGATACCGACGGAAACCCCGCCGGCACGGCGTGAAATGACCGGGTAGACATAAAGCAACCCGGCACTGTCACGGCGATGATCGTCTGTTGTAAGCATGGCCCATTGTATAATCAGCGCCCCATTTGAAGGCTATTACCATGTTCATCACCCGCCGTCTCGAGTTCGATGCCGGGCATCGCATCCCGGATCACAAAAGCCAGTGCCGCCACCTGCACGGGCACCGCTATGTCATCGAAATCACGCTCTCCGGCGGCATCATCAATAAAGCCGGCGACGCAGCCAATGGCATGGTGATGGATTTTTCCCAGGTCAAGGATCTCGCCAAGACACATCTGGTCGACGAATGGGATCATGCCTTCCTCGCTTTTGCCGGCGATACGGCAATCGTTGATTTCCTGAACTCATTGCCTGATCACAAAACCGTGATTCTCGACCGGGTCCCGACCGCCGAAAATCTTGTCCGGATTGCTTTTGAACGTCTTGACGCGGTCTACCGCGATACTTACGGCAATCACCTGCAACTGGAGCAAGTCCGTCTCTACGAAACGCCCAACTGCTGGGCCGACGCAGTCCGCACCCGCCTGGATTGAGCAGATAGGACGTTCCTCCTATACTGCGCAAAAGCATCGCTAAAGATGCCACCGGAGGGACAATGAAAACAATACGCTACTGGGGTGCGCTCATCGCGCTCTGCTTCGGCATGACGGGAATACAGGCGCAACAGGAAACCCTGCGGATCGGTGTCATTCCCTATCTGACACCCAACGTCCTGATTGCCTTGTTCCAACCCTTGCGCCTGCAACTGGAAAAAGATACCGGACGTTCGGTTGCCCTGTTCACGGCACCCGACGTGCGCAGCTTCGCACGACGCACACTCAAACCCGACTTTGACTTGATCATTACCGCAGCACACCAGGCGCGGCTGGCCCAGGTGGAGGGTGGCTATCTGCCACTGACGCGATTCACCGGCCCGCTACATGCCGCCATGGTGGTCAGCAAGGATTCGCCGATCCAGCGCCTCGGCGAATTACGCGGCAAACGCATTGCCGTGACCGACCGCTCGATTCTGGTCAATATCGCCATGAGCAAAATTCTCTCCGACCAAGGCATTCAGGAGAAGGACGTTCAGTATGTTGCGGTCAACTCGCAAAACAGCGGCATTCTCGCCGTTGCCCGTGGTGAGGCCGATGCAGCCATCATTGCCCACTTCACCCTTGACCAGAGCCCCGAAGACCAACGCAACGCGGTACGCAGCATGTTCCGCTCGGAAGCGCTGCCCAACGTCATTCTCCTGGCCAGCCCGCTGCTTGATGCGACGGTCCGCGAACAAACCCAAAAATCCCTGCTCGCTTTTCCGGCAACGACCGAGGGCAGCAACTTTCTGGAAAAAAGTCGCTACCTTGGCATACAAGCCACTGATGAAGCCTTCATGAAGCGCCTTGATAGCTATTTGCCGGAAACCCGGAAACAACTCGGCCTATGAGCAAAGCAAGCGGCCTTTCCATGCGCTGGAAACTCGTGTTGGCGAGCGTGCTCGTCGAAGTCGTCATGCTTGCCATGCTTGTCTGGAACGGCCTGAGGCTGATGGACGAAACCTTGCAAAAACAATCGCAGGTTCGCCTTCAGGAAATTTCCGTACTGCTCAACGCATCACTCGGGCCGGCGCTGGCCAGCCAAGACTATGCGCCGATTGCCGATGTATTCCGTCAGAGTCGGCGGAGCGATGGCATCCAGTATTTTCTGTTGACCGACCCTCAAGGCAAGGTACTGCTCGCCGATGGCTGGGATCTCGAAACACCTCCCCCCCCGGAACAGCCGGAAATCAATCTCGGCACGCAGGAAAAACGCTTTGATACGCGCATTCCTATCAGCCTTTCCGGGCAAACCTACGGCCAGCTGCATTTCGGCGTCTCGACCAGCTTCCTGCATGAAGCCAGGCAGCACCTTGGCCGGCAAAGCCTGAGCATTGCCGCACTCGAAATCCTGCTCTCGATCGCCTTGCTTTCGGCGCTGGCCATCTGGCTGACCCGCCACCTCCGTCGCTTGCAGCAAGCCAGCGAAGCGGTTGGCAAAGGCCAGTTCAACATCAATCTCAATATCGAATCCAACGATGAAGTCGGCCAACTGGCCAGCACTTTCAACCGGATGACCCAGAAAATCGAGCAGCAACTGAAGGCGCTTCGCTACTCGGAAGCCCGGTTCAAAAGCCTGCTTCACCTGTCTACCGACCATTACTGGGAACAGGATAGCAATTTCCGTTTTTCAATCCCTCCCTCGGGTAGCCTGAACAACAAATTCCAGCATGTTGCCGAATGGCTGCGCGGGCAGCAGCGCTGGGAACTCAAGACCACGCTGACCGCAGAACAATGGGCCGCTCACCGAGCACAACTTGAAGCCCACGAATCATTCCGCCGCCTGGAATACGGCCTCTATTTCCCGGACGGTTCATTACGCTACTTCCAGGTCCACGGCGAACCCTTCTTCGATAATGCCGGCGTCTTTGCCGGCTACCGCGGCACGGCCAATGACATCACCCAGCGCAAACTGGCAGAAGACTCATTGCGACTTTCGGCCAGCGTTTTTGCCGAAGCACACGAAGGCATCATCATCACCGCCCCGAACTGGCAGATCATCGATCTGAACCCGATGGCCAGCGAGCTGACCGGATTCGGTCGTAACGAGCTACTCGGTCAGGATTTGCGCCTGCAATATGTTGACGATGACACCCGACGTTTCCAGGATGAGATCGCGCAGACACTGCAGGAGCAAGGTCACTGGCGGGGCGAAGTCACCGGCACACGAAAGGGAGGCAGCCACTTTCCGGAACAGCTCACGGCCAGCGCCGTGCGCAATCTTGCGGGCGAAACCACCAATTACATATTCATTTTCTCCGACAGTACGGCACTCAAGGAGCACCAGGCAAAACTGGAGGCAATGGCGCATTACGACAGCCTGACCCGCCTGCCGAATCGCGCCCTGCTGGCAGACCGGATGCAGCAATCACTGCAGCAGGCCAAGCGAATGAATGAATTACTGGCCGTTGCCTATCTTGACCTCGACGGATTCAAGCCGGTCAATGACAATTTTGGCCACGATGCAGGCGATGCCCTGTTAATCGAGGTAGCCAACCGCTTGCGCAGTACAGTGCGTAGCGGCGATACGGTAGCTCGCCTGGGGGGTGACGAATTCGCACTTTTGTTGCGCGCCGATGATTTTGGCGAATGCGAAGCTGCATTGCTTCGGGTACTCGGGGCGCTTTCCAGTGAATATCGCATCAAGGGCCAGAACATTCTGATCTCGGCCAGTATCGGCGTCACACTCTACCCCAATGACACTTCCGAACCCGATGTCCTGCTACGCCATGCCGACCAGGCAATGTATGTTGCCAAGCAGGCTGGCAGGAACCGTTACCATTTCTTCGATGCCGATCTTGACCACAAGATGCGCTCGGAGCATGCACAAATTTCGCGCATCCAGTCGGCACTTCTGGCCGAAGAATTCGTACTGTTCTACCAACCCAAGGTAGACATGCGGAATGGTCGGATAACGGGCGCAGAAGCACTGATCCGCTGGCAACATCCCGAGCAGGGCTTGCTTCCCCCCGGTGAGTTCCTGCCCTTGATCGACAACACCGAAACGATCGTCACACTGGGCGACTGGGTGATTGAACAAGCCCTCAAACAAATGGCGATTTGGCAAAAGATGGGGCTCACGGTCCCGATCAGCGTCAATATTGCTGCCCGACAATTCCAGGCAGAAACGTTTGTTGCCCGCCTCAAGGAACTGCTCAGCCTTTACCGTCACGTCCCTCCCTCCTGGCTGGAACTGGAAATTGTCGAAACAGCCGCGCTGGATGACATCATCGAAGTCAGCAACATCATTCGAAGCTGCGAGGCGCTCGGCGTTTCCTTTGCACTCGACGATTTCGGCACAGGTTACTCATCGCTGACCTATTTCAAGCGCCTGCCGGCACGAACCCTCAAGATCGACCAATCGTTCATTCGCGACATGCTGGCCGACCCGGAAGATCTGGCCATTGTCGAAGGCATCATCGGTTTAGCCAAAGCCTTCCAGCGTACGGTCATCGCAGAAGGCGTTGAAACTGCGGCACACGGTTGCCGCCTCATGCAAATGGGCTGCTACCACGCCCAAGGCTACGGTATCGCCCGCCCCATGCCTGCCGACCAATTACCGGGCTGGATTGAAAACTTCAGGCCAGACCCATCATGGATCGAACAGGTACGCTGACCAGAAACAGGACCGCCCTCATTTTAACCGGCGGCGGCGCCCGAGCTGCCTATCAGGCCGGCTTCCTGCTCGCAGTCGCAAAACTGTCGAGCAACCGGCGACACAATCCTTTTCCCATTCTTTGCGGAACATCGGCAGGAGCAATCAACGCGGCAGGGATTGCCTGCCTGGCTGACAATTTCGGCAAAGCGGCCTCACGGCTCGCCAACATCTGGCGCAACATGCATGCCGGCGACATTTATCGAGCCGACCCTCTCGGGATTGGAGCTTCGGGAGCGCGCTGGTTATCCATGCTCGCCTTTGGCTGGATCGTTCAAAACCCGCCACGTTCGCTGCTCGACAACGCCCCCCTCCGGGAACTGCTGAGCCGACACCTCGATTTCAAGGGAATCGACCGAGCCATCGCCAAAGGAGCCCTCCACGCCGTCAGCATCTCGGCCTCCGGCTACGAGTCAGGCGAAAGCATCAGCTTTTTTCAGGCGCACCCTTCGGCCGAGCCTTGGGAACGAATCCAGCGACACGGATTACGCGCAGAACTAGGCGTCGAGCATCTTCTTGCATCCAGTGCCATCCCTTTCATTTTCCCTGCTACACGCATTCACCGGGAGTATTTCGGTGACGGCTCGATGCGCCAACTAGCGCCCATCTCCCCCGCAATCCATCTTGGTGCAGAACGTATTCTGGTCGTTGGTGCCGGAAGAAAAAACGAACATCAGGAGCGACGCCACGTTGAAACGCACCCCTCGCTCGCCCAAATTGCCGGCCATGCTCTTTCCAGCATTTTCCTGGATGGATTGGCCGTTGATATTGAGCGTATGCAGCGAATCAACAATACCCTGTCGAAAATTCCGGCCGATGTCCGCGAAACGGCAGGGATCAGCCTGCGCCCGATCAAGACCTTGGTGATCTCACCCTCAGAACGGCTTGACCGGATTGCCGCCGAACATGCAACGGCACTCCCGTGGGCCGTCAAAGCCCTGCTGACCGGTATCGGGGCAATGAACCGACGTGGCGGAGCCCTAACCAGCTACCTGCTATTTGAGAAGCCTTATACACGAGCGTTGATCGACCTGGGATACGCCGACACCATGGCCCGCAGTACGGAAGTCGGCGATTTTCTGGAGCTCTGACTTTATCCCGCAAAGCAAGTCAGATCGTCACAAGCCTAGTCGTCTGAAACTTCCTGATCAGTCGATTCCTCTGCAGCCTGCGCGGTCATGGCTTCGGCATTGCGCTCAAAATACAGCTGGATCGCCTCACGCAAGTTGGCCACCGCCTCTGCATCCGTCGCCCCGTCGCTGGTTATATCAATATCCAGACAACGAGCAACAAACATCCCGTCTTCAGGATAAACCTCGTACTTGATTCTGTAGGGGGCAGGTTGGTTCACGGTAAAGGCGTAAGATGGTCTGCATTGGACAATCAGGGCGTGGAACCCTGAATCCCTTTCAAGGGAGTTTTGGCGGGTCCGGTGAGATTCGAACTCACGATGGGTTTCCCCACGCCGGTTTTCAAGACCGGTGCATTCAACCGCTCTGCCACAGACCCGCAACTACTTCAAATTTTCCTGACGCTTCGCCGTCGCGACGAAACTCGGGAAGGCCGGCATGATAGCACAGCTTATCGGAAGACTACCCCCACCTGGCGGCATGACAATGATTGAAACTTTCGCGAAGGTCCGTTAGTCTTATTGATCATCAAATAACAGAAGGAGCCTCCCGCATGACCACCAACTTCCAGATCGCCGGACAGGGTTCTCCAGAGCTTGCGTTGCAGCAAAATCGCGTGCTGCGCAACACCTACATGCTGCTGGCCCTTTCCATGGCACCGACCGTTCTCGGCGCCTTGATCGGTGTTCAAATGAAGTTCAGTTTCATGGCGGGTAGCCCCCTGATCTCTTTCCTGCTGTTCATGGGCATCGCTTTTGGCTTCATGTGGGGCATCGAAAAGAACAAGGATAGCGCCCTGGGGGTCGGGCTGCTGCTTGGCTTCACTTTCTTCATGGGCCTGATGCTGTCACGCATTCTTCAGGTTGCCCTTGGCTTTACCAATGGTGGCTCGATGATTGCCTTGGCAGCAGGTGGAACCGGTGCGATCTTCTTTACCATGGCCAGCATTGCAACAGTCAGCAAGCGCGACTTCAGCAGCATGGGGAAATTCCTCTTCATCGGCATGATCGTTGTCCTGCTGGCGGGAATCGCCAATATTTTCTTTCAGATTCCTGCGCTCTCCCTGACCATTTCCGCGGCTGTCGTACTCATTTTCTCGGCTTATATCCTGTATGACATCAGCCGTATCGTTCAAGGCGGCGAAACCAACTATGTCAGCGCAACGCTTGCGGTCTACCTTGATATTTACAACGTTTTCGTCAGCCTGCTCCAACTGATCATGGCATTCACCGGCGAACGTGACTGAGTTTGGAAGACACAAAACAGAAAAGGCAGCCGAGGCTGCCTTTTTTTATGGCTGCTCAAAAACAGCGATTGACTCAACGTGCGCAGTATGGGGAAACATATTGACCGCCCCGGCTGTGACGAATCGATAACCGTGGGTATTCACCAAGACCGCGGCATCGCGTGCCAGTGTTCCTGGATGGCAAGAGACATAGACGATACGCGCCGGCTTGCACTCACCCAGTGACCGGACCAGCTCAATGGCACCTTCACGCGGCGGATCAATCAGCATTTTGTCGAAAGCGCCAAATGCTCTGATCGTTTTCTCGGTGCATTCAAACAGATTGGCCACACCAAACTCAACCCGGTCAGCCAATCCGTTGATCCGGGCGCTTTCACGCCCGCGCTTGACCAGCCCCTGGCTCCCTTCGACACCAAGAACATGGGCGCCGGAACGCGCAATCGGAAGCGTAAAGTTACCCAGCCCGCAGAACATATCGGCAATCCGCTCACCGGGCTGCGGATCAAGCAAACGTAAAGCCCGGCGCACCATTACCTGATTTACCGCATGATTTACTTGCGTAAAATCGGTGGGCAAAAAATCGAATTCAAGATCAAATTCAGGCAAGGTGTAGGACAACCGAGGGCCGGCAGTCGGATAAAAACGAGTAATACTGTCCGGCCCCTTCGGTTGCAGATAAAAAACAACCTGATGGAAATCAGCAAACTCACGCAGCAAGCGCTGATCGTTACTGTTAAGCGGCGCAAGTATTCTCAGCAACAGGGCGACACAATGCTCGCCAACGGAGATTTCCAGTTGCTGCAAACGATCCACCACCGAAAGCGAAGCAAACAACTCGCGTAGCGGCAAAAGCAAGCGGGACACATCGGGACGCAAAACAGAACATTGCTTGATATCGGCAATGTAGCTGCTGCGCCATTCATGGAAGCCGATCATGACACCCTTCTCGGCGTCGATTTTCCGCACCCCCAACCGCGCCCGGTGCCGATAGCCCCACGGTGCTCCGTGAATTGGTGGCAACATCGACTCCGGACGAACACGACCAATGCGCCACAAACTGTCCTCAAGCACACGTTGTTTGGCAGCAACCTGAGCCGCCGGCTCCATGTGTTGCATCACGCAGCCGCCACATACGCCAAAATGCGGACACAACGGTTCGACACGAGCATTTGATGGCTTGAGAATTTTGACCAAGTGAGCCAGCTCATAGCTTGGTTTTCTGCGAAAACTTGCATATTCAACCGTTTCGCCGGGCAAAGCCCCATCGACGAACACCGTCTTGCCGTCCTGGCGAGCAATGCCTCTTGCCTCATGATCCAGGGATTCGATAACTCCGACTGGCACGGTCTACTCCGAAAAAGCGCGAATTTTAGCAATCGGCTACACTGATTGCCATGGCGCGCGAATTAATGACATCCTGGGCTGACTACCAGGCAGCAATCGACCAGATTCTGCAACTAGCGAACGAACATATCTTCATCTACGACGAAGACCTTGGTCTGCTCAAACTGGAAAGCCCAGCCAGACTCGATCAAATCAAACGCATATTACTTGTCGGAAAAAGTGATTGCCTGCAGATTGCATTACGCAACGCGCAGCCAATGACACGCAACAACCCTCAAACGCTCAATTTATTGACAGTCTACAACCACAAAACCAAAGCTAGGCAAACCCCCCCCACCCTCGCCCACCTTCGTGACAGCATGATCCTGATTGACGGAAAACACGGGCTGATCCGCTTCGACCGGGAACAACCACGCAGCAAACTGCTCATTGAAGAAGCCGGTGAATTGCGCCCTTATTATCATCGGTTTCAGGAAATCATCGATCAATCAGGCGAAACCATCGGCAGTGGCACCTTGGGACTCTAGCATCAGGAAACAATGCCGCAGTGCAGCACAGCACGCCAAACAAATAAAAATATTGCTATAATCTTGCGCTGATTAGGTTGTTCCTGGTCTCTAAAAATTTTTAGCTTTTGTTGTCTCTTGTCGATAAGGAAACTCCCCCATGAATAAGTCCATCCTCGCTGCTGCTCTGATCGCTATCGCCCTGGCCGCTTGCGGCAAGCAAGAAGCCGCCGCTCCGGCTGCTGCTCCGGCTCCGGCCGCTGCTCCGGCTGCTGAAGCTGCCAAGCCGGCTGAAGCCGCTGCTCCGGCTGCCGCCCCGGCTGCTGAAGCTGCCAAGCCGGCTGAAGCCGCTGCTGCTCCGGCTGCTGAAGCCAAGCCGGCTGAAGCTGCTGCTCCGGCCGCTGAAGCCAAGAAGTAATATTCTTGCTTCCAGAAAACGGGGCTTCGGCCCCGTTTTTTATTGCCCGAAAATTTGCACACACTCACCTGAGGCAACTTCGAGCAATAAAAAAGCCCGGATTAACCGGGCTTTTTTATTGGGCTGCCTGAAACAGGCTCCGACAAGAAGATTATTGCAGCTGCTGCAAAAGCAAGGCCAAAATCCGCTTCGATGTTTCAGAACGATCAGCTCCGCCTTCCGCCGAGAGAACCTGGACGCCGCTCCTACTGCTTCCATCATCACTGACGTGGATACGATATTGCACCTTTGAACTGGCAACCGGCTCCGAGCTTTTCCAAAAGGCAAGCTTCGACAGGAAGCCAGGATCCTTCTTGGTGTTATCCACCTCGGGATCAACGTAACGAACGAAGTAAAGCCCTCGCGACCGGTCACGATCCTCAACCGTAAAGCCAACGCGATCAAGCGCCAGGCCAACACGACGCCAAGCACGGTCAAAGCGTTCATACACTTCGAGAGTACCTGAACCATCGTCCTTTGCAGCCAACTTGGCCCGAGGCTCAGCTTTTGTAACTGCAACCAGCGCTTCGGCGCGTTTTTCTTCAGAGCCCAGGCGAACCATCAGGCGACGCAACATCTCCGCTTCAAGCTCAGCATCGGCAGCACGCGGCTGCCAACGTGTATCCTCTTTGGAGGACGAGGTATAGACCTCCTCCATGCCGCGATGGCTGATGAATACATCGGTCGTTCCAGGCTCGGCGCCCGGCTCCAGGCGAGTACGGAACTTGTCACGTTCGCCGGTCGAATAAAGCGAGTCCAGGAAACTACCCAGCGTCCGCCGAATGATATCGTCGCCAATCTTGGCCCGATTTTCAGCCCAATCGGTTTCCATCACCCCCGCATCAGGACGCTCGGTCTTGATGATGAAGCCGGTTTCCTGCCAAAAATCCTTAACCGTATCCCACAGCTTGTCGGCTGGCACAGCAACGACCAGCCAGCGCTGGTTGCCAGAGCGCTCGACACGCACCTTATCAACCTGAGGCAAAATAGCCGAATTCTGTGCCTGAGCACCGGGAGTCCGGTCTGCGCTGTAGGCCGAGAAAGTAGCGCTCCCCTTGCCTGCTGCATCGGGCACCAGAAAACGGTCGTCCCTGGCAATCTGCGACAGATCCGGAGGCACTTCAAGCGTAGGCGCTTTGCCTGCCGACTTGTAGTCGATCTTGCGAGAATCAGGAATCAAACTGCACCCAGCCAGCGAAATAGCCAGCAGGGAAAGGGTAAGGCTGGAAAGCCGACGATTCATGTTTTCTCCGATCCGTCAGGCGGGGACACCGGCCAGGCGCATTGCAGCAAGAACGCGCGGCTGGTTGGCTTCACTCAGGGTTGTCAGCGGCAGACGAATGCCACCGGGCATCAAGCCCAGTTGCTGAACGGCCCACTTGACGGGAATCGGATTGGCTTCGCAGAAGAGATCGCGGTGCAGGCCGAGCAATTTGAACTGGATTTCACGCGCCTTGGCCACATCACCCGCCGCGGCAGCAACACACATTTCGTGCATCAGGCGCGGCGCAACGTTTGCGGTGACCGAGATATTGCCGTGGAAACCAAGCATGATCGAGGCGACGCAGGTCATGTCGTCACCGCTATAGAGGGCGAAATCCTTGGGTGCCCGGACGATCAGGTCGCAAGCGCGATCGAGGTTGCCGGTCGCATCCTTGACCCCGACGATACCCGGCAACTCAGCCAGGCGCAGGATGGTGTCATTCGACATGTCGGCCACCGTACGGCCCGGCACGTTATAAAGCAGGATCGGCAGTTCGACGGCTTCGGAAATCGCCTTGAAGTGACGATAGAGGCCTTCCTGGGTCGGCTTGTTGTAATAGGGCACGACAGACAGCGCCATGTCGGCACCGGCCTTCTTGGCGAACTCGGTCAGTTCGATGGCTTCGGCGGTCGAATTGGCGCCGGTACCAGCGATCACGGGAATGCGCCCGGCGGCGTGGTCGACCGTGACACGAATCAACTCGCAATGCTCATCGACATTGACCGTCGGCGACTCACCTGTCGTTCCGACGACCACGATGGCATCAGTGCCTTCGCGCACGTGAAAATCGACCAGATTGCGCAGCGAGTTCAAATCGAGGCTGCCATCCTCGTGCATGGGGGTGACGATGGCGACAATGGATCCGGTAATCATGGCCTTGTTCTAAAAAAGGTAATCCCTTGATTGTAACTGAAGGCTATCCTGAGCGGAAAGACGCTTAGTAACAGATTGTTATTTTTCGGCGAGCCAGCACAAACGCCCACGACCGGCGCGCATCACGCCGTCGGGCAAGCGCAATTCAGGATGGCGATCAGGCCCGGCCGAACAAAGCTGACGGGCAAATTCATCGATCCGCGCCGCAACAGGAACGCGCCAGCCGAGACAGCGCAGGCGATAACGCAGCAAATTCTTTAGGCGCGCACCCGAAAGCAAGCGCAAAGCATCGAGACGCGCATCCTCCTGCTCAGCCACGGCCAGCCAATCTGCGGCGGCCAGCTCATCCAGCAAGACGCCGGCCTCGGCAAAGTTTTCTGCCGCTTGCGCCAAAGCGGACTCTGCGGCCGGGAAGTGCCGGCTTGCCACGGTCAACACTTCATGCCGCAGATAATTGCGGCTCAAGGAGAGATCACGATTACTTTCATCATCGACCCAGGACAGCCCATGAGCCAGGGCATAACGCTCAATCTCGGCACGCGATGCGCCCAGCAAGGGACGAAGCAAGCGATAGCTCCCCACCTGACGCTCACCTTGCATCCCGGCCGCACCGACGATGCCGGTACCACGCAACAGATTGAACAGCAGGGTTTCGGCCTGATCGCCGCGATGATGAGCCAGTAAAAGACAATCTGCCTCGATGGCAGAAAAAGCCTGGTAGCGCGCCTGTCGCGCAGCCGCTTCAAGCCCGAGCCCAGCAGTGCGATCAACTTGAACGGGGCGAATCTGCAGTGGAATGCCGAGTTGTGCGCAGAGGCCGGCACAAAAATCGGCCCAGGCATCGGCATTAGGCGAAAGTCCGTGATGCACGTGGATGGCTGACAAACGCCCCTGACGGGGCTGGCGCGACAGAAGGTGCAGTAAAACAACCGAGTCGCAACCGCCGGAAAGCCCGACACACAGGCTTTCCGATCCAGCAAGCCGGGCAGCCAGTTGCTGGCTTACCCGGGCCGGCAAATCAATGTTGCGCTTGTTCCTTGAAGCGGCCATAACTCATCAGCCGCTCATAGCGCGTGGCCAGCAACTCGTCAGTAGACAATGCGGAAAGCTGCTTGAGCGCATCCTGCAATGCTTTTTTGAGGTTCTGCGCCATGGCTGCGTGATCGCGATGAGCACCACCCAGCGGTTCGCTGACGATCTTGTCGATCAGACCCAGCGTTTTCAGGCGCTGCGCCGTGATCCCCATTGTTTCGGCGGCATCCGGCGCCCGTTCGGCGCTTTTCCAGAGAATCGATGCACAGCCTTCGGGCGAAATTACCGAGTAGGTCGAGTACTGCAGCATCTGGACAATATCGCCGACTGCGATGGCCAGCGCACCACCGGAACCGCCTTCACCGATAATGGTGACGATAACCGGCACTTTCAACTCGGCCATCACATAAAGATTGCGGCCAATGGCTTCCGACTGACCACGCTCTTCGGCATCGATGCCGGGATAGGCACCCGGCGTATCAACAAAAGTCATGACCGGAATGCCGAATTTCTCGGCCAGCTTCATCAGGCGCAAGGCCTTGCGATAGCCTTCCGGGCGCGGCATGCCGAAATTGCGATAAATCTTTTCCTTGGTATCGCGACCTTTCTGGTGCCCGATGACCATGACTGGCTGGCCATTGAAGCGGGCCAGACCACCAACGATGGCGTGATCGTCGGCAAAGGCGCGATCACCGTGCAGCTCTTCAAAATCAGTGAAGATCAGCGACAGGTAATCCAGCGTGTAAGGACGCTGCTGGTGACGGGCAACCTGCGAAATCTGCCAGGGCGTGAGCTTGGCGTAGATATCCTTGGTCAATTGAGCGCCTTTGCTCTCCAGCCGATCGATTTCGTCGGAGATATCAACGGCGGAATCATCCTGGACAAAGCGCAGCTCTTCGATTTTTGCTTCGAGGTCGGCAATGGATTGCTCGAAGTCGAGGAAACTTGTTTTCATGGACAGCTCGTTTTCTAGATCGGCGGGTATTTTACCCTAAAGGTTTGCCAGACCAGTTCATCAATACTCGACAGGCAAGGGATCGAGGCTGCGCCAGAGGTACCAGGTCGCCACCGAACGCCACGGACGCCAGCGTTCGCCAAAATCAGCCAAAGCCTGCCAGGAACACTTTTCCCCGGCAAAATAATGCTTGAAGACGGCACGTTGCAGACCGATGTCGTCCAGCGGAAATACGTCCGGACGCAGCAAATTGAAAATCAGAAACATTTCAGCCGTCCAGCGACCGATACCTCGCACCGTCGTCAATTCAAGAATCAGCGTTTCATCGTCAAGCCCATCCCAATCGGCGGGACAAAGCTTGCCACTGGAAAAACTTGCCGACAAATCAAGCAGATATTCCATTTTTCGCTGCGACAAACCACAGCCAGCCAAGCCTTCCGGCCCCAGTTCAAGCAATCTGGCCGGCGTCAGCGTACCGATTTGTGCGATGAATTTCCCCCAGACAGCCTCGGCTGCCTTGACCGAAATCTGCTGGCCGATAATCGAACGAACCAGTGTGGCAAACGGATCACCGCGCGAAACCAGCGCCAGGTCCCCGTAGCGCGACACGAGCTCGGCCATGACCGGATCGACGGACGATAATTCAGCGGCAGCACGCGACCAGTAGCTTGGAGTCATGTCTCCAATTATATGAAGATGCTGCGGTCGACCGCAGTAAATCGGCCAATCAGGGCAAACGAGCATGACGCTCCACGGGCGAGTTTGCTACCATCGGCAGAAAATAATCTGGAAAGTAGGCAATGCAGCAATCCGAGTTTCTGTTCATCCACCCTCTTCTCGGCCCCGATGACGCTTGGGCTGGCTACCATGCGGAATTTCCCCCCGAACGAGCTGCCAACAGCGAAATTCTGAGCGCTTGCTGCAGCCACCCCCTGCTTACCGAGTTTGACTTGCGCCACCCATGGTTCATTCCTGCCATGCCGGAGGCAAGCCACAATGCTGCGGTCAACAGTCGATTGATC
This sequence comes from Dechloromonas sp. TW-R-39-2, assembly GCF_016864195.1. Classification (NCBI taxonomy): domain Bacteria; kingdom Pseudomonadati; phylum Pseudomonadota; class Betaproteobacteria; order Rhodocyclales; family Azonexaceae; genus Dechloromonas; species Dechloromonas sp. TW-R-39-2. Next base: position 2,870,489 of record NZ_CP045202.1, read on the forward strand.
AACGTTTTCGCCGCAGGCTCGGCGCGTCCGAAGGATAGCGAGGCGCTCAGCGAATTCGAGGAACACCTGCGCCAGTTGCGCTGCAAGACCGGCATCACCGTACGCCCGGAAGACAAGCTGCCGGCAACCGGCACCTGGGATTACCTGCTGATCAGCGCCAGCCACGCCCGCTCCCTGCCACCTTACACGTTGCTCGGCATGGCCAGCCGGACAACCGTGTTGATCACCAGCGTACACAGCCACGCCGACCACACCTGGGGACAAGCCAATGCGTGCAGCCTGTCCACCGGGGAATATCTGCTGGCCAGGAATACGCAGGGCAAAAAAGCCGATACGACCCGTTTGAAATTGCTCGAAATGCTCGGCCTGCTCGCCGAAGATGCCGATACCGGGGCACTGGAAGCCATTTTCCGCCAAGAAGCCAAGCTGTCCTACAGCCTGTTGCGCCTGGTCAATTCGGCCGCCATTGCACCGCGCACACCGATCACCTGCTTTGCCCAGGCGATCAACCTGCTCGGACGGCGACAATTGCAACGCTGGCTGCAACTGCTGGTTTATGCCGATCCGAACAACGGCCAGCAACCCAACCCCCTGCTCCAGAAAGCCGCTGCCCGTGGCCGCCTGCTCGAACTGCTCGCCCCGACCATTGCGGGTCAGAGTGCCGATGAAATCGGGGATACCGCGTTCATGATCGGGGTATTTTCGCTACTCGACACACTGCTCAACATGTCGATGAGCGAAATCCTGCAGCAACTCCCGTTGCCTGAAATCGTCCACAAAGCGCTAGCCGAGCACGAAGGCCCGCTCGGCGAATTGCTCCGCGCTATCGGTTCAGCCGAAGGCGGTGACCTGAAGTTCGCTCATGGCCAACTTGAAAAGCTGAATATTGACGGAACGCTCTTCCTCAACGCTCAACTGACTGCCTTGAGTTGGGCGGCAAAGATTCGTCCCAGCCAGGACTAGCCAAAACGACCGCTGAGAAAGGGGTTGTACTGCCGCTCCTCACCGAGCGTGGACATCGGACCATGCCCCGGAATGAAGTCGACCGCATCGCCCAGCTTGAACAAATGTTCCTTGATCGAGCGAATCAGGGTGGCGTGGTTGCCTTTCGGGAAATCGGTCCGACCGATCGATCCCTGGAAAAGCACATCGCCGACCTGCGCCAATTGCGTCGGCGCATGGTAAAAAACAACGTGCCCCGGCGTATGACCGGGACAATGCAAGACATCCAGTTCGACCTCGCCAAAACTGACTTTATCGCCATCGTTCAACCAGCGTGACGGCGTAAAACTGGCGACATTCGGAAAGCCGAACATCTTGCTCTGCTGCGGCATACCATCGATCCAGAAACGATCATCCTCATGCGGCCCTTCGACAGGCACCGGGCAACGTTCTGCCAGGGCCGCCACGCCGCCGGCGTGATCGATATGGCCGTGCGTCACCAGAATCTTGGCCAACGTCAGGTTTTCATCGCTCAGCACCTGCATGATGCGGTCGACGTCGCCGCCGGGGTCAATCACGGCCGCCTGACGGGTCTTTTCGCACCAGAAAACAGTGCAGTTCTGATCGAATGGCGTGACAGGAACAATGGCGTAGCGCATGACAAAAACCGGAATGATTGGGGAAGCTGAAATTATCGCACGCCGGCGCCCTTGCCCATGCTGCGCCACGCCCTTAAACTCGGAGCCGTTCATGACCCGCCGTATTTCGAGGACTCGCCCTGCATGATCGACCATCCGCTGCATGATATTGACGCCTGGGTGTTGCTTTTCAACAGCAACACGCTGCCGGTGCTGCGCCTGACCGAGCGTCGCCTCGGTGAAATGCGCAAGAACCTCGACCGGGTTGATGCGCGCGAACTGGCCAAGCTGATTCTCCAGGACCCGATCATGACCGTACGCGTCCTGGCTTTCATACAGCCTTTGCATGGACGCGCCCTGCAGCATGACATCACAACCATCGCCAGTGCGGTGATGATGGCGGGCATAGAACCATTCTTCAATCGTTTCGACGAATTGCTGACCATCGAAGAACAGCTTCAGGATGCCGACCGACATGCACTGCTGGGCATTCTGCAGATCATTCGCCGAGCCCAGCGAGCCGCCGATTACGCCCAGGAGTGGGCCATCTGGCGCCACGACATCAATATGGAAGAAATCCGGATTGCAGCCTTGCTGCATGATCTGGCCGAAATTCTTGTCTGGTGCTCGGCCCCCAAGCTGGGCCTGGATATTCTGGCCAGGCAAAAAGCCGACCCAACCTTGCGCAGCGTCGAAGCACAGACGCAGGTTCTTGGTTTCACCTTCCAGGACATCCAGCAAGTGCTCTGCCGGGTCTGGCATTTACCGGAACTGTTGTTGCACCTGATCGACGACGAAAGCACCGACAATCCGCGCGTTCGCAACGTCGCGCTGGCGGTTCGCCTGGCGCGGCACTCGGCGCATGGCTGGACGGATGCCGCCTTGCCCGACGATTATCGGGACATCGGCCAATTGCTCAACATTACGCCGGAAGCGGTTCGCCAGCGCCTTGGCCTGGACCCGATGCCAGCCCGCGAGGCCGACAACGCTCAGGCGCAATAGCGCAGATTCGCCCAGTCGAGCAATAACTCGGGCATCTGGTAGGCCGCGAAAAGCAGCGCCAGCACGAACAGGGCCAGCGCCAGGCCAGCCCCGATCAAGAACCAGCGCCACTGGGCTTTCATGCCGCTGCGGTCCGTTCCAACGGTTTTTCGTTGATCGGCCAGGAACACCAGGCGGCGATCAGGGAAAGCCCGATGGCCAGCGCCCAGGCCAGGAAATACGATCCGGTTTGATCAAAAATCCGGCCGCCCAGCCAAGCCCCCAGGAAGCTGCCCAGTTGATGGCCGAGAAAGACCACCCCGGTCAGCATCGACATGTAGCGCAAACCAAAAATCTGCGCCACGAGGCCGTTAGTCAGCGGCACTGTTCCTAGCCACAGCAACCCCATCACCGCTGCAAAAATCCAGGCTGCCGCGGTCGACATCGGGACCAGCATGAAAATGGTGATCGCCACGGCACGCAAAGCATAAATCAGGACCAGCAGGTTCTTCTTGCTGTAGCAACCACCGCCCCAGCCGAACAGGAAAGAACCGAAGATATTGAACAGGCCGATCAAGGCCACTGCCGTCATCCCGACATTGGCCGTCAGGCCGGAATCGACCAGATAAGACGGCAAGTGCAGCGAAACAAACGCCGTCTGGAAACCACAAACGAAATAGCCCCAGAACAGGTAGTGAAAGCTTCGTTCGCCCCCCGCTTCGCGCAGTGCCTGCCCGACCGACTGCCCCGCTCCTGAAGCCGGTTTGTGACCATCGGCCATGGCATTGGCCAGGGGCGCAATCAGGCCGATGCCAACGGCCAGCAAGACCAGTGCGATTTCCCAGCCGTAGGCGGAAATCATTGCCTGCCCGACCGGAAGCACGGCAAATTGCCCGAACGAACCGCCGGCACTGGCAATACCCAGCGCCATGCTGCGCCTCGCCGGCGTCGTATGACGGCCGATGACGCCCATGATCACGGCAAAAGTCGTTCCGGAAAGCCCGAGGCCGATGAGCACACCGGCCGACAAATCAAGCGCCAAGGGAGAAGCCGCCTGCGACATCAAAACCAGGCCGATGACGTACAGTACGGCAGCCCCGGCAACGGTGCGACCGGCACCATGACGGTCGGCCAGCGCCCCGGCAAATGGAGAAGCCAGGCCCCACACCAGATTCTGCAGGGCGATGGCAAAAGAGAAGGTTTCCCGACTCCAGCCGTGGCTGGAGGTCATCGGTTGCAGGAACAAACCGGCGGTATGGCGTACCCCCATCGACAGCGTCAGGATGATGCAGCCGACAATCATGATGACAAGCGGCGTACGCCAGGTTTTGAGTGATGCATTCATTTGCGTGATTCCTCTGGGGCCCTATTCGAACGCGGCAATTACGCCGGGTTCCCGCGTGCTTCAAGAATTTCCCAGCGTTCGAGCAGAACCAGCAACTCATCATCGATGGCCGCAAGCCGGTCAGCGGCCTGTTGGGCTGCGCGAGGATCGGTCTGGTAAATCGAGGCATCTTCAAGACGCTTCGACAGATCGGCCTGCTCGGCCTCCAGGCCTGCAATCTTTTCAGGCAGCGACTCGAGTTCGCGTTGCTCTTTCCACGACAATTTCTCGACCTTGGCCTTGGCCGGCTCGGCCGCCTTGGCGACCGGGCGCGACTCGCTTTTCACCTTGTCGGCCCCCTCCTTGGCCCGGCTCGCCCGGTAACTTGCCCAATCGGTGTACCCCCCGGCGTATTCCTTCCAAAAACCGTCACCCTCAGCGGCAATCGTTTGCGTCACGACGTTATCGAGGAAAGTCCGGTCGTGGCTGACCAGGAAGAGCGTGCCATCGTACTTGGCGAGCAGTTCCTCAAGCAGTTCGAGCGTTTCGATATCGAGGTCGTTGGTCGGCTCGTCGAGCACCAGCACATTGGCCGGCCGAGCAAACAGGCGGGCCAGCAGCAGGCGATTGCGTTCGCCACCGGATAACGAACTGACCGGCGAACGAGCCCGTTCCGGGGCAAACAGAAAATCTTCCAGATAGCCGATGACGTGCTTGCGCGCGCCGCCGATCTCAACCCAGTCTGATCCCGGCGAAATAATGTCGCTCAACGATGAATCAGGATTCAGCTGGGTACGGAACTGGTCGAAATAGGCCACATCGATCTTGGTGCCCTGGCGAACGATGCCGGAATCCGGCTGTAATTCACCGAGAATCATCCGCAATAGCGTCGTCTTGCCGGCGCCGTTCGAGCCGATCACGCCAATTTTGTCGCCACGCTGAATACGCGCCGAGAAATCGCGCACAATTTGCCGTTGACCGTAGGATTTGTTGACGTGCTCCAGTTCGGCGACCAGCTTGCCGCTTTTATCGCCGGCATCGATCTGCAGATTGACCTTGCCCATCCGCTCGCGCCGCGCCTGACGTTCGGCCCGCAACTGATCGAGCCGCTGGACACGGAAAACGGCCCGCGTCCGGCGCGCCTCGACACCTTTGCGAATCCAGACTTCCTCTTCCTTGAGCAGCTTGTCGGCGCGCGCGTTGGCCAGCCCTTCATCGTGCAACAGAGCCTCCTTGCGGACCTGATACTCCTTGAAGCTGCCCGGAAAACTGGCCAGTTTGCCGCGATCCAGCTCGACAATGCGGGTACACACGCGGTCGAGGAAAGAACGGTCGTGGGTGATGAAGAATAGCGTAACACCCATTTCGATGAGCATCGTCTCCAGCCACTCGATGGCGGCAATATCGAGGTGATTGGTCGGTTCGTCGAGCAGCAGAACCTCAGGCGCAACCGCCAGTGCCTGAGCCAGCGCCAGACGTTTTTTCTGGCCGCCAGACAGGCTACCGACACTCGCTTCAGGATCAAGCCCGAAACGGTCGATGACCTTCTCGGCCTGCGCCTCATAGGCCCAGGCACCACGACTTTCAAGTTCGTGCTGCAAGGTTTCCATGCGCGCCATCAGTTCGTCCTGATCACCCGTTCCATCGGACAAGTGATGCACGACCTCATGATATTCGGCAAGAATCTTCGAGGTTTCGCCCATACCGGACACGACGGCCTCAAAAACCGTCGCCTCCATGTCGAAGGGCGGCTCCTGCGGCACATAGCCGACACGAATCCCGGGCTGCACCCAGACTTCGCCATCATCAAGCTTGCCACGGCCGCTACCGGCAGCCAGCGCCGCCAGCAAGGAGGACTTGCCGGTGCCGTTGCGGCCGATCAGGGCAACACGCTCGCCCGGATCGAGCAAAAAATCGGCGTGATCAAGAAGCGGCACGTGGCCGTAGGCGAGACAAGCATCGGAAAGTTTGAGGTAAGGCATGGGACCAATTAAAAACGGCGCCCCGCAAGGCGCCGTGTTGGGAAGCAATTCAGCAATTCTAACGTCTTATGTCGAGAAGCGGGACAACTGGGCCTGCAACTCGGCGGAAAGACGTTGCAGATTTTGCGCCCGTTCGCTGTTGCTTTGCGCCCGACTGTTACTCCCCTGCGCCGCCTGTGCGATGTGCTCGACCAGACGCGCAATCTCCTGGCTGGCAGAGCTTTGCTCGCGTGTGCTGTCGGCAATGCTGTGCACGGTTTCAACCGTCAGGCTGGCCCGCTCATCGATATTAGCCAGCGACTCACCGGCAGCCCGGGCCAGACCGACACTTTCACTCATGTTGCTACTGACCACCTGCATACGCTGTACCGCACGCCCGGTTTCTTCAAGAATGGCCTGAACGGTCGTCGAAATTTCCTGCGTAGACAAAGCGGTACGTTCAGCCAGCTTGCGCACTTCATCGGCAACCACCGCGAAACCGCGCCCCTGTTCGCCAGCCCGTGCCGCTTCGATTGCGGCATTGAGGGCGAGCAGATTGGTCTGATCGGCAATTTCCCGAATCACGGCCACAACGCTGGAAATCTGCTTCGAGCGCTCGCCAAGCGACTCAATCAGGCTGGCCGATTCTTTGATATCACCGGCAACCACATCCAGTTCGGCCATCGCACGACCCACGACATTGCGCCCGTTTTCGGTCACGGCCTTGGCCTCTTCCGAAATATGGGCCGCCTGGTTGGCGTTATCCGCCACCTGAGCAATGCTGACCGACATTTCCTCAACCGAAGCGGCAATCCCCGAAGCCGATTGCGACGCCTGTTGCGACCCCTCCAGCGCCAAGCGCGCCGCGCCCTGCAACTCATTGGCCGCCACACCGACTTGTGCCGATGTTGCCGAAACCCCTTGCACCAGGCTGCGCACACTCTCCGACATGGCGTTGAAGGCATAACCGATTTCATGCACCTCGTTGCGACTTTCCGGCACCGTATCCCGTACAGCCACCCGAAAATCACCGGCACTCATCCGCCGGACTTCACCCACCAGTAGGGCCAGCCCACTCAAGCGCGAACGGACCAGCCAGTACATCAGGAGCATCAGAACCGAGGCAGAAATTGCGCTGATCACCAACAGCAAATTGCGCAGGCGATAGCTCTCTTCCAGATACTCATCCGTCCAACTGCCGGTTGCTACGGTCCACCCCCAGGTTTTGGCCGTTTCGGCATAAATGATTTTTTCACGCTCGGCGCCACTCTCGGTCAGCATCGTGTAGCGGAACAAGCCACTCTTGTTGGTCAGGATCTGGCGCAAGCTCTCCTTGACCGGCGCAGCAACATCCACCTCGGCAATCATCTTGTCCTGGAATTTCGGGTGCAGGACAAATTCACCAATGGTTTTCTCATCGGTCGGCCGAATGATGTAAACGTAGCCGGTCTTGCCCGCGACAAGGCTGCCGAACTGCTCGCGCAAACGCTTCAATTCGGCATCCAGGCTGATACGCACCGAATAAGCCCCCCACACCTTGCCATCCGCCCCCTTGAAAACCTTGACCGTACTGAAATTGTATTTCCCGCCCCGAATGGTCAGCCCGGTGTAGTCCTGCCCGGCCAGCACCGCCTTACTGACCGGATCTCCCTGGCCGATCGGCACACCATTCATCGATTTGCCATTTTTATCTTTCAGCAAGGTGGCCAGACGAAACACCTGACCGTCCTTGATCACCAGGAAAGCACCTTCCTCAGCCGTCAGATCCTTGAAATTCTGCAAAACCCGTTCGTTAGCATTCAAAACCTCATTCCCGATACGCATGATCGGCAAATCGACATCTCCTGTTTTAAGTACCCCAGGAGAAAGCACAGGCGCCCCCCCCAGGTGCTTCAGGAAAAAACTCGACTGACGCTCGCCCCGATCACGTACTGCTTCATGCGTGGCATCCAGCATGCCTGCCATCATCTTCGCCTCATGCCCCAGATTGGCCTCGGCCACCGCAACCGCAGCGCGATCCGCATTGCGCTGAACCATCAGGGTCATGATTAAAAACACGACGAACAAAGCCAGGGCGCTGACCAAAATCAGCTGCTGGGCAATCGGGCGACACGAAAACCGATGGAACATGGCCTCACTCCTCATTCTCATTCTGTTTGACGAGGCAAACTGCACAAGCACGCCATGGACCGGTACAATGCGGCCCTGTCGCGCGCTGCCTCCATAGTTAAATGGATATAACACGCCCCTCCTAAGGGCGAATTGGTGGTTCGATTCCACCTGGGGGTACCAGCCCCTCCGCACTGCGCAGCCCCACCCCGTAACGACAAAATATGTTATTTTTGTCAAAAACGAATATAGCACCTCACAATATATTCGTAAAATCTTATGCAGTGCGATACGCTGGATACAGCGTTTTCGGCATAAAGAATACGGAGCGCCATGCCAGCAGAAGACGTGGCAAAAGAGACAACCCGCTGAGGAGGGTGCGGCGTGACACTTCAGGATTGCAATCAGCAGAACGCTCCCCAGCCATTGGTTCTGGCGGTTGATGACGCCCCGATCAATCTGACGATTCTGGCGGCACGACTTGAACCCGAGGGGATCGATGTTCGCCTGGCTGGCGATGGCCGGACAGCATTGGACTATGCACACCTTGAGCCGCGCCCCGACCTCATCCTGCTTGATGTGATGATGCCCGACATGGACGGCTATGCCGTTCTGGAGGCTTTGCGCAGAAGCCCTGAAACACGCGATATTCCGGTCATTTTCGTCACCGCCCGCAACCAGACCGAGGATGAGGAAAAGGCTTTACGGGCAGGCGCGGTCGACTACATCACCAAACCGATCAATCCAGCCATCCTGATGGCACGCGTCCATTTGCAACTGGAACTGAAACGCGCCCGGGAATTGGCGAGCGGACAGAAAAACTGGCTGGAGCAAGAGGTCAATCGCCGCATTGCCGAAAACAATCTGCTCGATACCCGCCTGCAAGTCGCGCTGTCACTGACCGGTTTTGGCACTTGGGAAAACGACCGGACGGCCGGCATTTCGCGCTGGAGCGAATCGCTCAACCAGATTCTGGGTTTGACGCAAAGCCCCAATTTACTGTCCGACGTCCTGGAACGTGCGCACCCCGAGGATTGCCTCAAGGTTCAAAGCAGCCTGACCGGGCAAGACGCAACGGACCATGAAGTGCACATCGAAGAATTCCGCCTGCGCCACGAAGATGGTCACTGGGTCTGGCTGGAAGTGCGCAGTAAAGTCACGCAGCGGGATAGCGACGGACAAGCTCGAATCACCACGGGCACGATGTCCGATATCGGCAAGCGAAAATCAACCGAACTTGCCGAACGCCTTGCCTCGGTTGTATTCACGGGCATTAACGACGGAATTTGCATCACCGATCAAGACAAGAACATTCTGCTGGTCAACAAGGCTTTTACCAAGGTGACTGCCTACTCGCCGGAAGAAATCATTGGTCAGACACCTGAAATCCTGCGTTCCGGCCTGCATGGCGAAGCGTTTTACCAGGAAATGCAGGAAAGCATCCAGCAACATGACAACTGGCAAGGTGAAATCACCAATCGGCGTAAGGATGGAGAACTGGTCACCGAATGGCTCAGTATTTCGGCGGTCCGCGATTCCCGCGGTCAACTGACTAATTACGTCGGAATTTTCAGCGACCTTTCCGAACGAAAAGCGGCTGCCGAGCGAATCCAGTACCTGTCCAGCTACGACCCGCTGACCAACCTGCCGAACCGTAATCTATTTGGCGACCGGCTCGATCAGGCATTGATCGTGGCCCGCCGCTTTGAACGTGAAACAGCCGTCATCCTGCTTGATCTGGATCGATTCAGAACGATCAACGATACCTTCGGGCCTCCTGCTGGCGACAGCGTACTGATGGAAGTAGCCCGCCGTCTGAATCTGCAAGTCCGCGACGGAGACACGATAGGACGCCGCTCGGGTAACGAATTTGGCTTTGTGATGGCCAATTTGAGCCATGAACACGATGCCATTGCCCTGGCACAACGCATGCTCGATGCAATTGCCGTTCCCTTCACCATCGGCGAACATGCGATGGTCATTACGGCGAGTATCGGAATCAGCGTTTCGATGCGGGACGGCGGCAGTGCAGAAACCCTGCTCAACAATGCCGATGTCGCCCTGCTGCGCGCCAAACAAGGCGGTCGCAACACCTTCCGCTTCTACTCCCCGGAGATGAATGCCAATGCCGCACGCCGCCTGGGGCTCGAAGCCGCCCTGCGCGACGCTTTGCACAACAACGAACTCGCCGTTTTCTATCAACCGCAGGTCAGTCTCGAAAGTGGCAACCTGCTCGGCATGGAAGCGCTGCTGCGCTGGAACACACCGGCCTTCGGGCAGATATCGCCCGCCGAGTTCATCCCGATCGCAGAAGAAACCGGGATGATCGTACCGATCGGCGAGTGGGTCCTGCGGCAAGCCTGCCAGCAAACCCGCCAGTGGCTGGACCTGGGGCTGGCCAACCTGAGAGTTGCGGTCAACCTGTCGACACGGCAATTTCGCCAGCGCAACCTGATTGACCAGGTAAGGCGCGCATTGACAGAAAGCGGTTTGCCGCCTCATGCACTGGAACTTGAAATTACCGAAAGCGCGTTTATCGACGATGTCGACGAAGCCATTGCCCAATGCCGTGCGCTCAAGGCGCTGGGCACCAAGCTTTCGCTCGACGACTTCGGAACGGGCTATTCATCGCTGGCCTACATTTCCCGCTTTCCCTTCGACAAGATCAAAATCGATCAAAGTTTCATTCGCGACATCATCGAAAACCCGGCCAACGCTGCGATTGCGACGGCCACCATCGTCATGGCCCGCAGCCAGAACCTGGCCGTCCTTGCTGAAGGCGTCGAGACGGAAGCCCAGGCAAGCTTCCTTCGTGGCCGCCGTTGCGATGCCATGCAAGGCTTTCTGTTCAGCCACCCCTTGCCAGCCAGCGAATTTGCCCAACTGATGACGGCGAACAAACGCCTGCCGATCGCCGACGCCCCCCGCGAAAGCGCCCAGACACTACTGATCGTCGATGATGAGCCGAACATACTGGCATCGCTCTCGCGCCTGCTTCGTCGAGAAAGTTTTCAGGTTCTGACGGCCAATTCACCCAGTGAAGCTTTTGAATATCTGGCCAAGCACCCGATCCAGGTCATTTTGTCCGATCAGCGCATGCCGGAAATGAGCGGTACCGAATTCTTCGCACGCGTCAAACAGCTGCACCCGGACACGATCCGTATCGTCCTGACCGGCTATACCGACCTTGAATCAGTCACTGGGGCGATCAACCGCGGTGCAATCTACAAGTTCCTCACCAAGCCCTGGGACGACGACCAGTTGCGCGAACAAATCCGGGATGCCTTCCGTCTGGCAAAAGACATACGCCCCCAACACAGCCGGAATGAAGCATGAAACATATCTCCGCCAACTTCCTGCGCGCCTTTCTGCCAGCCGCCGCACTGGTCATTTTCGGCAGCTGGATAAGCAACCCGGCCCATGACTGGCAATCTTGGGGATTCGCTTTTCTACTGCTCGCCGCCTATGCCTGGATACTCGGCTCACAACTCAAGAGTGCAGCGGCAGAAGCCCTGGCCCAACAGCGCTATCACGCCATTTTCGATCACTCGACTGTCGGCATGGCGCGTGCCTCGGCCGATAAATATTGGCTGGAAGTGAATCCGGCGCTCTGCCGGATATTGGGCAGCAATGCCCAAACCTTGCTGGGCAAAACCTGGGCGGAAATGACCCACCCGGACGACCTGCCCGGCAGCCTGATACATTTCGAAGCCATCCTGCGCGGCGAATCAAACGGGTATTCGATGGAGCGGCGCTTTGTCTGTGACGACGGATTGATCATCCACACCTTCATGTCGACCTACGCCATACGCAAGCCGAACGGGCAGCTCGACTGCCTGGCGATCGTTGTCGAAGATCTATCGAACTGGATTCTGGCCGAGAAGGAATGGGAACGCTCGGCCAAAACCCTGCAACGCTTTGTCGATCACATGCCGGGAACAGCCTACATCAAGGATGCTGACAGACGAATCCTGGTGGCCGGCAAAGGGTTCACCAATCTGCTGGGCGTTGATCCGCGACGCATGATCGGACATACCTCGGAAGAGTTTTTCCCGGAATCGATCGGCCAAAAAATTGCCATCGATGACGCCAGGATTCTCGCCAGCGGCAAGACAGAAGTCATTGACGACTCATTCGACGGACGCCATTACGAATCTACCAAATTCGTCATTCCCAGGGACGATGGCCCGGCCGACCTGGGCGGCATCACGATCGATGTTACCGCGCGGCGTGAAGCCGAACTCCAGCTGGCACACCAGGCACGACGTTCAAGCGTCCTGCTTGAGTTGCCAGCCAAAGCGGAGGCTCTGCCAGAGTGCGAATTCATGCAATACGCACTGGAACAAGCCGAAGAACTGACGCAAAGCCGGATCGGTTCGATTCATTTCATCAACGACGATGGCCAGCAACTCGAACTGGTGGCATGGTCGAACTGCACCGAAGACAGAGAGTGCACGGCGGCCTCCGCCAGCCATTACCCACTCAGCGAGGCCGGCCTCTGGGCCGATTCTCTGCGCCAGATGCAGCCCGCCGTCATCAACGACTACGCGGCGATGCCATGCAAACCCGGCCTGCCCGAAGAATACACCGGCCTCAAGCGCCTGCTCAGCGTCCCGGTCGTCAATACCGGAAAAGTCCGCATGCTCACCAGTCTGGGCAACAAGCCGTGTGATTACACGGATATCGATGTTGAAACCGTCCAGCTGATCAGCAATGAAATCTGGCGGATCGTTCGCCGGCAACGCACGGAAAGTGCCTTGCGACTTGCCATGCAGGTCGTCAATGCCAGCCCGGTCGTCTGCTTCCGCTGGTCGGCCAGCGAAGGCTGGCCGGTCGTTTTTGTTTCAGACAACGTCAAGCAATGGGGTTACACGCCAGCCCAACTCATTGCCGGCACACCTTCGTTCAGCAGCCTGATTCATCCGGACGACCTGCGCCGTGTCAGCGAAGAAATCAGCCAGAAATCCGCCGCCGGGCTGCCGGGCCACGAACAGGAATATCGCCTGCTTACGGCCGAAAACAAGGTCATCTGGGTCGTCGACCGCACGATTGTCCTGCGCAACGAAGCTGGCGACATCATTTTCTACGATGGCGTTTTAACCGACATTACCGAGCGCAAGCAACAGCAACTGATGCTGGCTGAAAATCTGGATCACCAGCAGCAACTCAACAAGCGTCTTGAAGAAGCCAACAACCAGTTGTTGCAATCCGAAAAAATGGCTTCGATCGGCCAGCTCGCAGCCGGCATTGCACATGAGCTGAATAATCCCATCGGCTTTGTACACTCCAATCTCGGCACGCTCGACGGCTATGTTCACGACTTGATGAGCATCATCAGTGCCTACGAAGAGCAGCTCGGCGCACCGGCCGATGCAGCGCATGCAGAGATCATCCGGCGTCTGAAAGCCGAATACGATTTCGAATTTCTCGAACAAGACATTTTCAGCCTGCTGGGTGAATCCAAGGATGGCTTGAGTCGTGTCCGCAAGATTGTTCAGGATTTGAAGAGCTTCTCGCATGTTGGCGAGCAGGAATGGCAGGAGGCCGACCTCCACCAAGGGATCGATTCGACCCTGAACATTGTCTGGAACGAGCTCAAATACAAATGCAAGGTGGTCAAGGAATATGGCGACCTGCCGCACATTTACTGCCTGATCTCGCAACTCAACCAGGTATTCATGAATCTGCTGGTCAACGCCGGGCATGCCATTGAGACACAAGGCACCATCACCATCCGGACACAGCGCAGCGGCACCGACATGGTCTGTATCGAAATCAGCGATACCGGCAAGGGCATCTCGCCCGAGCATATCAACCGGATTTTTGAACCCTTCTTCACCACCAAACCGGTCGGCAAAGGCACGGGGCTGGGACTTTCCCTGTCCTACAGCATCGTCAAACGCCATTGCGGCCGCATTGAAGTCGACAGTCAGCCAGGACACGGCAGTACATTTCGGATATTGCTGCCGATTCATCCAAGCCCTGAAACCCAAGCCAAAACGCCGGAGACCTTTCCATGACCGAGGCCAGCACCGCCTCCACCCTGCTGCTCGTTGATGATGAGCCCAGCATCCTGTCGTCCTTGCGACGTCTTTTCCGGCCGCACGGCTACCGTATATTTACGGCGGAAAGCGGCGCCGAAGGATTGGAAATACTTGAACGAGAACACGTCGATCTGATCATTTCCGACATGCGCATGCCGGAAATGGATGGCGCCACCTTTCTCAAGCACGCCAAAGGGCGCTGGCCGCAAACCATGCGGCTGTTGCTGACCGGCTACGCAGATATCACATCGACCGTCGCCGCCATCAACCAGGGCGAAATTTATCGTTACATCGCCAAGCCCTGGGACGACAGCGAAATCATCACCGTCGTCCGCGAAGCACTGGAGCGCCAGCGGCTCGAAGCTGAGAACCTGCGTCTGACGGCCCTGACCCAGGCCCAGAACGACGAGCTGAAAGCCCTCAACGCCAGCCTGGAGCAGAAAGTGGCCGAGCGTACGGCCGAGTTGCGTCAAGCGCTCAGCTTTGTCGAACAGGCTCACGGCGAACTGAAGAAATCCTTTCTGACCAGCGTTCAGGTCTTTGCCGGACTGATCGAACTGCGCAGCGGCCCGGCCGGCAGCCAGATGACCGGACATGGCCGGCGGGTGGCCGAGGCGGCCCGCCAGGTTGCGCTGCGCATGGGCCTCGCCGACAGCGAAGTCCAGAATGTGATGCTGTCCGGCCTGCTGCACGATATCGGCAAACTCGGCTTGCCCGATGACCTGCTGACCAAGCCTTACAACACACTGAGCGGCGAACAGCGCACCCAGGTCATGAAGCACCCGGTCATCGGCCAGAACATTCTGCTGGGCATCGACAAGTTCAAGGACGCCGCCCTGCTCGTCCGTCATCACCATGAATGCTACGACGGCAGCGGCTACCCCGACCGGCTGTCCGGCATCGCCATTCCGCAAGGCAGCCGGATTCTCAGCGTGGTCAATGATTACGATTCGCTGCAAATTGGCACGCTGGTCCAACGGCCGCTCAAGCCGGGCGAAGCCATGAGCTTTCTGATCGAGAACCGGGGCAAGCGCTACGACCCTGCCGCGGTCGACGCGTTCGCCACCTATATTTCCGAAACACACAAACCGGATGTCAGGGAAAGCCCCTTGCGCACGATGCACCTCAAGCCGGGCATGCAACTCAGCCGCGACCTGATGCACCGCGACGGCTACATGCTGTTGGTCAAAGGCAGCACGCTGAACAGCGAAATCATCGGGCAACTGATCAAGATGGAACAGGCCGAGCAGCACACGCTGACTCTCTACATCCGCCAGGAGGACAAATGAGCCGTATCCTGATTGTCGATGATGAGGAATCCATCCTCAAATCCTTGCAACGACTGTTACGTGTTGCTCCCTGCTCGTTCGGCGCCAAAACCTTTCAGCTCGAGGTCCGTATCTTCAACTCGCCGCTGCTCGCGCTTGAAGCCGCCCGCACCGAGGAATTCGATCTCTTCATCAGCGACTACCGCATGCCGGTCATGGATGGCATCGAGTTCCTCAAGGCAGCCAAGGCCATCCAGCCCGATGCCGCGCGCCTGATCCTGTCCGGGTATGCCGATCTCAACGCCCTGCTTCGTGCGGTCAACGAGGTCGGGATCGAACGTTTCATCGGCAAGCCGTGGAACGAATACGAATTGCTCTCGGCCATCGCCCAGATTCTGGCGCATCGTGAATTGCAACTGGAAAACCGGGAACTGGCCAATCTCGTTCGCCTGGAAATGGGCGACCTCACGCCGGAGCAACTTGAAGCCGAACGACTGGAGCGCATCGAGCCAGGCATTACCGAGGTAAATTGGGGCCCGGACGGTTCCATCCTGCTAGACACTGACTTCCCGGAAAACCAGAGCGAGGTGTGACCATGGATGCGTTCATCTGGGATCAGCGTTACATGACCGGTGAGTCGATTGTTGATACCGAGCACCAGGAACTGGTCCGCATCATCAATCTGGTGGTCGAAAAAGTGTCGCGCGCAACGCCGGCCACAGAAATTGAAAGCATCCTGTCCCAACTCGTCAAATACGCAGTTGTGCACTTCCGTCACGAAGAAGAACTGATGATGGAGGTCGGTTGCGACCCGCGTTTCATCGCCGAGCACACTCAGATTCACATCGAGTTTGCCCGTCAAGTCACCAAGATGCGGGAAATCCCCGGCACCGACACCGAGGATTTGCTGCGTTTCCTGACCAGCTGGCTGGCACACCACATCCTGGGCATCGACCAATCGATGGCGCGACAGGTCCAGAGTATCCGCCAGGGAGGCTCGGCCGAGACGGTTTACCTTCAGGAACAAAAACGCGCGGCTGACCCGACCACATCCAGCCTGCTTGATGCAATGAACTCGCTGTATCGCCTGATCGCCGCACGCAACGACAGCCTGCTGACGCTCAACCAGAGCCTTGAACAGCAGGTTGCAGCACGAACGCAGGATTTGTCGAAAACCAATGCCGCCTTGCTGGAAGAGCAGCAATCGCTGAAAGTCGCCATCCAGACCGTCAAGGCTACCCAGCAGAAATTGCTCGAATCGGAGCACAAGCGCAGCGAAGCAGCTGCCCGGCACATGGAGCTGTTTCTGAGCCAGATTATCGATGGCGACCCGGTTCCGACATTCGTCATCGATGCCAGCCACAAAATCACGCACTGGAACCGGGCATGCGCCGCAATCAGCGGCATGACGGCAACTGAAATGATCGGCAGCAACCAGCAATGGTGTGCGTTCTATCCAAGCGCCCGGCCGGTGATGGCCGATCTAATCGTCGACGGCAGCATCAACGACCAGTTCGAAACCTATTACCACGACAAATACAAACGCTGCAGGACGATCGACGGCGCTTTCGAAGGCGAGGCGTATTTCCCCGATCTCAAACATGGCGGGCGCTGGCTGTTCTTTACTGCCGCCCCGCTGCGCGATGCCAACGGCAAGCTGGTTGGGGCCATTGAAACGCTGCAGGATGTCACCGACCGACGCCGAGCCGAAGATGATCTCCGGGAATATCAGAATCATCTGGAAGAACTGGTTGCCACACGTACGCTCGAACTCGCCAGCGCCAACACCGCACTGGAAAAGGACAGGCGCGAACTGGAACAATTGCTCACCAAGGTCGAAGAAGCCCAGCAACAATTGCTGCAATCCGAAAAAATGGCGGCCATCGGCCAACTGGCGGCCGGCGTTGCGCATGAAATCAACAATCCAGTCGGTTTCGTCAATTCCAACTTGTGCACACTCAAGAACTACAGCACCAGCCTGTTTTCAGTCATTGAGTCCTACGAAACAGGCGATCCGGCCAAAATCGAGATGGCCCGCCAGCAAGCCGACCTCGATTTTCTCAAGGACGATCTGCCATCGCTCCTCGCCGAGTCCCAGGAAGGGCTGGTTCGCGTCACCAAGATTGTTCAGAATCTCAAGGACTTCTCCCGAATTGACCAGGCAGAACACCAGCAAGCCGACCTGAATGCCGCCATGGAAAGCACGCTGAATGTGGTCTGGAACGAGTTGAAGTACAAGGCTGACGTCATTCGCGAACTGGGGACGATTCCTGCGGTCGACTGCGTTCCGGCCCAAATAAACCAGGTATTCATGAACCTGCTGGTCAATGCGGCGCAATCCATTCCCCAGCATGGGCAGATTCATGTTCGATCCGGCAGTGAAAACAGCCACGTCTGGTTTGAAATCGAAGACAACGGCATCGGCATGAGCGAAGAAGTCCGGCGTCGTATTTTCGAACCATTTTTCACCACCAAACCCGTCGGCAAAGGCACCGGGCTCGGCCTGTCGATTTCGTATGACATCATTGTCAAAAAACACGGCGGACGCATGGATGTGCGCAGCGAACCCGGCAAAGGCAGCTGTTTCCGCATCTGGCTACCGCTCACCTTTAGCGAGCACTGAGCAGGGCTGCGCCGCCACAGCGTGGCCGCCCTGGGCTTGAGCACCTACAGGACAAGGCAATCTGACACATCCGGTGTTTTCCGGGTCGATCGGTTGCCGCTCACGCTAAAATCCGGCGCTTGAAATCGCAAACTCGCACAATTAGGTCATCTCGATGAAAAAACGTAGTTCGGCACCGGCTCACTCGGTCGATATCAGCGAAGAATCCGGCGTTCGCTACTTGCACTTCGGCTCCGAATGGGTGCAAGGGGCAATGCGCGTCGCCCGGCCATGGTCGCTGGAATTGGCTTACACACGGGAAATGATGGCAGGTCTGCTACTCCGTCCAAACGGTCAGTGGCCACGCAGTGCCTTGCTGATCGGCCTGGGAGCCGGCTCGTTGGCCAAGTTCATTTATCGCCACCTGCCCGATTGTCGTATCACCGTCGTCGAGATCAATCCGCAGGTCGAGATGATCGCCAGCCATTATTTCAAGCTGCCGGACGATCCGCTGCGCCTTGAAGTGGTGATCGGCTGCGGCGCTGACTACATGCTGAGTGGCAACCGTCAGTTCGATTACATCCTGGTCGACGGTTTTGACCCTGACGCACGCGCGGGAGTCCTCGACACCGAACCGTTCTACCAGGCATGCCGCAGCCGATTGAGCGACGATGGATTGCTGTGCGTCAATCTACTCGGTCGAAACAAAGGTTTTGAAGCCAGCGTGGCGCGGATCCGCCAGGCATTCGATGGCCGCGCCGTGATTTTCCCCTCCTGCGACAGCGGCAACACCATTGCGTTTGCCACGTCGGGCAAGCGCGTCGAGGTCTCGCTGGACGACATGCGGGCACAGGCAGCGCAGTTCAAGAAAGATCTGAAACTGGACTTGCTGCCGACCATTACCCGCTTGCAGTTGAGCAATGCTTTCCCTGAAGGAAAACTGCAGATTTAGGTCGTCGACCGTCGCTTGATTAAGCCGCAAATCAGGCTATAAATAAAACATCCGCTGCCCTGAAAAAAACATCGGGGCGGATAGAACAAAACTGATGAAGCAGCAGTCTATCAATCTGGATTTCTTGTTTGAACACAGGAGGAGACCATGCTTTCCATGCAAGATGTTCTTGATTATTGCGACCTTGATCGCGGCGAAATCGAAGCCATTGCCGAACACCAGCACATCCCGATGACGATCGCTGCCGAGATGGGAGAGCTTCTCCTGTGCTCTCCGGAAGGCGTCTATCAACTGCATGCGATGATCATCGAAAACATGCAGCATGCGCTTCAGGAGGGACATTTCGAGCACGTCAAGGATCTGGCCCAGACCTACCAGCACCTGCAGCGGACGCACCCCATCCCCCTGCACTGAAACCTGCAGAATCAAACAAAAACAAGCGTCGACCGCAACATTGCATTGCCATCGACGCTTGCCTTTTTGCCGGTCAGAGAAGTGCAGCCGGGACGACCAGCCAGCACGTCACGTTGCGTTAAGAATTGCGGTTCTGTCCGTAACCGTGTTCGACCGCATACAGCGCAACCTGAACGCGGCTGGTCATGTTCAGCTTCTTGAAAATATTCTGTACATGAATCTTGACCGTGCTCTCAGCCAGATCGAGCGTGCGGGCAATTTCCTTGTTGCTGTCGCCTTGCGCCAGACAAATCAGGATATCGCGCTCACGCGGTGAAAACTTGTCCCGCTCGGGCAAGGCCGGTGCCTGCTTTGGCTGGCTGCGTACGCCCTGGATCAGCTTCGCGGTCATTTGTGGCGAAACGATGGAATCGCCTTGCGCCGCCCGGCGAATGGCATCGACCAGCGTATCGGTTTCAATGTTTTTCAGCAGATAGCCGCTCGCTCCGGCGCGCAACGCCTCCATCAGGTCCTGCGCATCTTCCGATACTGTCAGCATGAGCACCCTGACTTCGGGATTCTCCTCGGTAATCACCTTGACGGCTTCGAGTCCGGAAACTCCCGGCATGTGCAAATCGAGCAGGACCACATCCGGCTTCAGCGAGCGAGCCCGCTTGATGCCTTCGAGGCCGTCCCCGGCTTCATCGACAACAACAAAATCCTCATTGCGTTGCAGCAGGGACTTGATGCCGCTGCGAAACAGCGTGTGGTCGTCGACCAGTAGTACATGTATTTTTTCGTTCATTTTCAGGTCGCTCCCATAGTTTCCCGAGGCAAATTCAGCGTAACACGGGTGCCTCTCCCGATTTCGGAGTCAACGCGACACTCGCCGCCAACCCGGTAAGCGCGTTCGCGCATGATTTTCAAGCCGACATGACGATCAGACAGCACATTCGGCTCGTTGACCGTATCAAATCCAACACCATCATCCTTGACCTCGACCGTCAGGTGCCCCTGGTCTCGATGCAACATGACATTAACATTTGACGCACGGGCATGCTTGCGGATATTCGAGAGTGACTCCTGAACGATATGCATGATCTGGACTTCATCTGTCGAACCAAACGGCGAGCCGCTACCAATACGCTCGAAGGCTGTCTTGATACCGGTTTGTCCTTCAAATTTTTCCAGGGCCGCCTGAATCGCAGAATCAAGGTCCGACTGGTGCACACGCGTCCGGAAGTGGACCAGCAGCTCGCGCACATCGTCATAGCTTTCCTGCACCCCCTCACGGAGTTGCCCGGCTGTTTGCATTGCTTCATCCAGACGGCCCTTGCGCAGGGAGTCCTGGAGCAATTGAACCTGGATATTGAGGAATGCCAGGCCCTGGGCAATCGAGTCGTGCAACTCCTGGGCCAGCAGATTACGCTCTTCGGAGACAGCCAGTTCACGCTCGCGGGACATCAGGCGCTGGTTTTCGATCGCAACCCCCAGATGTTGCCCCAGGGTTTCCAGCAAATAGATATCGCGGTCCGAAAGTGCCTGCGGGCGACGGAAATACAGGTTGTACACCCCCAGACGCTGCTTGTTGTAGAGGATGGTAAATGCGGTTGCCGTTGCAAAACCCTCACGGATGCAACTCCGCAGCTTCATGCCCGGTGGCGGATTTGCCGTCTGGAAAGTCGCTGTAATCCCGGTCTGGATGACCTCGCCACAAAGGCATTCGCCACAATTCAGCTCAGCCTCAATGGCGACGAACTGGTCTGACAAGCCCTCGTGTGCCATCAGGTAAAGGGTTTCTTTATCTGCGGCATAGAGCCGCACCGCGCCGCCATCGGCGCCCAATGCGGTTTTGATCCGGTCGAGAAACCCCTGGCAGATATTTTCCAGATTGGCCGGCTGAGTCAGGAATGCGGTTTCTTCGTAAAGAATTCTCAGCTCGCGATTGCGCTGGGCCAGACTTCTGGTTTCTGCCTCGACCCGCTCTTCCAGCGTACCGTAGGCGTTTTGCAGATGTTCGGCCATCTGGTTGAAGCCTTGCGCCAGACTTCCCAATTCATCATTCGAGTTGGCCGGCAAACGAACCGAGAGATCGTTGCTGGTCATTCGGCGCATGCCCGCCAACAAAATGCCAATCGGCGTAATGACCAGACGGATGAAAAAGCGGATCAGAATGCCTGTACCGATAATCGCCAGGAAAACCAGTGCCGCCTGAACCGTCCGCAAAAGGTTGGTATCGTGGGCGTAACTCCACTCCATCGACAGGACCAACTCGTTGATACTGCTGACAAAGCCTTCAATTTCATCATCAAAGCGATCAAGGGCAGCATCGCGCTGTTTGAGATCGGCTGACAAATAATTCAATACCAGAGGGCGGACTTTCGCCCCCCAGGCCTGGGACACGATGCTCAACTGATCCTGGACCTGTGCGTTGCGCGGCGGAGAAAGGGGACGGACAGGGTCGCCCAGTTGCAGATCGCGCAGCACCTTGTCGAACAGATCCAGTTCCCCGCTCAGAATGGTCGACAAGTCCTGGGTCGTCATTTTTTGCTCGACCCCGCGCGCCATCAGATGGCCAATGCGATAAGTCCGCATGCGCAGGCTGCCGGCGTCATTGATCGCGGCAGCGACACCTTCGAGCTGCCAGGAAATCAGTAAAGTCAGACCGATTGCCGTCATTGCCACCATGAAAAAGGCAATCAGCATTCCGACAATTTTTTTCGACAGTTTGCCGGGATTGGCGAACATCAATACGTTCCCTGTACAAGAGGTTCAAACATTAGCGCCACTTTCATCAATCCCACAAGGACGCATATCAAAATACGCACGACGCACTGTCATGGATTCTCGCCCGGCTTTGCCACATAATCAGCGAAATGAAGATGACGACCAGAATATTCAATCACCGCAGATTGCTTCTACTACTGAGCCTGTTGCTCAGTGCGGGGTTTTTTGCCACCACACTGTTTGGTTATTTCGTATCCAAGGATGCGATCCGCTCAGCCATCATCGGACAGGATTTGCCACTCACGTCGAGCAATATCTATTCCGAAATCCAGAAAGACCTCGTCCGCCCGGTTTTGATCTCGTCCACCATGGCGCATGATACGTTCCTGCGCGACTGGGTGCTGAAAGGTGAGCGGGATGTCGGTGCGATGGCCCAGTATCTCGGCGAGGTCAAAAAACGCCACGCTGCATTCAGCAGCTTCTTCGTTTCAGAGAAAACCGGCCACTACTATACCGGTGAAGGCATACTCAAACACGTGTCAGCCAGCGAACCGCGCGATGCCTGGTATCACCGCGTCCGCGACATGAAACAGGATTATGAAATCAATGTTGATCCCGATCTGGCGAACAAGGATGCGCTGACCATTTTCATCAATTACCGGGTATTCGATTTTGACGGAAATTATATCGGCGCCACCGGTATCGGACTGACGGTCGATGCCGTCCGCCACCTGATTGCCAGTTACCAGCAGCGCTTCAACCGGACAATCTACTTTGTCGATGCAAGTGGTCACATCGTCCTCTTCGGCAATCAGCCAGGCCGGGAAGCTGATTTGCACAAAGCCCAGGGTATTGGTGCACAACTCGACACCATCCTGCGCGAAAAGGCCGGCTCGTACCAGTTTGTCGCCAACGGTGACAATCACGTACTCAACGTCAATTACCTGAGCGAATTGAACTGGTATCTTTTCGTCGAGCAAAATGAAGATGCCGCCCTTGCCGGCATTCGCCAGACGCTCTATGCCAATCTGGCAATCAGTCTGGTGGTGACCTTGCTGGTCATCTTCCTGACTCACATCGCACTCGGACGCTACCAGTTCAGAATCGAGGAAATGGCCTCGAAAGACAAGTTGACCGGGCTGCTCAACCGCCATGCCTGCTCGATCATTCTTGACCGCCTGCTCGCCGCCTACCGCCGCACCCCGAAACCGATCAGCATCTTGCTGGCCGACGTCGATCACTTCAAGGAGATCAACGATCGCCATGGCCATCGGGTGGGCGATCAGGTTTTAAGCGGTATCGCCCGGCAAATACGGGGGAGCATCCGCGAATCCGATGTGGCGGTGCGCT
The DNA here is from genome assembly GCF_016864195.1 of Dechloromonas sp. TW-R-39-2. Taxonomy (NCBI): domain Bacteria; kingdom Pseudomonadati; phylum Pseudomonadota; class Betaproteobacteria; order Rhodocyclales; family Azonexaceae; genus Dechloromonas; species Dechloromonas sp. TW-R-39-2. The sequence goes on from NZ_CP045202.1 coordinate 2,893,780, forward strand.
GGGGAGGTGAAGAGTTCCTGATCATTCTTCAAGCCTGCGACCAGACCGAAGCCGAACATTTGGCTGAGAAATTGAGGGCCTCGGTGGCCGAATGCATTCCCGACCCGACCGATCCCGACATCCGGATTACCGTCAGCATTGGCGTCAGCCAGTTCGATGGCGCTGAGTCGCTTGACCAGACCATAGACCGGGCCGATGCAGCGCTCTACTCTGCCAAGCAAAGCGGACGCAACCTGGTCTGTACGGCAGCGGCGCATGCGGCATGAAAAACCCGCCGGTTTGATCCGGCGGGCAAGTACGGTGCAGGCGTAGAAGACGCCGTACCAACGACTCAGGCGACCAGCTTTTCGACGTGCGCCTGCTTTTCGTAGAGGAACTCAAGAACCGCAGCACGATACCGGATGTAATCCGGGTCGTGCGCCAGCGTCAGGCGATTTCTCGGTCTGGGCAGGTCGACCGTGAGAATCTCGCCGATCGTCGCGGCCGGGCCGTTGGTCATCATCACGATGCGGTCAGAGAGCAGCACGGCCTCGTCGACGTCGTGCGTCACCATCACCGTCGTCGCCTTGGTTGCCTCGCAGATCTTCATCAGCTCGTCCTGCAGCTTGGCGCGGGTCAGCGCATCGAGGGCGCCGAACGGCTCATCCATCAGCAACACCTTGGGCTGCATCGACAAGGCACGGGCGATGCCGACCCGTTGCTTCATGCCACCGGAGATTTCATTCGGGTACTTGGCGCTGGCATGGTCAAGGCCGACCAGATTGATGGCAGCGGCAGTCCGTTCCTTGAGCTTGGCCTTGCCTTCCTTTTCGCCAAACACCCGCTCGACGGCGAGATAGACGTTTTCGAAGCAGGTCAGCCAGGGCAGCAGGCTGTGGTTTTGGAAAACCACGGCACGCTCCGGCCCCGGACCGGCAATTTCACGGTCTTCCAGCAACAGCACGCCAGTACTCGGCTTGGTCAGCCCGGCGATCAGATTGAGCAGCGTTGATTTGCCGCAACCGGAGTGACCGATCAGGGTGATGAACTCGCCTTGCTTGATGGTCAGGTCGATGTCGCGCAGGGCGACAAACTTGCCCTTCTTGGTGTCGAAGGTCTGGCCGACGCGTTGAACTTGTACGAATTTTTCCATGATGTTCTCCCGGATCAGGCGGATTCTTTGGTCAGCTTCTTGGCGAGCATGATCAGGCTTTGCTCGAGAATCAGGCCGACGATACCGATGACGAAGATGGCGATGATGATGTGCTCGACCTTCAGGTTGTTCCACTCGTCCCACACCCAGAAGCCGATGCCGACGCCGCCGGTGAGCATTTCAGCCGCAACGATGACCAGCCAGGCGGTCCCGATGGACAGGCGGATACCGGTGAGCATGTAGGGCAGCACAGCCGGGAAGAGAATCTTGGTAACGACCTTCCACTCCGACAACGCCAGCACGCGGGCGACGTTGAGGTAGTCCTGCGGCACGCGCTGCACGCCTTGTGCCGTGTTCATGATCATCGGCCAGATGGAGCAAATGAAAATGGTATAGGTGGCAGCCGGATCAGCCTTTTTGAAAACGAGCAGGCCGATCGGCAGCCAGGCGAGCGGCGACACCGGGCGCAGCAGGCTGATGATCGGATTGATCATCGCCGACAGGAAAGCCGAGCGACCGAGGATGAAGCCGAGCGGAATGCCGACCAGCGCGGCAAAGCCGAAGCCGATACCGACGCGTTGCAGCGAGGACAGGATGTTCCAGCCAATGCCCTGATCGTTCGGCCCGTTGCGGTAGAACGGGTCGGTAAACAACGCGACTGCCGCATCCCAGGTTTGCACCGGGCCGGGAATGCTCCCCCCTTTGTGGGTGGCGACATACCAGATACCGAGCAGGATCAGCATACCGAGGCTGGGCGGCAATACGGCCCGCAGGAGGTTGTTGATTCTTTCACCGAACGCTACGCCGCTCGGCATCGTTGCTGTTTTTTCCATTATTTTTTCCTTGGCTGGCACTGCAGCAAGCCCGGCGACCGAGTGGCTGCCGGTTTCCCCCGCCGGGAGACTTGCCTGCGGGTTGCGGTCGACCGCTTTTTCAAGGCCGAAATCACCGTTCATCGTCGTGGCATTCATGGTTCTCTCCTTGTGGCCGGCCATACCTGAATCAAGCAGGCATGGCCGCTTTTAAGCCGCGTTAAGCCTTCACCTTGAAAGCATCGGCGTACTTGGCCGGGTCCTTGCCATCCCAGACCACGCCGTCGACCAGCTTGCTGCTGCGCATGTCGCTCTTCGGCAGGGCAACGCCTGCGGCAGCCGCACCCTGCTTGTAGATATCGACACGATTGACCTGCTTGGCCACGGCCAGGTAATCCGGATGGCTCTTCAGCAAACCCCAGCGCTTGTGCTGCGTCATGAACCACATGCCATCCGACAGGTAGGGGAAATTCACCGCCCCGTCGTTGAAGAACTTCATGTGATTCTTGTCGTCCCAGCTCTTGCCCAGACCGTTCTGGTAACGACCGAGCATACGGGCGACGATGACCTCGGTATCGGTATTGACGTAGGACTTCTGGGCGATCGTTTCGGCCGTCTTCTGCTTGTTCGGCAGCGAGGCATCGATCCATTTGCTGGCGTCGAGAATCGCGGCGACCACGGCACGCGCCGTATTCGGATTTTTCTGCACCCACTCGGCCGTCGTCCCGAGAATCTTTTCCGGGTGATCAGTCCAGATATCCTGCGTCGTCGTCGCCGTGAAGCCGATATTGTCCATGATCGCGCGGTTGTTCCACGGCTCGCCGACGCAATAGCCATCCATGTTGCCGACGCGCATGTTGGCAACCATCTGCGGCGGTGGCACGGTGATCGTCTTGACGTCCTTGAGCGGGTTGATGCCGTTCGCCGCCAGCCAGTAGTACAACCACATGGCGTGCGTGCCGGTCGGGAAGGTCTGCGCGAAGGTATATTCACGCTCCTTCTTGGCAAGCAATTTGGCCAGGCTGGGGCCGTCGACCGCGCCCTTGTCCTTCATCTGGTTCGACATCGTGATCGCCTGACCATTGGTATTCAGGGTCATCAGATTGGCCATGTCCTTCTTCGGCCCGCCGATACCGAGCTGCACGCCGTAGACCAGGCCGTACAGCACATGGGCGCAGTCGAGCTCACCATTGACCAGCTTGTCGCGCACCGAGGCCCAGGAAGCCTCCTTGGTCGGGATGATCTTGATGCCGTACTTCTCATCGAACTTGTTGACCGCCGCCATGACGACGGAAGCACAGTCAGTCAGCGGGATGAAGCCGATACGGACTTCCTTCTTTTCGGGGGCATCCGAACCTGCAGCCCAGGCCGCGCTGCGTACACCAGGAGGAACCATGGACATGAGCGACGCTCCCAATGCAGCTGACACAAAATCACGGCGCGAAAAAGAGGATGACTTTTCCACGGCACCTTCAACAACCAGTTTCTTGTCTTCCATTGCTTGCTCCTTGATAACGAAAATCCAAAAACAAACGGGCGTCGCATCTGTCCTGCGCTTTGGCAGTACAGATGGACGCCCTTGTCCTGTGCGCTGGCTTTTGCTCAGCGCTTGCCCGGTCGCCATTGACCGTGCGTTTAAAAGGACTATTGCAATGGCCGTGCCAGGATTAGTTAAAAGGAACTAGATAAATATAACTACATGGTTTTAAATGGATTTTTGTCGAATCGCCGGTCAGAAAACTCGCCGGACGAATGCACTGTTGCGGTGCAACAAGGCGGCCCAACCGCACAGCTTTAGAGCAGCACGCGCGCCATGTCGATTACGTCGCGCGCCACTTTGGCCATACTCTGGCCGCGCTCCATGGCCAGCTTGCGCATCGCATGGTAAGCCGCGTCCTCATCGAGACCGCGCGCCTTCATCAAAACGCCCTTGGCCTTGTCGACCAGCTTGCGGTCGGTCAACTTCTTGGATATTTCATCAAGCTCGCGACGCAACGCCTGGGTATCTTCGAAACGTGCCCGGGCAACCTCGACGATCGGCTTGATCCTTTTCGGGTCGAGGCCATCGACGATATACGCCGAAACGCCGGCCTTGACGGCATCACGGATGGTTTCCTGGCCATCTTCCTGGGTAAAGATGACGACCGGACGCGGCATGTCCTTGTTCATCGTTGCCAGATGTTCAAGGGTGTCGCGACTCGGACTTTCCGTGTCGATCAGGATCACATCCGGCTGCAGTCTTTCGACCTCAGCCGTCAGATTGTCGGCGCCGGCCAGGATGGCTGCGACCTGATAGCCGGCAAGCGCCAGCCCGGCACAGATTTCTCCGGCCCGCGAACGGGATTCATCAATCACTAGGACAGTAAGCATGCCGGACTCTAAGCAAACTCCGAACCAGCTGCCCCAAGTGCGGCTTCAGCCATGGCCTGAACAACAATCTCGTTTTCGCCGATCACCCCGCTCAGTGAAAAATCGACGTCAGGATAGGTCGACCGCAGCGCATCGAGGATTTCTGGAGTTTCCTTCTTCAGATGGCCACCACGGGCAATGAACATCGGAATCACGACGATCTTTTTCGCCCCCTGCGCGATCAGCTGACTGGCACATTCCGGCAGGGTCGGCGTCATGAATTCGAGAAAAGCCAGTTCGACGGGCGCATCCGTCACGCGCAAACGCATCGCAGCCTGAACCCGCCGCATCGGATTGGCCCATTCCGGATCGCGGGCACCGTGGGCAAAAAGAATCAGGGCTGTGGTCATGGTTTATCTCTCCAGAAAGTTGGGCGGATTATCCCGCCCACCGCCCGATTAGGCCAGATCGATTTTTGTCCGGCGGCCAAGCCGTCTGAATGCGGCGTAATCGCCATCCTGCCCAGACAAATTAAATCCTTTTGACCTAAGTCAGACGACGTAGATCAATATCCCTCTAAGCTGCACGGCGTTGTTTTTCACACTTTTCACTGATCAGGCAATTAAAAACGGAAATTGTCTTTTTTTGCAAATCCCAAGCGACGAGATTTTGCTCATCAATGTTCTAGTCATGGCAAAAAACTGAAATCATGAACAAGGATCAGGAAATTCTGGCCGTCAGCCGACTGGTTTTCGAGTTGACCAAGATCGGCAGTGTCGATGCCGACCTCGACCGTCTGCAGGCACGACTGTTCGATCTGCTGCACGCCCTGCCGGGCATTCGCGTCATTCCCAAGAGCGCCCTGCTGCTCTTCAATCCGCGTCATCGCCTTGTCCAGGTTGCCCAATTCGGCTTGCCCGCAGCTTGGGGACGCGCCAGCCAGCAGGGCAACGAGATCGATCCGTCACGCACCTTCGACCCGCATGCCCGTCTTGGTACGCCGGCCACGCACCGGCCGGCCCTGTCGCTGGTTGGCGTCGAGGACAACGCCCCCTGCCTGACCCTCCCGCTCAGCGACAACGGAAAATCGATCGGCTACCTGCTCATCTTCATTGAAGCAGACTGGCTCCCCGATGCAGTTGAACTGGAATTCATGAGCGACCTGGCGCAAGCCGTTTCAATGCTGGTATCGCGCAGCATGGTGAACGAAACGCTGCGGGTCCGCGAAGTCGAACTCGAAGATGCCCGGACCGATGCCATTCGCCGCCTGGGAACGGCATCGGAATACCGCGACAACGAAACCGGCATGCACATCATGCGCATGACCCACTACGCAACCAGCATCGCCAAGGCGATGGGCTTGTCGCTCGAACTGCGCGAACTGCTCGCCATCTGCGCCCCGATGCACGATGTCGGCAAGATCGGCATTGCCGACGCCATTCTGCTCAAGCCGGGCCGCCTGACGCCCGATGAGTTCGAAGTGATGAAAACGCACACCGAAATCGGCAAGCGCCTGCTCGAAGGCAGCGATGCGTTGATTACTGCCGCCCGCGACATTGCGGCTTACCACCACGAGCGTTGGGACGGCACCGGTTATCCGTACGGCCTGCGCGGTGAGGAAATTCCGGTATTGGCGCGCGTTTGCGCGATTGCCGATGTCTTTGATGCCCTCACGTCGATACGTCCCTACAAGCGCCCCTGGTCATTCGAAGATGCCATCGCTTACGTTCACCAGGAGTCCGGGCGTTATTTCGATCCCTCCGCCGTTGCGGCTTTTGACCGGGCCATGCCCGAGATCATCCGCATCCGCGAACTTTACCGGGACGACATCATCGATCCGAATCAGGCACTCGATCTTCCGCCCGTAGCCTACCGCGAAGATCGCTGGGTCGCCTGGGATGAGGCGCTCAGTGTCGGAATCGATGTCATCGACGAGCATCATCGCTACCTGTTCGACTTGACCAATGACCTGTTCGACGTGGTTGCAGCAAAACGCGGCGCACGCGATGTGGCCCGCATCCTGAAGGCGCTGGACCAGTACGCCCAGGTTCATTTCCGGGCCGAAGAGCGGATGATGGCCCACCACGCCTACGGCGAACAGGACAGGCAGCACGCCCAGCACCGTGATTTTGAAACCCGGCTCGACGAGTTTTATGGCGAACTGCACGACAACCCGCTGACCGCACAGTTCGATGTCCTGATTTATCTGCGCGACTGGCTGATCAAACACATCAAGCTGGAAGATGCCAAATTGAAGGAACTGGTCACCGCCAACCGGGAATGACGCTCAGCGCAGCAAAATCAGCCACAACACCAGGTTGACCGCGAGAGAACAGGCAGCCACGCCTTTCCAGAACACCAGCGGATTGCGCTGGATCAGCGGCTGTCTGCCCGGCGGCGCAATCGGCCGACTGGCGCCGCGCTCAAGCGCCAGGATGAACTCTTCTGCCGTTTCAAAGCGGTCCTTGGCCTGCCTGGCGACACTTTTGAGCAGGATGTTTTCCAGCCAGCCGGGAATTTCAGGACGCCAGCGCGTCGGCCGCGCCGGATCACCGAATTTCGGGGTCTGGAAAGGCTCGATCTCGCCATACGGATATTTGCGGGTCAGCAGGTAATACAGCACGACACCGGCGGCATAAAGATCATTGGCCGCGGCCGGCTCGGCATTTTCAAACAGCTCCGGCGCCATGTAAGACGGCGTGCCGGCCTGGCCGACAGGCTCGTCCGGCTTGCGCTCACCGAGGCTGACGGCAACGCCCAGATCGAGGACGCGCAAGACACCGTCCTGCCCGAGATGGATATTGTCGGTCTTGATGTCGCGATGCACGATATCCAGCCGGTGCAAGGTGGCAATCGCACGCAACAGGGCAACGCCGAGGCGGACCACCTCGCCGACCGGGAAATGCTGTCCGGCATCCAGCCTGTCCTGCAAGGTGGCACCGGCATGCCAGGTCATCAGGTAATACAGGCAGCTGCGCTGGTCGGCCGGTACGACTTGTGGAAAGAACGGTGAAACGACGCGACGGGCGCGCCACTCCTCCATCAGCAAGGCGGAGGCGGCGGCGGTATCGCCTTCCATGCTGGCCTGCAAGGTCTTGAGGACCAGCAACTGCCCGTTACGCTGATTTTTGACGCGATAAAGCAGGGTTTCCCGCGCATCGTGCAAAACCTCTTCGATCAAAAAGCCATCCAGCTCATGCCCCGGCTTGAGACGATGCGGCAAAGGCAGGCTGACTGCACTTTCGAGACTATCGCGCAGACCGGCCGGCGGCAGGGTCAGGATATCCAGCACGACGGCCGTGGCGTTGTCGTGCCCGCCCTGGGCCAACGCCAGGCTGGTCAGGGCGGCGGCAGCACCTTGCGGCTCGGGATGATCGAGCAGCACTTCGCGCATCAACGCATCCGGCAAAACGCCCCAGACGCCATCGGAAACCAGCAAAAAACGGTCGTCGACCGCAAGATCGCCATCGGCAAAATCCATCAGCACGCGTGGATCCAGGCCGATGGCGCGGGACAGCACGTTATTCAGCTCGGGATGTTCCCAGGTGTGATCGACGGTCAGGCGATCGAGCCGCCCCCCCTGCAAACGATAGATGCGGCTGTCGCCGATATGCGCCGTATAAAAACGACGGCCGCGCACGACCAGCGCCGACAAGGTCGTTGCCATACCGGTCAGCTCGGCATCCCGCCCGGCTTCGGCAATGACCCAGCGATTGAGGGCGGTCGTCACCGTTTCGATGGACCGCGGCACGCCCCAGGTATCTGGCGTGGCAAAGTAATCGGCCAACAAACCGCGTACCGTATATTCAGCCGCCTCGCGTCCGCCGCGATGGCCGCCAATGCCATCGGCAACCGCCGCGATGACGCCCTTGTTTTCGAGCTCCAGCCCCTCCGGCGTGGCGAATCCGGCGTAATCCTCATTCCGCTCGCGAGGTCCGGTCAGGGAGGCTTGGCCAATGGCAAGTTGTAAGGGCATGATCGACTCGAATGAAAAAAGCGGCGCAAACACTGCGCCGCCGGGTGACTTTACGTCAGATTTTGGCGGCCGTCAGATGACTGGCTCCCCAGGTGGTGCGCCAGCGGGTCTTGACGCCGGTCAGGCCAACCAATGCAAGCACAGCCAGGGCGGCAAAAATCATGAAACCCATCTGGTAGCTGCCGGTGATCTGGCGGGAATAACCAAGGCTGGAGGCCAGGTAGAAGCCGCCCACCCCACCGGCCATGCCGACCAGGCCGGTCATCACGCCGATTTCCTTGCGGAAACGCTGGGGCACCAGCTGGAATACCGCACCATTCCCTGTCCCGAGAGCCAGCATGGCACCGACGAAGGCGACCAGTGCCATCCACGCTTCCGGCAGGCCGAGGCTGACGATGGCCAGGAAGATGGCGGCGAAGATATACATCACGGTCAGCGATTTGACGCCACCGATACGATCAGCCAGATTGCCGCCGATCGGACGAACCAGCGACCCGGCAAAAACGCAACCGGCCGTAAAGAACCCGGCGGTTTTCGGATCAAGCCCGTACTGGGTGTTGAAGTAGATGACCAGCGATGAAGCCAGGCCAACGAAACCGCCGAAAGTCACCGAGTAGAAGAACATGAACCACCAGGCATCCTTGTCCTTGAGCACTTTCAGGTACTCGGCGAAAGTCTTCGGCGGCGGCGCGTCGGGCGCATCCTTGGCCATGAAGCAGAAGGCGATCAGGACCAGGATCAGCGGAATGAGCACGATCCCGAACACATTGGTCCAGCCGAAGGCGGCAGCCAGGCCGGGGGCGAACAAAGCCGCCAGCGCCGTCCCGGAGTTGCCGGCCCCGGCGATGCCCATCGCCGTGCCCTGATGTTCGGCCGGATACCAGCGTGAAGCCAGTGGCAGGGCGGCGGCGAACGAGGCGCCGGCAACGCCCAGGAAAACGCCAAGGATGAGTACTTCGTTATACGAATGCACACCAATCAACCAGGCATAAGCCATGGCTGCGATGACAACGACCTGACCGATGATGGCCGCTTTTTTCGGCGACAGACGATCAACCAGGATGCCCATGACGATACGCAACAAGGCACCGGCCAGCACCGGCGTGGCGACCATCAGGCCCTTCTGGGCGTGCGTCAGGCCGAGATCCTTGGCGATGCCGATACCGAGCGGACCGAGGATGACCCAGACCATGAAAGCCAGGTCGAAGTAGAGGAATGCCGCCAGAAGCGTGGGCGTGTGGCCGGCTTGCAGGAATGATTTTTTGTCCATTTTGGGTCTGTTTTCCGGGTTGACCGCGCAAACACCCTTGGGGTGCGGGAACGGTCGTTGAAGGGGGATGCTTGCTTCAGCGCATGGCTTCGTCGCCACCAGCCCACCCTCGTTGGCGGAAATCGCTGTGATGCCTGGATATCGCAAGCGCCGTGCCAGCCGACCAACCTACTGATTTATATGAACAATGAAGAATCGCACAGGGTTCCGGCGCACCAAAAGCATGCACGGCATGCCATGGCGGTGCAGACGTTCGGTACATTGACGCACCAGGAAAACGCTCCTTGCGCCAATCACCGATGCGGCACACCGCCGCCGGAGCGCAGAGCTACCCGGCTTTGCTGATTTCCCGCTGTTTCCTGCGGTCGACCGCGGAAAACAGCCTTATTTGAAGCGGACCAGACTCAAGACGATGAGCGCCAGCATCAGGACAAAAGAAACGCTCTTCCAGAAAATCACCGGGTTGCGCTCGATCAGCGGCGGGCGGGTCTTGTTGAGGAAATCGCGATTCGGGTGGTGCAGGTCGAAAATGAACTCGGATAGCTCTTCGTAACGCTCGAAGGGGTCGGGCTCGACGGCCTTGCGGATCGCATCATCAACCCAGGGCGGGATTTCCTTCTCATCGTTGAGCACCGATTGATAGACGAGCTTTCGCTGGGCCGCCTTGGTCCGCGACTTGGCAAGCTCGATGCCGTAGGGCAATTTTCCGGACAGCATCTGGCAGGCGATCACACCGAGCGAAAAAATGTCGGAGCGCGACGACCCGTTTTCCCCGAGAAAATACTCCGGCGCCGCATAGGTGGCCGAGCCGAGCAGGTTGATCTGCTCGATCGGGGTCGCGATCTCCATCACGCCGGCGACTCGCGTCGCACCGAAATCGATGATTTTCACCGTGCCGGTGCTGTCGATCATGATGTTGTCGGGGCGAATGTCCTGATGCACCATTTCCAGGCGATGAAACGCCTGCAGCCCTTTGGCCGCCTGTTCGAGAATCCCGCGCACGCTGGCCAGATCCGGCTTGGGGTTGTCGATCATCCATTGGGTCAGCGTCTGCCCCTCGATGAACTCGGTCACGACATAGATGTAATTGCGCTTGCGCGTCTGCTGGCAAGGCTTGAGGACATGGGCGCTGTTGATGCGGCGGGCGATCCACTCTTCCATCAGGAAGCGTTCAAGATAGGCCGGGTCGCCCTGTAGATCGATCGACGGTGTCTTGATGACGACTTTTTGCCCGCTTTCACCGTCGACCGCAAGATAGATGTGGCTCCGGCTGCTGCCCTTGATTTCGCGAATGATCTGGTAACCGTCGAATTGCGCACGCGGCTCAAGCAGTGGCGCAAAGGGGAGTTCGGCAATCTGCCGATAGATTTCGTTGGCCTCCGGGCTGGGCAAGGCCTCGATTCTGACAATCTGCACGGTCAGGTTGTCGCCACTGCCCTGCCGATAGGCTTCCTCGACAATGCACTTGGCGGCAGCGTCCAGGTCGGCCGCGCAGGCATCCAGCGTGGCAACGATGAAATCTGCCGTGACGAATTCATAAACGCCATCCGTCGCCAGCAGAAACAGATCGTTTTGCTCGATCTGAACCGACTGATAGTCGACCTCCAGCTTGCGGTCGATGCCCAAAGCGCGCGCCAGATGGCTCTGGGCAGAGGAAATCCAGACCCGATGATCATCGGTCAGCTGCTTGAGTTCGCGGTTGCGCAACTGGTAGATCCGCGTGTCGCCGACATGGAAAAGATGCGCCGTCGTCGATTTGATGACCATGCCGCTGAACGTGCAGACATAGCCACGATCCTTGTCGTAGCGGTGCTGGCTTTGTTGCGTCTGCGAATGCAACCATGAATTGGTCGCGACCAGCACCCGCTCGCCGGATGTCCTGACCGACCAGGCCTCGGAAGTACAGTAGTAATCCTCAAGAAAACCTGTGACTGCCGACTGGGCGGCCACCTGGCTGACCTGGCTGCTGCTGATCCCATCGGCCAGCGCAATGGCGATGCCCTTGGAACTGAGTTGCGGTTCGTTCGGAATGCAAAGTCCATGGAAATCCTGGTTGCTTTCCTTGCGGCCCTTGTCGGAATACTGTCCGGCGGATATTTTGAGTTTCATGGTCACTTTTATACAAGAAAAGCCCCAGCCCTGAACGGGACTGAGGCTTTCCGGATGATCCGGCCGATTAGTTGAAGGTGCGCTTCGGGCCGGTCTTGATGTGCGTTGCGTACAGGGTCAGGCCGGTGAAAGCCAGGCCGCCGACCAGATTGCCGAGAACCACCGGGATTTCGTTCCAGATGAAATAGTCGAGGATAGAGAAATTGCCGCCCATCATCAGGCCGGATGGGAAGAGGAACATGTTGACCACGGAATGCTCGAAAGTCATCGCGAAGAACAGCATGATCGGCATCCACATGGCGATCACCTTGCCGCTGACGGTGGTCGAAATCATCGCGCCAACCACGCCGGTGGAAACCATCCAGTTACACAGCATGCCGCGCATGAAAATGGTCAGCCAGCCCATCAAACCGTACTTGGCGTAGCCAATCGTCCGGGCTTCACCGATATGGCCGATCTTGGTGCCGATTTCATTCGGGGCCACCGAGAAACCATAGGTAAAAACGAAGGACATCATGAAAGCCACGGTCAATGCGCCGAGGAAATTACCGGTAAAAACAACTCCCCAGTTTTTGAGGATGGCCTTGATCGTGACGCCCGGACGCTTGTCCAGCCAGGCCAGCGGCGTCAGCACGAATACCCCGGTCAACAGGTCAAAACCGAGCAAATAGAGCATGCAGAAACCGACCGGGAAAAGGATGGCGCCCACCAGCGGCTGGCCGGTCATCACCGAAGCGGTCACTGCGAACACGGCCGCCAGCGCGAGAATGGCTCCCGCCATGTAAGCGCGGATCAGGGAGTCGCGGGTGGACATGTAGATTTTCGATTCGCCCGCATCCACCATTTTGGTGACGAATTCAGAAGGTACCAGGTAAGCCATTTTGAGTTCCTTTATCTGGCTGGATGAATCCCAGCCTGAAGTTTTTTGATCTATCAGTCGCGCCAGCGAGCACGCGCTTACTTGCCATCCAGACGAACCACCGTTTCCGGCGGAGCGTTCGCAATCTGGTACTCGACCATACGGATCGCGGTCAGGATGTCTGTCTTGCGCTGCCCGCAGATGTATTTATCCGCTTCGGAAAAAACCATCTGCAAACGCCGCTTTTCAACATCGCCAAAGGTTTGTCCGTTAGCCAGCGCCAGCAACAACTCCTGGATGCCGCTATAGAAATTGATCGAGCGACGATCCTTGTTGATGTAGGCCAGCGCCAGGGCAACGTTGAACACACCGGCAACCGAAGCGACATGCTGGTGATCCCACTCTCCCGTCGCCACAAGGTGTGACAGATGGAGATGCGGAATGAGCATGATGTGCACCTCTTCCGGTTCGCTGATACCAAATTCGGCACCAAGGAAACGGTTGATTTTGCGATGACCTGAAAAAGACATTTGATTCGCTTGTCGTTGGATTGGGCCGGGCAACAAGCTGTCGCCCGGCATGTTCAGAAAAGAGACCCGATCAGACCGACAGGAAGACCTGTCCGCCCTCGACCTTGACCTCGAATTTGGTGCATGAGCCAACATCCGGCGCAACGGCGTGACCGTCTTCAAGGCCGATATTCCAGCCATGCAGCGGGCAGGTCACCCGCTTGCCGTGCACGATGCCCTGCGACAACGGGCCGCCCTTGTGCGGGCATTTGTCGTGCATGGCAAAGACTTGATCATCCGAGGTGCGAAAGATGGCGATGTCGCCGCCAGTCGATGGCTTGACGATGCGCGAGCCAAGTTGCGGGATATCTTCCAGCGGGCAAATCAGTTTCCAGTTACTCATTTTTATGTCCTCGTTTTCTGAATTCTCAAGCTTCGACCATGATCGGGATGAACTGCTTGACCGGACCTTCTTCGCGGGACGTTGCCCACGGATCCTTGGCATCCTTCAGTGAATCAAGCAAACCGGCGTACAGCGCCTTGCGGCCTTCCTCATCCTCAAGAATCTTGCCCTTGATGTAGTCCAGACCGACACGTTCCATGTAGTGGCAGGTGCGCTCCAGATACCAGCCCTCAAGGCGGTAAAGCTGCAGGAAGGCACCGGAATACTCCATGACGTCCTCGTCCGAATTTACCTTGCACAGGAACTGGGCAACTTCGGTCTTGATGCCGCCGTTGCCGGCGATGTAGATCTCGTAGCCGGAATCGACACCGATGATGCCGACGTCCTTGATACCGGCCTCGGCGCAGTTGCGCGGGCAGCCGGAGACGGCCAGCTTGACCTTGTGCGGGGCGTACATGTCGAACAGCATCTTTTCCAGCTTGACGCCCATGTCCATGGCCAGCTGCGTGCCGAAACGGCAGTGTTCGGCACCGACACAGGTCTTCACGGTGCGGATCGACTTGCCGTAAGCGTGGCCGGAAACCATGCCAGCCGCGTTGAGGTCGGCCCACATCGCCGGCAGGTCTTCCTTCTTGACGCCGAGCAGGTCGATACGCTGACCGCCGGTGACTTTCACGGTCGGCACGTTGTACTTCTCGGCGGCATCGGCGATGGCGCGCAGTTCGTTTGGCGTCGTCAGGCCGCCCCACATGCGTGGCACGACGGAGTAAGTGCCGTCCTTCTGGATATTGGCGTGCGACCGCTCGTTGATGAAGCGCGACTGCGGATCGTCCTTGGCTTCATGCGGCCAGGTCGAGATCAGGTAGTAGTTCACCGCCGGGCGACACTTATCGCAACCGTTCGGGGTCTTCCACTCCAGCGCCGCGAAGACAGCCTCCTTGGTAATCAGGTGCTGGCTCAGGATGGCATCGCGCACCACTTTATGCGAGTGATCCGTACAGCCACAAACCGGCTTCTTGTCGGAAGCGGCCGGGGTATAGGCGCCACCGATGGTCGAAGCCAGAATCTGCTCGACCAGGCCGGCACAGGAGCCGCAGGAAGATGCCGCCTTGGTGTGCTTCTTCACCTCATCCAGCGTGAAAAGGCCCTTTTCCTTGATCGCCTTGACGATCGTTCCCTTGGTAATGCCGTTACAGCCGCAGACCTCGGCGCTGTCAGCCATTTCGGCTGCCTTGCTCTTGCCGGCGTGGCCAACGTCACCGACCAGCGACTGGCCGAAGATCAGCGAATCACGAATGTCGTGGATGTCGCGCTTGTCCTTGAGCAGCTGGAAGTACCACGGGCCATCGGCCGTATCGCCGTACATCACGCCGCCGACCAGCTTGTTGTCCTTGATCACCAGCTTCTTGTATACGCCGCCGTAGGGGTCGTTCAGCACGATTTCCTCGGTGCCCTCGCCGCCCATGTATTCACCGGCCGAAAAGAGATCGATGCCAGTCACCTTGAGCTTGGTCGAAGTCACCGAGCCGGTATAGCGGCCGATGCCGTAGCCCGCCAGATGATTGGCCGCAACCTTGGCCTGCTCGAACAGCGGCGCAACGAGGCCGTAGGCGATGCCACGGTGGCTGACGCACTCACCGACGGCGTACACCTTCGGGTCGTAGGTCTGCATCGTGTCGTTCACGACAATGCCGCGGTTGCAGTAGATGCCGGAAGATTCGGCCAGCGAATAGTTGGGGCGGATGCCGGCGGCCATGACGACGAGGTCGGCCGGAATCTGCATGCCGTCCTTGAAGCGGATGGCGGCAACACGGCCGCTCTCGCCCTGGATCAGCGCCTCGGTCTGCTTTTGCAGCAGGAACTTGAGGCCCTTGTCTTCGAGGGATTTCTGCAGCATGCGACCGGCGACTTCATCAAGCTGGCGTTCGAGCAGCCACGGGCCGAGGTGCACGACGGTCACATCCATACCGCGCAATTTGAGGCCGTTGGCCGCTTCGAGGCCGAGCAGGCCGCCGCCGATGACCACCGCGTGCTTGTGCTTGGTCGCGGCATCGATCATTTCATCGGTATCCTTGATATCGCGATAACCGATGACGCCGGGCAGGTCGTTGCCTGGAATCGGCAGCATAAAGGGGGTCGAGCCGGTGGCGATCAGCAGGCGGTCGTAATATTCCTCGGTGCCGTCTTCAGCAATGACCTTGCGGCTGACACGATCAATCGTCTTGATCTGCTTGCCGGTGTGCAGCGTAATGTTGTTTTCCTTGTACCACGCCAGTTCGTTGAGCACGATTTCCTGGATGGTCATTTCGCCCGCCAGGACCGGCGAAAGGAGAATACGGTTGTAGTTCGGGTGCGGCTCGGCGCCGAAGATGGTGATGTCGTAGTGATCCGGCTTGATCTTCAGGAGTTCTTCGACGGTGCGGACACCGGCCATGCCGTTGCCGATCAGGACGAGACGGGGTTTGCTCATTTTTGGCTCCAACGTTGCGCGCACCCTGGGGTGCAAAATTTATTTCAGCGCATGACGTCGTTGCCATCGAGCCGCCCCCGTTGGCGGTTGATTCGCTGTACTGGCAATCCTTATCGCAAGGCCCATGCCAGACAGACAAGCAACTGTTTATTAAGAAGTTTTTAAAATTCGCTTGAAGATCGACGCACCAAAACGGGGCGAACATCTCCAGTGCGGTGCAGTTTCAAGCTCCCTCTGGGCAAATTACAAAGCGCTTGCAGCAACCGCCTGACTCAAGGTTTTCAAGGCCGGCATCAGGGAGCCTTCTCGCAGCACGATCATGCCTGTGGGTACGTTGGCGATATCGGCAGGAAGTGACTCAACCACCAGATCTGCCGCATGCAAGGATTTCTCAACCACGCGCCGTGGCATCAGCGTCCAGCCCAAGCCAACCGAGACGCACCCGAGGATGCCTTCGAGTGTTCCAAATTCCATGGCATCGGCCACGGCATGACCAATCGTACGTTGCCAGGCCATTGCCCTCGCCCGGTAGGCACAACCTTCGCGGAAAAGAATCAATGGCTGGCGCGCCGGGCTGGCTCCGCGCGCGCAAACCTGAACCAGTTCTTCAACCACCAGTTGCTCGAAAACCAGCTCCGGATGCACGACCGGCCCCGCGACAAAGGCGCAATCCAGTTTGTGACTCAAGACTTTGTCCATCAAGTGAGCCGTCGTATCGGTATAAACCCGCAACTCGATGCCCGAATGATCGGCCCTGACAGCCTTCAGCGCCGTCGGCAAATGCAGGGCCGCAAAGGTTTCCATGGCACCGATGCGCAACTCGCCGACGCTCTCGCCAACCTGACGGACTGCCGCACTGGTCTGCCGCTCAAGCAGCAACATCCGACGTGCGTAATCAAGCAGGACACGTCCCGAAGGCGCCAGCTCCAGGCCGCGCCCCTTGCGGAAAAAGAGATCGGTCCCAAGCTCCTCTTCCAGCCGGCGAATCCGGCCGGTCACGTTCGATTGAACGGTGTTGAGCTTGCGCGAAGCGGCAAGAATGCCGCCTTCTTCCACCACAGCCTGAAATGTTCGCAGGGCGACGAGCTCCATTGATATCTCCAATAAAGAACAAAGCATTCACAATAATTCATTTGTTTAGATTAATTATCCTCGTTAATGTATTAGTAACCAATAAGCCTGGATAAAAAATGACTTCACAGAGAGAACGCATCAAAGTGCTTGGGGCAGGCATTTTCAGCCTGATTCTGGTACTCGGCGTAGCCCGCTTTTCGTACACCCCGCTGCTCCCGTTGATGCAGCAACAAGCCGGGCTGGGCGTTGCGGAAGCCGGCTGGCTGGCAGCCATCAACTACGCCGGCTATTTGAGTGGCGCACTGATTGCGTCCCTGATCAGCGACCTGGTGCTCAAGGACAAGCTTTACCGGATTGGTCTGGTAACGGCCATTCTCAGTACGGCAGCTATGGGCATGAGCACCGATCTGACGGTCTGGGCCATCTCGCGCTTTGTCGCCGGACTGAGCAGCGCAGCCGGCATGTTGCTCGGCACAGGGCTTATCCTGAACTGGCTGATTCGGCACAATCATCGCAGCGAACTTGGCATCCACTTTGCCGGCATCGGCCTGGGCATTGCCGGCTGCGCTTCGGCCGTCGCCGTCATGAGCCACGGGCTTGACTGGCGGGAGCAGTGGTTTGCCTTCACGTTGATCGGCTGCGTTCTGCTGATTCCTGCGCTCGCCTGGCTCCCTGCCCCCGACACCAGCGGTATCACCCAGAGCGGCCAGAAAATGGAAGACAAGCCGCCCAGCCCACTTTTCATGCGCCTCTTCATGGCTGCCTATTTCTGTGCCGGCATCGGTTATGTCGTCAGCGCGACGTTTATCGTCGCCATCATCGAGCGCCTGCCGGGCCTGACGGGCCAAGGCAACTGGGTTTTTCTGGCCATCGGCATCGGTGCGGCCCCTGCCTGCATCAACTGGGATTTCATTGCCCGACGCATTGGCGACCTGAATGCATTGATCGCGGCCGCCATCCTGCAAATTGTCGGCATTCTCTTGCCGGTGATGATCGGCGGCCTGGGGGCTGCCATTTTCGGGGCGCTGCTCTTTGGCGGCACGTTCATCGGTATGGTCAGCCTGGTCCTGACCATGGCGGGGCGTTATTACCCGACCCGACCGGCGAAAATGATGGGAAAAATGACGCTTTCCTACGGCGCGGCACAAATCATCGGCCCTGCCGTGACCGGCTGGCTGGCGACCTCGCTGGGCAGCTACAACGCGGGTCTGTATCTGGCTGCGACGGTCATGGCGATTGGCACGTTACTGCTCTGGCTGCTCAAAAACGTCGAGCGACGCGATGCTTTGCAGGCACAGTTGGGAACGCCCTGCCCGCAAAGCTGAATGATGCCTACCCTGCTGCAGCGAGCCCATTCGATTCGACGGCAACGATCGCCTTGGCCTGATTGAAATCCTCGGCATAGCCTGCGGCATAGAGGCAGCAGGCGAGCTGATTGGCAATCGGCTTGGGCAGCGGAATTTGTCGATCCAGTACGCGCTGGATCCATTTTGCCGTCGTTGCCGCATCGGCTGACTCAGGCAGGCTGGGCAAACTGCGCAGGCTTTCGTGTTCTGCTTCAAAAAGCACGTTGACCGCGCCATCATGCACGTACTCAAGGCGAGGGCGACGTTTCGGATTGGCAAACGGCTCGCCTTCCGTACCACGCAGCAAGATTCCGCGTTCGCCCCGGGCAACCAGCATGTTGCGCATCAGCTCGATGAAATCAGGATGCGTGGCAGCCGCAACCAGCACTGCCTCCTGATGAAACGGGCTGAGCATTTTGACCAGACTGTGGGCGCTGCTCCGGACGCCCATCCGACTGCGCAGCGACAACAGATTATGCAAACCGGGACACAGCAGACTGAGCGGGGCAAAAGCCAGGCCTTTCTCGGCCAGACTGTTTTGCGCCTGCAGCACCGAGGTCACCGGCATGATGCCCAATTCGCGCAGAACCTGTGCCGTCGTCACCCGGCCAAACCCTTCAATCAGGCCATGCACCAGTACCGGGACGCCAAAGCGCTGAAGTAGAAGAGCCAGCAAGGGAGTCAGGTTGGCCTCCTTGCGTGCACCGTTGTACGTCGGCAGAACAACCGGTCGAACTCGACCATGCGGTAATTCAAGGTGATTTGTCCGGTCATTGACCGCGGCAAGAAACCCCAGCATTTCGTCGACAGATTCACCCTTGACGCGCAGGGCGATGATCATCGCCCCGAGTTCGAGGTCCGGGACGCCACCGTCGAGCATCGCCGCATAAAGCTGATGCGCTTCGTCAGCCGACAGATCGCGGGCGCCATCGGCGCCGCGACCAAGTTCCTTGATGAAATGAGCGTAGCCCATAGTCTCCTCTCGCCGCGTTCAGACTGGCACGGCTTCTTTGGTCGCGTATTCTGCCACCATCCGCTTGATCTCGGGTACGCAGGAGCCGCAGAAAGTGCCGCATTTCAGGGTTTGCTGCATGCTGGCCAAATCCGAGCCCTGCGCCAGTGCCTGCTGAATCTGTACATCGCTGACATCGGCACATTTGCAGATGATGTTGCGCGACGGCATGCTGACCGGAGGACGCTCGCTGGGAGCCAGGGCAAAGCGGATCAATGATGGATCCAGTTCATCTTCCGCCATGGCCTGTTTCAGCCAGCTCTGTGCCAAGGCCTCCCCTGCCAGCCTGACACCAAACAAGCGGCCATCGCGCACAATGGCTTTCTTGTTGATCTGGCGTTTTGCATCGGCATAGAGAATCTCTCCCTCCGTCGAATCGAGGCCAAACAGACGGTCGACCGCAGCAAGCTGTGCGCTATCGAGCGGACCGTGTTCAGCTGCACGCAGAATCACCAACGGTGCACTACGGCCATACAAACCCACCGCGGCGTAGGGGAAAATCGACAGCAAGCTTCTCGCTTCGGCCAGCAAAGCCCGGGCCTCGTCTGTCGAAGCACAACGCCGAAGCACGGCGACCGGGTAAGGCAAATCGAGTTTATCGATCCGCACCGCAGCATGCTTGAGCTCAGGCTGTTTCGAATAGGGATCAGTCGCTTCGCTGACCAACGCATTCGCCCCGGGCGAATTCATGAACTGGCTTCCCCAATGCATCGGCATCCAGGCTCGGCCTCGCTTCAGCCCGGCACGTTCGGCAATCCGCACGACCATTTCGCCGCGCGGGTTGGCCACTTTCACGATATCACCAGAAGCCAGCCCCCGATGTCGCATGTCGCAGGGGTGCATGGCCAGTTCAGGTTCATCGTCGAGATTGAACAAACGCGGAACCGTGCCTGTCCGGGTCATGCCATGCCACTGGTCACGCATGCGACCTGAAATCAGGCTGATCGGAAATTCATTGCTCAGCGCCTCTGCCGTTGCCTGGTGCTGAACCGGAACAAAACGTGCGCGACCATCAGGCGTCGGGAAACGGCCATCTTCATACAAACGCTGCGTGCCAGCCTGCGCCCCGTCGGGATACGGCCACTGTTGAGAGCCACGGGTTTCCAGGTGGCCATAACTCAAGCCGGTGATATCCAGATCGCGGCCCCGCGTTGTTTCACGGTGCTCGTTGAAAATCTCTTCGGGGTTGGTGTAGGGAAAAAGATGGGCTGTCGCCGGGTTACCCAGCTTGTTCGCCAGGCGCCGGGCAAAGTCGACGACGATTTCCCAGTCATGACGCGCCTCTCCCGGCGCAGCAACTGCTGGCAGAACACGGCTGATGCAGCGCTCCGAGTTGGTGACCGTGCCATGTTTTTCGCCCCATGCGCTGGCCGGCAACAGCAAGTCGGCAAACTCGGCCGTATCGGTGCCGGCATAAGCTTCTTGCAACACGACATATTCGGCCGTATGCAACGCTTTGCGAATGGCAGCCTGATTCGGCATGGAATGCGCCGGGTTGGTGCAGGCAATCCAGACCGCCTTGATCTCGCCGGAATCCAGGCTTTTGAACAGGTCGACCGCAGTCTTGCCTGGTTTGGCGGGAACATCCGGAATCCCCCAGAGCGCAGCCACCTCTGCCCGATGTTCGGGATTTCCAAGGTCGCGATGTGCCGAGAGCAAATTGGCCATCCCGCCCACCTCGCGTCCGCCCATGGCATTGGGTTGCCCGGTCAATGAGAATGGGCCAGCGCCGGGCTTGCCAAGTTGGCCGGTCGCCAGATGAAGATGAATCAGGCTGACGCTGTTGTGGGTTCCATGCGCCGACTGGTTGAGGCCCTGGCAATAGAGTGACAAGGCCGCCGTGCTTTTGCCGAACCACTCGGCTGCCTGGATCAGGTCAAGCTCCGAAATCCCGCAAATACGGGCAACCGCAGCCGGCGTATACGTTTTGACGATTTCGGCAACCGCCTCAAATCCAGTCGTGTGTGCCGCAATATAAGTGTGATCGACCAAGCCATCCCGAATCAGCAGATGCAGCATGCCATTAAACAAAGCGATGTCTGTTCCGGGATTGATCGGCAGGTAAAGGTCGGCAATCTCGGCCGTTTCGGTACGACGCGGGTCGACGACAATGATTTTCAGATCGGGATTCGCCGCGCGGGCGTCTTCGATGTAACGGAAAACAATCGGATGTGCGACAGCCGGATTTGCCCCACTGATGAATATCAGTTGAGCGGCCAGAATATCGGCGTAACAGCAAGGCGGGGCATCGGCGCCCAGTGTCTGTTTGTAGCCAGCAACAGCCGACGACATGCAGAGACGGGAATTGGTATCGACATTGTTGGTACCAATCAGTCCCTTGGCCAATTTGTTGAAGACATAATAGTCCTCGGTCATCAACTGGCCTGAAATATAGAAGGCCACCGAATCGGGACCATAGCGACGAATTGTCTCGGCAAACCGATCCGCAGCGGACTCCAGCGCAGCATCCCAAGCCACTCTCTGTCCGGTCTGGCCGCGCTGCAAGCGGCGCTCTGGGAACAACAGTCGCCCGCTCGGGCCTGCCGTCAAATGGAGCGTTGCACCCTTGGTACAGAGTCGACCGCGATTGGCCGGATGGTCAGGATCGCCGCGCACACCGGAGATTTTCCCATTCTCGGTTTCAATCAGGACACCGCAGCCAACGCCGCAGTAACAGCAAGTGGATTTGACTTCATTTTTCATGACTGTCCTTGAGCAACAGCTGTGCCACCCTGAAACAGCATGAAATTAAATAAAAAAGGGAAATTTCCAGAAGAAATTTCCCTTTTTTGGTGCATCGATCTTGCCGTGCGTCCCTATTTGATGCGTTGCAACTTGGGACGCCCTCCTTCTGGGCGAGGTGGCTCAGGCGGCTCTTCTGCGGGCAAGGCATCAACAGCCACATCCTCTGCGTCATCGAACTCGCCTTGTGACTCTCCAGCCTCAAGCTCAAAAGCCATACCCGCGCCATTTTCACGCGAATAAATTGCCGTAACCTGAGTCACCGGCACGGACAATTCGCGTGAAACGCCACCGAAACGAGCTTGGAAATCGATAAAATCATTACCGATTTTCAGCTTGTTAGTGGCATCGGGGCCCAAATTCAGGACGATTTGTCCATCCCGGACAAATTCCCGGGGGACACGCGTTCGCCCATCAACCTGGACTGAAATATACGGTGTAAATCCGTTATCGCAGCACCACTCCCAGATTGCACGCAGCAGGTAAGGCTTGGTAGACGGCAGTTCCATGTTTACTTGCGCATCGCCTTTTCAGACGGCGTCAATGCATCGATGAAACCCTGACGGCTGAAAATCCGCTCGGCGTATTTCATCAGCGGTGCAGCAGCTTTACCAAGGTCGATGCCATAGTGATCAAGACGCCAGAGCAACGGAGCAATCGCCACATCGAGCATCGAAAACTCATCGCCCAGCATGAATTTTTGCTTGTTGAAGATCGGGATGATCTCGGTCAGACGCGCCTTGATTTCCTGGCGAGCCTTGTCAGCCGTCTTGCCATTTTTTTCGATCACTTCCATGAACGAGAAAATTTCGCGCTCCATACCGACCAGCAACTGACGGGCACGTGCACGCATGATCGGGTCAGCCGGCATCAGTTGGGGATGCGGAAACCGCTCGTCAATGTATTCGTTGATGATGTTCGGCTCGAACAGAACGAGATCTCGCTCAACCAGCACCGGAACGCGGTTGTGCGGATTGATCGCGGCCATTTCTTCCGGCTTGTTGAACATATCAACGTCGATCACCTGAAAATCCATGCCCTTTTCAAAAAGGACAATGCGGCAGCGATGACTAAAAGGGCAGGTGGTGCCCGAGTACAGATTCATCATTTGTGGTAACCCTCAAAATGCGATTCGGCATCGGGGGCTGGCCGAAGCCAAACCCGCGATGCCGTTAGCTGATCCGGACAGGATCAGTGAATGTCTTTCCAGTATTCCTTCTTCAGCGCGTAAGCAAGCACGAAGAGCAAGCCCAGGAAGGCAAGTACGAAGAAACCAAGCTTCTGGCGGAATTCCTGTTGCGGTTCGCCCATCCAGACCATGAAGCCGACAAGATCAGAAACAGCCTTGTCGAATTCGGCCGGAGCCATCTGGCCCGGAACAGCCACTTCCAGCTTGTGGGTTTCGTGGTTCAGGACTTGCTGCCCCTGAAGACCATAAAGAATGTGCGGCATGCCGACATTTTCGAACACCACGTTATTCCAGCCGGTCGGACGGTTTTCGTCACGATAGAAGGAGCGCAGGTAGGTGTAGAGCCAGTCTGCACCTGCACCGGCATTACCAGCTTCACCACGGGCACGGGCAATGATGGTCAGATCCGGCGGCGTAGCACCGAACCAGAGCTTTTGTTCATCGGCACGAGCGGCCACAGTCATCAAGCCACCAATCTTGTCGGAAGTGAACATCAGGTTTTCCTTGACCTGCTGTTCAGTCAGACCGAGGTCGACCAGATTCTTGTAGCGCATGTAGGAAGCACCGTGGCAATTCAGGCAGTAATTGACGAACAGCTTGGCGCCATTCTGCAATGCAGCCTTGTCACCGACCGAGCCCGGCCACTTGTCGAGATGAACCGCACCGCCGCTGGCAAATGCCATGATCGGCGCGAAGAGCAATGCGATCAGAAATTTTTTCATTTTTTGCATCCTCACTTCATCGTCACGCGGTCAGGAACCGGCTTGAACTTGTCCATGCGTGACCACCACGGCATGCCCAGGAAGAAACCGAAGTAGAACACCGTGCAGATCTGGGAGATCAGCTCGCCCATCGGCGACGGAGACAGGGTACCCAGGTAACCGAGGATGAAGAAGACGATCACGAAGATGGTCAGCATCACCTTGGTAATCGGGCCACGATAGCGGATCGACTTGACCGGGCTACGGTCGAGCCAAGGCAGGGCAGCAAAGATCACGACCGAAGCCCCCATGCCGATCACACCCCAGAGCTTTGCCGGCAAGCCGAAGAAGTTCCAGACCATGGCACGCAGGATCGAGTAGTAAGGTGTGAAGTACCAGACTGGTGCAATGTGCGGCGGGGTTTTCAGCGGATCAGCCGGATAGAAATTCGGCGTTTCCAGGAAGTAACCGCCACCTTCCGGTGCGAAGAACATCACGGCGGAGAAGACCATCAGGAAAACAACCACACCGACGATATCCTTGACCGTGTAGTACGGGTGGAAAGGAATGCCATCGCGCGGAATGCCATTTTCATCCTTGTTGGCCTTGATCTCGATACCGTCCGGATTATTCGAACCGGTTTCGTGCAGAGCCAGCACGTGAGCTGCAACCAGACCAACCAGAACCAGTGGGAAGGCAATCACGTGGAAGGAGAAGAAGCGGTTCAGCGTAGCGTCACCGACGACGAAGTCGCCACGGATGATGATCGACAGATCAGGACCAATGACTGGAATCGCAGAGAACAGATTGACAATAACCTGTGCGCCCCAGAAGGACATCTGACCCCAAGGCAGCAGGTAGCCGAAGAAAGCTTCGCCCATCAGCACCAGGAAAATACCGACACCGAACAACCAGGTCAGTTCACGCGGCTTGCGATAGGAACCGTAGAGCAAGCCACGGAACATGTGCAGGTAAACCACGATGAAGAAGGCTGAAGCACCGGTCGAGTGCATGTAGCGAATCAGCCAGCCACCCGGTACATCACGCATGATGTACTCAACGGAAGCAAAGGCAATCGGCACGCCGTTCGCGTTCAGGGCCGCATCCGGCTTGTAGTGCATGACCAGGAAAATGCCGGTGACGATCTGGATGACCAGAACCAGCAAAGCCAGAGAGCCGAAGAAATACCAGAAGTTGAAGTTCTTCGGGCAGTAATACTCGGACAGATGTCCCTTCCAGAGAGAAGTGGCCGGGAAACGGGCATCAACCCATTCCAGGACATTCCCGCCGATGGAACCATCAGACTTGTATTTTTCGAAGTTGCCAGCAGCCATTTCTTATGCTCCCTTCTTGTCTTCGCCGATCATGATGCGGGTATCGGAAAGATACACGTGCGGCGGAACTTCCAGGTTGGTCGGGGCAGGCTTCGCCTTGTAAACGCGGCCGGCAAAATCGAAGGTCGAACCATGGCAGGGGCAAAGGAAGCCACCCAGCCATTCAGCGCCCATCCCCTCTTCTGCGCCCTTCTTGAATTTCTGCGAAGGGGAACAGCCGAGGTGGGTACAGATACCGACAGCCACCAGAATTTCCGGCTTGATCGAACGGGTATCGTTCTTTGCGTAGGCTGGCTGCTGATTGTTGTCAGACTTGGGGTCGGCAACAGCATCAGTCAGCTTGGTCAGCGTTTCCAGCATTTCCTTGGTGCGGTTAATGATCCACACAGGCTTGCCACGCCATTCGACGGTCATCATCTGACCCGGTTCGAGCTTGCTGATATCGACTTCAACCGGAGCGCCTGCCGCTTTGGCACGCTCGGATGGAAGCAAGCTGGAGACGAACGGCACAAGAGCAGCAACAGCCCCTGTTCCGCCCACGGCCGCGGTGGCAACGATCAAACGCCGTCTGCCGCAGTCCATTTTTCCTTGTTTGCTCATAACGCTGACCCCTAAAGGAATTGGATGGGATTAAAAATAAACGCTAAATTATACGCCAACGGAACCGACGTTAAAAGCCGTTGTCAGGCAGCACAAGCCTTACGCTCTCTCAAGGCCTGTGCCAATGTGCCGCTATCGACATATTCAAGCTCACCACCAACCGGCACCCCGCGTGCAATACGGGTGACGCCAATACCTTTCGGCTTCAACATGGCGGTGATGTAATGGGCTGTCGCCTCTCCCTCATTGGTGTAATTAGTGGCAAGAATTACCTCCTGCACCAATCCATCCATGACGCGTGCCATCAATTGCTCGAGACCTAACTCCCGCGGCCCGACACCATCCAACGGTGAGATACGCCCCATCAAAACATAGTAAAGCCCCTGATAAGCCAGGGTTTGCTCCATCATGTTCATATCAACGGGCGTTTCAACCACGCACAAGACGGACTGGTCCCGCCTGGGAGATGCGCAGCGCTCACAAATTTCGGTCTCACTGAAGGTATTGCAACGCAAACAATGCTTTACCGCATCCAGCGCATGCAAAACCGCCTCACCAAGCCGCTTTGCACCTTTGCGGTCTCGCTGCATCAGGTGATAGGCCATTCGCTGCGCTGACTTCGGACCAATACCGGGAAGGCAGCGCAGAGCTTCGATCAGGGACTCAAGACCCGTCGGTGTCACTTAGAAAGGCAGTTTGAAGCCAGGAGGAAGATTCAAGCCAGCAGTGAAGCCGGACATTTTTTCCTTGCTCAGCTCCTCGCCTCTCCGAATCGCATCATTGACAGCTGCAGCAACCAGATCCTCAAGCATTTCACGATCATCCATCACAGAAGGATCAATGCTCACACGACGCACATCATGGGAACAGGTCATGATGATTTTGACCATGCCAGCACCCGACTGCCCCTCGACCTCTATCTGAGCCAGCTGGTCCTGCGCCTTCTTCATGTTGTCCTGCATTGCTTGAGCCTGTTTCATCAGGCCAGCCAAACCACCCTTCATCATCGTATTTTCTCCATCAGGAAATCGGTCTAATTGAAGCTTCTGTGAGTGAGGCATCGAATGACTCGATTGCTTCACGAATAAAACTATCCTGCTCGATCGAAGCGATTGCGCGGTCTTGACGATCTTGACGTTCACGGCTTGCCGTTGCTGCAGGCGTATCTATTTCAATCGCATCAAGCTCTATCCGCAACTTCAGCGGCCTTCCAAGATAATCACTCAACGCCGCCTCAAGCTTGTCTGGGGACGGCCTCATCTGAAGATGAGCATGCGCCGGCGCAAGTCGCAGCAGACAATCCCCTTCATTCAATTCGCGCAATTCGCAATGCTGAGCCAGCTCCCTGGCAAGGCCACTTAATTGCAGCGCAGCAACCATCTCATGCCAATCGTCCTCACCACTGGACACCGCTGTGCGTCGTTTGTTTTCAACAGGCGCAGGTGCTGGAGACAAAGATGGCGCTACTGCTGCGGTCAACGGTTTGCCAGGCGGCAATTTGGGCTGCGAACGAACAGAAGAGACAACCTCCATGACCGACGCCGGCCTGAAAGTGAACAGTCGCAGCAAGGTCATAACAAACCCGGCGTACTCATCTGGGGCTGAAGCCATCTCGGACCGGCCAACGTTGACGATTTGATAAGCCAACTGGACAAATTCCGGAGAAAAAGAAGCGGCAAGTGCAACGAGACGCGCCCTCTCCGGATCATCTTCATCGACAGCCGAAGGCACACACTGAATGATCTGGATGCGGGTCAGCAAAGCCGCAAGCTCTTGCAATGCCAGTGCATAAGACAGACTTCTCACGCCGAGATCAAAAGCGACCTGAAGCAAGGTGGAACTATCGCCATCTTTCAGCGCATCCAGAATTGTCAAAAGATAATCAAGATCAACGGAACCAAGCATGCTCCGAACCTGTGACTCTTCCACCTTCCCTGCGCCATGTGCAATTGCTTGATCAAGCAACGACAAAGCATCTCTCATACTGCCCGATGCCGAACGTGCAAGCAGGGTAAGCGCAGAAGGCTCAAACGGTACGGATTCGGCCTGGAGAATATGCGCCAGATGCGTCGTAATGGCACTCGCCGGCATCTGCTTCAGGTTGAATTGCAAGCAACGAGAAAGAACGGTAACCGGAATTTTCTGCGGATCCGTCGTTGCCAGAATAAATTTAACGTGCTCCGGCGGCTCTTCAAGCGTTTTCAACATTGCATTGAAAGCTGAATTTGAAAGCATATGGACCTCATCGATCACATAAACCTTGAAGCGACCACGTGTCGGTGCATAGACAGCATTTTCAAGCAGCTGACGCATCTCTTCAACACGTGTATTTGTTGCCGCATCAACTTCGAGCAAATCAACGAAGCGACCGCTATCGATTTCCTGGCATGCGGAGCAGACCCCACAGGGGGTTGCGGTAATGCCCGATTCGCAATTCAGCGACTTGGCAAGAATACGAGCAATAGTTGTCTTGCCAACACCGCGAGTCCCGGTGAAGAGATAAGCATGGTGCAAACGCTGTTCAGAAAGGGCATGAGCCAATGCTCGAACTACGTGCTCCTGCCCAACTAGCGTAGAAAAATTGCGCGGCCGCCACTTGCGCGCAAGAACTTGATAACTCATGCGCTCCACACCGTAACAGAAAATGAAAGTGGCGAGCCTAACCCCCGGCACTTGCAATAAGTAGCTGTGGCTGCTTCCTTCCGGACCTGACCAGATTCACCACCTTGCAATGCGGGGAGACCCGCCGATAGAGATTCTACCACAGCCGCCAGCCCAAGCGGGTGTCGATTCACTTGAAAACACTGCTGCAACTGACGTTGATTGAGGAGATTTTGATTATTTATAGCATTAAAGCATAAAGCCCTCGTTACGTTGGTAACGAGGGCTTTGAATGGGAGCCTGGCGGTGACCTACTTTCGCGAGCGGAAGCTCACTATCATCGGCGCGATTCTGTTTCACGGTCCTGTTCGGGAAGGGAAGGGGTGGGTCCAGAAGGCTATTGCCGCCAAGCGTAACTTGTGTGCTTGTCGCTGATTAGCGCCAAGCCAAATTGGGAGGAAGGTTGTTTTGTTGTGACTGCGGATTTGCTTGTATAAACAAGGTTATAGGATCAAGCCTTACGGGCAATTAGTATCAGTTAGCTTAACGCATTACTGCGCTTCCACACCTGACCTATCAACGTCGTGGTCTTCGACGACCCTTCAAGGAGTTCAAGACTCCGGGAAATCTTATCTTAAGGCGAGTTTCACGCTTAGATGCTTTCAGCGTTTATCTCTTCCGAACATAGCTACCCGGCGATACGACTGGCGTCATAACCGGTACACCAGAGGTTCGTCCACTCCGGTCCTCTCGTACTAGGAGCAGCCCCCTTCAAATTTCCAGCGCCCACGGCAGATAGGGACCAAACTGTCTCACGACGTTTTAAACCCAGCTCACGTACCACTTTAAATGGCGAACAGCCATACCCTTGGGACCGGCTACAGCCCCAGGATGTGATGAGCCGACATCGAGGTGCCAAACACCGCCGTCGATATGAACTCTTGGGCGGTATCAGCCTGTTATCCCCAGAGTACCTTTTATCCGTTGAGCGATGGCCCTTCCATACAGAACCACCGGATCACTATGACCTGCTTTCGCACCTGCTCGACTTGTGGGTCTCGCAGTCAAGCACGCTTTTGCCATTGCACTTTATGGGCGATGTCCGACCGCCCTAAGCGTACCTTCGTACTCCTCCGTTACCTTTTGGGAGGAGACCGCCCCAGTCAAACTGCCCACCATGCACGGTCCCCGATCCGGATTCACGGATCAAGGTTAGAACCTCAAACAAACCAGGGTGGTATTTCAAGGTCGGCTCCACCGAGACTAGCGTCCCGGTTTCACAGCCTCCCACCTATCCTACACAGACCGGTTCAAAGTCCAATGCAAAGCTACAGTAAAGGTTCATGGGGTCTTTCCGTCTTGCCGCGGGGAGATTGCATCTTCACAAACATTTCAACTTCGCTGAGTCTCAGGAGGAGACAGTGTGGCCATCGTTACGCCATTCGTGCAGGTCGGAACTTACCCGACAAGGAATTTCGCTACCTTAGGACCGTTATAGTTACGGCCGCCGTTTACCGGGGCTTCGATCAAGAGCTTGCACCCCATCAATTAACCTTCCGGCACCGGGCAGGCGTCACACCCTATACGTCCACTTTCGTGTTTGCAGAGTGCTGTGTTTTTATTAAACAGTCGCAGCCACCATTTCACTGCAACCCCATCGGGCTTTCGGCGCGAGGCCTTATACCCTACCGGGGCACACCTTCTCCCGAAGTTACGGTGTTAATTTGCCGAGTTCCTTCTCCTGAGTTCTCTCAAGCGCCTTAGAATTTTCATCCTGCCCACCTGTGTCGGTTTGCGGTACGGTCAATTCTAGACTGAAGCTTAGTGGCTTTTCCTGGAAGCTTGGTATCAATCACTTCAGTGCCGTAGCACCTCGTCGTCACGCCTCAGATAATTCCCGCGGATTTGCCTACGGGACACTCCTACACGCTTAAACCACCTATTCCAACAGATGGCTGACCTAACCTTCTCCGTCCCCACATCGCATCTAGAATCGGTACAGGAATATTGACCTGTTTCCCATCGACTACGCATTTCTGCCTCGCCTTAGGGGCCGACTCACCCTACGCCGATGAACGTTGCGTAGGAAACCTTGGGCTTTCGGCGAGGGAGCTTTTCACTCCCTTTATCGCTACTCATGTCAGCATTCGCACTTCTGATATCTCCAGCAACCTTCTCAAGTCACCTTCACAGACCTACAGAACGCTCCCCTACCATATCTTTCGATATCCGCAGCTTCGGTGCATGGTTTGAGCCCCGTTACATCTTCCGCGCAGGACGACTCGACTAGTGAGCTATTACGCTTTCTTTAAAGGATGGCTGCTTCTAAGCCAACCTCCTAGCTGTCTATGCCTTCCCACTTCGTTTCCCACTTAACCATGTCTTGGGGACCTTAGCTGGCGGTCTGGGTTGTTTCCCTCTTGACAATGGACGTTAGCACCCACTGTCTGTCTGCCTTGCTCGCACTTTACGGTATTCAGAGTTTGCCATGGTTTGGTAAGTCGCGATGACCCCCTAGCCATAACAGTGCTTTACCCCCGTAAGTGATACAAGACGCACTACCTAAATAGTTTTCGGGGAGAACCAGCTATTTCCGGATTTGTTTAGCCTTTCACCCCTATCCACAGCTCATCCCCTAACTTTTCAACGTTAGTGGGTTCGGACCTCCAGTACCTGTTACGGCACCTTCATCCTGGCCATGGATAGATCATCCGGTTTCGGGTCTACGCCGTGCTACTAAACGCCCTTATCAGACTCGCTTTCGCTACGCCTCCCCTATTCGGTTAAGCTCGCAACACAACGTAAGTCGCTGACCCATTATACAAAAGGTACGCAGTCACCCCACAAGGAGGCTCCCACTGTTTGTATGCATGCGGTTTCAGGTTCTATTTCACTCCCCTCCCGGGGTTCTTTTCGCCTTTCCCTCACGGTACTGGTTCACTATCGGTCGATCACGAGTATTTAGCCTTGGAGGATGGTCCCCCCATGTTCAGACAAGGTTTCACGTGCCCCGCCCTACTTTTCGCTAACTTAGTACCACGGATCTGTTTTCGAATACGGGGCTATCACCCACTACGGCCGGACTTTCCATTCCGTTCTTCTAACAGTTCCGCTATCACTAGCAGGCTCTTCCCCGTTCGCTCGCCACTACTAGGGGAATCTCGGTTGATTTCTTTTCCTCCGGCTACTTAGATGTTTCAGTTCACCGGGTTCGCTTCAATATCCTATGTATTCAGATAAAGATGACCATTGCTGGCCGGGTTTCCCCATTCGGATATCGGGGGATCAAAGCTTCATTGCCAGCTCCCCCCGCTTTTCGCAGGCTTGCACGTCCTTCATCGCCTGTGATCGCCAAGGCATCCACCACATGCACTTAGTCGCTTGATCCTATAACCTTGTCCTCTCTCGCGAGAGCGGCTACAGGCAAATCTTTGTGCGACCGTTATCCCGACTAAGAAATAACGATCGATGCAATCACAACGTACTGCCAATGCCTCATCAGCATCAGCAATACAACCTTCTTCCAATTTGTTAAAGAGCGTGGCATTTCGTTTCCAAAAGCCAAAGATAAACACCCATGCTTATCTTTAGGTTTTGGTGGAGGATAACGGGATCGAACCGTTGACCCCCTGCTTGCAAAGCAGGTGCTCTCCCAGCTGAGCTAATCCCCCGTGTTTAGACGTTGGTGGGTCTGGTTGGAATCGAACCAACGACCCCCGCCTTATCAAGACGGTGCTCTAACCGACTGAGCTACAGACCCTCGTCTGTTGCCACTACTGAACAACCGATAGGTTGTGGGTGCCAGAGATGCTTTCTCTAGAAAGGAGGTGATCCAGCCGCAGGTTCCCCTACGGCTACCTTGTTACGACTTCACCCCAGTCACGAACCCCGCCGTGGTAAGCGCCCCCCTTGCGGTTAGGCTACCTACTTCTGGCGGAACCCGCTCCCATGGTGTGACGGGCGGTGTGTACAAGACCCGGGAACGTATTCACCGCGACATGCTGATCCGCGATTACTAGCGATTCCGACTTCACGCAGGCGAGTTGCAGCCTACGATCCGGACTACGATCGGCTTTCTGGGATTGGCTCCACCTCGCGGCTTGGCAACCCTCTGTACCGACCATTGTATGACGTGTGAAGCCCTACCCATAAGGGCCATGAGGACTTGACGTCATCCCCACCTTCCTCCGGTTTGTCACCGGCAGTCTCGTTAAAGTGCCCAACTAAATGATGGCAATTAACGACAAGGGTTGCGCTCGTTGCGGGACTTAACCCAACATCTCACGACACGAGCTGACGACAGCCATGCAGCACCTGTGTTCCAGCTCCCTTTCGGGCACTCCCAAATCTCTTCGGGATTCTGAACATGTCAAGGGTAGGTAAGGTTTTTCGCGTTGCATCGAATTAATCCACATCATCCACCGCTTGTGCGGGTCCCCGTCAATTCCTTTGAGTTTTAACCTTGCGGCCGTACTCCCCAGGCGGTCAACTTCACGCGTTAGCTCCGGTACTAAATGGTTTTACCCACCCAACACCTAGTTGACATCGTTTAGGGCGTGGACTACCAGGGTATCTAATCCTGTTTGCTCCCCACGCTTTCGTGCATGAGCGTCAGTATCGACCCAGGGGGCTGCCTTCGCCATTGGTGTTCCTCCACATCTCTACGCATTTCACTGCTACACGTGGAATTCCACCCCCCTCTGCCGTACTCTAGCCTTCCAGTCACAAGCGCAGTTCCCAGGTTGAGCCCGGGGATTTCACGCCTGTCTTAAAAAACCGCCTGCGCACGCTTTACGCCCAGTAATTCCGATTAACGCTCGCACCCTACGTATTACCGCGGCTGCTGGCACGTAGTTAGCCGGTGCTTCTTATTCCGGTACCATCATCCACACAGGGTATTAGCCCATGCGATTTTTTCCCGGCCGAAAGAGCTTTACAACCCGAAGGCCTTCTTCACTCACGCGGCATGGCTGGATCAGGGTTGCCCCCATTGTCCAAAATTCCCCACTGCTGCCTCCCGTAGGAGTCTGGACCGTGTCTCAGTTCCAGTGTGGCGGATCATCCTCTCAGACCCGCTACAGATCGTCGCCTTGGTGAGCCTTTACCTCACCAACTAGCTAATCTGATATCAGCCGCTCAATCAGCGCAAGGCCCGAAGGTCCCCTGCTTTCCTGCTCACAGAATATGCGGTATTAGCGTAACTTTCGCTACGTTATCCCCCACTGAAAGGTACGTTCCGATACATTACTCACCCGTTCGCCACTCGTCAGCGGAGCAAGCTCCCTGTTACCGTTCGACTTGCATGTGTAAGGCATGCCGCCAGCGTTCAATCTGAGCCAGGATCAAACTCTTCAGTTCAATCCAAAACACT
The DNA here is from genome assembly GCF_016864195.1 of Dechloromonas sp. TW-R-39-2. Classification (NCBI taxonomy): domain Bacteria; kingdom Pseudomonadati; phylum Pseudomonadota; class Betaproteobacteria; order Rhodocyclales; family Azonexaceae; genus Dechloromonas; species Dechloromonas sp. TW-R-39-2. Next base: position 2,927,639 of record NZ_CP045202.1, read on the forward strand.
CGCAATTCACTGACGGTAGAATTTTTACTTCTACCTCGATGGATCTCTCCATCCGTGTGATTGCCTTAATACTTTTTTGCGACTTGCGTCGCTTCGCATCAAGGCACCCACACCTATCGGTTGTTCAAATTTTTAAAGATCGCTACCGCGCCGTTTCTTTCGATTCGTCTGCAGCAGAGAAGCGAGATTATGAAGCACTTCCTACATCTCGTCAAGCACTTTCTCACTTCTTTTTTCCTACCAACTTCTTCTTCCCTTCCGCCGGAAACCCCGGCAGCAGCGAAGAGGGCGAATTATATACACACTAAAATCGCAGTCAACTACTTTGTGCAAACAATCCGATTTTTTTGCCCTCTATATATATGCACACTCATGCAGCCGAAAAATCAGAGGGTTTTCATCGCCAGAAACTCATCCACCAACCTGGCAAGAACATCTTCCTCATCCTCTGTGGTCAAGCCAAGTATTTCAGCCACCATTTTCACTTTGCCCGCATTGATTCGACGCCGCGCTGGATTGATCGGCTGCACATTACTGAAAAGCTCAACTGCGACATCGACTTCACCATCCCGCACCACCTCTTCACGAACTTCTTTGGATGCGGTCTTTTTCCTTGATCGCGCCCCTTCCCCAAGCAGAACATCATCAATCACTTGGCGCGACAATTTTTCCCCTGCAGGTAGCTGTTCCGCCTTGGCAATCAGACTCTCGGCCTTCGCTTCATTTTTTTGCGCCAACTTTTCCAGGCGGATAGCAGCCCCCGTACCCGATATCCGCCCCTCCTCCAGCAGCGCATTAACCTTCGGCGAAAGGTTGGCAGCAGCAGTCGCCTGGACCAGCCAGGCTTTTTTGCGCCCGAACACCTCGGCTGCATCACTTTCCTGCTCGAAACCGTCAACAATCCGCTGAATGGCCCTTGATGAATCGCGAGACTCAAGCGGGACTCGCAAACCACTACCCATGTTCTCGAACACCTGGATTGCCAACAGCTCATCCGCCTGACAGGCATGAATCACCACCGGAACCGACTTCTCACCCGCAAGAATGGCTGCACGGCGCCGCCGCTCACCGACAATCACTACATGACGTCCAGTGGCATCTGCCGGCTGAACGACGAGTGGGTGAATGACCCCATGGCGCCGAATCGACGTTGCCAGCATCTCAAGCGCCGCCTCATCGACATGGCGGCGCGGGTGATCAGAATGCGGATCAAGCAGACCAACATCGATCATTTGAAAAACAGGAATGGTGTCCTTAAAAGACATGGCAGCTCCACCGCAGGTTTGCTCAAATTCGGAATTTTTTAGCCAGCCGACAAAAACCGAGCCAAAAACAAAAAAAGGACCAACAGCACAAGGCGGTTGATCCTTCATCGGTCTTTTGGTTGCGGGAGCAGGACTTGAACCTGCGACCTTCGGGTTATGAGCCCGACGAGCTGCCAACTGCTCCATCCCGCGTCCGTCAGAGCTCGCTATTATGGGTTACTACTTGGGGGAACGCAAGAACAATATGAATTGACGCAAATTAACGATGCCCCTGCCCCGCTTTAAGTTGCGCAATCCGGCGCGTAATTTGCTCAGCCCGACGCTTTCCATCCTTGAGTTGCTGGCCACTCATCAAAACCTCGGCGTGCTCACGATTTGCTTGCGCAGCCTCATTGCCTGCTGCGGCTGCCGCAGCAAACCAGGCATAGGCTTCCGCCAGGTCGACTGTTCCAAGCCTGCCCGTTGCATGCGCCAGGCCCAAGCGGGTTTGAGCAATCGGGATGCCCTGCTCTGCCACCTTCTCAAGCCACACCACAGCCTCCACATAGTTCTGCGGAACGCCCTGGCCTTTTTCGAGCATCAACGCCAAGTTGTATTGCGACTCCACGTCGCCTTGCTCAGCAGCCTTGCGCCACCAATGAACCGCCTCGTCATGATTTTGCATGCCACCAGCCCCCGTGGACAGCAGCACGGCAAGTGCTGCCTGGGCTGGCGGAAAGCCTGCCTGCGCCGACTGACGATACCAGCGGACTGCCTGCCCGAAATCCTGCGTCTGGCCTTTCTCGCCATCCACAAAAATTTTCCCGAGTGCCCATTGGGCTTTTGGATCACCAGCCTCAGCAGCCCGCATGCACCACTCAAAACTGTTCTCATCCTCCTCGCCAAGCGCCTTCGCCCCTCCGGAAGTGCTCGTCAATGGGACAGCCAAGCTGCTCTCACCGGCCATGCTAGCGAAGAGTGCAGCCACAGCCTCCGGATCCCGGCGCGTCAACTCGGCCAATTTGGCCAACGCTGCTTTATGTCCCTGAGCTGCTGCCAGCAAATACCAGTTCAGCGACTCGGCATCGAGAAGGCCTCCCTCCCGGTCGACCAGCCAATCGGCCCAAAAATGCTGGCCCGCCGCAATCCCTTCTCCAGCCGCCTGCCGGAACCAGACATCCGCATCGGGCGATTTTTTTCTGGCGAGCAAAGCGAGCATCGCAACCATCGGCCGACTATCAATGGCTCGCTCCATGGCCCGCGCATACCACTGCTCGGCATGCCGGTCAGCGGTCGCCCCGCCACCTTTCTCAAATAATTGCCCCAAGTAAAGCTGGGCGTCGGAATCACCTTGTTCTGCAGCCTTCAGCCACCACGATGCAGCTTGCCGATTATCTTTCGGAACGCCTTCGCCTCGCGCATAAAGCGACCCCAAGACGCGCTGGGATTGCGCAAAACCTTGCTTGGCAGCAGACCGGTACCAGGCAACGGCCTGTTCCAGATTGTCGGGTACATCACGTTGCGCCATATAGGCATCGGCAACCGCATGCTGCGCCTCAAGCGATCCTTTTTCTGCAGCAAGCATGTACCAGAACAGTGACTCCTGAAGATTTTGCCCGGTTCCCTGCCCTGTCGCGAGACGATGACCGATGCGGCACTGGGCATCGGTCACCCCTTCCTCAGCTGCCCGGCGGTACCACTGCGTCGTCATGCTTACGGACTCGCGGTCGAGCAGTTGCGCGAGAGCCATCAGCGCCCCGGCCTCACCTTGCTGACTGGCTGCCAGTAAATAGCCGAGCGCCTTGTCAAAGTCGGGCTCAAAACCAAGCCCACCAGCATAAAGCTTGCCGAGCGCAAGTTGCGCCTCGGGATTGCCATGTTCGGCCGCTCGCTGATACATCTCAACGGCAAGGATCGGACGCTCGTCCTCATACAAACGAGCGAGGCGCAACTGGGCGCGCAAATCCCCTTGGTCTGCGGCCTTCAAATACCAGTTTTCTGCCGTCAGCGGGTCGGCAGCAACACCGAGCCCCTGCTCGTACATCGCCCCCAGCTGGTATTGAGCCTCGCCATCCCCCTGCTCGGCCGCCCGACTCAACCAGGAAACAGCCTGACGGTTATCCTTGGCAACGCCTTCGCCACGCGCGTACATCAAACCCAACTGGGACTGGGCGGCAGCAAATCCCTGGCGTGCGGCCTTGCGGTACCAGGCGACTGCCTGCGCCAGGTCCTGCACCACGCCTTTACCGCTTTGGTACTGCGTTCCAATGATGTATTGGGCGGAAGGGGCGCCATTTTCTGCCGCCTTCTGGTACCAGTCAGCAGCCCGTCCCTGATCAGCCCCGCTCCCTGAAGCCAGACGGGCGCCCACCATCAACTGGGCTTCAACGACACCTTTTTCGGCCGCTTTTTCGAAGCAGCTATTGGCAAAATCCTCTTGCGGGACGCTCAGCATCTGGCCGAGCTTGAACAAGGCGCGTGAGTTGCCTCGCTCCGAAGCTTTCAGATACCACGAGAGCGCCTCGCGAATGTCGCGGTCAACCCCTTGCCCCATGGCATATTTGCCGGCCAGGATGTATTGCGCGGCAGAAACGCCCTTATCGGCAGCCTTGCGATACCAATGTAGTGCCTGATTGAAATCCTGCTCGACACCAACGCCATTCGCATACATCAAACCCAGGCTGTACTGTGCCTTGCCTTGTCCGGCCTCAGCGGCTCGCCGAGTTTCCCGGAAGGCTTCGTGATCTTTGCTGGCAGGCTGAAAACTCACGGGAAGACCGTAGCAGACTGAAGATCAGGGTTCGCGAACCGACTCATCGAGTGCCCGGACCAGCGGCCAGATGAGGTAGGAAATGATCGATCGCTTGCCGACAACGATTTCTGCGGTCAACGTCATGCCAGGCAGCAATCTGGCCTGCTCCGGCATCTTGCGTAAACGTGTCTGGCTCAAACGGACCCGGCTCGTATAGAAAGCTTCCATACCGGAGGAAGGGTCGGCTTCACGCCGGAATGCATCTTCGCTAATCGTGCTCAAAGCCCCCTCCAGCCCACCGTGACGCTGGAATGGATAAGCATCGAGTTTGACATGCGCGGCATCGCCCACCTTGATATAGCCAATATCAGCCGAATCAATTTTGACTTCGGCCTCCAGGTCGCCGCCAATCGGCACCAGCGTAAACATCGGCTCGGCCGCCCTGGCCACGGAGCCCGTCGACAATTTGGCAATTTCGAGCACAACCGCATCAGCCGGTGAATTCAGAACAACCAGTTGATTTCTCTTATCCGCTTTTTGCAACTGCTCGACGACATTACCGCGCTCACGCGAAATGGCCAGCAACTCTTCCATGATTTTCTGGCGCCAGCCGGTTTCGAAGGAGACCTTTTCTGCCTCCAGCGCCCCCAACTCCTTGCGCAATTCCTGCGCCCGATTTTGTGCCCCCTGCATGTTTCGCTCGGCATCGATCAAGCGGTCCTGAGCCTCCAGCAGACGGGCGCGAACGGCATATTTCTGGGCGACCAGCTCGCTCTGCATCGACTCCATGTCACGCAGGACACGAACGCGCGAAGACAACCCCTGTTGCTCGCCGCGGTTGGTCTCGATTGCGGCGCGGACCCGGGCAATCGCTTCTTCGAAGCGTTTGCTCTGCGAACCGAAGCTCGCCCGGCGCTCTTCGGCCAGCCGGTTTTGCAGCAAGGTATCGGCATCCTTGACGTCGGCAACGACAATCGGCTTGCCGGACAGCTCAGCCTCAAGACGAGCCAACTGATTTTCCAGGCTATGCAAGCGCGAACGCAACTGGGTTTCATCCGCCTCGGTAAAGGTGGGATCCAGGGTTGCAAGACGCTCCCCCTTCTTGACCACTTGCCCGACCCGGACATTGATGCCTTGAATGATGGCCGTTTCTAGTGGCTGCACAATAATATTGGGCAAGGGCGTGATCAGCCGGCCACGCGCCGTAACGACAAGATCGGTTTCAGACAGCGAGGCCCAGAGCAAAAACGAAATCAGCGCGGCCAACAGAACGTGAACGGTGATCCGTGCCGAACGCGGCAGCGGTCGACGCTCAATTTCATCGGCATCCGGCAGGAATTCGATGGCCGTGTCTGCGGACTTGTCTTTTTTCGCGCTCACAGATGGCTTGTCTGCTGGTTCCATAGCTGTTGATAGGTTTCACAACGTCCCAGCAACTCCTGGTGCGTCCCGCAATCGGCCAGGTGGCCGCGCTGCATGACGAGAATTGCGTGGGCATTGACCAGGGTCGACAGACGGTGCGAAATCATCACCACGGTTCGACCAACGGCAATTTGTGAAAGATTCTTGATGAAGATGGCTTCGCTCTCGGGGTCCAGCGCGCTGGCCGCTTCGTCGAGAATGAGGATACGTGGTTTGGCGAGCAGCGAACGGGCAATCGACAGGCGCTGTTTCTGGCCGCCGCTCAGGTTCGAGGCATTTTCTTCGAGGATCGTGTCGTACCCTTGCGGCATCCGCTCGATAAACTCGTCGGCACCAGCGGCACGGGCAGCCGCCACGATCTCCTCGAACGAAGCATCCGGCTTGGTCATGGTCAGGTTTTCACGCACCGAACCACGGAACAGGAAGTTTTCCTGCAACACGACACCGACCTGACGACGCAAATGGGCCAAATCGATTTCCCGCGCATCCACCCCGTCGAAACGGATAATCCCTTCCTGGACCGGGTACAGCCCCTGGATCAGTTTGGTCAGCGTCGTCTTGCCCGAGCCGCTACGGCCGACAATACCAACCACGGCCCCCGGCGGAATGGTGAATTTGGCACGATCAAGCGCCGTCGCACTTGAACCGGGGTAACGGAAAGTCACATCATCGAACGAGATTTCGCCAACCAGTTGCGGACGCAACCCCGCCGCACCGCCACGCCCTTCGGAAGGCCGATTCATGACCTCGCCGAGCATGCGAACCGAGAGCGCCGTCTGCTGATATTCGTTGATCAGCCCGACAATCTGGATCAACGGATTGACGACCCGTCCGGACAGCATCTGGAAAGCAATCAGCACACCGACCGTCATCGTATGGTCGAAAACCCCTTGCGCACCAACGACAATGATCGTGATCGGCATCAATTTACCGAGAAAATCAGTAATGGCCGCACCTGTAATCGAAATCTGGCCGACCCTGAAATGGGTGGTGATCGCTTCGGCCGACAACTGGTCCCAGATTCGACGTTGGGTGGGTTCGATGGCCAGCGCCTTCACTGTCCGCATGCCATGCACGGTTTCAACCAGCAGCGACTGACGTTTGCCCTCCGCCGAATACAAGGCATCCAGCCGGCGCCGATAGGTCGGCAGCAAACCGGCGATGATCGCTGCGATCAGCAGGGTAAAACCGAGAACGATGGTGGCCAGCTTGACCGAATAGGCGAAAAGCAGCGGCAGAAATATCAGCAATGCCGAAGCATCGAGCGCCGTGAAGAACAAACGCCCGGTCAGAAAGTTGCGGATGCTTTCAAGTTGCTGCATGTGCCGGGTAACGACACCCGCCGAATTGGACTCGAAATAATCGATCGGCAAGGAAAGCAGCTTGCCGAAGGTCCGGCGCGTCAGTTGCATGTCGATCTTATTGGTCGCGGCAAGCAACAGGAACTGGCGCAGATAAACAAAGGTCGAGTCAAAAACCAGGGCGATGATCACCCCCACCGTCAGCACCCAGAGCGTCGAACTGCTCTGGTGAACCAGCACCTTGTCGATGACTGCCTGGAAAAACATCGGTGAAGCCAGGGCCAGCAGATTCATCGCAATGGCAGCCAGGGCGATGTCGCGGAAAGCCGATTTCTGCTTGAGAATTTCCGGGATGAACCAGCGCAGGCTGAACGGCTGCCCGGGGTCCGAAAGCGAATGCGTGCGCTTGATGAAAATGACTTCACCGTCCCAGCGACTGCAAAACTCGTTTTGTCCGAGCAGGATGACATCAGCCATGTCTGCTGTCGGGTCGAGCACGGCGACCTTCTTTTCACCTTCCTCGGTCCGCACACCGACCAGAATCATGCCGCTTCCTGCGGTCAACCTGAGCAGGATAGGAAAAACGCCTTCCTGAGCAAAGAGGCCATCCCAGGACAGCTTGTCGGCCTTGGCCTTGAGGCCGATCTCGGTTGCCATGCGTAGCAGCATCGCACCTTCCGGCTCTTCGTCGGCCAGCGCGTAATCATGAATCAGGCGATCTGGGCTGACCGCCAAGCCATGATGCTGTGCAATTGCCGCCAGACATTGAACGATGGTGTGAGGGAACTTATCGGACATCGTTGCCAGTCAGGTTGTCAGGTTGAACGGAAGCGGCATTATCGAGCAACGGCGAGACATCGATGCGACTGAGACGGCCATCGGCAGCAAAGACGGCCGGCACGACCAGGCCGCGGCGCGACTCCTGGCGCTCGATGGTACGCACCATGGCCTGCGCTTCCCGCTTGCTGCCAAAGGCGCCGGTGCGAACAGAAAAGCGCGGCTTGCCCGGGGTTTCGCCGGCATCGCAAACGTACGGCTCGTAGCCCAGCAACTGCCATTCGGCAAACGCCTTGGCGGCATTTTCAATGCTCGCGAAGACGCCCAACTGAATCGAAAAACGAGGAGCAAGCGCCGATGCCGCCGGTTTCGGGGCTACATCGGCTTTGGCAGGAACGGGAACGGCATCCCGGACGATTTCCGGCCGAGGTGCCGCAGGGGCGACAGGCGGCTCGATCACCGGTTCATTGATTTCTGCCTTGCCGGCAGGGTCGACCGCAACAGCAACGACAATCGCACTGGCACTTTCCTTCCGGCCGAGCTGCAGCGCCAGGCTGGCCGCATCGCGGCGCTGGGAAAACTCGCCGGTCCGCACACCGTACCAAGGACGACCTTCGGCATCGCGCAGCGGCGCAACATCAACATTCACCCCTCGTCCTTGCCAGTACTTACGCGACACTTCGGCATTTTCAGGACTTGAAAACGCACCCAGTTGAACAGCGTATTTCGGCTTGACCTTGCCTGCCTGACGCACATTTTCCGGGACAATTCTGGACACGGCCTCATCAGCCGACACTACAGGGGGAGCAGCCTCCGGCGGCTCGGGCAAAACCTGACTTTCCTGACCCAGCCGAACACTCAGCACATCGCTGATATCAACCTGTGCCGGTTGCCCGCTGGCATCGAGCAGCGTCGGAACCAGAACGGCCGGCGCTTCGTCTTTCCGGCGAATCAATTGCGCCGCATTGGCCGCATCCCGCCGTTGTGGGTAAACACCGGTTCTGACGGCGTACCACAAACGACCATCCGAACCACGCGTCTCTGCCACATAAACGTCGTAACCACGGAATTGCCAGACGGCGCTCGCAATCGCCGCATTCTCAAGATTGGAGAAGGCGGCCAGCTGGATCGTATGGGCAATGCGCTCCTTGCGATCACTACTCTCCTTGTCGACCGCAGCAACCTCGGAAACTGATGCCGCCGATTTGGCCGATACCGGCTCACTGCTAGCCGGCGGCTCGACTGGAGCGCTAACCGCAGCAGACGTCGGCGCGGTAGTCGCAGCCAGTACGTCAGCCGGAACCTCGTCACCCCGGGCATTGACGACGCGGCAACGCTCCTGATTAGCCAGCAGTTTTCCGCAAAAATCCTGGGCCTCAAGCGGCGAGGCAAAGCTGGCAACATAAAGTCGGTACCATGCCTCCTGCCCTTCGACACTGTCATCGATCCGGCCATTCAGCCGCGGACGAACCATGCGGCCATCCATTTCCTTCGGATAACGGCTGCGCAAATCGCGCCATGCGGCCCCCACCGTATTGCGGTGATACAGACCGGGCAATTCGACTTGCCAGAAACCCTGGGCACTGACACCCGCCAAGGGATTCAGATCATTGGTTGCGAGATCGACGCCATTCACGGAAAAAGCCTTTTCCGGCGGGTTGATCGCAGGTTTGGATGCTTCAAGCCGTCCGGTCAGCTCACCGACCGGACGCTTACCCTGGCCCGGCGTTGGAGGAGCCACCCGGACGCCGCCGCCCAAAGCCAGAAACAGAGCGGTGTAACCACGGTAATGCTCCATCTGCGAGCGCTGGAACTCATCAAGATAGCGGTGATAAGTTCGCTCCGACTCAAGCAAGGTCAGATGATCGGCGCCACCCATGGCATAGACTTTGGTATTGATTTCCCACGAACGGCGGGCCGCATCGGCAGCCTCGCGCTGCGCATCCAGCCGCTTGCCAGCCAGGCGAATCGTGGCCAGAGCACCTTCGACTTCGCGCATCGCCTGATAAATTGTCCGGGCGTAATTCTCGACCATTTCCTCATACATGGCCTCGCTGTACTTCTTCTCGCCCTCGCGCTTGCCGCCGTCAAAAATACTCGCCGTAACGCTGGCCACCGTGCTCCAGAAGAAAAACTTGGGCAGGAAAAACTGCGACAGCATGTTGCTGCTGTAGCCGCTTTGCGCCGAAAGGTCGACCGGCGGCAGGATACGGGTTCGCGCCACATCGATATCGGCATCGGCCGAAAGCAGCCTGGCTTCCGCCATGCGCACGTCGGGGCGACGGAGCAGCAGCGAAGACGGCAAGCTGCGTCGTGGTCAAGGCGGCCAACTGGCGGGTTGCCAGGTTCTGGGCTTGCGTCGTTGTCAGCGCAGCGATTTGCTCGGTCGTCAGCCCCAGCGAAACCTGATCCGTCGTCAAGGCGGCCAGGTCACGGGTTTCAATCGCCTGGATTTGCTCAGTCGTCAGCGCCGCAAGTTGCGCAGTGGAAAGTGCGATGTAATCCGCAGATCCCAAAGACACAATTTGCGTAGTGGTCAGCGCAGCAATTTGCGCGGTGGTCATGCCGATGACGATTGAGGCCATGATGCTTCCCCTTGGGAATATTCTGCTGAAAACGGTGGGAACTACACGGCGGCTGCCCAAAAATAAAAAACAGCCGCACCCTGGATGGGTCAACGGCTGTTCTTTTTAAAACTTTAGGGACTTATCGAAAAAATGTCGATTCGCCCGTTTTCAATCTGTGGTCAGGCTTGCAGCCACTCCAGCAGAGGTTCCCACTGTGCCACATCTCGCTTGTGTTTGGCACGCGGCGGATCAAAAACAGTCATGCCTTGCGAAGCAACATTGACATAGTTCTGCGTATTGCGGAGGTAACCGAGAATGGGAATATCAAAGTGCTTCATGTACTCCTCAAGCATCCCGGCTGCCTTGGTCCGCGGATCAACCCGCATGGCAACAATCCCGATGCTCTGACGGCGGCCACGCATCTCGTTGCGAATCGAATTCAGGAAATCTTCTGTCGCCGCCATGTCGAATACAGAAGGAACCAGCGGAACGATGACCTTATCCACCACACGCAGATAATCTGACAGCTTGTATCCCTGCAATCCGGCCGGCGCATCAAGCACCACCCAATCCGACTCCTTCGGCAGATTGAGAACGATCTGCCCGCCACCGAAATAACCGGTCACCTGCGGCAAGGCCGGGTCGCGAAACGCCATCCAGCGCAATGACGACTGCTGGCGATCCAGATCGCACAGCGTTACGGTTTTATTCTGGTTGGCAAACGCGCCCGACAAATTTGTCGCCAACGTCGTTTTACCCGCCCCCCCCTTGGGGTTTGCCACCAACACTGCTCGCATCGAAGCCTCCCGGACTATTTTCCCCAATATTATATTCGTCACCGCAAGCCGGGCCTACATGCATAGAATAGAGGTTTTCAGGATCAAGGCTTAATCATGGTCACCAAAGTCGCCAGCGACCGGCAGGGAATTCAGTCAATCGAGGTTGGTTTTCGCCTGCTGCACGTGATCGCGGCAAACAATCGCCCGATGATGTTGCGCGACATCGCCAAAGGGGCCGGCATGCCTGCAGCCAAAGCCCATCGCTACATGGTCAGTTTCATGCGTATCGGACTGGTCGAACAGGATAGCGGTAGCGGACGTTACGATCTGGGCGCCTACGCGCTGGAACTGGGCCTCTCGGGCCTCGGACGACTGGACCCGGTGCGCCTCGCCGTTCCGTTCCTGGAAGAACTATGCGAAACCGTCCAGGAAACCGTCGCACTTGCCGTATGGGGAACACATGGCGCAACCATCGTGCGCATCGCCGATGCCGGCGGACCAGTGACCGTCACCCTGCGTGCCGGCACCGTGCTGCCGCTCTACAACTCGGCCACCGGGCGTGCTTTTGCCGCTTTCCACCGCTCCCCTTACCTCAAAAAATTCCTCGACAAGGAACTCGATGAGGCCTCAGGAGCAAGCAAAGTAGCGATCACCACCCTGCGCCGCCAACTTGAAAAGAATCTGACCGAAATTCGTGAAAAAGGCATTTCACGCGCCACCGGCAGCCTCACCCCCGGGATCAATGGCTTCAGCGCCCCGGTGTATGACCACTCCGGTCAAATGGTTGCGGCAATCACCTCGCTCGGCCCGGTTGGAGAATTCAATGTCGAATGGGACAGCCCGGTTGCCAGCGCCATGCTGAAAGCAAGCCAGGGACTCTCTCAGCGCCTTGGATTTTTGAGCCAGGAAAAACAGTAAGACAGCCGAAGCACCTTGCAATATCAGCAAAAAGCCAGGGCCAGCAGGGCGGGATCATCGAGCAGATTCAGCGAGACATATCCCGCCCAGCGATAGATAACTGCCGAAAGCTGCACAGTCCAATCTTCCATGCCCTGAATCATATCTTCCTCAACAATCAGACAGCCCAGAACGCCCCAAGCCGCCTAATTGCAAGCTCGTGTAAATTGCATTTTCGATGCTCGCGGCGCCGGTTATCATCATGCAGCACAAAAAAACCTGCGACAACAAAAAGGCCACTCCGAAGAATGGCCTAACTGTTTGATTTTGCTGGTGCCCCCGAACGGAATCGAACCATTACCTGATGATTACAAATCATCAAAAACAGATGATTATCAGCGTTGATACAGATTGCCGCCAGCAAACAAAAAGCCTTACACCCCTTGCCAATAGGCGATTTAAGCCAATCAACAGATTGCTTTATGTTGATCTGAGTTGATACACTCGGGAGCAATGGCGGAGCAATGGATTTAACACACCACTCCATTGCTCCCGATCTCCAAGGGGTATCGTCATGGCTCGCAATACAGAACGACTGCATCTAACGCTTGAACGCATCCGCAAACTGCAACCGCCATCTGGAAACCAAGCGACCTACGCCTTTGACGACGACCCGAAGCAGCTTTGCGTTCGCATCACTCCTGCCGGAGCAAAGTCGTTCGTCTATGCCGGAAAACTGAACGGTACGCCACTCCGCATCACCATCGGATCAACCAATGTATGGAACTTGGACGATGCACGCGAAGCTGCACGCCGACTGCAAACGCAGATCGACAAGGGAATCGACCCAAGAGAAGTTGAGCGAGAGAAGACAGCGGCCAAAGCCGCCGCAATCGCTGCCAAAGAAGCCGAGCGAACTGCAGCTGAGGATAAAAAGCAATACACCCTAGAATCCCTTTGCAATGCTTACTGCGATCACCTCAAAACCAGAGGTAAGGCAGACAGCGCACGACAAGCCGGTTCAATCCTGAAGGTGCATGTATTCGAGGCGTTCCCTGACATCGCCTCCCTTCCTGCCTCCGAGATCGATTCAGACCACGCGGCCACCTTGATTCGGAAAGTTATAGAGCAAGGCAAGGAGCGAACTGCCGGGGTACTTCGCAGCTATCTATCAGCCGCATTCAACGCCGCAAGGAAGGCGCGGTTTGATGCCAAGTTGCCGTCTATCTTTATTGCCTACGGCGTGAAGGACAACCCCGCTGAAATCATTGCCACCATCGCCGTGAAACGCGGCAATCGAACGTTGAACGCTGGCGAACTGAAATCCTACATGGAGGCACTATCAGAAAATGACCTATCCGATCAGGCTCTGAAGCTAGACCTTTTCTCTGGCGGACAACGTATGGCTCAATTACTTCGCGCAAAGATAAGTGACTACGACAGGGACAGTAAGATTTTGCGCATCTGGGATGGCAAGGGTAAGCGCACTGCTCCCCGTGAACACCTGCTTCCCCTGGGACCAATTGCCAGTTCCATTGTAGAGAAGCTGATTTTGCGAGCCAATGAACTAGAAAGAGCTAACGCCATCACGGAAGGTCGCAAGCCAATCCGCTTCGCAACAAGAGTCGCCTTAACGCCGCCCTTCAAGTACTCATTTGGCGTTGCGTAGCCCAACTTCAAAAGCAAGGAAAAACGCTGTTCATCGTTTTGAATCCCCACTATTTCCTTGGGCAAGGCGGCAACGGCCAGACTCTTTGACCTCGGGTCATAAACCCAGCCAATGCTGATTGTCAGCATCGAACCATCTGCTAAACCCGATATTTCCGCTACTTGTAGCGGAAATATCGGGAATCGCATCATATCTTTTCAAGGATCGCCCCGTATTCGAGGGGAGTCAGCGCCCCTCGGCGGCCTTGTAGACTGCGTTTTTGTCGCGCTTGCCTACCGCGACGACCAGCACGACCAATCGACCATCCAGGACTTCGTAGACGAGTCGGTAGCCGATACTGCGCAATTTGATCTTGTAGCGATCAGGGTGCCCCGACAACTTGGCGGAGGGTACGAAATGGAAGATTTTCTTCCTGACAATTTCTGCCCAAAGGCTTTCAAAAACGTGACTCAGGGGTTTGTCGTTCCGTTAGGTAATGCCGCGGGATTGAAAAATGAAACGAGACCGACACACAAAAGCCCCCCTGTTATTTCAGTGATTGAAATAGCTCTTTCATGTGCTTGAACTCACCACCAACCCGGTCAAGGGAGAATTGATACATCAATGAGTTCTCTGCAAATTTCTGGCGCTCAACATCCATTTCAACGGTATTTCCGTCAGCCGCAGCCTGAGAAGGAACGTGATATTTCAGGCTTACGGGTGGCGACTGCCAAGAAGAATTGCCCTTCGAATGTCCCGGCGAGGAGGCGTTCAATTGAAGAGGAGGAGATTGCTCGCCACCAGCGGCCTCAGCAATATCAATATCCATCGCTTTGTAGCCAGGGGTGTCAGCGTTGGCGATATTAGACGCAAGAATTTGCTGCCTATAGGCCCTTATTCCGAGCATTTTTTGTTGGAAATCCTCGTTTTTCTTGCCTAAGCCGTTCTCGTTCGCTGGTAAGTGAGATGAATGGGTTGTGCCAAGAGTCAATTTCCCGGCGGGGTCGAGATTGTCGCTTGAGGCAACATTGGCAGCCGCCGAACGTGCGACGGCGTTTTCAAGGATGCTAGAAAATGTTGCCGAGCTTTGAGTTTCACCTGCGTCGGAGATGCGAGGCGCTGCATTTCCAATAAATCCCCCCGGCCTTACCGGGAACAAAGCTGAAATCTCAGACATAGAAACTCGTTAAATGAAATGCGGCCGTGGGAGCTATTGGCTGTGTCCGATTTCCTAAGGGGTACCGCCCACGCATTGCACTGCCCCCTTGCCTGGGCTGTCAGTGAACGAATGGACGGTAAGGTGAGCATCTCGCCTAATTCAGGACGAAACGAACACTCTGGCCAGGCTTGTCGCCGAGCTTGACTATGGCAACAGCCTTTGTGGCGGCTTGGATCTTGAAGGCTCCTTGGGCACGCAACTGGTTACTTCCAGCTGGCAGCAATTTGGCTTCGGTCTTGTCTGATGCAGACAGCAGCGTTATGGTAGCTGACGCATTCTGGGTATCGACAGGCTGGTCGTGATCGGTCACGTAGAGCGTGAGGGAATCTGCCTTCGCCACCAACTCGTAGTTGATGTCCTTGATGACCGATACGACGCCACCATGCTGCGGTTTGGCGTCATGGGTGTGGGCCTGGCCCGGTTTCTCTTTGTGGGCATGGTCCTTATGGTCGTCCGCAGCGGATGCCAGATTGACGAAGCAAGCAAAGAGTAAAGCAGAGAGTGCCGTGGAAGGTTCCATTGGAACTCCATGTCAGTTGATAAATCGGTTAATGGAAATTTGGCTTATCGTCGTGCTCGGATGTGCTGCTGACGTAGGTGCAGCCTTCCGGTTGGTGCGCACAGGGTTTTGTTTCGCACTGCAGCGTCGTGTGGACCACCTTGAAGCGGTTGGCCAACACCGTCTCTAAGGCGGGCATCAGAGCGTCCTCGGGGGAGTAGGTCTGGTCGTAAACCACATGCGCGGTCAGGCTGGTTTTGCCGGTCGTTATCGCCCAGAGATGCAGGTCATGGATGCCGAGTACGCCTGGTACGGCTAGCATGGCCTGCTCCACCTCTCCTAAGTCGATGCCCTCGGGCACGCCTTCGAGCAGGATGTTCAGACTGTCCTTCAGTAAGATCCAGGTGCGTGGCAAAACCCAGAGGCCAATGGCTACAGCCACAAGTGGATCTACCCAGGACCAGCCGGTTAGCTGAATCACCACCGCGCCCACGATCACGCCGATGGACCCCAGAAGGTCGCTCCACACTTCGAGATAGGCACCCTTCACGTTGAGGCTATCTGACTGTCCCCCGCTCAGTAGGCGGATGCTGATCAGATTGACGATGAGGCCGATACTGGCGACCACGAGCATCCCAACCGAATGGATTTCGGGCGGGGAGGTGAATCGTAGGTAGGCCTCAACCAGGATGTAGAGCGCCACGGCAAACAGCAGCAAGGCATTGAAGGCTGCCGCCAGAATCTCAAAGCGGTGGTAGCCATAGGTTCGCCGGCGATCGGCCGGGCGCCGGGCAATGCGAATGGCCGCCAATGCGATGGCGAGCGCGGCAGCATCGGTCAACATGTGCGCGGCATCCGAGATGAGAGCCAAGCTGCCGGTCAGTACGCCGCCAATGACTTCGGCAATCAGGAAACTGCCAGTCAGAGCCAGGGCAAAGCGCAGGGCACGTTCATTCTCGGTGCTCGGGAGCGCGTGGGTGTGACTCGTACTCATGCGGCCCTTCCTTTATCGTTATGGCATCGCTTCAGTTTCTGTTTCGTCGTCTGGAGACGACGCCAAAGGTTTTCTGAAAATTTTGGTGCCTTGCCGCGTCTGCCTTCCCGCCAGCAAACCCATCCGTAAAGTGCCAAAAAGGTGAAGATCATCCCCAAGGTAAGCATGAGGAACTGGAACTCAAGGTGGCTGTGGACCATGTGCTTAAACATGTGAGGAAGGCACCAAGCTCATGGCTGCTGCGCCTTGCCGCAATTCGGGCAAAACTTAGTACCCGGGGCGAGGTTCGCATTGCAGTCCGCACAATTGCCGGGCACCAAGGCTGTGCCACATTGGGCGCAGTAGCGTCCCCCAGGGTTGGTCGCAGAGCCGCACTTCGGGCATGGGGGGCCACCGGCAGCGCTATTGGTGGGGGGCGCTGAATTTGAGGGATAACTATTTCCCCAGCCATGATGGCCGCCATTCCAGTCACCGCCGTGATGGCCTCCGCCATGCGAACCAGCGACTCCTCGCAAGAGTTTTTCAAAGAATCCCATAACAGCCTCCATATTTGAGTGAATAAATACGTGACCGACGGTTTATGCCGAATCTGGCACAGAGCCCCCGGTCACGAACGGAAAACGCTAGGCCTCAGATGGCTGGTCTGTTGATTTCGTGAAGTCCTCCTCATCGGCATCTTTGCCGTGAGCAAGGCGATATAGAAGCGGCAACACGAGAAGCGTCAGCGCCGTCGACGACAGGATTCCACCAATCACCACGGTAGCCAGCGGGCGTTGGACTTCCGCACCAGTACCTGTCGCAATGGCCATGGGGACAAAACCGAGCGAAGCGACCAATGCCGTCATCAGCACAGGACGCAGTCGAGTCAGCGCCCCTTCGTGAATGGCATCGTCCAGAGAGCGCCCTTCTTCTCGCAAATTGCGGATGAAGGAAATCATCACCAGACCGTTCAGCACCGCCACGCCGGACAAGGCGATAAAACCGATGCCTGCCGAGATCGAGAGCGGAATATCCCTTAACCAGAGAGCCACGACGCCGCCTGTCAGCGCAAACGGAATGCCGGTAAACACCAGCAACCCATCTTTCACGTTCCCGAACATCGCGAACAGCAGCGTGAATACCAACAGCAACGCCACGGGCACCACGATCTTGAGGCGTTTCGAGGCCGATTCCAGTTGTTCGAAAGTTCCGCCCCAAGCCGTCCAGTAGCCGCTTGGAATCTTGACCTCCGCTAGACGACTCTGAGCCTCGCCAACAAAGGAGCCGATATCTCGTCCCCGAACATTGGCGCTAACAACAATACGACGCTTGCCGTTTTCCCGACTGACCTGGTTCGGCCCCGGTGCAATCTCAAGACTGGCGACTTCCCCCAATGGGATATAGGTCGTACGTACATCAAGCCCATTCCCAGCAGAAGCCCCCTTCGGCAAAGCTATCGGCAAACGCTTTAGCGATTCGAGTTCCGAACGCAGGTTATCCGGCAATCGCACGACAATATCGAAGCGTCGGTCACCTTCAAACATGGTTCCAGCTTCTCGACCACCAATCGCTGTCGAGATTGCATCCTGGACATCACCAATATTGAGTCCATAGCGCGCCGTTTTCTCCCGGTCAATATTCACGGTCAGCATAGGCAAGCCCGTCGTCTGCTCGATCTTGACCTCGGAAGCGCCCGGGATTTTTTCCAACACAGCAGAAATTTTGCTGGCCGTATCGTTCATTACATCCATGTCGTCACCGAATATTTTGATGGCAACATCGCTGCGTACCCCGGAGATCAGCTCATTGAAGCGCAACTGGATCGGTTGGGAAAACTCATAGCTATTTCCCGGCAGTTTTCCAACGGTTTTTTGGATAGCGGCCAGCAGTTCGTCCCGAGATTTCCGTGGCTCTGGCCATTCCGCTTCGGGTTTCAACATGATGTAGCCATCCGAAATATTGGGTGGCATCGGATCTGAGGCAATTTCGGCCGTTCCTGTTCTCGCGAAAATCCTGTCGATTTCCGGATACTCCGCCTTGAGCCCCTTTTCCAACTGTTGCTGCATGGCTACTGACTGCGAAAGGCTGGTTCCAGGAATTCGCAGTGCCTGAATCGCGAAGTCGCCTTCGTTCAGGCTCGGTACGAATTCGCTCCCCATGCGCGTAGCGACCAAGCCTGAGAGAAGAACCATGACCGCCGTGAAGACAAGCACAACCGGCTTGTTCGCCATGACGCCAGCCAGAACTGGCTCATACCAGCGCTTGGCTGCCCGCATCAGGAAGTTTTCCGTTTCATCCACCTTTTCACCGATGAACAGTGCAACGCCAGCGGGAATAAAGGTGACGGAGAGGATCATGGCACCTACGAGCGCGGTGACCACGGTGAAAGCCATGGGGTGGAACATTTTTCCTTCGACGCCGGTGAGCGCGAAGATAGGCAGATAGACGATCATGATGATGAGCTGACCGAATAGCAGCGCTCGGCGAGCCTCTTTCGAAGCGGTAAAGACTTCGTGGAAGCGTTCGGTCCGGGTCAATGGTCGTCCGTGATGTGCCTGGGCATGGGCCAAACGGCGAACACAGTTCTCTACGATGACGACTGCACCATCGATGATGATCCCGAAGTCAAGAGCGCCGAGGCTCATCAAGTTGGCACTAATCTGGTAGGTCACCATCCCCGTAAAGGTAAACAGCATGGAGAGTGGGATGACCATGGCGGTGATTACAGCCGCCCGCATGTTGCCGAGGAACAGGAACAGAATGACGATGACCAGGATCGCCCCTTCCAGAAGGTTCTTCTTGACGGTATTGATCGCTTTGTCCACCAGGACGGTACGGTCATAGACTGTCACTGCCTTGATGCCTTCCGGCAGATTGCGGTTGATTTCGACCATTTTCTGGTCGACCGCCCGTGAGACGGTGCGACTGTTCTCGCCAATCAACATGAACACGGTACCCAGAACGACCTCACGCCCGTTGTCAGTGGCGGCACCAGTACGTAGCTCGCGACCGATGCCAACATCGGCCACGTCGCGGATACGGATCGGCACGCCCTGGACATTGCCCAGGATGACGTTACGAATATCCTCGATGCTACGCACTTGGCCAGGAGCACGAATCAGATACTGTTCGCCGCGCTTCTCGATAT
Organism: Dechloromonas sp. TW-R-39-2; assembly: GCF_016864195.1. Lineage (NCBI taxonomy): Bacteria > Pseudomonadati > Pseudomonadota > Betaproteobacteria > Rhodocyclales > Azonexaceae > Dechloromonas > Dechloromonas sp. TW-R-39-2. Next base: position 2,946,865 of record NZ_CP045202.1, read on the forward strand.
AACCGGCGCCGACGTTGCTGTTGTTGCGGTCGATGGCGATTACCACGTCCTGAAGTGTCAGGCCGTAGGAAGCCAGCTTTTCCGGGCTGGGTGCTACCTGATACTCTTTGGCAAAGCCACCAATCGAGTTGATTTCAGTCACGCCTGTCACGTTGCGCAGTTGCGGCTTGATGATCCAATCCTGTATTTCGCGCAAATCAGTCGGTGTGTAGGGAGTGCCATCCGGCTTTTTGGCGCCGTCCTCTGCTTCTACCGTCCAGAGATAGATTTCACCCAGGCCAGTAGAGATGGGCCCCATTGCCGGCGCTATTCCGGCAGGGAGTTTTTCCCTGGCTTCCTGAATCCGCTGATTGACCAGTTGGCGGGCAAAATAGATGTCCGTTCCATCCTTGAAAATCACCGAAACCTGCGACAACCCGTAACGCGACAGGGAGCGAGTCTGCTCCAGGTGAGGTAGGCCGGCCATGACTGTCTCGACCGGAAAGGTCACTCGCTGCTCGACTTCGAGCGGCGAATAGCCCGGCGCTGCCGTATTGATCTGCACTTGGACATTCGTGATATCGGGTACGGCGTCAATCGGCAGGCGCTGGTAGTTATAGACTCCCAAGCCAGCCATGCCGAGGACGGCCAATAAGACCAGCCAGCGGTGTTCGATGGCGAGGCGGATGATGCGTTCAAACATGTTGTTCTCCCTCGCCTTAGTGGCTGTGCTCGGCGCTACCCTTGCCGAGTTCCGACTTCAGGACGAAGCTGCCTGACGCTGCATAAGAGGTTCCTGCTTTCATTCCACTAACCACTTCGATGAATTTGCCATCCGAACGGCCCAAGGTCACCGGTTGCGCAACGAAACCGTCAGGGACCTTGATGAAAACGACGCTCTTGTCACCAATCGTCTGAATGGCGTCGGTTTGAACGCTGACTGGAACTTCGGCTTCACTGGAAACGACTTCGATATTCACGAACAATCCAGGACGCCAAGCCATCTTCGGGTTGGCCAAAGTGACCCGCGCTTTGGCCGTGCGCGTATCCTGTCCGAGCAATGCACCCACGTAGGAGATGCTGCCTTCGGCTTTCGAGTCGAAGGCAGTTGCCTTAACAACAACCTTTTCACCAACCCGGATGACGTTCAGATCTTTGGCAGGAACGACAATCTCCGCCCATACGGAAGACAAGTCGGAAATTGTGAAAATACTGGCATCTTCCTTGACTGCCTCGCCAAGTGCGATGTGTTTTTCCACGACCATTCCGTCGAAAGGTGCGCGGATTTCATAACGATTGAGACTGCCCGAAACCGTGGCACTGGCACCCAGCGCAATCAACTTTTGCTGGCTGTTAGCAACGGCGATTTCGGCTTCCCTTAAAGTTTGTTGGGCTTGCAGGTAGTCTTGCTCGGCAGAGATTTTTTCTTCCCAGAGCTTCTTCTCACGCTCATAGGTCGATTTGGCGAGCGAAAAACGCTTCTGCGCAGCCAGAAGTTCACTGCGTTGCTCCGAAAGGCCAGTGCTGGCGATCACAGCCAGAACCTGACCGCGCTTGACTGTTTGCCCCAGATTGGCAGGAACACTCTCGACGACTCCGGCAAGACGGGGTACGACATGCGCGGTACGGTCCTCGTTAAACCGGATTTCGCCGGGAAGCTGAGCCGCTGTTTTGATTTTGGCGGGAGTGGCCTTCTGGATACCGATGGCAGCAGCTTTAACTTGCTCGTCCGTTAGCTCGATTTTTCCTTCTTCCCGGGTATCGATGAACAGGAATGGGGTGTTTCCCATTAGCACGGATATGGAGGCTTCGAACACATGCGGCTCTGCAATTTGGCTAGTACTCTTCAGGTAATCCTTCTCGGCTGTAAAGAAGACTTCCTGCTTCTCGCCGCTAGGTCGAGCCAGTGTTAGAGAGACTTTTGCTGCGGTTGGCGCAAGCGGCTTTCCTTGCTGGAACAACCAGACGCGGAAACCTGGCCCGCCACTATCTTCGGACAACAGCAACTCCAGACCAAAACCATCCTCGGAAAAAAGCTTGCCACCATGCGGCCCCGATTTTGGTTCATCCTCATGGTGCTCTGTATCTCCATGTTCTTTGGCATGGTCGTGTCCATCACCAGCTTTGCTGCCATGATGCTCGGCATCGGCATGCCCCTTGGCTTCGGCGTGGGCGTGTTCATGTTGTTCTCCAGTTGGCTTGGAGGCACTGCCCCCTAATATCCAAGTGCCCGCGACAATTCCTGTCGCCAAGATCACGGCAATGGCGATCCCTTGCTTTCTGGTGAGATTGAAGGTGTTCTTGTTAAATTTCATTTTCATGACGGGCTCCTACGGACGGCTGGGGACTGCAGATTGCATTGACTCGATGGAGCCCAAAATGCGCTCCAATTCGGCAGCGGTCCGATGAGCATCGGACAAACTTCTCAGGTATTGGGCTCTCGCCTGAAAGAAAGTACGTTGTGCATCCAATACCTCCAAAAAGCTGAACTTCCCCAATTCAAATCCTTTGCTGGCGGCCTCATAGGCGCTACGAGCCCCCGGCATGATTTCGCTTTGCAAGGCTTGTGCTTCAACAAGCAGCGCTTTTAGCCGCTCCTCGTTTTGTGTCACTTCAGTGCTCAAACGAACCTCGGTAACACTGAGCTCGTCCCGCGCCTTGTCGGCTCGACGCTGTGCCTCAAGCACATTGCCCTGATTACGGTCGAAGATCGGGAACGGAATTGAGAAACCCACAATGGTTTGGTTGCGCCCCAGCTCTTCAACCTTTTTGGATCCCAGGCTGACGGTAACGTCAGGAATCCCGCGAGAACGCTCCAAATCGGCGAGTGCTGAAAAGCGATCGACTTCATGGCGTGCGCGAAGAAGTGCCGGAGAAACGTTCAGGCGACGGGTGATTTCTTCGGTGGAGCGGACCGGCGGCAACATATCGGTGCGTCCTTCGGCCTGTTCGAAGCGCGGCGTCGAACTTCCCCAACTTGCGGCCAAACGTTTCCGGGCAATCACCAGTTCTCGTTGTGCCTGGTTCAACTCCACTCGTGCTGAGGCTTCCGCAACACGGGCTTTTGTTTCCTCAACCGGCGAGATCTTGCCGGCGGTCACACGTCGTGAAGCCGCCTGGCTGGCGCGCTGGGCTAGGCTGAGCAAGTCCTCGGCCTGTTGAATACGTTCCTGAGCAACCAGAACATCAAAAAAGGCCCCGATCACGGTGGCGCGTACCTCAAGGCTTTTGGCTGCTAGATCGGCTGCTGCTACATCTCGACCCCGCTCGGCAGATGCAATTCGGGCAGACCGCTTGCCACCAAGCTCGATCCGTTGGTTCAACTGGATCGTCGTGGTCCGCGTGGCCTTATTCTGTGTATCTTCAACTAAAGATGAAAATTCCGGATTGGGCAGAATGCCTGCTTGGATTACAGCCCCTTCGACTGCACGTAATTCATTGGCGGCAGCGGACAATTCCGGATTGGACGTTAATGCGAGATCAATCGCCGCCGAAAGGGTCAAGGTTCCAACCGGCTCCTTGGCAAGCGTAGGTGCGAACGTCGTCGAAGTCAGCCGGTCTTGCGACTGGGCATTGAGATGGGGGCTGGCCAACACCGTCAATCCGAACAGGGTTCGGAGCAGCAATGCGGTAGCGAAATTCCTTGGGTACATCCGATTCTCCAGTGATGAAATACACGTTGGGGAATCGGCGGGGCGCCAACTGACAAGCAGAATGGCACAGAGCGCGGCTCAGGCCGCAGCAAAAAGGTTTGGGAAAATACCCCAGCCCCGCCGATCAGGCGGAGATGGACCAGTTGGGGCGTTCGGGCTGGTCGCCAGGCGGTGAAGTCAACAACGGAACTGTCTGAAAAAGATCCTCAACGCCCTCGAATTCGGGCAGAGAACCGCTGAAGGCAGTCAACGCAGCAATACAGCCCGCATGACAGACACCGCAATCATTGTCCACATCAGAAATAGAACCTTTGGCAAGCTTCTCGCTGTCGTCTGTCTGATGCTTGTGGTCGTGGTGACCGAAGTGCTTCGCCGATCCCGTTTCGTGCTGGCAATAGGTCGCTGCCACCGCCCAGGAAATCTGGAGCGGCAAAACAATCAACAGGAAAATGGATAGCCAGCGACGCATGGGATGAATGGTAACAGAACAAAAGTGTGTTCAAACAACAAGTCTGCGGAGGTAACGTAGGGAAAGGCGGGGTGCGGATGACCAGGGTTTTCCTGGTCATCGTCCGATGGGCAACACATCAGTCCTCGGGGCGGAATTAACCGCCCAGGTACAACGCCTCGCGTTGCTTCTTTTCTTCCGGCGTCATTTGCATGGAAGGCGCGGGGGTGTTGTGCTGGAGTTTGTCGACGTGTTGCCATTTCCCATCGCGATAGGCATATTCGTGCGGAATCAGCACCCAGCCCTGATCGCCGCCAACATAGCGATACTGGCCGTCCGCACTTACTGGGTTGCGTTTGAAGTCATCGAGTTCCTGTTGCACTTGCTGGGCGGATTTGCTGCCCGAACCGTGCGCCGGGTAGAATTTTGTCGCACCCTCCGATGGGTTATGCATGACTGATTCGGCCAACACCTGGCCTGACAGTGCCAAACCGGCACAAAGAACGGGGATGGAAAGGGCTTGTTTGACGTTCATGATGGAACTCCTTCATTGATCTTTCGGTTCATCGGTTTTGTGGAATGCCGAACAACTGAACGGCATGGATGAACTATAAAAAATCAGCACTGACAGAACGCCAACAGGAAGTTTACAAAATTGACATCTTTCGATTCGGGACGAGATGAAGCTACTGGTTGTCGAAGATGAGCAAAAGCTTGCCCAATACCTGCAAAAGGGATTGGGTTCTGCAGGCTTTGTCGTTGACCTTGCCCATGACGGTGTAACCGGGCTCCACATGAGTCTGGAGTTCGATTACGCGGCCATCATCCTCGACTCCATGCTGCCCGGCATGGACGGACTTGCCTTGCTGGCTGCCTTGCGTACCAAAAAACAAACGCCGGTCTTGATGTTGACCGCGCTGGGTAAAGTGGAAGACCGGGTCAACGGTTTGCAGACGGGCGCCGACGACTATCTGGTCAAGCCGTTTGCCTTTTCGGAGCTGATCGCTCGAATCCAGGGACTGCTGCGCCGCTCGGCGCAGCATCAACCGGAAAGCACGTCGAACCGTCTGGCATTGCACGATCTTGAAATGGATCTGGCTCGCCGTAAGGTCTCCAGGAATGGTCAGCGTATCGACCTGAGTGCCAAGGAGTTCTTGCTGCTTTCTCTGTTTCTGAGGAAACAAGGCGAGGTGCTATCGCGTACCGAGATTGCCGAGCAGGTTTGGGATATGAATTTCGACAGCAACACCAATGTAGTCGAAGTTTCGATCAAGCGACTTCGCGCCAAAATGGATACACCCTTCGAGCTCCAACTACTGCACACCGTACGAGGCATGGGTTATGTCCTCGAAATGCGCGAATGAAACTTGGCAAACAGATTAACCCGACGCTGAGTGGTCGCCTTGTACGCTGGCTCGCCTCACTAAGTTTGGGTGTCCTTGGATGTTTGTGTCTCGGAGTATTTTTCTCGGTCAAAATCAATCTTGAGTCACAACAGGATCTACGCCTTGAAAAGCTCAGTACGGCAATTCAGCACCTGTTTGAAGAAACGCCGGCACACCTGCAACCGGAAACACTGGAACATGACCTGGAAGATCTTCTGAAGATCAATCGGGACTTGCATCTCAAGTTGCTCGATAGATTGGGTGAGGCTCGTTTCATTTCGACGCCAAGTGCGTGGCCGTTAAAAGCGCGCTTTCACTCGCTTGCACTTCCCGACGGAGCTCCGAGGACAAATTTTGCCGTTGCCGAACTGGCGCTCGACACCGCGCCGGACGAGGCTATTCTGGATCGCCTCGCAGCCATTCTCTGGGGGGCTGCATTGATCGGCAGTGCTGCGATCACCGTGGGCGGTTACCTGCTCGTTTATTTTGGACTGGCCCCCATTCGGACACTGGCTGAGCAAACGCGCTGTCTCGCAATACTTTCCCTCGACAAACGGTTGGAAACTGAGGGGATTCCCGCCGAGCTACAAGTGCTTGTCGATCAGTTCAACGATTTGCTAAACCGACTGGAAAAAGCCTACCAGCAGCTCGAAGGATTCAATGCCGATGTAGCGCACGAATTGAGAACGCCGTTGGCGAGTATCATCGCTAGCAGTGAATTGGCTTTGCGTAGCAACGACAAGGATGAAAATCTGCGTGATTGCATCGGTGCGAATCTCGAAGAAATGCACAGGCTGTCGGGCATAGTGAATGACATGCTGTTCCTGTCGCAAGCCGACCGGGGTGCAAAAGCCCGGCGGAAACCCATTCAAAGCCTCGCCCAACTCTGCACTGAGGTGGCTGACTACTATGAAGCCGTGCTGATTGAGTCCGACCTTCAGTTGTCGATTGAAGGTGACGCTTCCGGCCTGTTCGATGCTGCACTGCTACGGCGCGTACTGTCCAATTTACTGAATAATGCAGCTCGATATGCCGATCACGGGAGTGCAATCGTGATCCGGATAACGCCGAAAACAGATGGACGACTTAAACTCTCGGTGATCAACCGAGGCAAACCGATTCCTGATGAAAGCCTGCCTCATATCTTCAATCGTTTTTACCGCGTAGACACGTCACGTAGCCACGGCCACCAAAATCACGGACTGGGCCTCGCCATCGTTAGCGCGATTGCGCGGATGCATGACGGGGAGGCATTCGCAATATCGGGGAGCGATGAAATCGAAATTGGTGTGTTGTTGACTTCTGGGTGAAGCCTGCCCCAATGCAGCAATGGCATATATAGTCGCTTTGCTGGATTTAGCTTAAGCTTTGCCTAGCTGATACAATCGAAAATTGTTCGCGGTGCCTGCTTGCCTTTTTGGCAGCGGGTGAAACGGGAAACAGGTCAAATGCCTGTGCTGCCCCCGCAACGGTAGGGAAGTGCGGAATCATCTCAAGGCCACTGGGTTCTATCCTGGGAAGGCGATGGTTCAAAACTCCTGAGCCCGGAGACCGGCCACGGACAATCAGCGGAAGCGTTGCGGGGATGCAACGGCCGGCGCGATTCCTATTGCCCCTGCTTTTCCCCGTTCCGTCTCCACCTTCGTCGATGACCGGCTGCGGGGACGCTCGCCGGAACAAGGGGCCATCATGCATCACCACCTCAAACGCACCGTCATTGCGGCTGCGTTGCTTTCAGCACTGCACTCCTACGCCGCAGAAATAACAACCCAACCAACGTCCGGCAAAACCGGCTCTGGGCGCAAAGCACTGCTTCAACGCATCGAAACGCTCGAAAAACAACTCGGCGAGATGCAGCAACTCATATTGTCTCAACAAGGCCAACCGAGCAAAAACACTCAGCCGACTGAACCCGTCGCCGGCAATAAAGTGGTCGTAGCACGTCTGAATGAAATGGAAGCACGACTGGCCACGGTAGAAACCACCACCGTTCTCTCCGAACCCAAAACGGCAGTAAAGCAGATTCAGGTCTACGTCGATGCCGATGGCAATCAATACGATCACCCCGTCGCGGGCGCAACCCCGACGCTGACCTATCAAAGGGAGCGCGTCTATCGGCGGCAAACCATACGCGAGGAAATCGAAGAGGCACTGGCGGCCGAAAAGAAAGGCAGCATCGAACTGGGCGTCAGCAATGTCACCACAGCACAAATGGCCTTGCAGACAGGAGGACCGTCATCACGGGCCAATCGTCATACCTATGGACTATCAGCGGCCGATGTGACCTTCCGGGCAAAATCGGCCGCACTGAATACCGAGTTCTTTGCCGACGTCGTCGGCATCGGCGGCTCCGCTCCTGACCAGGAAATTTCGGCCATCAATTTGCTCAACAGCCAAGCGGCTCGCCTCAGCAACAACCAGCTAAATCTACGTGAAGCGTGGATCAGAACCGAATTGCTCAATCAAAAATTGGGGTTGAGTGTCGGTCGTCTTGATCTGACCAACTATTTCGATCGTAACGTCGTGGCCAACGATGAAACGGAGCGCTTCATCAGCGACGCGCTGGTCAATAACCCGGTCCTCGGTTTGACAACGAACGGCCTTGGCTTCGCCGCAATCTACGACCCGAAGAGCAACATCAATTTCAAGCTGGGTATGCAGCAAAGCAGCACTGAAGCGACCAGTCTATCCACCTCGCTTTACTCGCTGGCGGAGGTGGAATATATCGCTCGGCCGCTTTCCTTGCCTGAAGGCCGTTATCGACTCTGGGGACGGCAAGACAACAGCACCGGCAGCAACAAGACCGGTGCCGGCGTCAGCTTCGACCAGAAGCTGACCTCGGCTGTGACCTTGTTCGGGCGTTACGGCAGCGGCTATGTCGGCAGTGTTGGCGGAACGATGAAGTTCTACAGCGGCGGCCTGGCCTTCCAGGCCCCCTACACCTTCAATCCGCTCGACATGTGGGGCGTCGGCTACGCACAAACCGACCTGTACAACGGCAACACGGAAAAACTGGCCGAAGGGTTCTACAACCTTCGTCTGGCAGATCACCTCTCCCTCTCATTCCTGCTGCAGTACGTCATGGAATCGAAGACGAAGGAAAGCTATCTGATTCCGGGTGTTCGCATGAAGGTCAGCTTCTAACGGAAATGCAAGGAGAACAAAAAATGTCGAAATCAAAGCTAAATCAGGTTATGGGTGTGCTCCTGGCTGCTGCCAGCCTGATGACAGTTTCATCATCAATGGCACAGATGAAACACACGCCCGGCATGTCGATGCCGGCCCCTTCATCCTCTTCAAAAGTGATTATCAGCGACCCAGCATCGGCCATGATGATTGTCGATCGCGACTCCAACGATATTGCATTCATGGATCTCAAGAGCCGCAAAATCCTGGGCCGAACCTTCCTCGGCAACAACGTTAACCCGCACATGGCGATGATGTCGCCTGACGGCCGCTACGTTGTCACCGGCGGTACCCGCGCCAACACCGCCTACGTCATCGATGCCCGTACGCTGGAACTGGTCAAAAAGATTCCGGTGGGAATCTCTCCCGAGCACTTCTCGTTCTCCCCGGATGGCCGCTATTACTACCAGGGAAATCCGGAGGGCGATTCGATTACCGTGATCGACATGGCGTCGCTCAGCGTGATCAAAACCATTGAAGGGCTGGCCGAGCCGCTCAACATTACCTTCACGCACGACGGCTCCAAGGCCTACGTCGGCAACTACGGGGCGCACTGGGTTGGCGTCATTGACGTCACACGCCACCAGTTGCTCAAGAAAATCCAGATTGCCAACGTACCCGGCATTTCGCGCCTCGATCCGGGCAAGTACCTGAAGGAGATCAAGGGCATCTCCATGCCCGCCATGAGTCTCGACAATCGCTACATCTATGCCGCCGATGGCGACCTGGGCGTGGTAGGCGTGATCGACACGCGTGAAGACAAGGTGGTCAAAGTCATCCGCGTCGGTCAAAACCCGTGGCGTATTTACATGGGGCATGACGGCAAGTACGCCATTACCGTCAATAACGGCGATGAGACCATATCGATCATCGATCTCCAGAGAAACGAAGTGGCCGCCACCCTGCCGGCGGGACCGGACATGACCGGCGTCAACTTTGCCGCGGGCAAGGCTTTCGTCATCAGCTCGACTACCGGCTTTGTCTATGTCTACAACATGAAAACCTTGAAGCCCGCAGGCCGGATCAAGATCGGCACCAACATTCAGTTGGAAACAGCGACCACCGACTTGGCCGACGAGAAGATCTATCTGGCGGCATCCACCGACCACTCCATCTACATCATTGACGGCAAGACGGAAGCAGTCGAGCGGATTCCCAATGTCGGCCTGTATCCATGGGGAACACACATCATGGATAGCAAAGACAATTATTGCCATTGACCTGAATGGTTTCCCGCAGTTGCCAACTGTGGGAAACCATCAAGCCAGAAATAGCTGATCCAGCTTCCTGAAAGAGAGAATAGCCATGCGTCGTTTTGTTTTTGTGAGTGCCGCATTCTGGTGTCTGTTACCGCCCCTCGCGCAAGGCGCGGACCTCCGTGAACGCATGCGGACGCAGGCTGATGGCATCAAGGTGACCGGAGCGCAAGCCAGTGATCTCACGCTGACCTTGACTGAGGCAGCCATGCGCCCCGTTCAGACCTGGATACGCACAGTGGGAACGATCGCTCAGGATGGTCAAAGCATCTCGGCGCAACTGCGTGCATCCGAGGCAGAAGGTGTGCAGATTGGGCAGCGAACACGCAACTTTGCAGCCAATGCCCGAACGCAAATGCATCAGGGCAAGGTCATCAAGGTCGCCCCACAGGCTGGCGGCCCTCTGGTGCTATCGACCTTGGCTGACCGAGGACACACACCCGGCACGCGCTATCTGATGGAGATCGTTGTTGAGCGCGGGCCGTATCTGTCGATTCCCAACGTCTCGATCATTGAAGAAGGCGGCAATCAACTCGCTTACATCGAAATGCAACCGGCAGGGAGTGGCATCTATGCGCCACGCGTGATCCAGACAGGCATCCAAGGGGAACAGTATACGGAGGTCAAGCAGGGGCTATTTGAAGGAGACCGCGTCGTTTCGATCGGCAGTTTTTTCGTCAATGCCGAAGACAAACTGAAAATGCCGCGGCAAGGCATTTGTACAACCATCGGACCCAGCAATGAACTTCACCATCATTGAAAGCGTCATCCGGCGCAAGGCCGCGGTCTTGCTGACGGTACTCGCCGCCGTGCTGCTGAGCGCCTATGCCATCCTGACGGCGCCGCTGGATGCGACTCCCGACATGTCCGATCCGCAAATCGTCCTCTATGCCAAGTGGGCACGCAGTCCGCAATTGCTGGAGTCCCAGGTCAGCACCCCGATCATCAAGTCCTTGGCCGGCACCCCGGGCATTCAATCAATCCGCAGTACCTCACACATGGGGTACTCCTTCATCTACATCATCCTTAAGGGCGAGTCGCAGCGCCCGGCCGTCCAGAAAGTCGTCGCCGACCGGCTGAATGCCATCCGCCCACAACTGCCCGTCGATGCCACGGTAACCCTCGGGCCGAACGCCAGCAGCATGGGCTGGATTTATCAATACGCAGTGGTTGATACCAGCGCCACACTGGATCTCCGTGACCTCCGTTTGCTGCACGAGAACCAGATCAAGCCGGGCCTGCAGACCGTGCCCGGTGTCGCCGAGGTGGCATCGGTCGGCGGTCTTGAGAAACAATACCAGTTCAAGGTTTTTCCGCCGCTACTGGCTGAGTCAGGCCTGTCACTCAAGCAAATCGTGACCTCCCTCCAGAACGCTTTTCAGCAAGCGGGCGGACGCACGATCGAAGTGACCAATCGCGACTACCAGATTCGCGGCATTGTCAGCTACGACAACATCGACCAGCTCGAACTGATGGTCGTCGGCTATCGACCGGACGGCAAGCCGGTTCGCCTGAAAGACATCGGTTATATCCAGGTCGGCTACGACCAGCGCCGCGGGGTGGCCGAGCTCGACGGCAAGGGCGAAGTGGTGGGCGGCATCGTCATCATGGAGCAGAAGCACAACGTGCTGGAAGTCACTCACGCCCTCGACCAGAAGCGGAAGGAAATCCAGGCCGGACTGCCGCCAGGCGTCGAACTCGTCACCACCTACGATCGTTCGGCACTGATCTGGGGGACGCTCGAGCACTTCCTGAGCACGCTGGGGTACGAACTCGTCGTCGTTATCGCGGTAATGCTTCTCTTCTTGCGCAATGCCCGCACTGCCGTTGCGCCGGTGGTCATCCTGCTGCTGGGCGTCGCCTTCACCTCGATCCCTCTGGCAGGATTTCACCAGACGATCAATCTCTTCTCGCTCGCCGGCCTGTTCATCGCGATCGGCGAAATGGTCGATGCGACGATCGTCATTGTCGAGAACTGCACGGCAGAACTGGCAGCGCGTCGCCGATCCAATGGCGAGCTCAGCGCAGCGGAAAAGCGAGCCGTCATCATCCATTCCATCGCCAACGTGGCGCGGCCCCTGCTGTTCTCGCTACTCATCATTCTCGTATCCTTCCTGCCGGTCTTCTTCCTGACCGAGAAGGAAGGCCGGCTGTTCGATCCGCTGGCCTACAGCAAGACCTTTGCCATGCTCTTTTCCACCTTGCTGACCATTTTCCTGTTGCCCATCATCATTGACTGGGTTTTTGGGAAGAGCACCAAAGTCTCCGGCCACGAAGGACATGCCGAATCGGGGTTGGCCCCCGCCTATCGTTACGCTATCGGCAAGGTCATCCGCTATCGCTACCTGTTCCTGGCGGGCAGCGTGGCGGCCATGGTCGGCGCGGTGCTGTTGCTGAGCCAGTTCCGGACGGATTTCATGCCGCAGATGGAAGAAGGCTCGGTGCTGTACATGCCGACGACGCTGCCCGGCGTGCCGGTGCGGGAAGCAGCCTGGATTCTGCAGCAGATGGACAAGAAACTCGCTGCCTTCCCCGAGGTCAAGCGCGTCTTCGGCAAACTTGGCCGCGCCGATACCTCGACTGACCCGGCACCGGTATCGATGATCGAAACGACCATTTCGCTCAAGCCTCAGAACGAGTGGCGCCCGGGGATGACGAAGGACAAGCTGGTCGCTGAAATGGACGCGGCGATGAAGGTCACCGGTTATGTGAATACCTGGGTACAACCGATCAGTGCCCGCGTGGCCATGCAGGACACGGGCATTCAAACGGCGGTCGGCATCAAGATCAAAGGCAGCGACATTGCCACGCTGGAGAAGCTCGGCCAGGACATCGAAGATCTGCTGCGGACGCTCCCGAAGACAAAATCGGTCATCGCTGAACGCATTTCATCAGGCTATTTTATCGACACGCAACTTGATCCGGTGCGCATGGCGCAGTTGGGCATGAGCGCCGATGAGGCGATGCTGACGGTGCGCTATGCCATCGGCGGGGATAACGTCGTTGCTATTAAAGACCAGAATAATCTGACCATCCCGCTCGCCCTGCAATATGCACCGGACTACATCGATACCCTGGAAAAAATCCGCAACACTCCGGTGATGGGATCAGGACAACACGCGGTGCCCCTGAAAGAGATCGCCGATGTGGCGGTGCGCAAGATGCCAGAGATGCTGCGCAACGAAAATGGTGCACAGACCGGGTACATCTATATCGACATTGGTAATGCCAGCGCCACCGACTACGTTGATAGCGCACAGCAGTTGCTCGCCAATCGTCTCGTGCTGCCGGCAGGCTATACCCTTGAATGGACCGGCGATCATCAGAACGTGGCCCGCTCGCATGCCCAACTCAAGATGATCGTACCGCTGACCGTGGCGATCATTTTTGTCTTGCTGGTCCTGGCGTTCCGCTCACTAACCGACAGCCTTGTCATCATGTTATCGATCCCGTTCGCCTTCGTTGGTGCCGTGGCACTCCAGTGGGGGCTAGGCTATTCAATGACCACCGCGGTGATCATCGGATACATCGCATTGTTCGCGGTCGCCATCCAGACGGGCATCATCATGATCATTTTCATCCGCCAGGCACTGAAGCGCAAAACCGAGGGCACCAGCTACATGACTGCGGTGATCGAAGGTTCGGTCGCTCGCTTGCGCCCCAAATTGATGACCGTCGCCTGCGCCACCCTGTCACTGCTGCCAGTTATGATTTTAAGCGGCCCCGGCATGGAAATCATGAAACCGATCGCGACACCCACCATCGGCGGCATGATCAGTTCATCCATCTACGTGCTATTTTTGATTCCCTGTTTGTTCGCAATTGGACAGGACATGAAGTGCTGGTGGCAACATCGTCCGCCATTGACGCTTCGCAACTTCTGGCGGTTGAAAACCTGGAAGCTGCGCGCATCCGACTAACCCAGGCATCTGTCCGTTTTGCGATGCTTACCCCCACCCAATATGGATGCAGCTATCGCGAACGGACCATGCGCAGCCCGTTTCCGACAACCAGCAGACTGGCCCCCATGTCGGCGAATACCGCCATCCACATGGTGGCATTTCCGAACACAGCCAGTCCAAGAAATATGACCTTGATCCCCAAGGCCAGTCCGATGTTCTGCCAGAGCACGGCGTGCGTCCGACGAGACAGGCGGATGGTCTCAGGAATGCGCCGCAAATCGTCGTTCATAATGACAACATCGGCGGCCTCCATAGCGGTATCTGTGCCGGCAGCCCCCATGGCGACACCGATATCAGCGCGTGCCAAGGCGGGCGCATCGTTGATGCCATCACCGGTCATGGCTGTCGGGCCATGACGCCCCTGCAATTCCTCGATTGCAGCCAGCTTGTCTTCCGGCAGCAAATTGCCTCGTGCATCGTCGATCCCTGCCTGGCGGGCAATACTGGTTGCGGTTGCGACGTTGTCGCCGGTGAGCATGACCGACGTGACACCAAGGCGATGCAGATCGCTAATTGCTTCCCGCGAGCTTTCCTTGATGGTGTCAGCCACCGCGAATATGGCCAGTACCCGATCCTCGGTAGCCAGCAGAGTGGCGGTTCGCCCTTGATTTTCATGAACGGCAAGACGCGCCTCGATCTCGGGGCTGCACAATCCGCGATCTTCAATCAACCGATGGTTGCCCAGTATCAAGGTATGTCCATCTAGGCGGGCTTCAATGCCGCGACCCGGAAGCGCGGTGAAGTCGGTGAGACCGTTTTCCGGGAGATTCAGTCCCTTGGCAATTGCTTTCGAAACGGGGTGGTCCGAATGGCCGGCTAGGCTGGCGGCCCAGGAAAGCACCTTTGCTTCTGGATCGGAGGGGGACAGCACCTCTGTGGCTACCAGGCGAGGCTTGCCTTCCGTGATGGTGCCGGTCTTGTCGAGAGCAATGACGCGCAGTTTGCGAGCTTCTTCCAGATAGACGCCGCCTTTGATCAGGATGCCGCGCCGAGCGGCTGCGGCCAGTCCGCTGACAACTGTAACCGGCGTAGCGATAACTAGCGCGCAGGGACAGGCAATTACCAGGAGAACCAGTGCCTTGTAGAGCGCCTGTGTCCACATCCAGTCGAACAGCCAGGGGCCGCCAATTGCCACGGCCACGGCAATTGCAAAAATGGCCGGCGTATAAATGGCGGCAAAGCGATCAACGAAACGCTGGGTTGGAGCCCGCGTGCCTTGGGCTGCCTCGACGGCATGGATGATGCGAGCCAGGGTCGTGTTGTTGGCGGCAGCCGTCACCTCGAATTCCAGCATGCCGGTCTCGTTGATGGTGCCGGCGAAAACAGGATCGCCAGTCGTCTTGTCGACAGGAATGCTCTCGCCGGTGACCGGCGCCTGGTTGACCGCACTGCTGCCGGCGGTTACTCGCCCATCCAGCGGGATGCGGGCGCCAGGTTTCACCCGGGCGAGTGCACCAATGGCAACCTTGTCGGCCGGCGTCTCCAGCCAGCCACCATCGCCTTGGCGAATCTCGGCGGTTTCCGGGGCTAAGGCGAGGAGCCCCTTGATGGCGTTGCGTGCCCGATCGACGGACCGTGCCTCGATTAGTTCGGCGATGGCGTAAAGCGCCATGACCATGGCGGCCTCCGGCCATTGGCCGATCAGGAAGGCACCGGTCACGGCGACGCCCATCAGGGCATTCATGTTCAACTGGCCGCGCCGCAATGCGGCCAGTCCCTTGCGATAGGTGGAGAATCCAGAGAAAGCGATGGCAGCTGCTGCCAACGCCATACCCAGCCCCTTGAACGGCAAGGTGTCGGGTGCGAAGAAATCCAAAACCTCGGCCCCGATGGCCAATGCCAGGGCGATCAATGCCTTACTGATCTCGCCGAGACCTGATGGGGTTTCAGCCATCTGTTCATGCTCGATGGGCAGCACTTCAAAACCAAGGTGGCGGATGACCTGTAACGCACTTTCCTGGGCAGACTGCTCGCCATCGATGGTCAGGGTCCGGGACGCCAGTTCGAAGCGTAGTGACCGAATCCCCTCAATGCCTGTCAGCACCTTGCGGATATCGTTTTCTTCGTTCGGGCAGTCCATGGCGGGAATCCGAAAAACGCTCGAATTCCCTGAGGAGTTAGGTACAGCGACACGCGGCACATCCTGTATGGAGGTCGTATCCGTCACACCGCCACCTGAACACGCGCAACGCTCAGGCTCATTGGATCGGTGCTTCTCGGCATGGGTGGGCATGGCAATCTCCTATTCGTTGATGCCATTAAAAACCCTTGAGTCGCTACAAGGTCAAGCGGCTACAATGAAAATGTTCAAGGAGAAAAGTATGTTGGAGTTCCTGAAGATATTGGGGCTCTTCGTCGTCACCGCGCTGGCCGAAATCATCGGCTGCTATTTGCCCTGGCTGGTGCTGACGCAGGGTCACCAGCGTTGGCTTCTGATCCCGGCAGCCGTGTCACTGGCTCTGTTTGCCTGGCTGCTTACATTACATCCGGGCGCCGCCGGTCGCATCTACGCAGCTTATGGCGGTGTCTATGTTGCGCTCGCCTTGTTGTGGCTATGGCAGGTCGATGGAATTCCCCTGACCCGTTGGGATTTGCTGGGCAGTGCCGTATGTCTCGGTGGCATGGCCATCATCGCTTTGCAGCCTGGCCGGACGTGATGAGCGAACCAGGGAGACAGAAATGAAAATCGGCGAACTGGCGCGTTTAGCAGGAAGTAATGTCGAAACGATCCGCTACTACGAGCGGAAAGGACTGTTGCCGAAACCAGGGCGGAGCGAGGGAAATTACCGCATCTACGGTGTAATGCACCAGGAGCGACTGACCTTCATTCGGCACTGTCGTAGCTTGGACATGACACTCGACGAGATTCGGACGCTATTGCGCTTCAAGGAATCACCGGAGGAAAACTGCGGCGAGGTCAACCGCTTGCTGGATGAACACATCGGGCATGTCGTCCGTCGCATCGGTGAACTCCAAGCGCTGGAAAAACAGCTTCTTGAGCTGCGCAGTCGTTGTCCTGATGACCGTCGAGCCTCGACTTGCGGGATTCTTGAAGGCTTGTCGCAATCGGGCATAAGCGCGGAGCCGATGGGAAATCACATTCCAGGGGTACACGGAATGGCGTTACCCCCCTCTACGGACCTGCATGAATAAGCAAGACCGGTGTCTCCTCCTCAATTTCTCTAATTGAACCAATAGGTGTGATCTGGATATACACGAAAGGAAGAGAGCAAACACCATGTTTCCTAGTACCGATGCGCGCCAGACTACGAGTGAGGCCTTACTCCACTAGGTAACCCTTGTCGGCCCCATCCATCTCGAACAAGTGCTCGGTGAGATAGTCCTGGGAGAGTGCCTGTAGAGAGCGGCTATCTAGCGCGTGTAGCTATAGATGACCGCTTGCCGAACGAATGAATCACCTCATCGCTGTTAGATACTCGGTTACCAGTGACAGCGTATTAACGGCAACATAGAGTGGGATTGCGGACGACATTTTGCCCTTCCCCAAGTGATGGCTTCGGCCGAGTCTCTGCCCGGCAAGCCTCAAAAAACCCCAAAAAAAATAACTGCAAAAGGACGAAGGGGCCGCAGCCCCTTCTCTCTATGCAGTACGTTGATCCTCCTACAAGCCGACCCGTACCCCTGCCATGACCATCCCGATATTGCCTTTTCCTAGCGCCGCATCGCTGCCGGACAGGAAGTAATGCTCATAGCCAAGCCGAGCCTCGATAGCCTTGGTCAGCTGATAGCCAATAACCAGCCCCGCCGTTGGGGAGAGCACCATCTTCTTCACCACTGAACTCTGTGCTGAACCACCGACACCTGCGAAATCCAGGCTGTTGTAGATTTCATCCCGCGTGTGCACCGCCGCCAGACCCAGCTTCGGCTGGATGGTCAGGGATTTGATCGGTTCGAAGCGATAGCCGACGTTAGCCCCCAGAGCATTCGCCGTCCTTGTCGTTGCGCCAGTCAGGGCATTCCCACCACCGGTGATGCCATCGTTGGCACTGCGTGACTGGAACTCACCCAGCGTGGCCAGATACACCTCGTACTCGATGCTTCCCTCGTTCCGGAAGAGCGACAGGCGATAGGCCGTATCGGTCTTGTCGTCCGACATGCCGCCGGCCACCTGGGCATTGACAGTATGGGTCTGTAGATTCCAGACATTGCCGTTGTAACCTCCGCCGCTCATGCGAGCCGAAGTTTTCGACCAACCACCGGCCAAGCCCATCGACCATTTGCTACTCCCCCAATCCGTCTGGTTCGGTTTAGCGCCGAAGCTGTAGAGCAATCCCAAGGTAGTAATCGAGGCATCCCGACGAATGGTGCCATTGTCGATGTTGTTGATGGTGTCGACGCTGGCGTGGTAGATCACGGTATGGTCGAGACGGACAGCCACAGCTTCGGTGACTTGGTACTCAAGACCGAGGCCGTAGATCGGCCGGACCACATCCGTGGTACTGGATTCGTTGTTCGGATTCTGGAACAACAAGCCCGGATCGTTCTTGTTTGCCTTCCGGTCCTGATGCCCATACATCAGACCGAGGCGAACATAGGGTGCAAAGCTGCCGATGCGATAGCTACCGAGAACGGAGAGACCCAGGCCTTCGAGACGGGTCTTGCCGTCGACACTGGCGGTGCTGCCACCGCCAGTGACATAGCCGCTGATCTTGCGGGTACCCAAGTTCATGTAGCCCAGCTCGACGGCCAGGTAGTCATTGAGGCGTTCACCGACATAGAGGCCGACAGCCGTAGGTTTGTCTTTCTGTTGCGTGACATTGAGGGAATCCCATTCCATGTCGCGCAGGGTGAAATCGCTGTAGTCGGCCTTCCCTGCACCGATGCCAACATAGGTTTGGGCCAGACCGGACAGCGGCAGGCAGGCGAGCGCCAGGAGGGCGCAGGTAGTCGGTGTTCTCATTTCTCTCCCTTAAGCATTTTGGTTATGTGATCCACTATCGGCCATACACGGCCGATACCGAATCGTTTCACTTCACGTATTTGACGGTGACCGTGCCGGCCAACTTGTTTTTGGCAATCTCGTAGTCAGGATTGAAGGTAGCGAGGTTGTGCAACCCGATACCGACCGCCGCCCCCAGCCCGACCACGGCAGCCGGACTGAAAGTCGCCGCCATCGCCGCAGAGCGGTATTCGGAATAGACACGGCATTTGAGATCCTGTTTTTCCAGTCGCCCTTCGATTTTTTCAACGACAGCGCTGATGTTGGAAACGGCGACGACCTGGAACGACTCGTGGCGCATGGCCAGCGTGTCGAGCTTTTCCAGGGTGAGTTCGTCGGCGGTAAATTTCTGAATATCAATCGACATGCATGGTCCTTTTGGTATGTGACGAGTAACTCGCCGATTACTGATTACGGGGAAACGACCGGACCAGTGACACGGCCCTGCTGCTTCATCCATTTGCCGTAAGCCGCCACACAAACCGTGGTCAGAGCGCCGGCAACGAACGTGATGGCATAACTCGCGAGGGTTTCGAGAGGTGATGGGTTGTTCATCAGAGTTCCTTTAAGTTTTTGCGCGATGAGCAAACGTGATGCAGCACTTACTCTGCTGACATAGGCAAAGCGATGCTAAGTATTCCTTAGTATCGTGTCAATTAAGAAACTAAGAATCTCTTAGGTCAAATCTGGGCCTTGGGATTCATGAATCAATCGACGTATTTCGCACGACGTTTGCGAGAAGCCCGTCAGAAAAGCGGCCTCTCGCAAAAGGCGCTGGGGATCAAAGCAGGCATTGATCAATTCAGTGCTAGTCCGCGCATGAATCAGTATGAAAAGGGCAAGCACCTACCTGATTTGCTAACGGTCGAGCATCTGGCAAACGCAACAGGTGTTCCCATTCCGTTCTTTTTCACACCAGAGGACGAGCTTGCAGAATTGATTGCAGCTTGGGGGCAATTGGAAGCAAATCAGCGGACGTCACTGCTTGAGGCTGCAAAACAACTCCTGCCTATCCCAACACCGCCAGAGCCTTAGCCTCTAGTTTCTGCCCCAGCGTCTTGTTCATTGGCGTATCTGGAATTGTAGAAGCTGCCGAAGGATTGGCATCCGGAGTAGAAGAGAAGAACTCCTCCACTACTGCGCCTCCGTCTTCCTCTCCCTCTTCAAACGCCCCATTTCCCAGACCCAGCTTGGCTACTTGATCCAAGGCTTCCTGATCAAACCCAGCCTGCCGGCGTGCCTCATCCAATTGCTTGGCCTGCAGCAGCATTTCCTCTGTCGACAGCCCTGACCGTGGGGTGATATCCACGTAGTAGATCGGCGTGCCCATACTCTGGCGCGTCGACTTGCCACGCAAGCGCAGTTCCAGTGCCAAACAGGACAGCTTGTTTCCCGAGATTGCCTGGAAATACTGCAGTCGCGCACTTAGTGTCCGGATACTGTTGAAGCCGGTCGTCCGGAAGACAAAGCTCCCAAGCGGATCATCATCACCCAACGCAACATTCAAGCGTCCGTAGGGTTTGCATGCATTGCCCTTCGCCAGCGGACAGGCATCCGGTGACGGGCACGGAAACGATTTGATGCCCTCTTCCGTCTGCCGCTTGCAGTTCTGTCCGTCGCCAACACAGAGTGGCCGCCCGGTTGTCCGGTCAAACAAGCTGTACTCGGCACGGAAGTTGAGATCGGGATCATTGAACAACAAGCGGATCGGGATATTTCGAATCTTGCCGCCCTGTTCCTTGCGCAGGGATTCATCGAGCGGGTGCGGCAACCAACCGTCCTTGTTCTGAACCTGGCTGGTGATGGTGAATTGATCGTCCTTCTCGGGCAAACGCTTGCCATTCTTCTCGACCACCTTGCCTATAGAAATTCTTCCAAGGACAGGTGGCGTGATGGCGAGACCTTTCAACATATCAGTGACTCCTGTAAAAAATGCCTTCAGCCTGCACCGCGTGAGTGGCAGGTCGGAAAGGCTGATTGGCTTGTGATGGCTGGAGGGAAAATCAAGCAACCAGAAAGCGCCGGCTGCCTGGCTTGGTCAGTGCATAGCGCTGTTGGAACTCAGGGTGATCCTTGAGCAGACCCGAGATATCGAGCACGACACTGTCCTTGGCTTTCTTCCAGGTGACGCTGCCGGTTTCGAAGTTCGCTCTCGTGGCACTGCCCATGGCTTGCTGCAGGCTTTGCTTGAGTTGTGCCTCCAGCTTCTCGGCCTCGGCAATGCTTTGCCGAACCGACAGCCAATCGGCGAAGGCGGCCGACAGGTTGCGCTCCTCTGTGAAATCGAGTGTCTGGCCATCGTCTGCCGGATAGAGACAACGTAGCGCCAGGTCGGCGGATTCACTGCCATCGGCTGGTGGCGGCGTATCGTTCTCGACGTAGTGCCAGAAGTGCCGTTCCAATTCGATCAAGCGGGCAATCAAGCGCTCATCGCGTTCGATACGGTGGATTTCGAGATGCTGACCACCGAGCAGAACGGCGACATCCGCCGCTTGCTTGCCGGTGACGGCGAGCTGGTGCATGACCTGGAGTTGAACGTATTCGGGTACGCCTTCCTTCCAGAGCTTTGCCCCATTGATGCCGGCCGTCTTGCATTCGAGGATTTGTACCTCGCTGGAACCGGTGACTTCGCGGTCAATGTTGGCCAGCATCCACGGCAGATTCGGATCGGGATGCTGCAGGACAGCGTTGATGCGCCGTACCCGATTGCCGGTGCGTTTGGTGTAGTGGGCTGCGACGATTGGTTCAAGGATATTGCCCCAGTAAGTAGGGCTCTCTTCATCGTGTGGATCGGCCTTGGGCAGCGCGCCATCACGACCGGTCTTCTCCATCCACAGTTCGAGCTGGCTCTTGTAAGGGTTCAAGCCAACCGCTGTTGCGGCATCCGAACTACCGATGCCTTGCTTGCGAACGGCCAGCCAATCCTCGCGGGGCAGTTCCTTGGTCTTGACCAGTTTGAGTGCCGGACGATGGTTGATCGGACTGGCACTGGGTAAGGCGTGTGGTTGCATGCTTTGATTCCTTCCAGAAATGCAAAATGCCCAGTCCGCCAATAAGCGGAACTGGGCATTTGCGAGGGATGAATGGTGAAACGTGGATTCAGGTGATGATCAGGCGACGAGTTGCAGGGCCGTATCGAGAGCGCGTTGCTTAAGGACGGCACCCTGGCCGAACCAGGCTGAGTCCATGCGGTACTCGGTGCTGCGGGCACGACGTTCGTGATCGACGTACTCGGTGACGGCATTGAGCAGCCCCCAAGCGGTGCCCTTGGCTGCATCAAGTTCAGCACCCTTGCCTTGTCCGTCGTAGAGAGCTTGCACCCGCTTCAAGGCACGCTCGTTGGCCAGACCAGATGACTCGACATTGCCTGGCTGGACATCACACATCACGCGCAGAAAGTAATTCATGGCCTCGTGCGATTTCACTTTGCGCTCGGCCAGTGTTTTCATGCGGTACATGAAGCCATCGAATTGAGAAACACAGATGCCGAGTTGCTGTTTGACGGCTTGCGGATCAAAACGGGTGCTATGCGGTACCTTGATCGCCTGGCTGGCGCCGTTCACCGCGATGGTCAGGGTGTTGTTGCAGACGACACGAACGGTCGTCGGGGTTGCCGTGGTGGCGAGTGTTCCGTCACATGACGTAGCCAACAACAGGTAACCATTCACCTGATCGTTGCCCTTCAAGGCGGTAGATTGACCGGTCTTGGCCAGTGCCCAGAACTTCTTGCCACCTTTCAGCACACCAGCCGTCTCCAACTGGTAGCCCGAGATGTCAGTGAGATCGCGATAGAACTCCAGCACCTCACGGGGCTGAACCACCTGGTAACGCTGAGACACCACGGAAAGGGCTTCCTTGGTATCTGACCGATAGAGCACCTTCTGATCTTCGAAAGAATGGATGCTGCCCAGACTACCAATGCTATCGGCCATGAAACGGACCGCGGATTCCTGGATGGTCCAGGCCATGCCTGCGGATTTGGCCCAGACTTCGATGGGTTGTTTGGCAGGAAGACGATTGCCGAGGCCATGCCAGGGTTCGGCGCCGACATAGGCCATTTGTTGGACGAGGTGTGCCATGAGATTTCCTTTCGGGAATGAATGGGCGCAACCGCTCCGCCGGGTGCACGGCAGAGACGGAAGGCGTTGAATCAATGGGAGAGAAAGACGAGAACTGCGATGCCGTCCATTGCAGACGACAGAGGTCAAACCAGCCGATCAGTACGTGGTCGGCTCGGGTGCGGTGAGGCTAAAGCAGTGGCCGCAGGCGAGGCAGCGGTAGTTGTCGAGGATGCGACGGTCGACGAGTTCGCCCAATCGGGCACCGGACAGGCCACCGGCCGTGCCGCCAACCACGGCGCCAAAGAGTGCGCCGAGGACACCACCGAAGACCATGCCAGGCGGACCGGCGACGATGCCGACGGTCATGCCGATTTCGATTCCGGACAGACTACCGGTGGCACCACCAACACAACCGCCGACGGTACCGATCAGGCCAGCAGTCTTACGGGCACGATTGCGGGTGGTGATACGAGCAGAGTGACAGTTTGGGCATTGAATGTTCATTGACTGACTCCTGTAAATGGAAAGGACGAACGAAATCAGCGAACACCATGTCTGGCACTCGCTGATTTGAACGTGATTAGGAGTTAGGTACAGGGCCAGGTGCTTGACTCTGGCCAATCTGCCATGTTTTGCGGCAGACGATCACCTTCTCATTGAAGTGATATGTGATTGAAAAAAACTAAAATCCACAGGATATTGCGTTGGATCACTCAGCATGATCATTTCAAACCATACATTCCCGGGTCACAAAACAGGCCCCGCGAATAGTCAGAAAACGCGGGCACTTCCCTGCGAAGGAGTGGCATGCAAATACTTCCTGCCCTACTCCACCCCAAGTTATCATGCTGAATTGATTAACAGGTGGTCGGTATAGTGTTGATCGCCACCGGAGCAACCAAGGAGCAACGGACAATGAAAAACAAAAAAGCCACTCCGAAGAATGGCCTAACTGCTTGATTTTGCTGGTGCCCCCGAACGGAATCGAACCATTACCTGATGATTACAAATCAACTGCACGACCTTCATGCTACGGGGGCCCAAAGCAATGGGGCCGGATTATAGCCTGTTAAACAAGATTCGACATGTCTACGCTGACCAATCCCTTTGAAATCGCCCGAGAAACGCTGCGTTTGCTGGCAACACGCCGCACGCCGCCAACGCCGGACAATTATCTGACGATTTATCACGAAATCAGCGGCACCAAACCTGTTGGTGCGCCTTTTCCTGAAAAGCAGTTACGCACGCTCGCAGCCGCACTGCCAAAGTCATCGCCGGATCAACTTCGGCTCGCCCGGCAACTGGACGAGGCCGTCAAAAAAGAAAACTGGGATGATTTCCGAAGCAGCCTTGGTGATTTCGTCGCCAATCTGACCGAAATGCAGAAGCTTTCCTGGGCGCAATTGATTGGCGACCTGATCGGTCAATGGGATGCCAAGCACATCGGATTGACCACGGCACGCAAGCGTGAAGCACTGGAGCATGTGCTGGCCGGCGCCGGCGCCAATCCGGAAACCCTGTTCAATCGCCTGCAAAACCTGATGAAATCCTGGGGCGAAGGCAAGGAGAACGAACGGGGCGAAGAAGCCGACGTGCCGGCCCTGGCTGAGCCGTCAGGAACGCCTGTCGCTGCGGTGGCTCTTGTACCGGGCAAGGCCAACAATTTACTGCCTGAATTGCGGGAGTTGTTTGCCTTCACACTGGAAACGGCAATTGCCACCCAGCTTCTTGAGTCACCGCCGCTCTCCAGCGATGCCAAGATACTGGCCGGTGACATCCGTAGCGCAGCAACGCCGGAGCAACTGCGCGAATTCCTGACCCGCCTCAAGCGCTTCGCCTTCAAGCTGGAACTGCTGGCCGAAGATCAGGCGGAACTGCGGCGCAGCCTGCTCAGCCTGCTGCGCCTTCTCGTCGAAAACGTCACCGAACTGGTGCTTGACGATCACTGGCTGCACGGACAAATCGAAGTCGTTCGCGACATCATTGGCCAGCCCCTGTCCCAGCGCACGCTCGACGATGCCGAGCGACGCCTGAAAGAGGTCATCTACAAGCAAAGCCAGCTCAAATTCAGCCTGCAGGAAGCCAAATCCTCGCTGCAGAAAATGCTCGCCGGTTTCGTCGACCAACTGGCCGATTTTGCCGATGCGACCTCCGACTATCACGACAAGATCGAAGGCTGTGCCGAACGGATCAGTTCGGCCAAGGATATTTCCGAACTGGGCACCGTACTCGGCGAAGTCATGCGCGAAACCCAGGTCATCCAGCGCACCGCACGCAATTCACGCGACGAGCTGCGGTCGACCCAGGCCAAGGTCAAGGAATCGGAAGCGCGCATCAAGGAACTGGAAAGCGAACTGGCCTCGACCAGCAATTTGGTCCGTTACGACCAGTTGACCGGGGTACTCAACCGGCGCGGGCTGGAGGAAATGTTCGACAAGGAAGTCGCCCGAGCAACGCGCCATGACACCTTGTTGTGCGTCGGTCTGCTCGATATCGACAATTTCAAGAAGCTCAACGACTCCCTCGGTCACAGCGCGGGTGACGAGGCGCTGGTTCACCTGGCCCGCGTCTGCCGCGAAACCTTGCGCCCACAGGATACCGTTGCCCGCTATGGCGGCGAGGAGTTCATCATCCTCTTGCCGGAAACGCCGCTGGACGATGCCGCCAACGCGCTGGCACGCCTGCAGCGCGAACTGACCCGGAAGTTTTTCATGCACGACAACGAAAAGGTCCTGATCACCTTCAGCGCCGGCGTAACCCAGATGACGCCGGATGACGACCAGACCAGCGTCATCAAGCGGGCCGACGAAGCAATGTACGAAGCCAAGAAATCCGGAAAAAACCGGGTCGTCAGCGTGTAACCGGCCAATACTCCCGCACCGATCATGATCTCGCTCTGCATGATTGTCCGCGACGAAGCCTGCCAGCTTCCGCGCTTTCTCGCCAGCACCGCCGGTTTATGGGATGAACTCTGCGTGGCCGATACCGGATCAAGCGATGAAACACGCGAAATCCTGCAACAGGCCGGCGCAAAAATCAGCGACTTTCCCTGGATCGATGATTTTTCGGCAGCGCGCAATGCCAGCCTGGCCTTGGCGACCGGCGACTGGATCATTTACCTTGATGCCGACGAATACCCGGCCCCCGCGCTGATCGATGAAATCCGTACGCTGGAGCGCGACGCTCAAGCCGGAGCAGCCACGCTACTTATCCAGAACCTTCGGGAGCAAGGAAAGGTCGAGGAACAGCGCCTGCTGCGCATGTTCAGGCGCGACGGATACATTCGTTTCGAGCATGCCATCCATGAAAGTGTCGCCAGCCCGGTCGCAACGATGCTGGCCGAGCGAAACCTGAGTACTCGGCACCTGGGCAGCCCGGTTGAACATATCGGCTACCACCCGACGCTGATGCAGCGCAAAAACAAACGCGAGCGCGACCGGCTCATTCTGGAAAACTGTCTCGCCCGCCAACCGGACGACCTTTACTCCGGGTTCAAACTGCTCGAGCTGGCCAACTACTGGTCTGAAGCCCAACTGGCGGAGCAAACCGCCAGGCATCTGGAAGCACAACTCCAGACATTGCCGCCCGAAGCGCTCGCCAGAAATCATTGGTCCGGCGACCTGCTGGCCCGCGTGGCGCGGACGCTGTATCTCTCTGCCCCCGACGAGGCGCTGCGTTTTCTGGCACAGCACCCGGTCACGCCAAGCCGTGATTATCTGGAAACCCGCGGCCTGTTCCTTGAGGCGCTTGGCCATCAAGCTGCCGCCGAACATGATTTTTCGGCAGCACTGGCCTTATGCCGCCAAGCATGCCTCCCCGCCCCGATGCATGTGGGTGCCCTGCTCGGCCTGGGTCGCTTGAAGCTATGCATCGGCGACATGATCCAGGCAAAAAACCTGATCGACCAGGCAATCGGTCTCAACCCGGAAAATGCGACCAGCTTGCGCTACGCCTTGCTAATTGCCGAACTAAGTGGCGGCAAACCAGCCGTTCAGCAGCGCTGCTGCGAACTCGGCGAGCTTTATGGCGTAACGCAGACGCTCGCCGATTTAGCCGCCGAATTCGGGTTGACCGTAGCAGCGACGAACTCAGTCCTTGCGCCGTAGATAACCGCAACCGACCAGCGAGGTCATCAGTTTGTCGGCGTAGTGGGCATCAGTTTCAAATTCCGGGTGCGTCGACAAGAATTCCATGACCGCGGTTTTCGGGTTGTCACCCACTTCCCACGGGCGGTTCGGGAAGGAGCCCGGCGGCATGTCTTCAACAATGGTGTCGAAGACGATGCAGTAGCTGCCCGGCGAAACCAGTGGGCCGTAAGCGGCCAGTTCAGCCATGACGTGTTCGTGCGTGTGATTCGAGTCGAGGCAGACCAGAACGCGCTTGCCCTTGGCCAGTTCGTGCACCTGAGCCACCACGGCGGGGTCGATGCTGGAGCCCTGGATCAGTTTCAGGCGCTTGCCCATCTGGTGTTTTTCAATCAACGGACGGTTGTGGTCGCGGATGTCGATATCGATACCGATCACTTCACCATGCCCGACCAGTTCAAGCAGCGAGGCCGAGTAAATCACTGAGCCGCCGTGCGCCACGCCGGTTTCGATGATCAGGTCCGGCTTCACGTTCCAGACGATTTCCTGCAAGGCAATCATGTCGACCGGGTTCTGGATGATCGGACGGCCCATCCAGGTGAAGTTGTACACCCAGTATTTGCGCATCGCCTGGGAAATCCAGGCCTGCGACAAGCCCTTGAACTCCGGGTCGCGGGTATAGCTCTCGATACGTTCCTTCTTTTCCTGCTCAAACTGTTCAATCGGGTTCATGGCGTTCCTCGTGATCAATCAAAAATTCAGATAGCGTTCGGCGTTGCTGCGGTGAATATAGATGGCTTGTCCGGTATGTAGCGGAATAACACCTGGCAAGCCCTGTTCGGAAAAATACTCGTCAGTCACCAGCTTGCAGTCGACATAAGCTGGCCAGCCGTAATCGTCGAGCACGACAACAGCACCGTCGACCAAGCGCGGCACCAGGTATTCGAGACAAGCCAGCGTCGCCTGCCCGGTATTGATGTCGATATGGGCATAGCGCACCTGGCCAATCCCGGCGTCTGCAAAGGTATCTGGCACAAAACCGGGATGAAACTCGACGAAATCGGCAAATCGTTCGAGATTTCCACGGGTTTCATCGACCGACACATCACCGAAACTGCCACCGATGCGCGCCGCCTTTTCCTCGTTGGTCAGATCGGCATCCGGCACGCCGGCAAAGGTATCGAACAAATGAAACCGGCCTTGTGCGCCGGCCTTGGCGAACACGTCGGCAGCAAGAAAAGCTGTGCCGCCGCGAAACACGCCGCATTCGACGAAATCACCGGCCGGACATTGCAAGGCCAGTTCGGCCATTTTCAACAGAATATAAGCCCGTGGCTCAACACTGAAGCCGCCCCAGGCTCCGCGTTCAATGGCATTAGCCTGGGCGTAGATCATGCTGAACATCGCATCATGCTTCCAAGGCATGGCAAATGGGCCAACGACTGCCGTATCGTAACGTTCCCCTCCGGCCATCATCGGGCTGATCCGGTTGAGCGCCTCAATGATCCGCCCTCCCGCCTTGACGTGTTGCAGGATGTATTCCGCCAGTTTCAGATCACTCATTGCAGGGACTCGGCATAAAGGGCGCACAGCTCGGGAACATCATCCAGAGCCGAACGCGGATTAAAGGGGAATTCAGCGTGCAGGCGACGCACATCGATCGCCGGAAAGTCAAAAACCAGCGCGCCCGGACGAACCGACCAAGGCACATTCAGCACACCGGCGATGGCCTCAACCAATGGGCCGTTGGCCACATTGCAGCCGCTCGCCAGATTGTAGAGATCGTGTTTCCCGTCGCGCAACATGGCGACCAGCATCGGCACCACATCGGCCACGTGGATGTAATCCTTGCCCGAATCAGCCGCCGTGCCCAGCTCGATGGCACCACGCTCAAGGCCTTCCAGGATCAGGCTGGCCAAAAAGTTGCGCGAACTGAAATCCGGGCCATAGACATTCGACATCCGGACCACCTTGACGCCGGGACGCCGGGCATTGAAACACAGGCTTTCCCCCAGCAGTTTGGACAGGTTGTAGAGGTCGCTCATCGGGCGCGGCTGGACGATCATCGATGCGTCCTCGGCCGTGCCGCCGTAATCGCCGTAAACACGGGTGCTCGACAGGTAGATCAGGCGCTCGAAGCGGGCTTGGCTCAAGATACTGGCGAGATAAGAGACATGGGCCTCGACCGTCTCGAACGGGCGCTCGCGAAAATCCGAGGTCATTCCGATGCAGTAATAAACATCACCGAGCGGACGCTCGAAGATCGCCGCATCGCCCCGCACCGGCGCCCAGACCGACTCTTCCTGCAGTTGAAAATGCTTGACCAGACTAGAGCCGACAAAGCCCGTTGCCCCCAGAACGGTATTCAGCGCGGCGCTCATTTGCCGCACCAGCCAGTCGATCTTAAGGGATTGCCGAGACGGATCACTTGCGGCTCAGTCAAAAAAACCGGTATAACAGCCATGTGTGGATTACCTACCTGGCATTCCATCAAATGGATGATGAAGTGCAGGATTTTTGTGGCGCAATAATTTAGGACTTACATTCTCAACACGCTTGAACAAACTCCGATCCAGACTGGTTTCGTCCAGTACAGCAAGCATGTTAAAGCCATGTGGCGGTCCTTCGAGATAAACATGGTCAGCCGGAATCAATTCAATCGGCAGCATTCCCATTTCCTGATTCGTATTGAAATCACGTACAGCAAAGATATGGTAACCAAGCGAGCTCAAGAGAACGCATATCGGTGTTTTAAGCAAGCCCTCAGACCAATCAACATAATCTCTATGCACTTCAAACACGATGGCCGGACGGTCCTTGCGCAGTGTCTGAGTAGCCCCTTGCAGGGCACGCAATTCAGCGCCTTCGATATCCAGCATAATTAGACTTAAATGACAGCCTTGATCGGCACAGTAATCATCAATCGTTACCGTCTCGAAGCCCTCTTCAGCAGCCCCCACCTGCACGACATTAGCAAATGAATCAAAGCCATCAAGCCGCAACTTCTGGCTTCCTTCATCCCACAATCCTTGTTTTCGAATGAGCAGATTGTCCAGACCATTTAACGCCACATTACTTAGCAACATTCCAGCCTGAGCCTGATTCGGTTCAAAGCAATGCACATGGCGTCCGGATTCGCTCAATTGTCGCCCCAACAGTACGGCATGATCGCCAAAGTAAGCCCCCCCAACAAGAACATCCGAGTCGCTATGAGCAGCGAGATACTTGAGCAACCGAGTGGTTTGTGGCTCCCAAACATGGGTGGGGGTTTCAGACGTAGCCAGTAGAAAATCACGAGCAATTTTGGTGCGGTAAAAAAACTGAAACTGCGTACCATCAGCCAGCGTTTTTTCGTACACATCAGCGTCGCAATGCAAAGCATCAATGATCGGTCCGGTAATATCGTCGCGCACCGAACCCTTATAACCGATACGCTGCTCTGCTTGTTTCAACCATTGCACTAACTCCTGGCGCAACTGACGATCTCGCCCCAGCATCAACAATGCTGCATTCAATTTTTGACCGTTGAGGTCACGTGGATCATTTGCCATTCGTTTTCTCCTATCTAAGCATTGTAGGCAAGGCAGCAGCACGCCTTCTACAAAGATGTAATTCCAGAACACAAAAGGGGTTGCATTTGATCGCGGGCTGAGACACCCACGGGTGCCAACGGCCAGTCGATGCCGAGTGCCGGATCATCGAAACGCAGACCGCGCTCGGCCGCCGCGCAGTAGGGCTTGGACACCATGTAAAGCAGCGAGGAATTTTCCTCCAGCGCCTGGAAACCGTGCGCGAAACCTTCGGGAATCAGCATCATCATGAAGTTGTCCGGTGTCAGTTCCTGGGCAAACCACTGGCCCCAGGTTCTCGAGCCTTCGCGGATGTCGACCGCGACATCCCAGATCCGACCGCTGACGCAGCGCACGAACTTGGTTTCGGCATGCGGTGCAAGCTGGAAATGCATACCGCGCACCGTTCCTTTTGCCACGGTCAACGACTGATTTGACTGCAAAATGGGATCGGGAAAACCGGCTGCGGCAAATTTTTCCTGACAGTAAATACGCGAGAAATAACCGCGTTCATCGCGGATCGGGGCCAGCCTGACCAGACGCAGGCCGGAAATCGGTGTGTCAATGAACTCCACGGCCGCCCCCGAGCAAATTCCGGTAAGCCGCGATTTGCCCCAACGTCAGTTCAAGCACTGCAGCAACCGGGGCATTTTCGGCCTGTTTGTACCAGTCGACCGTGCAAGCCAGCGCCTGATCGACGCTCCATTGCGGACGCCAGCCGAGACGCTGACGCGCCTTGGCCGATGTCAGACTGAGCAGGCCGGCTTCGTGCGGCGCATTCGGATCAACCTGATGGCGAACTTCGGCCGCCCGCCCCCAAAGCTCAGCCATCGTTGCCGATACTTCGCCGACACTCCTCACGCCGGACTCATCCGGCCCGAAATTCCACGCTTCGGCAATCGCCTCGCCGGCAAACAAACCTTCGGCCACCCGCAGATAACCGGAGAGCGGCTCCAGTACATGCTGCCACGGCCGCGTTGCCGAGGGGTTACGCAAAGTCAGCGGCTGACCGGCCGCAAAAGCCCGCATCGCATCCGGCACCAGCCGGTCTTCCGACCAGTCGCCGCCGCCAATCACATTGCCGGCCCGCACCGTGGCCAGCGCCACGCCCTGCCCGCGCAAAAACGAACTGCGCCAGCAATGCGCCAGCAACTCGGTCGCCGCCTTGCTCGCGCTGTACGGATCCTCGCCACCGAGCGCCTCGTCTTCACGATAGCCCCAGGTCCATTCGCGGTTCAGGTAGCATTTGTCGCTCGTCACGACAACGATGGCCCGAACGCTATCGACCTTACGGCAAGCTTCGAGCAAATTCATCGTTCCGGTGACGTTGACCGCGAAAGTCTCGGCCGGCTCGCGGTAGCTCTTGCGGACCAACGCCTGCGCCGCGAGATGGAGCACGATTTCCGGACGAAAATCGGCCATCACCCGCTCGACACCACCGACATCACGCAGATCGACGACGTGATGCTGCAATCGCCCGGCAATTCCTGCCGCTGCGAACAATTGCCCGGCATGATCGGGCGGCAGCGCCAGGCCGGCCACTTCGGCGCCCATGTCGGAGAGCCACAAAGCCAGCCAACTGCCCTTGAAGCCGGTATGCCCGGTCAGCAGGACGCGCTTGCCGCGCCAGAAATCGGCCGTCGGGCCGCGCCAGAGTTCAGGCATTCCAGACTTTCCACGGCGCTTCGCCGGAGGCCCAGAGCTCTTCGAGCAGATTCTTTTCGCGCAAGGTATCCATCGCCTGCCAGAAACCGGAATGGTAATAAGCCTCAAGCTGACCTTCGCTGGCCAGGCGATTCATCGGGTCCTGCTCCCAGGGCATCGCATCGTTGTCGATATAGTCGATCACCTTGGGCGACAGCACGAAGAAGCCGCCGTTGATCCAGCCACCATCGCCGGGTGGCTTCTCGCGAAAGCCGCTGACCCGGTTGCCGGTCAGCTCCAGCGCACCATAACGCCCCGGCGGCAGGACGGCCGTTACCGTCGCCAGGCGACCGTGCGCCCGGTGGAATTCGATCTCTTTGCTGATGTCGACCGTGGCAACACCGTCGCCATAGGTAAAGCAGAAGTCTTCGCCGTCATCGAGATATTTGCGCACCCGGCGCAAACGACCGCCGGTCATCGTTTCCTGCCCGGTATCGACCAGCGTGACACGCCACGGCTCGGCGTGCTCCTCATGCACTTCCATGCGATTGCCGCGCATGTCGAAGGTGACATCGGACGAATGCAGGAAGTAATTGGCGAAATACTCCTTGATCACGTAGCCGCGATAGCCGAGGCAGATGATGAACTCGTTGATCCCGTGGCTGGAGTACATCTTCATGATGTGCCAGAGAATCGGCTTGCCGCCGATCTCGATCATCGGTTTCGGGCGCAGGTGCGACTCTTCGGAAATCCGGGTGCCCAGGCCGCCGGCAAGAATGACTGCTTTCATGATTGCTTGACCTCGTTTTGCTGATCACACCAGTGCTGCCACATGCCACTCAACGCTGCTTCGAAGTGACGCGCGAAACGCGGCGCATCCATCAACGGACTGATCAGCATCTTGTCGCGCAAGCCCTGGCGCAGGGCGAACAGGCGCTCACGATCCTCGGCCAGCTTGACGGCCAGCCCGACGTATTCATCCTCGGTCGCGGCGATCAGCGAGTCCAGCCCGACATTCGACAGGATCATCACGCCCATGCGCGACATCAGGTGATGGCCGGCCAGCGTGATGTAGGGCACGCCCATCCAGATGGTGTCGAAACCGGTGGTGCCACCATTGCACGGGAAGGGATCGAGCGCGATGTCGATCTGGTTGTAAAGCTTGTACTGGTTTTCCTTGCGGCGCGGCACCAGCTCAAGACGCTCGCGGCCCACACCGAAACGGGCGAAGCGGCTGGCAAACTCATCGCACAGGGCCGGATCGCTGAAAGTGGTCCATTCCAGCATCAAACGGGAATTCGGCACGGCAAGCAGCACCTTGCTCCAGACGCGGATCACGTCCTCGGTCACCTTGGCCAGATTGTTGAAACAACCAAAAGTGATGTAGCCACGTTCGACACAGGGCGCCACTTCGACAACTTCCGGACTGTTCTGGCCCGGACGATAGACGCAGTAGCTTTCCGGCAAGCGCCACAGCGTCTCGCTGCTCAGATGCTCGGTCATGCCGACTGGCTCGGCATAGGCATTGGTCAGCAGATAATCCATCTGCTTGACGCCGGTCGTTGCCGGATGCCCCAGCCAGCCGAACTGCACGGGCGCAGCGCGACGGGCGAAAGTGAGCAGACGGTTGCCCGCCGTGTGGCCGCTCAAATCGACCAGGATATCGACCTGATCGTCACGGATCTGCTGGCAAAGCGCTTCGTCGCTCATCGCCCCGACACCGCGCCAGCGCGTCACCAGCTGCTTCAGGCGACGGGTGACATGGTCGGTGGCGAAATGGCTGTAGTAGGCATAAATCTCGAAACGCTCGCGATCCAGCGCCTGCCAGACCGGTTCGACAAAATAGGCGACTGCATGATCACGCAGATCGGCCGAGACAAAACCGACCCGGATTTTCCGCTTCGGGTCCGGCGAATTGGTCAATTTGACACCGTCGACCGGGACAAGCGCCTGGCAGTGCATGGCCTCGAATTTCTGGGCCTCGGTAATGATTTCCTCGGGCGCAACGTGCGAGGCATACATCATCGAAAAAATCAGGTTGCTGTGATATTTGGCGATGGAAACGGCTTTGTGCTGATACTCAAGCCCCTTGGGCATGTCGCCCATATCCTTGTAGATCATCGCGATATTGGTTGCCGCGCCGACCAGATCGGCTTCCTCCGGGTCGTTGTCGAGGATGGCCTGCAGCACTTTTTTCCCCTCCTCCGTCCGTCCAGCCTTGTGCAGGCACAAACCGTACTCGTAGCCCAGGCCGGCAATATCGGGGTCCAGCGCCTTCGCCTTTTCAAACTCGGCCAGCGCCGCCTCGGCGCGCCCCAGGCCGCTCAAGGTAGTCGCGAGCAGTTTGTGGGCAACCGCATCATCCGGATCCAGTTCAAGCACTTTCCGGAAGCAGGATTCGGCATCCTGCATCTTGTGCACCAGCAGGAAAGTCCGGGCCAGCGAGCCCCAGGCCGGGAGATAGTCGTCCTTCATCCCGATCGCCTGGCGGCACATGCGAATCGCCCGCTCCGGGTCACCTTGCAACTGGGCAACGGTACCCAGCGCGACACTGACTTCGGGGCGCGGGTGAATCTTGCCCGACTCGATCAACGCCGCTTCGGCATCTTTCAGCTTATCCATCCGGATCAGCAACAAGCCGCGCTCCAGCAAAAGATCGCTGGTCGCCGAAAAATCGGCAACCGCCTGGTCGAGCACCTCCAGCGCCTCATCGTATTTTTCCTGACGACGCAGCAGGCGGCAGAAACTCAGGCGAATATCGATATCTTCAGGGGCCAGCGCAATCCCTTGCCGAAGAAACGCCGCACCTTCTTCAAAATCACCTCTCAAAACCAGAGCCGATCCCAGATTGGTCAGGAAAGTCAGACTGCTGGGCGCCAGCGCCAGGGACTTGCGGTAACACTCGATCGCTCCGTCCAGATGGCCTTGCAACTCAAGTACGACCCCCAGATTGCTCAACGCCTCCGGCGACTGGGGACGAAGCGCCAAGGCACCGACCATGTAGGGCAAGGCATCTCCCGGCAGGTTCTGGGCGCGGTAAAGCAGGCCAAGCCCGGTCATCGCCTCGAAACTATCCGGTTTGGCATCCAGCGCGGCCTTGTAAGCACCTTCAGCGCCTTCCGTATCCTTCAGGTCACGCAGAATATCGCCCAATGTCACCCGAAACAGCGCAATTTCCGGTGCCAGTTCAATGGCTTGACCAACCAGCTCCTGTGCCACATCGAGCATCGAAATTTCGCGAGCCAGCAAAGCCAGCAGATGCCAGGCGTCGGCACAGGCGGGATTGGCTTCGATGGCGGCGTGATAACAACGCTCGGCGGCATCTTGGCGTCCCGCCCGGTGATGTTCCAATCCTTCGGCAATGAGGGCTTCTGCGTCGTTAACCATAAATAGGTGACCGTTCTAATCAAAGTAGAATTTCAGGATGATTCTGGCTAGCAAAGACCATTCCAGCTATCAGGCAACAGGGGCTTTTCGTTGAGCGCACCATTCACGCCACATGCCGCGCATTGCATCCTCGAAATTGCGCGAGAAAAGAGCGGCATCCATCAAGGGGCTTTGCCGGACACGATCCCTCAGCCCGTCACGCAGATGCCGGAGGCGGGGCCAATCGTTCGCCAGCTGGATCGCTACCGAGGCGTAATCATCTTCGTTGGAAACAACCAGCTCATCCAGACCGGCATGGCGCAGTAGATCCCCACCCATCCGGGCCATCATGTGGCCGCCTTCAAGTGAAACGAGCGGCACCCCCATCCACAAGGTATCGAATGTGGTGGTTCCGCCGTTGCAGGGGAATGGATCAAGCGCAATATCGATCCGGTTGTACAAGTGATACTGATGCTCCGGACGACGTCCCAGCAATTCAAGGCGCGCCGGATCAACCCCGCCCTCGGCAAAACGGTTGCGCACATCGTTGGCGAAAGAGGGATCTTCGAGAGCGTTTGCCTCCAGCAGCAGACGCGCCGTGGGCACCTTGACCAGTATCTGGCACCACAAGGCGATCACCTGCGGTGTCACCTTGGCAAAATTGTTGAAGCAACCAAAAGTGATGTAGCCATTGTCATCAACCGGCGGGTGATCAATCGGTTCCGGACTGCCATCATGGGGACGATAGACACAGAAAACGTCTTTCATGCGCCACGGCTTTTCAACCAGCAGGTGCTCCGTCAAGCCGGGCGGGTCGAGCGATGCATCAGTCAGCAGCCAGTCCATCGCACGCAAACCCGTCGTCGATGGATAGCCCAGCCAGGTCAGTTGAACCGGCGCCGGCTTCCGGGCGAAAGCCAGAAGGCGGTTACCGGCGGTATGCCCGGCCAGGTCGACCAGAATATCAATCTTGTCCTCCCTGATCTGCGCCGCCAGTTGATCGTCACTCAGGCCGACCACCGGGCGCCATTCATCGGCCAGGGCTTCCATCCGGTCCGTCACCCGATCCCGGGTTGCCTGGTTGTAATAAGCGACCAGATGAAATTGCTTGCGATCCAGGTTCTGCCACAAGGGCTCGACAAAATAAGCCACGGCATGACGACGCAGGTCCGGTGAAACGAAACCAATGCGCAGCGGACGTTCCGGCTCGGGGGTATTTTCGTGCCCCCAGTCGTCACGCCAGTAGCGACGGGCATGCACACGATCGAAATTGCGCGCTGTTTCGGCGGTGTAGTCCGGCATCCAGCCCTGACCACAATAAATCGAGGTAAATACCAGATTGCTGTAAATCATCGGATTGGCAGGCGAGGCAAGAATCCCCTTCTGGAAATAACTCACCGCCTCGAGCAAACGCCCCCGGTCCTTGTAAATGCCGGCCAGATGGTTCCAGGCAACGTAATCGCCCGGATCGATCTCCAGTGCGTGGCGGGCAAACATCTCGGCTTCATCGAGTCGACCGTAGCGATAGGCTGCTTCCGCCAGGTTATCCCAGGCCCCCAGGTATTCCGGCTCCTGATCGACAACCTTGAGCAGAATAGGCAAGGCCTCATCGCGCAAACCAAGACTCAGCAAAACTCCGGAGAAATTGGTCAGGATGCCCGAATGATCCGGGTAATAACACAAGACATATTGATAAACGGCGATCGATCGCGCCGTCTCCCCCTTGTAACGAAAACCCAGGGCCAGCATGTCGGCTCGAGCACAGAATGCCTGCTCGTCCGACTGTAATGTAGCCAGTTCATCGAAGACCTCGGCGAGAACAGCATCATCTTCGCGTGCAGGGATTTTCAGTCCGCCCGACTGACCAAGAAGTTCAGGTTTCATCTGTAACTTACCAAATTATTAATAATTGCCCTCAAGTTTATTCTTGATTGCCCGTAATTGACTCAAGGGATCACGGAATAGCCTCACAAACCCGGTGGTCACATCTCACGTACTGTAAGGAGAATTGAAATGCCCCAAGTCATCAATACCAATATTCCTTCGCTGACCGCCCAGCGCAATCTGAATACATCGCAAGGCACGCTGAGCACGGCGCTTTCCCGCCTGTCCTCCGGTCTGCGCGTTAATTCTGCCAAGGATGACGCTGCCGGCATTGCCATTGCAACCCGCCTGGAAGCCCAATCCCGCGGCATGAGCGTTGCCATCCGCAACTCCAACGATGCTCTCTCCTTCCTGCAAACGGCAGAAGGCGGTGTTTCCAAGATTACCGAATCCCTGAACCGGATGCGCGAACTGGCTGTTCAATCCGCCAACGGCACCTACACCTCCGGCGACCGCACCAACCTGAACGCTGAGTTTGGTCAGTTATCGAGTGAAATTGCTCGCATCGCATCGCAAACCGAATTTAACGGCATTGCCATGTTTACCAGCACACTAGGACAACAAACCTTCCAAGTGGGCGCGAATACCGGCCAAACGATTGATGTCAACATCAGCGCCCTGACCAATGCAAGCTACACATTTGCCGGTTCGAATATCAGTACAGCAGCCACTGCCACAAATATGATCGCTGCAATTGACTCGGCAATGGATTCAATCAACACCCAACGCGCCAATCTCGGCGGCGCCCAGAGCCGCTTTCAATCAGTTATCTCACAATTGCAAGTCGCCCGTGAAAATCAGGAAGGTGCTCGTAGCCGCATCATGGATGCCGACTTTGCCGAAGAAACCGCCCGCCTGACCCGCGCCCAGATTCTGCAGCAAGCAGGGACCGCAATGCTGGCCCAGGCCAACTCCCTGCCGAACAACGTACTCAGCCTGCTCCGCTAACCGGCAGTTTTTACCGGTCAACCATCCGGAGCGGCATCTAAGTTGCCGCTCCGCTGGCCTACAAAAGGATTTTCATCATGGCCATTCAAAGCATCAGCAGCGGAAATCCGGCTGCATACGCATCTCCGCCAGGCGATCAAGTCCAACGCCAGGCTGCCGCCGCAGCCCAGCGTGCCGAAGCCGAAAAGGCAACCGAACTCGCGCCAAC
Source organism: Dechloromonas sp. TW-R-39-2 (assembly GCF_016864195.1). Lineage (NCBI taxonomy): Bacteria > Pseudomonadati > Pseudomonadota > Betaproteobacteria > Rhodocyclales > Azonexaceae > Dechloromonas > Dechloromonas sp. TW-R-39-2. Next base: position 2,985,459 of record NZ_CP045202.1, read on the forward strand.
GCCGGAAACCAAGAAATCTGTCCGCGAAATTCAAAAGGAAGACGTCAAGAAAGCCGTTGATGACGTCCAGAATTTCGTCAACACCAAGAATCAGGACATTCTTTTCTCGATTGATGAAGATCTTGGAAAAACGGTAGTCAAGGTCGTCGACCGCAGCACCAAGGAACTGATCCGGCAATTCCCCTCGGAAGACATGCTGCAGATCGCCAAGGCTCTGGATAAACTGCAGGGACTGCTGGTCAAACAACAGGCATAATTCCTGCTATTAAGAGGTACTTCTTGTTGTAAGGAACTGACATGGCTAGCATTTCATCACTCGGCGTAGGTAGCGGCTTGGATGCGGAAAGTATCGTAACCAAGCTGATGGCCGTCGAAAAACTGCCACTGACTCGCCTGACAACACGAACCGCTGGCTATAACGCAAAGATCTCGGCCTACGGCGCGATCAGCAGCGCCCTGGCAACGCTGAAAACAGCGGCCAATGCGTTCTATTCGACCAAGACCAATCTTCTCACCTCGACGGTCTCGGATGCCACGGTCGCATCGGCAACCAGCGGAACCAGCGCCTCTTCCGGGACATACGCCCTGGAAATCTCCCAACTCGCCAAAGCACACTCGTTATCAAGCCGGGTAGCCGGTGCGAGCGAAACGATGGGCACGGGCTCGCTTGCGATCTCCAACGGCAGCAACAGCTTCTCGGTCACGATTGACAGCACGAACAATACGCTGGCCGGTATCCGGGATGCCATCAATGCCAGCAGCACCAACACATCGGTACGCGCCAACATCCTGACCGATACAAGTGGCGCACGCTTGGTCCTGACCAGCAAGGAAACCGGGGCAAGCAATACGATTTCGATTGCGGTCACCGACAACGACGGCAACAATACCGACGCATACAACGTCCTGAGCAACACGAACCCGGGCCTGTCGCAGCTTTCCTTTACCGCGGGCGGCAATAACCTGACACAAGTCCAGGCAGCCCAGAATGCCCAGGTCAAGCTGGACAACGTCGATTTGTCTTTCAGCTCCAATACGGTTGTTGACGCAATTCCCGGCGTAACCCTCAAGCTGACCAAGGAAAATGTCGGTACGCCAGCCACGGTGACCATTGCACGAGACTCGACCGGCATCAAGAAAGTCGCCGACGATTTCGTAAAGGCCTACAACGACCTGCACAGCACCATCGTCAAGAACACCGCAGCGAACCCCAGCACGACACTGTCAACGTCGACGGATGCTGCATCAACCGCCAGCGCGCTAACCGGAGACTCGACCGCACGCTCGATCGACCGCCAGATGCGTGAAGCACTGCGTACCGTACCAAGCGGCGTGACAGGCGCCCTCACGCAACTTGCCGACGCAGGCATCAGCATTGACTCAAGCGGCGTCATGTCGGTCGATGCCACAAAATTCCAGAAAGCAGTCGACACTAACTTCAGTGGACTGCAAAGCATGATGGACGGCTACGGCAAAGCGGTTAATACGCTGGTTACGACACTGACGGACACCAACGGGGTGATCAGCGCCCGGACAACGGGCCTGAAAGACTCGATCAAGTTGCTCGACAACCAGAAAGAAATGCTCAACAACCGGCTAACCTCAATCGAGAAACGGTACAGAGCCCGCTTTTCTTCACTCGACACGATGATTTCAGGCATGCAAACCACCAGCACATTCCTGACGCAACAGATTGCAAAAATGTAGTTGACCGCGAAAATCCCGTAGAAACAAAAACGGCGCCTTGTGCGCCGTTTTTGTTTCTACAGCGAAAAAGCTGGCACGCTTAATGCTCTAGTTAGTTCAACGATCGATCAGTAAAAGGATCGTCCAGCTAACTTTTGCAGGAGGAGTGCCATGCCTCAAATCATTAACACCAATATTCCCTCGCTGACCGCTCAGCGCAACCTCAACACATCGCAAGGTTCACTGGCTGTCGCACTGAATCGCCTGTCTTCGGGTCTGCGAGTCAATTCCGCCAAGGATGACGCAGCCGGGCTGGCTATTGCAACCCGACTTGAAGCCCAGTCCCGCGGCATGGGCATGGCCATCCGGAATGCAAACGATGCAGTTTCGTTTGTCCAGACGGCAGAAGGCGGTGTGGCAAAGATCAACGAAGCGCTGCAGCGCATGCGCGAACTTGCCGTACAATCAGCCAACGGCACTTACACCACCAGCGACCGCGCCAATCTGAATGCCGAATTTCAGCAACTAAGCTCAGAGGTTCTGCGGGTTGCCCAACAAACTGAATTCAATGGACTGCAGATGTTTAGCGGCTCCGGCAACCAGACTTTCCAAGTAGGAGCCAATGTCGGTCAGACAATAAACATTCAAATTGGTGATTTTACTGATATCTCCATCGCTCAAACCGGATCGAATATTTGCAGCACAGCAAATGCCAATAACGTATTAACATCCATTGACGCAGCCATGAACGCCGTCAATACGCAACGTGCAAACCTGGGTGGTGCGCAAAGTCGTCTCGACGCCGTGGTTTCCCAGTTGCAGGTCTCCAGGGAAAATCAGGAAGCATCGCGCAGCCGGATCATGGATGCCGACTATGCCGAGGAAACCGCTCGCCTGACCCGTGCGCAAATTCTCCAGCAAGCAGGCACAGCCATGCTGGCACAAGCCAACTCGGTCCCCAACAACGTTCTGTCCCTGCTCCGCCAGTAAGCCTTGATTGAGTAGTAACATGCTCTCAAGTTGGCGGACTTGAATCCGTTATAACTGGGGAGACCTTGAGCAGCCCGCGGAATCGGCCTTTACACAGGTGTTCCGTGACTGCTCCAGGAGAGCTTCGATCAACAAGACTGTGAGTGACATTTCGTGTTTGGCTTTGGACAACGTAGCGCTGGCGCCTATTCTCAGGTTGGACTGGAAACATCCGTCCAGACAGCGGATCCGTACAAACTGATCCTGTTGCTGTTTGAAGGCGCCAGAGATGCAATCCTGCTTGCACGCTCCGCGATGGAGAACAAGCAAATCGAGGCACGAGGCAGTGCGATTTCGAAAGCCATCGACATCATCACCAATGGGCTGAAAGCCAGCCTGGATCTTGAGCAAGGCGGCGATCTGGCTGACCAGCTGGCCAGCCTGTATGAATACATGACCGTTCGGCTGCTACACGCCAACATGAAAAACGACAAGTCAATTCTAGACGAAGTCCTTGAATTACTTGAAGAAATTCATTCTGCCTGGCGGCAAATCCCGGCCGAAGAACGTCATTTGCCAGGCTAAGCAACCGTGGCAGAAAAATCGCTTCTCGCTTTTTTCGAAAAGCTGCAGGAAATCTCGCAGACGATGCTTGCAACCCGGGAAGATGGCAACTGGGACCAGCTCGAACTGCTGATTGCAGCACGCAGCGAGATGATCAGGAATCATCAGGACGGCAACTACCCGGCACCATCCCCCGTGGACCGGCAAAAAATTCGGGTTATCTGCGAAAACATTCAGCGCTCGGACAAAGGAATTCTGGAAGACGCCACCGAATGGCGGGACCAGATTCGTCAATTCATATTAAAGTAGTTACCCGCCTCTCACTCACGGCCGACCAGGTCACTACACGATGATCCCCGCCGATCTAGCCAGTCGCCTGCGGCAGGTTACCCAAGACCTTCCTGCGCCGGTACAGCCCGCACCAGCCGCCCAAAAAGTAGCCGACGTCCTCAGTGAGTTTTCTGTCGGACAACGGATCATGGCTGAAATCCAAAGCCTGCTACCGAACGGGACTTACCGGGCTGTGATCGCCCAGCGCGACCTGACACTGGCCCTGCCATTTTCGGCCAAAGCGGGTGACACGATTGAGCTCGAAGTCGTAGAAAACGACGGCAAACTCACCCTGGCGGTGGTGGGCAATAAAACAGCGAGCGAGGCAGGCGGCAAAGGTAATGATTCGGTTTCAACCAGTCTGAGCAAGACTGGCAATTTGATTGGCGAACTGCTCGGCAAAGTGGAACAGCAAGGCGGGCAGGCCAAACCTGCCGCCCTGAATGCCAATCAACCACTGGTCACCCACTTCTCAGGACAAGCCAGCGAGCTTCTTCCCGCACTCAAGGAGTCGCTGAGCAAAAGCGGCATGTTCTACGAGGCGCACCAGGCGCAATGGCTCGAAGGCAAGCTGAGCACAGCCAATCTGCTACAAGAACCCCAAGGGAAACTTTCAACCCTGATTCCGGCACCGACCAATGCCGCCCCCTCTTCCGTCCATGCTGACTCGGCAGATATTGCCGCTCACGTCCATTTATCGGAAGGGGCCCTGCAAAAAACGCAGGCTGAATCACCGCCCGCCAATCCATCTCAAGCAGAAGTCGCAGCAAAAACGGCAGTCACCAGCAACACCGAGCCAAAGACCACCAGCACGGTACAACCCACCGAGCAACCGATCAACCAGCGCACAACGGCCATCCACCCAGAGCTTACCCCCATCGTCCAGCAGCAGCTGAATGCCCTCGCCACCCAAACCTATGTCTGGCAGGGACAAGTCTGGCCGGGGCAACCGATGCACTGGGAAATCACCGAAGACGACGGTCGACCGCGCTCAGAGATCGATGAAACCCCAGCCCGCTGGCAAACCCGGCTCAAACTTGACCTACCGAACCTGGGCGGCATAGAAGCACGCTTGCGCCTGGGGAACACAGGAAGCCTTGAGCTAACGCTCACCACAGATAACGACTCGAGCGAAGCCACGCTTCGCGCTGCCGCCAAGCAACTCGGCAACGCCTTGGAAGCATCCGGGCTACAACTCAACAAATTTGCGGTCACCCATGGCGAAATCACACCTTGAGCATGTACGCGAGGCGATTGCCCTCGCCTACGGCCAGGCCGATGCCGCCCCTCGCGTTGTCGCCAAGGGACGCGGTCTGGTTGCCGAACAGATTATTGCCAAGGCTCGGGAATCCGGGGTATATGTACATGAATCCCCGGAGATGGTCGCATTATTGACTCAGGTTGATATTGACCAATCGATTCCCGCCGAACTTTACCTTGCCGTTGCCGAACTTCTTGCCTGGCTTTATCGCCTTGAAAACAAAGATAACCCATGACTATTGATCAGGATTCCAGCGCCCCCATTTTTGAAATTGACCGGCCCGAAACCTACGGCCAGTTTCTCTTGACCCAGCCGATGGAAATCACCTCCTACCTGCGATCGCTTGAGAAACAACATGCCATCATCACTATCTACGTCGATGGCGGCCGAAAATTTTTCATCAGCACCATTCTCGCGGTCGACGAAGCAACAGGCCATACTTTCCTGGATTTGGCCAACTCCGATGAAATTCGACGCCTGACAGAGCGCTCTCCGGAACTGACGCTGACTGCGATTTTGGACAAGGTCACGATCCAGCTGCGCGTGACCAATCAATACGCCGGCAACATCAACGGACGTGACGCGCTGGGGATTCCGCTCCCGGCAACCATGCTGCGCCTGCAGCGTCGCGAATATTTCCGGCTTGAAACACCTCACGCCCTGCCGCTGCATTGCAAACTGGCCAGGCTGCGCGAAGACAACACCACCGAAGTATTCAACCTGTCCCTGCTCGACATCAGTGGTGGCGGCATCAGCCTGATGGGCAAAATCGAGCAGAGCGACGCATTCTCGCCGGGCAGCATTTTTCCGGATTGTCGCCTTGAAATTCCGGGAGACGGATTCATTGCCGTGAATTTGTGCGTCCGCAAGGTCAGCCAGCAAGAAACACGCGGCGGACTGCCTTACTTGCGAATTGGCTGCGAATTTACCAGTTTGCCGGGTACCCGCCTGGCGCAGATTCAGCGCTACATCACGCGCATGGAGCGCGAAAGAAAAGCCCGGGAATCCGGGCTATCCTGAAAAACATGCAGGCTCAGACCTGCATGTTCATTACGTCCTGGTAGGCACTGACCAGCTTGTTCCGTACCTGCACCATTTCCTGAAAAGAAACACTGGCCGTCTGCAACGCAATCATGACTTCGTGAAGATTCTGGTTGGTGTCGCCGGCGGCAAGTTTTTCCGCCATCTGATCAGCCTGAGTTTGTGTCTGGCTAACCTTGTCGATGGAATTTTGCAGCACGGAAGCAAAACTGGACGTACCGGTGGCTGCCGTCGTTTCCGCCGGTTTGCCCGTAGCCTGTGATGCGGTTGTCCGCAACACATTCAACATTTGTTCGATACCTTGCGTGTCCATAAGACGCTCCTTTAATCCCGGTCAATTCAAAGCAAACATCAGGCCAGGAAGCCGTCAATCCTTGAAAAAACCTTCATCCCGGTACTGCTGCAACTTGTAGCGCAAGGTCCTTTCGGAAATCCCCAGGCGCTCGATGGTCAATTTGCGGGAGCCACCTACTTCAGCCAGCGTCCGAAGAATATGTTCACGCTCCAAGTCACGCATATTATCGACTCTTTTTTCCGCATCCTGAATAGCTGAATCGGGTGGTGCAGAAGAAAAATCCGGCGTGGCAAGCACAGCCGCCACCGGCTGCTGCAGCTCGGCAGAGGGACGAGGAGCAAGCCGCAAGTGCTCCGGCAAAATTTCCTTGCCCGGCGCCATGATCAAGGCACGCTGAATGACGTTTTCCAACTCCCGGACATTGCCGGGCCAGGCGTGGGCCTGCAAGGAAAGCTCGGCCGCCGCGGAAAGAGAGACGCCAACCCGGCCAAGACGACCGCCGTGCTCAACGACGAAACTGCGGGCAATCGGTACGATATCTTCGCGACGCTCGCGCAGGGCAGGAATCTGGACTGGAAAAACACTCAGCCGATAATACAGATCCTCACGAAAAACGCCTTTTGCAACAGCCTCGGCCATATCCCGGTTCGATGTCGCAACAATCCGGATATTCAAGGCAACCGGCTTTTTCCCGCCAACCCGCTCGACTTCTCGCTCCTGCAGCACGCGCAACAGCTTGGCCTGCAAGCCCATCGGCATTTCAGTCACCTCATCGAGCAGCAAGGTACCGTCCTGCGCCTGTTCGAACTTGCCGGCCTGTGCCTGCTGCGCCCCTGTGAAAGCGCCCTTTTCGTAACCGAAGAGCGTAGCCTCCAGGAGACTGTCGGGAATCGCGGCACAGTTGATCGCGACGAAAGGCCCGGCGTGTCGCGCAGACTGCCGATGAATGAAGCGCGCCACAACCTCCTTGCCAACCCCCGATTCCCCGGTCAACAGCACCGTGGCATCCGTTTGAGCGACCCGCTGAGCCATGGTGAAAAGCTCCCGGCTGGCCGGGTCGACCGCGACAACCCCGGCAGACTGCCCGGTATCCGGCAACTCGTATTTCTTGATGTGAGCCAGCAAAGCCTGCGGTTCGAAAGGCTTGAGCAGGAAGTCGCAGGCACCGGAGCGCATCGCATCGACCGCCTTTTCAACCTCGGCGTAGGCCGTCATCAAGACCACCGGCAAATGCGGCAAGCGCGCCCGGATCTCCTTGAGCAGCGCAATGCCGTCCATCGGCATCATCCGGACATCACTGACAACAATCGACACGGCCTTCTCAGTCAACACCTTGAGCGCTTCCGCTCCGCCCTCTACGGCAATATAGGAACGCCCGGCCAGTTCCAGCGTATCGCCAATGGCCTCACGCAAACTGGGGTCATCCTCAACGACCAAAATGGGGAATTGATGCTCACTCATCAGTATTTTTTTCCATATCCGCAGAAATCAGCGGCAAACTCATTACGAACTCCGCCCCGCACCCCGGTTCGGAAAACAATTCAATCGCACCACCGTGCGCCCGCGCCACGCCCAGCGCAATGGCCAGACCCAAGCCCGTCCCCTGCCCTTTGGTCGTAAAAAACGGCTCAAAGATGCGCGCCTGGGTTTCCTTGGAGACGCCAGGCCCGGAATCGCGCACGGAAAGAGTCAGCACATCGCCGCGCCGAATGCCCGAAAGGCAAATCTTGCCGCCCACCGGGGTCGCCTGCATGGCATTTTCGAGCAAGTTCACCAATGCGCCGAACAAGGCCTTTCGCCCGCCAACGATTATCGCCTGTTCGCACTCGTCGACCGTGACAAACTCAAGCCGGTGCTCGCGCATCAAGGGCTCCACTGTTTGCGCTGCCTCCAGCAACAAATCTCCGGCCGGGATCACATCACGTCCAATACTTTCGCCGCGGGCAAAAAGGAGCACATCCTGAATCAAGCGTTCGAGGCGCCGCAGTTGCCCCGTCGCCTTCTCCGAGAAACGCGACCGCGCCTCATCACTGACGCCGGACTGCCCCAGATTCGAGGTATAGAGCAAGGCTGCAGCCAGCGGCGTACGCAGCTGGTGGGCCAAAGAGGCAGCCATCTCGCCCATGGCCGCCAAGCGCTGATTCCGCTCCAGCTCGGTTTTCATCCGATGCGCCGCCGTCACATCATGAATCAGCAGGATTTTGCCACCGGCGGAAGGTAGCGCACTTTCAGCGACAGAAAGCCGGGAATCCCCGGACAGCCACTCGCCAACCGTCATCGTCGGCTCCAGGTGCTGACGCGCCACGTCCCCCCAATGCTGCCCCATCACCGATGCGCCAAAAAGCCCCATCGCCACCGGGTTGACCGCAGCAACCGTTGCACTGGCATCAAGCAGGACTACGCCGGCAGGCAAGGCATCGAGCAGCGATGACAAGCGCTCCGACAAAGCCTCTTTTTCCTGGTACTGACGCCGCAATTCGCCATTGGCCACGGCCAACTCTTCCGTCAGAGAGGCAACTCGCGTCTGCAAGGCCTCGTAAGCCTGCGTCAGCTCGGCAGAAACCTGATTGAAAACGGCAAAGGCACGTTGCAGCTCCTCTGCCTTGGCGTCTGCAACAAGACTGGCTGGAGCACTCTGCGGAATGGTCATTGAAAAAAGGGGGTCGTTTAGGCGTTGATAATAGTAGAATATTTCTAGGAAAATTTGGCTTCTCTATTGATTCTTCTTCTGTTTCACCGCAATTTACCCAGGCATTGATGGCAGCAACCACAGAAACGACGGCAGGCAACGCCCCCCCAGGCAACCCCCTGGAGCGCATGCGCGAGGCCTTCAATCGCCTTGGCATCCAGCAAAAAATTGGTTTCATGGTGGCCTTGGCCGCCATTGTTGCCATTGTTGTTGGCTCCGTTCTCTGGAGCCAACAACCTGACTGGAAAGTACTTTTTTCGAATTTATCGGAGAAGGATGGGGGGGCCATCGTCACCCTGCTTGAACAGCAGAACATTCCACACCGCATGTCCGACAATGGCTCGATTCAGGTTGCAGCCAACCGGGTGCATGAAATCCGCCTGAAGATGGCCTCGCAAGGTTTGCCGCGTGGCGGCATGGTCGGCTTCGAGCTGATGGAAAACCAAAAATTCGGCATCAGCCAGTTTGCCGAGCAGGTCAATTACCAACGTGGCCTGGAAGGCGAACTGGCACGCACCATCATGTCGATCGGTTCAGTCCAGTCGGCACGGGTACACCTGGCGATTCCCAAGCCGTCGGTTTTTGTCCGCGACGAACAAAAACCGACCGCCTCGGTCATGCTCAATCTTTACCCGGGCCGCACACTCGATGGCGGCCAGGTGGCCGGCATCACCCATCTTGTTTCCTCCAGCGTGCCGCAATTGCCGATGGCCAACGTGACGGTCATCGATCAAAACGGCGCCCTGCTCTCCCAACTCAAAAGCAAGCTGACCGAAGCCGGGCTCGACCCGGCACAAAACAAATACATCCGCGAAGTTGAAGACAGCATCATCAAGCGCATCGAGGAAATCCTCAAACCAGTACTCGGCCCGGAAAACTACAAGGTCCAGGTTGCCGCTGACATCGACTTTTCGCAGACAGAGCAAACGGCTGAAAGCTACCGTCCGAACAACACACCGGAAACCAGCAGCATTCGCAGCCAGCAGAAAAACGAAACCGCCAGCGTCAACCAGGCCGCCGGCGGCGTTCCCGGCGCGCTGACCAATCAGCCGCCGGTGCCTGCCACCGCGCCACTGACCCAACCAGCAACCGGCACGACCCCGACGCAACCCGGCAAGCCCGTGCCGCCGCAAGGGCAAGTTGATGCAGCGGGTGTTACCGCACCGCTGAATGCCGCCGGTCAACCGATCAATACCAGCAAAAACTCGACGATCAACTACGAGGTCGATAAAACAGTTCGTTACACCAAGCAAGCCATGGGTGCGATCCGACGTTTGTCGACGGCGGTCGTCGTCAACCACCGCAAGGATGTCGGCAAGGATGGCAAGCCGACGACCAAGGCGATCCCTGAAGCCGAAATGAAACAAATCAACGAACTGGTTCGTGAGGCCATGGGGTTCAGCAAGGAACGTGGCGACACGCTGTCAATCGCCAACGCGCCCTTCACAGCATCCGAGCCTGCCGACCATAGCTTGCCGATCTGGAAGGATCCGGAGAATATTTCCTACGCCAAGGATATTTTCAAATACCTGATCATTGGCGGCATTCTGGCGCTGCTTTACCTCAAGATCATCCAGCCATCGCTCAAGACCATGTTCCCACCGCCCAAGGAAGAGGACTCAGGGACAGCCGAAACGGTTACCGATGCGCTGGGCAACATCATCGTGACCGGCGAGGATGGCGAAGACGTAGTCGCCATCGACCACTACGCCGTCAAGGTTCAGAAGACACGCGATATCGCCCAGGCAGATCCAAAGGCGGTAGCCAACATCATCAAGGAATGGATGGGCGCAAATGCCGGCTGATGACGGACTTGAAAAAAGTGCCACGCTGCTGATTGCACTGGGCGAAGATCATGCGGCCGAAGTGCTCAAGCACCTCGGCCCGCGCGAAGTACAGAAACTGGGACATGCCATGGCCTCCCTCAAGTCCGTACCGCGCGCCAAGGTAGAGGCTGTTCTCGACGAATTCCTGACCACGGCCGAAGGCAGTTCGGCAATGCACGTCGACACCGACAACTACATCCGTTCGGTGCTGACCAAGGCACTCGGCGACGACAAGGCCTCCAACCTCATTTCGCGCATCCTGCAAAGCGGCGAAACGTCGGGGATCGAAGGTCTCAAATGGATGGATGCGCCCACTGTTGCCGACCTGATCAAGAACGAGCACCCGCAGATCATTGCGACCATCCTGGTGCACCTTGAGCACGATCACTCTTCGGAAATTCTCAACCACTTCACCGAGCGCCTGCGTAACGACGTCGTACTGCGTATTGCCACGCTGGAAGGCATCCAGCCGGCCGCGCTGCGCGAACTGAACGAAGCCATGATGCGCATCCTGTCCGGCTCGGCCAGCGTCAAGCGTACGGCCATGGGTGGTGTGCGGACCGTCGCTGAAATTCTTAACTTCATTGGCACGGCCAACGAAACTTCCGTGGTCGATGCCATTCGCGAATACGATCCCGACCTGGCCCAGAAGATTCTGGACGAAATGTTCGTCTTCGAGAACCTGATGGACATCGACGATCGCTCGATCCAGCTCATCCTGCGCGAAGTCCAGTCCGACTCGCTGATCCTCGCCCTGAAAGGCGCATCTCCCGACTTGCGCGAGAAGATTTTCAAGAATATGTCGCAACGCGCCGCCGAAATGCTGCGCGAGGATCTGGAGTCCAAAGGTCCGGTTCGCCTCTCCGAAGTCGAAGCCGAACAAAAGGAAATCCTCAAGGTTGTCCGCCGACTGGCCGACGAAGGACAAATCGTCCTCGGTGGCGCCGGTGGCGAGCAAATGGTCTGATCGCTTAAGTCACCATGTCCGGCATCATTCCAAAAGAACAACTGGCCAGCTATCAGCGCTGGCAAATCGGCTCATTCGACCAGAAGCCAAGCGTCACGCAGGCCGCACCGGCGGCCGCACCGGCTCCTGTCATCGAAACGCCGGCGGAGCTTTTTCAGCCCCCCAGCCCTGACGATATCGCCCTCATTCACGAAGAAGCCAAGGCCGAGGGCTACGCAGCCGGCTTCGAAGAAGGGCGGCAAGCCGGCGAACAGGCCGGCCAGGAGGCTGTGCGTGAAGAAAGCACACAGATCCGGACGCTGATCGGCAATATCGAATCGGCCCTCGGTTCACTGGATCAAACACTGGCGGACAGCGTTCTTGCGCTTGCCCTTGAAGTGGCAGCACAACTGACGCATGGCGCGATAAAAGCCAATCCGGAAGTCCTGCTCCCGGTCATTCGCGAGGCGATCAATACACTGCCCTTGCATCATGCCCAGATCACCCTACGCCTCAACCCGGTCGACGCATCGAATATCCGCAAACACCTGGGCGAACAGCTGACGCAGGGAGGCAGCCAGATCATCGAAGATCCCGACATTTCACCGGGTGGCTGCCAGATCAAGGCCGGCACCAGTGAAGTCGATGCCTCGATAGAAACCCGCTGGCGCCGTGTTCTGGAAGCGATAGGCACACAGCCCACGGAATGGCTGAAGCAACCATGAGCACACTGCCCGACCACAGCGGGCGCTGGCAAAACTTCCTTGAAAACTGCCAGATTGCGGCGAGCAACGCCCAGCCACTTTGGCCGGTCGGCCGACTGACCCGAATCAACGGTCTGGTCATGGAAGCCACTGGACTGAAATTGCCGCTGGGGAGTTCCTGCCAAATATTTCCGCTCGGTGGCGCACCGGTGGAAGCGGAAGTCGTCGGCTTTGCCGGCGAAAAGCTTTATCTGATGCCTTCCGATGATGTCTACGGCCTTGCCCCTGGCGCCAAAGTCGTCGCCTTCGATACCCCATCGACGCCGCCGCAAGTCGGTGGCAAGCCACCTCTGCACCGGCGCTCCATCGACCGGGCCAAGCAGGCGCCGGTTGGTGAAGAGTTGCTTGGACGGGTACTCGATGGGGTCGGTCGACCGCTCGACAACAAAGGTCCGTTACTCGCCCGTGAATCCAGGTCGCTACAGAGCCGGCCAGTCAATCCGATGTCCCGCGCAGCCATTCACCAGCCGCTTGATGTCGGAATTCGGGCAATCAACGCCCTGTTGACCGTAGGACGCGGCCAGCGGATGGGTCTTTTTGCCGGATCCGGCGTCGGCAAATCGGTACTTCTGGGCATGATGGCCCGCTACACCGAAGCTGAAGTGATTGTCGTCGGGCTGATTGGCGAGCGGGGCCGTGAGGTCAAGGAATTCATCGAGCAGATTCTTGGCGACGAAGGCATGCGTCGAGCCGTTGTCGTTGCCGCACCGGCCGATACCGGCCCGCTGATGCGCCTGCAAGGCGCCGCTTATGCCACAACGGTTGCCGAATATTTTCGCGACCAGGGAAAGCAAGTCCTGTTGATCATGGATTCGCTGACTCGCTATGCCATGGCTCAACGCGAAATTGCCCTGGCGATTGGCGAACCACCCGCGACACGAGGTTATCCGCCTTCGGTTTTTGCACGCCTGCCACAACTCGTCGAACGAGCTGGCAACGGCCCCGAGGGAGGCGGCTCAATCACCGCCTTCTACACCGTGCTGGCCGAAGGTGACGACCAGCAAGACCCTATCGCCGACTCGGCTCGCGCCATTCTTGATGGCCACATCGTCCTTTCACGGACGCTGGCGGATGCCGGGCATTACCCGGCAATCGATATTGAACAATCGATCAGCCGTGCCATGGTCAACCTGATCGAACCGGCACATCTCGATCAGATTCGACGCTTCAAAGTTCTTTTTGCGCGCTATCAGCGCTCGCGCGACCTGATTTCAGTCGGCGCCTATTCTCCGGGCTCCGACCCTGTACTGGATCAGGCAATCAACTATTATCCAAAGATGGAAAACTTCCTTCAGCAGCAGTTGACCGAGCAATCCGACTTTTCCCATAGCCTGGGCGCGCTCGCCACGCTGTTCTAACAAGCCATGGCCCAGCCTTTTTCTCTTCAGCCCCTGCTCGAGTTGATGCAAACGCGCACCGATGAAGCAACGCGCAAACTTGGCCAGCTGATTGCAGCAGAGCAAAGCGCCAAAAGCCGGCTCCAGATGCTTGAGCAATACCGCGATGAATATGCACAACGCCTGCGCGACGCAACCGCCCAAGGTATTACCCGTCTGGCCTTGCGCAACTACCAGGACTTCCTGAGCCGGATCGACGATGCCATCAATCAGCAAAGCCTGGCCGTTCAACAGACAGAACGCAGCACGGCCGCCGGGCAAGAGCACTGGAAGTCCGAAAACAAGCGTCTGAAAGCCATCGACACCCTTTCCCTGCGTCACGATGCCCGCGAACGCTACAAGGAAGGCAAGCAGGACCAAAAGCTCCAGGACGAATTTTCGTCCCGCAAATACGCAACACAAGACCCAAACAATCAAGACTAGAAAAATCCGGCACGCCAATTGCTTTTTAATGAGCAATTCAGTTCCTCGCCAGGATTCGTCATGGGCATCACCATCACCTCAAGCGCCAGCATTCCCCCCGTCGCCAGCAGCACGGCAGCCTCTCAGGCAAGCAGCGCAGCCCAGCCGGAAGATAGCGCGCCAACCACCGGTTTTGCCGCCTTGCTAGCCCAACTCAGCAGCGGGCAAATCCTGCCTCAAGCCCCAGTTCTCGAAGAAACCCCACTGGCTGGCAAACCAGAAGAAAAAGCAACGGATGAGCAAGCAGCGCTCGACCCGCTATTGCTCACCGACCCATCGGGCATGGTCCCGAACGGCCTGCCGCTGCCGCCGGCACAAGCAACCGTCGCTGTTGCCACAACAGAGACCCAGGATGCCATCTCATTGCTTGAAGGGCGTAGCCGCAAAGGTGGTGAGCCCAACACCGGCTTATTGAACTCAAACTCAAGCGACGAAACTCACTCAGACAGCCTTGTGGCAATCTCGAACGCACTGCTGCCCGTACAGGCAGAAAAAACAACCATCGCACCGCCAAGCACAGAGATACGCCAATCCAGCATTTCGACAAAGCCGGATTGGCTTTCGGCAAGCACAGACAAGGCAGAAACAATTTTCAAGCCGGCGGAAACGGCAAATATTGCCGTGGAAAGTCCCCCCCAGCCGACCAGCAACAGCTTTTCCAGCACACTGAGCGCACTGACATCGACCCACGCCCAGCAAGAAAACCACTTTGCCGAACGGAGTCACAGCATATCAACGCCACTCCAGAACGCGGCCTGGGGCGGTGCATTTGGCGAAAAAATCGTCTGGCTTGCCAAAAACGAACAACAAAGTGCGCAAATCAGTATCAATCCACCACAATTGGGGCCGATGCAGATTTCTTTGTCGCTGAACGGCGATCAAGCTTCGGCCGTTTTCACTTCAGCCCACGCAGAAGTCCGTCAGGCTATCGAAACAGCCATGCCACAACTGCGGGAAATGCTTTCCAGCGCAGGAATCACGCTAGGTGACACCAGCGTTGGCGCACAATTGCCACAGCAGCAGCGTGAAACCCAACAGCAATTTGCTAACGGGAACCGCTCGACGGGCGAAAACGCTATACTTCCGGCCGATAGTGGCTCGGATACATTAGTCGGCGTAATGCCGATCCAGCGAGGGCGGGGTCTGGTAGACCTGTTTGCCTGAACGGCCATCAAGATCAATCGATAAGGGGACAAGATGTCAAAAGACGCCAAGCCAGCCGAAGAAGGGGCAGAAGCACCCAAAAAGAGCAAAAAACTCTTGATCATCATTATTGCCGTGGTGCTTGTTGTCGTTCTGGCAGGGGGCGGCGCTGCATTCATGCTGCTCAAGAAGGGCGATCACGCAGACGACGAGGAAGCGGCCGAAGAGACGGCCAAGCCGAAGAAGAAAGAAAAAAAGAAAGACGCCAAGGAAGCGCCTCCGGTTTTCGTCAATCTTGAGCCGTTCACCGTGAATCTTGTCCCGGAAAACGGTGACCAGTACTTGCAGGTCATCCTTTCCGTCGAACTGGACGATGCCCACTCGGAGCCAGCACTCAAAGCGCAGATGCCCAAGATTCGCAACAACATCACGCTCTTGCTCTCCAGCAAGAAAGCGTCCGAATTGCTGCCCAAGGAAGGCAAGGAAAAGCTGGCCGAAACGCTGAAGGATGAGGTCAACACGGCTATCGAGCCGCCCACCCGGACCAAGAAGGGTGAGTTGATCATGCCGGAAGGTCCTGCCAAGGCGGTCCTTTTCACTTCTTTCATTATTCAGTAAGGAGCCATGGCTGGCGACTTTCTTTCCCAGGACGAGGTTGATGCCCTACTGAAGGGCGTCACCGGGGAAACCGACGAACCCGAAGAAGGCGCGGGAGATGGCGGCGGGATACGCTCGTACAATCTTGGCACCCAGGAACGTATCGTTCGTGGGCGCATGCCAACGCTTGAACTTATCAATGAGCGTTTTGCCCGTTACCTGCGCATTGGCTTGTTCAATTACATGCATCGGAACGCCGAAATTTCGGTCGGTCCGATCCGTGTTCAGAAATACAGTGAATTCATCCGGAACCTGGTCGTCCCGACCAACCTGAACCTGGTCGTTGCCAAGCCTTTGCGTGGTACCGCCTTGTTCGTTTTCGACCCGAACCTGGTGTTCCTTGTCGTCGACAACATGTTTGGCGGCGATGGCCGCTTCCATACGCGGGTCGAAGGACGCGATTTCACACCGACCGAGCAGCGCATCATCCAGGGGCTGCTGAATGTGGTGTTCACCGAGTACGGCAAATCGTGGAAACCCGTACACGACATCACGTTCGAATACGTCCGTTCGGAAATGAATTCGCAGTTTGCGAATATCGCAACACCGGCTGAAATTGTCGTTTCAACCACGTTTACGCTTGAATTCGGCGGAGCAACGGCCGACATGCACATCTGCTTCCCGTATTCGATGATGGAGCCGATTCGTGACTTGCTGTACAGCACGATGCAGAGCGACCAGTTATCCACCGACAAGCGCTGGATCGGAACCTTGCGCAAGCAACTGCAAGGGGCTGAAGTTGAAGTGGTTGCCCGCCTTGGCACAGCCAAGATTTCACTCGGCCAGATTCTGAAACTGAAGGTCGGTGATGTCATTCCGTTGAATATCTCCGAGCGCATTTCTGCCGTGGTCGACAATGTCCCGCTGATGGAATGTTCCTATGGCCAGCAAAATGGCCAATATGCACTTAAGGTCGAGCGTTTCATATCGGCGCTGCCTGATACACCCGCCGGGGAACCGGTAACGGGAGAATGAGATGTCCGAGGACATGGAAAACACAGAAAACACCACAACCGAAGAACAAATCAGCGAAGACGACTGGGCTGCCGCCATGGCGGAACAGGCGATCACCGATGCACCGGCAGCCCAGCCGGCCGACATCTTTCCATCCTTTGGCGGCGGCGGTGGTGCAAGCGGGATGATGAACGAGCTCGACATGATTCTGGACATTCCCGTCCAGATTACCGTCGAACTCGGCCGGACCAAGATCACCATCAAGAACCTGCTGCAACTGGCTCATGGCTCGGTCGTCGAGCTGGATGCCATGGCGGGCGAACCGATGGATGTGCTGGTCAATGGCACGCTGATCGCACAAGGTGAAGTCGTTGTCGTGAATGACAAATTCGGTATCCGCCTGACGGACATCATCACGCCCTCCGAGCGGATGCGCAAACTCAATCGTTGAAATCAGCCCTTTGCTGCGGTCGACCGCAGCAGTTCGGCCAAACCCATTTCGGTTTAAGATAGCGCCCTGTTCACTTACCTGCGGGCCGTCCTTTTGCTGCGCTATCTGACCCTGCTTCTCGCTTCCTTTCCGGCCCTCGCAACCGACACAGCTGCGCCAGGCGTTTCTGCCAGCAGCTATGTTCAGGCGGGTTTGGCGTTATGCCTGATCATAGGCTTGCTGCTTGGCACCACCTGGTTGGCACGCAAGGTGTCGGGCGGAAAGATTTTCGGGCAGGGGGGCATGAAAGTCATTGGCGGCGTTGCCCTGGGCCCCCGGGAGCGCCTGGTCCTGGTTGAGGTCGGCGACACCTGGCTGGTCATCGGGATCGTCCCGGGACAAATTCGCACCCTGCACTCGCTCCCCAAAGGAGCGCCGGCGGCAGACCATCTGGCAGAACATGCCGACGCACCCTTTGCCACCTGGCTGAAGTCGATTACCGATCGCCGCATCAATGATTAAACGCCTTTCACTTGCTCTTTGCCTGCTGGCGCCTGTCGGGCTGGCCCTGGCCCAGGCAACCGGCGGATTGCCGGCGATTACCAGCACGCCATCGGGCGGCGGCGGTACGACATACTCGCTGACCATCCAGACCCTGCTGCTGATGACGGCGCTGACCTTCATTCCGGCAGCCGTGCTGATGATGACCAGTTTCACGCGCATCATCATCGTTTTGTCGCTCTTGCGTCATGCCATGGGAACGCAGACCTCGCCGCCGAATCAGGTCCTGGTCGGGCTAGCACTCTTTCTCACTTTTTTCATCATGTCACCGACGCTCGAGCGGGTTTATACCGAAGCCTACGTCCCGCTATCGGAGAGCAAGATCAACATCATGCAGGCGGGCGAACGGGCGGCCGTCCCGATGCGCACCTTCATGCTCAAGCAGACACGCGAAGCTGACCTGGCGATGTTTGCCAGCGTCGCCAAGATTTCCCGCATCGAAAAACCGGAAGACACGCCGCTGCGCATCCTGATTCCGGCCTTTGTGATCAGCGAACTGAAGACGGCCTTTCAGATCGGCTTCATCATCTTTATCCCGTTTCTCGTTATCGACATGGTGGTCGCAAGCCTGCTGATGTCGATGGGCATGATGATGATGTCGCCGGTCATGGTCGCCCTGCCGTTCAAGCTGATGCTATTCGTGCTGGTCGATGGCTGGCATCTGGTGATCGGTTCGTTGGTTCAGAGTTTCGGCTCATGACACCGGGCACCGTCATGGAAATTGGCCGGCAGGCGATCGAGGTCACCTTGCTGATGTCTGCACCGATGCTGCTCTCGGCCCTGATCATCGGCCTGATCGTCAGTGTTTTTCAGGCGGCCACGCAGCTCAATGAGTCAACGCTGCAATTTGTCCCGAAGCTTGTCGTCATGTTCCTTGTGCTGCTGCTGGTCGGACCATGGATGCTGCAATACATGATGGACTACATCCAGCGCCTCTTCGAGAGCATCCCGCAGTTGATCGGCTGAGATGATCAATCTAACGACGGCGCAACTGGATGCCTGGATTGTTGCGTTTGCCTACCCGCTGATCCGGATTCTCTCGTTCATTGCTGCCGTACCGCTCTGGAGCACAGCGGGCATCCCCCGGCGAACCAGGCTCATCCTCGCCATTGCGATCACCATCGCACTGGCGCCCATGCTCCCCGCCATGCCCAACGTCGCCCCCGGCTCACTGGCCGGGCTCTGGATACTCTTCATGGAAATGCTCATCGGCATCGCGATGGGTTTTGCCGCACGGATTGTGTTTTCTGCGGTCGACCTGGCTGGTGAGTTCATTTCCTCGCAAATGGGCTTGGGCTTCGCCACCTTTTACGATCCGCTCAACTCGTCACAAACACCTGTGATTGCCGAATTTCTCGGGCTCATCGGCCTGCTGATTTTTCTTTCAATCAACGGCCACCTGGTGTTTGTTGCCACGCTGGCCCAAAGCTTCCAGGTCATCCCCGTCAGCCCCAATCCACTCGGCGCTGGAAGCTGGCTCAATCTGGCAGAACTTGCCGGCAAGATTTTTTCGGCCGGCCTGTTGATCGCCTTGCCCGTCATCGTCGCCCTGATGATCATCAACGTTGCACTGGCAGTACTGACGCGAGCCGCACCTCAGCTCAATATCTTTTCACTCGGCTTCCCGCTGACCTTGCTTGGTGGGTTCTTTGCGCTGGCCATCAGCATGAATTACCTTGCCGTTCCGATTCAGGCGCTTTACGAATATGCCATGAGTGCGATGCTCGGCTTTGCTGTACCGGGCAGCCTGCGTTAATTTCGCTCGTTGAGCATGAATGAGTCAGCCTGCTGGCGCTGAACCAGCCGGATCGTCCCTTCCGCCATGCGTCGGGCACCGATGGTTTGCGAGTCGATCCCTTCGCTGTACTCCATGATCTGGTAGCTGGCGTAGCCTTGCTCATACTGAAGCTGGCTGGCCCGGCGTTTGAGAATCTGGATCGACTCACCGGCGCCTCCGGTGTGGTAGCGCTTCATCTTGAGTGAAAAACGATAGGTATCGTCATTCAGCCGCGACTCTTCGATTTCCCAATTGGGTGCCAGCGGGTCGTAGACAAGATGAATTGCTGCCGCGACAGCCAAACCGGTGGCCAGATTCGACAAGGAAATCGAGGTTTTCGCGGTCAACTGGATTGCTTTGTCAGGAATCAGCGATTTACCGGCCGTTCCTGTCGAACTGCAAGCAGTCAGCGTGGCGCACAGCGCCAGCAAGAAAGCCAAGCGCTTCATGAGATATAGTTAAACAAGCTCAAGCCACTCGTTTTGACGAATGACTGTTGCGAGGCTTCAAGCTGCATTTTTTGCTGGCTCAACCGGGAAAAAGCCTCAACATAATCCAGGCCTTCAAGATTGGCCAGGCGCGTCTCATATTTGACCGACAAATCGCCACCGGCTTCGGTCAGTGAATCAAGCTGATTGATCCGCGCACCAACCGATGCCCGCGCCTTCGAAATATGATCAAGCGAAGCATGCAGGTCGCCCAGTGCCTGGTCGTAGCTTGGTGCCGGTACGACACCGCTGCTCGAATCCAGAGTGTCGATCATATTTTTCACGGCATCGAACACACTGCGCCCCAGCAAGTCACCGCTGGCATTCGTGACGCGCATGAACACATCCTGCCCGGACTCACTCGTTGCCACATCCTGAGAAGCTTCGACCTGCAACAGGCGACGACCATCGTCGCCACTATAGGAAACGATCGGCGTCCCACCCAGGCTGTAATTGCCGCCACTGCCGCTGACACTGAAAGGCTTCGAATTGGTCGTGTTGCCGGCAAACATGTAATCGCCGGAACCATCACGAGCATTGGCAATATCGACAAGACTTTCAAGACGCCGTTTCAATTCCTCGGCAATCGCCTGCTTCTGCGTCGGACTGTAGGAGCTATTGCCCCCCTGGATACTGCGCGACAGCACATCCTGCAGGAGATCGCTGGCCAAGCCAAGCTGGGTATCGAGATCCCCCAGGTGGTCGGCGGCCATACCCTGATTTTTCAGGAAGGTGGCATTGACCTCCTTCGATTGGGTCGTCATCAGTGACAGGGTCGAGTCAACCGGATTGTCACGCGGAGAGAGAATCCTCCGCATCGTCGATAGCTGATTCTGCGTCTTATAGACAGCAGACTGACCATTAATGATATTGGTCGTCCCGGCGTAAAACATCTGACTAGAACTAACTCTCATGGTATTTTGCCTCGTTAGTTGCGAGCGATCGACAACAATTCGTCGAAGAGCTTCTGGCCGACACTGATCGAACGGGCAGATGCTTGGTACAACTGCTGAAACTCCAGCAGCTTAGCGGCCTCTTCATCCCGATTGACCCCAGACTCGGCACTTCTTGCCGCATTGGCCTGGTCGACCAGGGCTTTTTGAGCATCCTTGGTGACTTCGATTTCGCGAGCCTTGTTACCAATATCAGACACCATCTGGGCATAGACTCCCTGATAGCTGGTTGCCGCACCATCTGACGTATTCTGGGTCTGCAGTTTGCCGAGCAACAGCATGTTGCCGCTATCCGAAACACCGATCTTGCCGCCGGTACTGCTGTCGTTCATATCCAGCGAAAACGTATCGCCGGGACGCGCCGTACCGCTGATCGAGAACTGAACCCGGCTATTGCCGTCCCAGATTTCGTAAGTCATGCCGGAAGCCGTCGGCGGCGGCGTTGCACTGGCGGGATATTCGAGCGTATAGGTCGTCGGGGCTCCCCCGCCGCTCGGATAGGCCGTCACCTGAAATGGGCCGGGATTGGTCACGCCATAAGGTCCGCCGGCATCGCCCAGCGTCAGGGAAGCACCATCGGCACTGATGCCGATCTTGACCGGATAGGCCGGCCCCGGTGCTGTCGCGGTCAGATCCTGAGTGACACGGTTAACGCTGACCTTCATGGTCCCCTGGTTGGTCAAACTGACACTGGCGCGAACGGGCAACGCCGCGGCAATCAAGCGGACATCGTTGGCAATGCGCTCATCGACCTTGATGTTCTTGGCCATTTCGCGCGTCGGCTCGATCAGGAAAGAATCACCATCGGAATACGCGGCTCCATTGTCAGCCAGCGTAATCCCTTGCGCACCGCGCGGGTCGGTCCGGTCATTGATTTGAGTATTCAAGCCGGCCAGGGTCGTGTCAGACCAATTAACACCATCCTGCAAGCGTGTCAGGGTGAAATTGGCACCGTTGTACTCAAGCCGGTAGTCGTTATTGGTGATGTCCGTAAAATAATTTCCATCCGTACCGGATGTCATTTTCGGCGGCGTGAATGTTGCACTGACCTGCGGCCCGGCCGGATTGGAAGGAATGACCTTGGGATTCGGGATAGAGAAAAAATTCGCGATGAATCCACTGTCGTTGGCACCGCCCACACCGACGCTGTTTCCGAGAAGATCCATCCCGGTTGCGTGCTGCGCATTGAATGTCAGCGCCAGCGAGGCTGCAACTTTGCCGAGCGAATTAACTGCGGTATCCAGTGTTTCGCTGCGGAATGCCAGCAAGCCACCCAACTGCCCACCTTCAATAATGTTTTCGGGCAGTTCCTGCTTGCCATTGCCAAGATCGATAGCAATCGTTGTCCGGGTCGGGTCGGCACTCGAACGCACGGCAGACAATTCATTGGTATGCGTTCCCATGACCAGTACCTGGCCTTTGCCGATCATGACTTCAAGCCCACCCTGCCCAAGAGAGATCGTCTCGACCTTGACCAGTTTATTGAGCTCGCTGATCAGGTTGTCGCGCTGATCAAGCAGATCGTTGGCCGGCTGGTTAACCGCCGACTGGGCAATCGTGATTTGCTGGTTCAAGGCGGCAATCTGCTTGCCGTACGTGTTGATCAGCGCCACCGAATCAGTGATTTGCTGATTGACCTGACCGAACAGATCCGAGATCCGCTGATTTGCCCCCTGAAAACGGGACACCAGCGCCTGTGCCGCAGAAACCATCGATTGGCGGGCTGGCAACGATGAGGGTGCGGCAGAAACCTGCTGCAATCCCTTGAAAAAATCCTGCAATGCCGGAGAAACACCGGCATTTGCATCAGCCAGCAAATCATCGACCACCTGAACCTGATTGAAATAGGCTTCCAGTGAGCTGTATTCGGTGCTCGACTGACGAACCTGATCCGTCAGGAAGGAATTGTATTGGCGGCTAACCGTAGAAACCTGTGTGCCATTGCCGATAAAACCAGAAGAAAACCCGACCGGCAACGAAGTCGCCTGAATAATCGACTGACGGTTGTAGCCAGGCGTGTTGGAATTGGTGATGTTGTGCTGCGTGACCAGCATGCCCATCTGGGCTGCTTGAACTCCTGACACGCCAATACCGAAAATTCCTGCCATGACCTGCTCCTTTACCGCTTTATTATCGACCGATCACCCAGAAAGTTGAGCGATCTGGCAGGGCTGTCAGCCGATGAGCGCTTGCCGGAGCGTTGGCCCGTTGATGATGCGCGAGAGCTTGTCGGCATACATCGGATCGGTGGCATAACCTGCCTGTTGCATACGACGAGCAAACTCCGTGCCATCCTGCGAGCCAATCACTGCTCCGTAGCGCGGGTTGTTGCGCAGCAAACTGGCGTAATCACGAAACGACTCTTCGTAGGAACCATAGGCCCGGAACTTCTCGACCGACTGCTGGGCCTGGCCATCTACGTACTCGGTCGTTTTGGCGTCAACCGTCGCGCCATTCCAGCTTTTTCCAGCCTTGATGCCGAACAGGTTGAAACTCGTCGAGCCGTCTGCACGACGCACTTCACTCTTGCCCCAGCCGGTTTCAAGCGCCGCATGCGCCACCAGAAATTGCGGCGGAATGCCGGTCGACCGCGACGCTTCAACGGCATGCGGCCAGACGCGATTGACGAACTCGCTCGACGTGGCAGGAACATCCGTCGATTGAACCGACGGCGTTGCAACCTTCCCTGCCTGGTATGCCGACGAAGTCGGTAAATTACTCAAAACCGGCTTGAACTGAAGATGCCGACCATCGGATGCCGTCAGCGGCAAATTGTCAGCGGCAGCATTTGCCGGCGCACTCAAATCAACCGGCGTCTCGCTCGATCCCAAATTGCGCCCGAGTTGCTGTTCGATCAGCTTTGCGAAGCCGACCCCCTTTCCCGATCCAGCCATGTTTTGCGCCATCTGCTGATCCAGCAGGCCGGTATAGAAGCGTGACTGATCGCTGTTGAGCAAGCCGTCCTGCGGCGTTGCGTCGCGCATGCTCTTCATCACCATCTGAAGAAAAAGCGTCTCGAACTGCTGTGCCGCAGCCTTTAAGCCTTCCTTCGGATCTTTCTGGAACTGGCTGCGCAAATCCTGAGCCGAGCGCACATCAAAGGCGGCACGATTTGGAGAGTCCTGTATTTTTCCAGCCATATCGATCGATCAGATGATTTCGAGGTCGGCACGCAAGGCGCCGGCCGCTTTCATTGCTTGCAGAATGGCCAGCAGATCGAGCGGATTGGCACCCAGTGCATTCAATGCCTTGACGACATCGGCCAGATTCGCCCCGGCCTTGATGTTCATCAGGCTGCCGGCATCCTGCTTGACCTGGACGTCGGCACCGCCGCCCGGCTGCTGCTCCCCGACCACGACGGACAGGCTGCCATGCGCCACGGCACAGGCATCCAGCGTGACTTTCTGATTCATGACGACCGAGCCGGTTCGGGGATTAACCACGACCTTGGCCATTCCGATCTCGGGTTTGATATCGAGATTTTCAATGCGCCCCAGGAAGGAAACCCGAGCATCCGGATCATCCGGCGCACGCACGGCAACCCGGCGCCCGTCGAGCGCCTGAGCCGTTCCTGGCCCCATGCTTTTATTGATCGCATCGACCACTTTTTGAGCCGTGCTGAAATCACTGCCGGCCAACTCAAAATAGACAAATCCACCTTGGCCCAGCGGCGTACTGACCGCACGCTCAACCGTCGCGCCCCCCGGAATTCTGCCGGCTGAAAGATGGTTGACCGTAACTTTCGAACCACCCGATGAGGCACCAACCCCACCGACCAGGACATTACCCTGCGCCACGGCATAGACCTGCCCGTCAGCACCTTTCAGCTGGCTCATCAGCAAGGTGCCGCCGCGCAGGCTCTTGGCATTGCCGATCGAGGAAACAGTCACATCGATCGGCTGACCAGGCTTGGCAAACGGGGGCAATACCGCCGTTACCATGACCGCAGCGACATTCTTCAATTGCAGCTTGGTGGCCTGTTCCGGCGCCAGATTAACGCCCATCTGGGACAGCATGTTGCCCATGGCTTGCGTCGTGAAAGGTGTCTGGGTCGTCTGGTCGCCGGTGTTATCCAGGCCGACGATGATGCCGTAACCGATCAACTGGTTATTGCGCACCCCCTGAATGCTGGCAAGGTCTTTGATGCGCTCGGCGAAGGCGGGCTGCAACCCCATGGGCAAAGCCAGTGCGGCGAGCATTGCCGCTTGCCGGAACCATTTGCCGTTTTTCTTGTTCATGATGCGCCTCCGCGAGATTTTCTCTTGAATGGCATCACTTAAGAAAGAAACGTGCCAGCCCGAAGGCTGGCAGATAAATCAACGCAACCCGGTCAAGGTCTTGAGCATGTCATCCTGCGTTTTGATCGTCTGGGCATTGGCCTGGTAGTTCCGCTGCATGGTGATCATGTCGACCAACTGGGCTGCCGTATCGATATTGGCCTGCTCCAGCGAATTCGATGCCGTCACGCCGCGCCCGCCTTGTGCTGCGCTGCCGATATTGGCCGCTCCGGAATGACTCGTTTCGCGCCAGAGATTGCTACCGATCGACTGCAAACCATTGGGATTGATGAAGGTTGCCAAAGCAACCTTGCCCATGTTTTGCGTCTGCCCATTCGAATAACGCCCCTGGATCGTCCCGTCGGTCGACAAGCTGGTCCCGGCAAGCAAACCATCCTTGTAGCCATCCTGCAGGGACTTACCGGAATCGAAACCACTTGCAAACAGGGTTGTCTGGCCAAAATCGATTGAAATCGGCAAGGTTACGGTTGAACTGGTCAGCGTAACGGCACCAGTCACCGGGTCCGTCGCCTTGCTTTCTGCCGTAACAGGACCGCTACTCGTGATGTTTCCACCGGAAAGCAACGAACCGGTTGGCGAAAAAACCAGTTGCCGCGGTCCACCGGCTTCTTCTGCCGGAACTGCACCATCAATCCGGGTATGCACTTCCCAGGTATTCGGTGTGGCTGTCTTGACGAAATAGAGCGTCAGCGCATGCGCCTTGGTATCCCCGTTAACGCCTGAAAAGACCTCCTGCGAACTTGACCAGTTGAATGAAGCCGGCGAGTTCGGAGAAAACACAGGATCGGTCGGTACGCTGGCCCGGTCATCAAGATTGAAACGCAGGTTGCTGGTTGTGGTTTGCTTGGCGGCTATCGAGTCAATCAACTTCAGGGCACTCGGCGCCGTCGTTGTGGCAACGCCTTCCGCCCAACCGGTCAGATAGCTGCCGTTGGCATTGACAATGTATTTCTCAGCCGGCGCCGTCCCCGCTGCGGTTGGCACCGGGGAAAAATGGAATTCACCATTACGGGTATAGGCCACGCTGGCTGTCGCGGTTGTATCGGAAACAACCTGGAACATGCCATTGCCGTTGATCGAGAAATCGAGCCCGTTATTGGTCGAAGCCAGTGACCCCTGGGTGAATTGCTGAGCCACACCGGGGGATAGCGCGCCGCCACCAACGCCTGCTTTCAGGTAGGAATTGAAAATATCCGAGAACTCGGCACGCGAGTTTTTATAGCCGACGGTACTGGCATTGGCCAAGTTGTTGCCAATGACATCCAGCCCTGTGGCTGCACCATACAAGCCGCTTAATGCCTGGATAAAAGCCATGATTCAACCTCGCATCAGAATGGCATCACATTCAGGAAGAAACGACCAAGCCAGGCCATCATCATGCCTTCGCTCAACTGCCCGGCCGACTTGTACTCGATTCTGGCATCAGCCACCTTCGATGAACTGATCGTATTGGCCGCATCGACGAATGCCGGATTGACCACCCCGGAAAGGCGGACATATTCCTGCTCATCCCCTACGGCAACTTGCTTTTCACCGGAAACCAGCAAATTTCCGTTCGGCAGGACATCGATCACCGTCACCGTGATGCTGCCGCTGAAACTATTCTTGTTACCCGCCTCGCCCTTACCCTCGAAGGCATTGGCCGTCTTGGTATTCAGGTTGAGTCCGAGAGCCGACTGCCCAGGCAAACCAGCCATCGCGGAAACCGAAGCGACATTTGACCCCGTGCGGTCCAGCTTGTTATTGGACGTCTTGGAGGCAGTATTGCTTTCAGTGATCGTAATCGTGATCGTATCGCCAACGAATCGTGCGCGCCTATCCTCAAAAAGAGGACGACTGCCGGCCGCCTGATAGATCGATCCATTGCCGCTCGCCATCTCCATGCGCGGAGCAGGCCGGGCGGACATCGGCTGATGAATGTTGGTTGCCGGCACCGTGGTACATCCGGCCATGGCTGCAACGACCAGTAACAGGAAACGTTTCATGATTTCACCTCACAGCTGAGTCAGCCGGCCGAGCATGGCATCGGAGGTCGACACGACCTTGGAGTTCAGCTCATAAGCCCGCTGGGTCTGGATCATCGTCACCAACTCTTCGGCCACATTGACGTTGGACGTTTCAACATAGCCCTGATTGACGATACCGGCGCCGTTCGTTCCCGGCGTATTCGGCGTTGGGGTCCCGCTCGAAGCGGTTTCCAGGAAAAGGTTCTGGCCCACACTCTGCATGCCGGCCGGATTGATAAACGTCGCCAGCTGAATCTGGCCGATCTGAGTCGTCGGCTGCGGATTACCCGGCTGCGTCACGCTGACCACACCATCGGTGCCAATCGTCAACGACAGCGCATCGGCCGGAATCGTGATTGCCGGCTGCAAGGGATAGCCCTCTGAGGTTACGATCTGGCCGGTACTATCCTTCTGGAACGAACCATCACGGGTATAAGCCGTGCTGCCGTCCGGCATCTGGATTTGCAGGAAACCATTCCCCTGGATAGCGATATCCAGCGTGCTGTCGGTTTTCTGAATATTGCCCTGGGTGAAGATTCTTGCGGTCGACACCGGCCGGACACCAGTTCCCAGTTGCAGGCCGGTGGGCAGTTGCGTCTGCTGCGACGACTGGGCACCTGGCTGACGCATTGTCTGGTAAAGCAGATCCTCAAAAACCGCCTTGCCGCGCTTGAAGCCGTTGGTACTGACGTTAGCCAGATTGTTCGAAATCACATCGAGCTGGGTTTGCTGGGCATCCAGGCCGGTACGGGCAATCCACAGGGAACGAATCATGGGTCAGGTCCTATCAGGAATTCAGCGACAGCAGCTGGTCGGCACGCTGGGCATTGGTATCTGCGGTTTGCAGCATCTTGATTTGCATTTCGAACTGGCGCGACAGGCTGATCAAATTGACCATCGCATCCGTCACATTGACGTTACTGCCTTCGAGCGTGCCCGAGGTCAGCTTGACACGTTCATCCAGCGGGGCCGGATCGCCGCTCTTCAGGCGAAACAGGCCATCCGAACCGCGCACCAAATCTTCTTCGGGCGGATTAACCATCTTGATCCGCCCGATCGCATTGGCGTTGTTGCGCAGACCGGTCGTCGGCACAACGGAAACCGTGCCGTCCGGCGCGATTTCAATGTTGTTGTCAGGCGGGATACTGATCGGACCGCCGTCGCCCACAACCGCCAAGCCACCCTTAGTTTGCAGCTGACCGTTCACATCGACATCCAGACTACCCGCCCGGGTGTAAGCCTCGCCACCATCCGGTGTCTGCACCGCCAACCAGCCACGGCCCTTGACCGAAACATCCAGGTTGCGCCCGGTAATCATCTGCGGGCCTTCATCGAAAACATCGCTGACTGACGCGTCGACCACGAAAGCCCGGGTCGGCATTCCTTCACCGATCACCGGCACCGCCCGGAAGCGGTGCTCCTGCGACTTGAAGCCGACAGTGCTGGCGTTGGCCAGATTATTGGCTGTACCGGCTTGTTGCATGAATACATGCTTGGCGCCGGTCATTGCGGTGTAGATCAGACGATCCATGTCAGTAGCTCAGGTCAGTCGATTAATTAGCGAAGGTTGACCAGCGTCTGAAGCACTTGGTCCTGGGTCTTGATCGACTGCGCATTGGCTTGGTAGTTACGCTGTTGCGTAATCAGATTGACCAGTTCCTGCGTCAAATCGACATTCGCCTCTTCAACAGCCGAGGACTGCAAGACGCCACGATTGCCGGTTCCCGGGTCGCCGATCAGAGGCTGTCCGGAAGCTGAGGTTTCACCCCACTGGTTATTACCCAGGCTGGCCAGACCGGTCGGTGAAATGAAGTCCACCAGCACCAGTTGAGCGATGTCCTTGGTCTGCCCATTGCTGTAATTGCCGCGCAGAATGCCGTCAGAAGAAACCGAAACGCCACTCAGACGACCATACGGATAACCGTCTTGAACCAGTTTATTGACGTCGTAGCCGCTGCCGAACAGGGTGCTGTTGTCAAAGTCGAGCGGAATGGTTGGCTGGGTCGCCACGTCGAACAAACCACGGAAGGGATAGACACCACTCCCGACAGGCGATTCGTAGGCATCCAGGCCTGCAACATCGATATTGAACTTGTAATCGGTCGCCATGGCCGTCGGGCTTGTCGTGTACGTAACGACAAGGTTGGTACCAACGGCAATCCCGCCGGTATCCAGCACACCGGTCACCGGGTCAAAGGTGTAGTCGGTACCTGCCACATAGACGGGAGCGCCTCCCGGCCCAGTCACCGAAGCCACGCTGGCCAGTGAGTTGTAGCTGAGCCTGGCATTCTCGGGGCCACCGCTCGCCGTAATCGTATCCGTCTTGGTGACACCGGCACCACCGACGAAACCGGTGGTCACAATCTGGCCATCACCGCCGAATTCGAGCGTGGGAACACCCGTTGTCACGGCCTGGGTAGCAGACTGCACTTGCCCGGTAATATCCTTGTTATCAAGCACATAGTGAACGTTCCACAAGTTCTTGGCCGGTGTTGCGCCATCCGAGTTACCTACCCGGGTGAAATACATCGACAGTGCGTGATCGTTGCCTTTTTGGTCGTAGACCGTGACAGACGTCGAATAATTGAAGGTATTCAGGTTATTCGGCGGGAAAGACGTGTTTGCCGACCACGGAGCAAGATTGTTCGGCGTTCCGGATGTCAGCGACTTCAAGTCACGGTCATCGAAGTTCATTTGCGTCACGATTCCCGGATTGGTCGGGGAAGCACCAGTTGCACGAGGCACAACACCCGTCGTATCCAGCTGAACCGGAATCAGCGCAGCACGATTGGTCACATTGTTCTCGATCGGATAGCCCGTCAGATTGTTTTTCTGCGCATTGACGATGAAGCCTTTGTCGTCAAGATGGAACTGACCGTTGCGGGTATAGGTAATCGTCTGATCCGTTGCATTTTTTTGCAGACGGAAAAAGCCGGAACCGTTGACCGCGATATCAAGCGGGTTATTCGAATTCGAGACATTGCCCTGCGAAAACTGTTGCTGAACAACCGGCAGCGATGCCCCGATACCAACCTGCGAACCACCACCAACCCCCAAGGAGGCTGCATAAACGTCGGCAAATTGTGCCTGACCGCCCTTGAAACCTACGGTCGATGCATTGGCGATGTTGTTACTGATAACGTCAAGCGCCTTGGAGGAAACGTTCAGACCGCTCAAACCTTGTTGGAATGCCATGATGAACCCCGATCAATTCATGATTTGTTGGACGTCGCTGTAAGCCACCGTTTTGTTGTTGGCCAACTGCAGCGACAATCCATCCTTGGCCAAAGTCACAGCATTTACTGTGCCAGCCTGGAGAGCCGTTGTTTTCACCTCTGCATCACCACGAATTGCCTTGACGGTGAACTTGTAATCGCCATTCGGCAGATCGACACCTGCATCCGATTTGCCGTCCCAGGAGAAATTCATGGTCCCGGCCGGCTGCGCACCAAGCTGTTGAGTCTGAACCACTTTGCCAGCCGAATCGGTAATCGAAACGGTAACCTTGTCTGCGGCACCATCCAGCGTCACGCCACCGACCGCGCCGTAATTCCCCAGCGCCAACGCATTCCCGGCAGTTAATACCGTTTTGCCGATCATTGCTGCCGCCTGCATCGTTTGCGATCCGGAATAATTGCCGAGCAGTTTCTCCATCGTCGCATTGAGCTTCTCGATACCGCTCACGGTACTGATCTGCGACAACTGGGTGGTCATCTGCGAGTTATCCATCGGATTGAGCGGGTCCTGATTCTTCAACTGGGTCACCAGGAGATTCAGGAAGCGAGTCTGCATCTCATCCGCAGTCGTGGTTTTGGTCGTTGTAGACGAACCATTCAACGAGGAAATCAGCGATGTATTTGAACTGGTAGAGCTATTGACGGCGGTTGCCATGGCGATTCTCCCGGTTAGCCCTGACCGATCTGCAAAGTACGCAGCATCATGGTCTTGGCGGTATTCATTACTTCAACATTGGTCTGGTACGAGCGCGATGCAGAGATCATGTTGGTCATTTCCTCAACGACATTGACGTTTGGAAATGCCACGTAGCCTTTTTCATCTGCCGCAGGATTCTTGGGGTCGTAAACCATCCGCGCCGGTGAAGCATCTTCAACAATCTGCCGAACCCGAACGCCTTTTGAGGACTCCCCGGCATTGCCCATGGGCGTCGCTTCAAAAACAACCTGCTTGGCGCGATAAGGCTTGCCATCGGACGACACGACACTGTCGGCATTCGCCAAATTGGACGCCGTGGTATTCAAACGCATCGACTGCGCCGTCATGGCACTGGACGACACTTGAAAAACATTAAAGAGGCTCATTTATGGCTCCTCAACCCTGGTTTGAAGCGAGGGCACTGCGCATGCCCTTGAACTTGTCGCTAATCAATTGAGTAAGCACCTGATATTGCAAAGCATTTTCAGCAATCTGAGTGCGCTCTACATCCATATCGACAGTATTTCCATCAACGGCCGACTGGGTTTCTCCGCGGAATTTCAAATTGGCCGCACCGCCGGAGCCATCTCCGCGCATGTGGCCGCTCGAAGTGGTCATCAAGGAAACGCCACCGGCACTCGCCCGGCCGGCCAGTGCATTTTGCATCGCCCCCTGAAAGTCGAAATCACGCGCTTTGTATTGCGGGGTATCGGCATTGGCGATATTCGAGGCGAGCACCTGATGGCGCTGGGATCTCAAATTCATTGCCTGGCTGAGAACAGATACGTGCTGTGCGATTGATGACATGGTTCACTCCAAAAAATCATACAATTTAAAGCAGTTAGCGTGCCAAGCATTAAAATCATATAGTTAGGCGCCAATTCACCACTCCCAACCGACTGCACGGCAATTCTTGCCGGCCTTACTATTCCATGCTGGGAAGAGGTCGTGCACAATGGCGGCATGCGCCTCATATACGTTTTTTTGCTGCCCCTGCTTATTGCCTGCAACCTGCTGGCCGCAGCCGAAATCGATCCGGTACTGGATACCGCAGAGCGCCACATTCAGATCCAAACGAAGGGGCTTCCCGGCAAAGTAACGATTCGGCTTGGCAAAATCGATACCAGCCGCCTCCCCACCTGTGCGGCGCTTGAAGCCTACACACCGCCCGGCGCCAAAATGATGGGAAAAACAAGTGTCGGCATCCGCTGCCTGACGCCGAACGCCTGGAATATCCTGATACCGGCCGAAATACTAGTGACCGGCAATTACGTCACCACCGCCCGCTCAATTCTCGCCGGGCAGGCCATTCAGGCGGGTGATCTGCATGTCCTGTCCGGTGACGTATCCACGCTGCCAACCGGCATTATTTCCGACCCCGCAGCGGCTCTCGGCAAAACACTGCGCAACTCACTGGGGGCCGGCCAATTACTGCGCAGCGATCAATTGATTTCTCCGATGGTGATCCGGCAGGGGCAATCGGTTCGCGTCACCTCAAAAGGGGCTGGATTTGCCGTCAGCGGCGAGGGAAAAGCCATCAACAATGCAGCAGAAGGGCAACTGGTTCAGGTGCGAATGAATTCAGGACAAACCGTGAGCGGCACTGCACGCAGCGATGGCAGTGTAGAAATATCTTTTTAGGCTAAAGTTTGAACCTGAATGGCCGTTAAGCCATATGAGTTCCAAAGTATTGCGAGAACAACCATGAAAATCGACAACTCCTACAAGACCACCAGCACGCCCCCGCCGACACGGCAGCAGCCGAAATCTCCGGCTGAAACCCCGTCGTCCACCGAGGCTGTGAGCTTGAGCACACTCGCCGGCACCCTTCAGGCCAGCGAAAAACCTCCGGTCAACCTTGCCAAAATTCAGGAAATCAAGGATGCGATCGCTCAAGGGCGCTTCAAGATCAATCCCGAAGCCATTGCCGGCAGGCTTCTGGACTCTGCACGCGACCTGGTCAATTCGCAACGTAACGCCTGATGCTGCCTCTCAGCCAGATACTGGAACGCGAAACATTGCTGGTTTCGCGTTTTGTTGCGCTTCTGACTGATGAGCAGAACGCACTAAGCACGGCCAAGCCTGAATCGCTGCCAGCCATCCACGCTGAGAAATCTGCACTGATTGAGCAATTGAATGCACTTGAAGCTCAGCGCAACTCGCTGATTTCAGGCAACCCGGCCTTGCCGGAAAAAGAACGGATGGCCGCCTGGCTGGCCCAGCACCCATCTGAAGCAAAAATCGCCGCCCAATGGACGGCGTTGATGGCATCGGCGCTTAGCGCCAAGCGTTTGAATGAACTGAATGCAAAACTCGTCGCCATTCATCTGGAACGAACCACGCAAGCATTAGCCATTCTCACCCGCCGTGCGGAAGAAAACACTTTCTACGGCAGCAACGGACAAACATCCCAGTATACGGGCAGCCGAATCGTCGACTCAGCCTGAGCGCTCACCACGCGCTCAACCGGGCGGCCTGTTCGGTGCAGGAGTCTCCGCACCATTGATTTCAGTTGGCTCTTCCGGCCGGTTCGAATCGATCAAAATGCTGACACGACGGTTACGCGCCCGCCCCTCGACCGTCGTATTCGTTTCCAATGGCCGGGTCTCCCCATAACCGATTGCCGTCAACCGCTCGGCACCTACGCCACTGTCATTAAACAAACGCAAAACAGTCGTTGCCCGCATGGCCGAAAGCTCCCAGTTCGATGGAAACTGCGGTGTTGAAATGGGGACATTATCCGTGTGCCCCTCGATCGTGATCGGAAAATCCGTACTAGCCAGCACCTGCGCAATAGCACCCATGGCGGAACTGGACGCGGGCTGCAACTTTGACTGGCCTGCCGGAAAGAGAATGCTGTCGTTGATCTCAATCGTCACGCCACGGCTTGTTTCAAGCAAACGAACCTTGCCTTGTGCGACCAGCGGCTGCAGCGCTTCCATAATATTATTGGCGACATTTTTCATCTTTTGTCGCTGCTGTACTTTTTTCTCTTCAGCCTTGATTTGCTCGGGCAATTTGTCCGGCTTCAGAATCGGGTGCGGAGGAATCGGCGGCGCCCCTTGTATAACGGCAATCGGCTGCCCTCCGACCTCCGCTGTTGAGTTTTTGAAGGCATTGGTCAGCGAATTCGACAAAACCTTGTACTTTCCTTCGTTGACCGAAGAAATCGCGTACATGACCACGAAGAATGCAAACAGAAGGGTTATGAAGTCAGCGTACGAGACGAGCCAGCGCTCATGATTATCATGCTCCTCTTCACGGCGCTTTCTAGCCATTACAACATGTAGCCCTTGAGACGGCTCTCGATGATGCGGGGATTGTCGCCAACAGCAATGCCCACCAGGCCATCGATCAACATCTCCTTGGAAGCAACCATTCGCGCAATGTAGTACTTCAGCTTGCCGGCAATCGGCAAATAGACAAGATTCGCCAATCCAACGCCATAAATCGTTGCCACGAAGGCCACTGCAATGCCGGAGCCCAGCTTGGTGGGGTCGGAAAGATTCTCCATCACATGAATCAATCCCATGACAGCCCCCAGAATACCGATCGTCGGAGAATAACCTCCGGCAGAATCCCATATCTTGGCTGATTGCCGCCATTCGTCCTCGAAGGTGTTGATATCAACCTCCAGCAACTCACGGATATGCTCGGGATCAGCGCCATCGACCAACAACTGAAGGCCCTTTTTCGTGAAGGGGTCCTTGATTCTGGTGATCTGGTTTTCGAGTTGCAGCAATCCCTCCCGACGGGCAATCTGGCTCCACCCCAGAACCTGGTCAAGTACCTGCTTTTGCTCGATCACGGGCGGCACCCACACCCACCTCACCATCTGCATGCCACGCCGAAAGACGGGATAGGGACTTTGTAGAAGAACGGCCCCCAAAGTACCGCCAAGTACAATCATCAAGGCGGTTGGCTGGACAAGAGAGCTAACATGCCCCCCCTCAAGAATCTGTCCACCGACGATTGCAATCAGGCCAATCGCCAGTCCAGCCAGACTGATTTTATCCACGCACCTTCTCCTTGCGCTGCTTTTTCACAGCCGGCAACTGCCCGACAATCTGGCTACGCAAACGCGCCACCGCCTGGCTATGCAACTGACAAACGCGCGACTCGGTGACGCCCATTACTTCGCCAATTTCACGCAAATTGAGATCTTGCTCGTAATACAAGGCCATCATCAATTTCTCGCGCTCAGGCAGGCGCTCAATCGCACCGACAAGCGCTTGCTGAAGACTTTTCTCCTCAAGCAGACTCAGTGGGTCGGCATCGTTATCGGTAAAGTGCCGCTCAAGAAAATCTTCATCGCCTTCACCGGTGAAGTCTTCGAAATAAAGCAGTTGATGACCGCGAGCATCGCCCAGGGTTTTCTGGTAATCCGCCAGCGACATTCCCAGGGCGTCAGCCAATTCGCGCTCGGAAGGTGCACGACCATGCTCATGCTCAAGCTGATTGATCATCGCCTCGATACGCCGTAATTCACGGCGAAGTTGCCGGGGCAACCAATCGTTCTCACGCAGCCCATCAAGCATCGCACCGCGCACCCGCTGGGTGGCGTAGGTCTCAAACTGGGCACCGAAGCCTTCTTCAAAACGGTCGATAGCATCGAGCAGCCCGAGCATGCCGTTCTGGACCAGATCTTCAAATTGGACACTTGCTGGCAAACGGGCCATCAAATGATAGGCGATACGTTTCACCAGCGGCACGAAGCGCTGAACCAGCTGTTCTCTATCTGGCTGCCCGGCAGCGGTATACATTAAGCGCGGAGTACGTTTGGAGTTATGCGTTGGCTCAAGTGTAGCAGTTGCTGGACGAATTGTTCGACCCCGCCCCCCTCGCGCTCACCACGCTGCCAATAAAGAAGATCGGCGGCAATATCCCGGAATGCAGAAGCCGCATCCGAATTGGGAGCTTGAACCAGCACCGGACGACACAACTGAGCGGCTTGTCGCAGGGATTCATCAAGCAATATCGCCCCCGCGTACTCAAGTTGGGCAATCCCGCGCTGCGCCGTCACCTGCGCAATATTATCGAAAATCGAGCGGGCATCCGGGTAGCTGCGCACCTTGTTCACCAGGATTCTGAAATGCTTGCGCGCGAAGGCATGGCTGACTTTTTTAATCAAGGAATAGGCCTCGGTAATTGATGCGCTATTGCCTGAAAGAACCACCACCGCCTCCTGCGAAGCCAGACCAAAAGGTGAAAACCCATGCGGATGGGCCATGCTGGCATCGACCAGAATGACATCGATTGGTCGCTCAAGACCGGACAATGCATCGAGCAGATTCTGCTGCTGGGCAAGCGACAAGCGGCCCAGTTTGGCCGCAGCCTTGGCTGCAGGCAGAACTCGCAAGCCGACCATCGGCTGGAGCAGAACCTGCTGCAGCGGCAGCTCTTTCTGAACCACGTTGATCAGATCAAAACGTGCACTCAAGCCGAAAGCCGATGCAATGTCATCACGCGACGAATGCTCGTCGATGATCATCACTTCCTTGCCCAATCGAGCCAATGCAGCACCGATATTGGCGACGGCCACACTGCGCCCGACCCCCTCACAGCCCGCCACGAAAGTAACCACCTGAAGTTGGCCACCGCCAAACAGCCGGCGCAAACCGGCCGCCTGATCAACCCGAAAATCAGCCACGATGCCCACCTGCCGCAACCTGAGATGCATTGGCCATCAGCAGGGCGGGTTCAACACCATCGTATTTATGGGCTGAAGTTTCCGGAACGTCCTTGAATGCCCGATGCACCAGGTAGCCACGATTTGGCAAATGCAGGTCTTCTGGAACACGCTGGCCATTTGAGACATAGTGAAGACGTAGACCGTGACGCATGATCACATCAAGTGGCGTTGCCAGGCTGGCAGCCTCATCGATCTTGGTCAGGATGCAACCAGCCAACTTGTCGCCCTCGTAAGCGTGCACCACATCATCCATGGTATCGCCACGCGATGTTGCCGATAGCAGCAGCAGGCGCTGGACATCACAGCCGGCCAGCATGTCGGTCAGCTCGGGCACCAGCTTGTCCTTCTGGCTCATCCCCATGGTATCGACCAGGACCATATGCTTGTGCTGCAGCTCCTTCAGTGTCTGACGAAGCTCGCCGGCATCCTTGACGAGGTAGACCGAGACACCCAGGATGCGGCCGTAAATCCGCAACTGCTCATGAGCACCAATCCGGTAGCCATCGGTTGTCACCAAGGCCACCTTGCTCGGACCATGGCGTAGAACGCAACGTGCAGCAAGCTTGGCCGTTGTGGTTGTTTTGCCTACACCGGTGGGGCCCACCAGCGCATAGACACCACCGCGATCAACGATATCCGCCTCGGCGCCAATCGTCATCAACGAACGGTCTGCCGCACCCTTGACCCAGGCCATGGCCTGAACCTCATTCATTTCGCTCGGCAAATCGGCAAGGATATCGCGCGAAAACTGCGGAGAGAATCCTGCATCCAGCATTTGCCGCATCACATCCGTTTTCACCGGTTGCGAACGCGCGGTTTCACCCCAGGCAATGCCCGCCAAATGCTGTTCAACAATTTTGCGCAGCGAGCGGATTTCATCCATGACTTCCTGAGGAATGATTTCAGCCTCGGCACGGCGCGGCGCAGCCATCATCGGTGCTGGCTCTGGCATGCGCGGTGACTGATTAAGCTGCGGCTGCTCATTTGTCGCTGGCTGCGGCTTGGCTGTTTCCAGATTGCGCAGCGACCCGGTTCGCGGAATTCCTGCATTGACCAGCCCGGCATGGCGCGTTGTCGAAGAAACCGGGGCTTGCGGACGGTTGACCGCAGCAGGCTGAACGGCAGGGCGTGGCTGGCTGAAATTGGTGATCTGGGCGCGAGCCGAAGTCAAGGCAACGCGATAGTCGTCATCAGCACTCATCGCCGGAGCCGGTGCAGGACGACGTTCGACCGGAGTCGAGTCGGCGACCTGGGTTGGCACAATCATGGCCATATCGCGCGCAGCGACAGCCATGATCTCAACCCCCCCAGGAATTCCTCGATTCGAAAGAATAATCGCATCGTTACCGAGCGTCTCCTTGACCTTTTTCAAGGCATCTCTGGCATTAGCCGCGATAAATTTTCTTACGTTCATGTCTTACCTCCGATGATCGAGGTCACCTTGATAATTCGATTTTCTGGAACTTCGTTATGTGCCAGCACCTTCAACTGAGGCACGGTGCGGCGCAAAAAGCGGGAAAGGAGTACGCGCAAGCTCAGCGGGACAAGCAGAACCGCCGGCAAGCCAAGCGCTTCCTGACGCTGAGCGGCAGAAGCCGTCTCGCGCACCAGGGTATCGGCCAGCCCCGGCTCGAAACTGGTGTTTTCCGAGTTGCCGGCAACGGCCTGCGAAAGGAGACGCTCAAGCGTTGGATCAAGCGACATCACCTGCATTTCGCCGGCGCCGGGGAAAAGCTGCTGGACAATGGCGCGTCCCAAAGCGCTGCGAACCTGAGTTGTCAAATCATCAGCACTCTGCGTGCGCAGCGCATGTTCGGCGATGGTTTCGATGATTGTCCGCATATCGCGGATATGGACGCCTTCTTCGAGCAAATTCTGCAGAATTTTCTGTAGCGTGCCGAGCGGAATCAACTTGGGCACCAAATCCTCGACCAGCTTCGGTATTTCCTTCGTCAGATGGTCGATCAGTTGCTGCACTTCCTGACGTCCCAGCAACTCGGCAGCGTGCGTCAGGATCAAATGATTCAGGTGCGTTGCGACCACCGTCGACGAATCAACGACGGTGTAGCCATAGGCTTGAGCCTGATCGCGCTGACTGGAGTCAATCCACACAGCCGGCAAGCCAAAGGCCGGATCCTTCGTCACCGTCCCGTTGACCGTGCCGGCTACACGTCCCGGATTGATTGCCAGGTATTGCCCGGCATATGCCTCGCCCTGCCCGACTTCAACACCCTTCAACAAGATGCGGTAAACGTTGGGCTTCAGCTCAAGGTTGTCGCGAATATGGACTGGCGAAACCAGGAAGCCCACTTCCTGAGCAAATTTCTTGCGAATCCCGCGAATGCGCCGAAGCAATTCGCCATCCTGCGACTTGTCGACCAGGGGAATCAGGCGATAACCAACTTCCAGACCCAACACATCGAGCGGCGCCACATCATTCCAGCTGGCATCGGTCGACTCTTGAACCGGTGCAGGAGCCACAGGCACCGGCGTTTCGGCAATTTGTTTCTGGGTTTTCTGCATCCGCCAGGCAAACCAGCCCAAACTGGATGCCAGCATCAAAAAGACCATATTCGGCATTCCCGGAATCAACCCCAGGAAACCGACAATGGCTGCAGTAATGCCGATTGCCTTGGCATTTCGGAACATCTGCCCCATCACCTGCTGACCGATATCCCGGTCATCGGATACACGGGTCACCACCATACCGGCAGCAATCGAAATGATCAGCCCCGGTATCTGCGCCACCAAACCATCGCCGATAGTCAGCAAAGTATAGTTTTTGGCTGCCAGCGCAAAATCCATATTGTGCTGCGCAACCCCGACGATCAGACCGCCGATGACATTGATCAGCATGATGACAATGCCCGCAACGGCATCGCCACGCACAAATTTCGAAGCACCATCCATCGAACCGTAAAACTCGGCTTCGCGAGCAATATCGGTCCGCCGCTTGCGGGCATCCTCTTCACCAATCAGGCCGGCATTAAGGTCGGCATCAATCGCCATCTGCTTGCCCGGCATCGCATCAAGGGTAAAACGTGCGGACACCTCAGCCACACGCCCTGCGCCCTTGGTGATCACTGTGAAGTTGATCACCACAAGAATCAGGAATACGACGATCCCAACAGCAAAATTCCCGCCGACCAGGAAGTGGCCAAATGCCTCAATGACCTTGCCTGCCGCATCCGGTCCGGAATGGCCATGCAGCATCACCACGCGTGTCGATGCCACATTTAGCGACAAGCGCAACAGGGTGGTCACCAGAAGCACCGTCGGAAAAACAGAAAAATCGAGGGTTTTCTGGGTGTTGACCGCGACAAGCAATACCAGGACCGAGATGGCGATATTGAAAGTAAACAGCACATCCAGAGCGAACGCCGGCAATGGTAGAACCATCATCGCCAGTATCATCAAAATGAGGATAGGCGCAGCCAGTTGGGTCACATTCAGCCGACTCAACATACCCTGCATGCTGACTGATGTCGTGGAGGCCATTTACGCAGCCTCCGGGACAAGTTCTGGCGGCACTGGCAGATTGCGCGGCGGAACAGGATAAGTGCCGCCCATCTGACGCCAGCCGGCAAGCTGATAGACATAAGCCAAAACCTCCGCAACTGCGTTATACAGGGCGGAGGGAATTTCGCTATCGATCTCGGCATGTTTATAGAGTGCGCGAGCCAGAGGCGGCGCCTCAAGCATGAGAACGGCATTCTCCGCCCCCAAGGATTTTATTTTTTGCGCGATGGGCCCCATCCCCTTGGCAACCACCTTGGGAGCCCCCATCCCGCTCTTGTAAGACAGCGCCACTGCGTAGTGGGTCGGATTGGTCACGATCACATCAGCCTGAGGGACTGCGGACATCATCCGCTTTCTTGCAGCCTGCATCTGGAGACTGCGAATACGCCCCTTGACCTGAGGATCGCCCATCATCTCCTTCATTTCCTGCTTGACCTCTTCCTTGCTCATCTTGAGCTTTTCGAAGTACTGCCAAAGCTGGAAAGGCACATCAGCCGCAACAACCACAATGAGCGCCGCCACAAAAACCAGGAACGAGAACGAAATCAGATTGCCGGCATGAGCCAGGCCGGCATCCAGAGGCTGGGCAAGCAAGCCGAATATCTCGTCACGCTCACTCCAGATCAACATGACGGCGACGCCCCCAACCAAGCCTGCCTTGACCACAGCCTTACCCAGCTCCATCAAGCTGTTCCAGGAAAACATCCGGCCAAACCCGGTGATTGGGCTCAAGCGGTTCAAATCGGGCGCGATGGCCTTGGGCGCAAAGACCCAGGCGTTAAGAAAGAATGGCGGCAAGACCGCGGCCAGCAAGAGGAGCCCAAGCAAAGGGGAAAATGCCCAAAAGGCATCGCCGGAAATATCGGCCAGACGCGGCAACATCTGGCTGGGCTCAAGCATGAAGCGAGGCTCGACCGAAAGTGCTTTTTTAGCGATCACCATGGAACGCTGCATGAACCAGCCGCCCATCATCCAGAATGCTGCCGCAGCGACAATCAGAACAAGAAAAGTACTGAGTTCACGGGAATGAGGGACCTGACCCTGCTCGCGGGCCTGCTCGATTCGCCTACCAGTAGGCTCTTCTGTTTTATCGAGGTCGCTCTCTTCCGCCATAGCCGTTTTCGGGAGTTGTTCCGGCTATTATAGAAAAAAACTAGAATAATTAAAGGGGTACGTGCGTTTATTTAGCTTGTTTCTTAGGTGCCACTCGCAAGCACATGACAACAGAGTTAACTTTCAAAAAAGAAAAGAGGGGGCAAGCCCCCTCTCAACCCGTTGACTGCAAACGAAAATCAGGCGAAGCCGAGCATTTTCGCCCCGGAAACAAGATCGCTTCCCTGTCCCAGATCAGACAGCAATTCTTTCATGTCAAGAATCAGCACAATCTGCCCATTTGAAAGCGTCGTCACCCCAGCCACACCCTTCGGACGGAAATCCTCAAGCGACTTGATCACAGCATCGTCACGACCAGCAAAGCTATCAACCCCCAGGATGAAGCTACGCTCCGCCGTCTGCATGAAAACTCCATACTCAGGCGGCTGCTCAAGCGGCCAACGCAGCAGACGAGCCAGAGAGATCACCGGAAGAACTTCGCCGCGGACGACCAAAGTCTCTTTCCCGCCAACCTCTTGAATACGATTTTGCTCGATCGGCAAAATTTCACGAACCAGGGATAGCGGAAGGGCAAATGGCTGATCGCCAAGCAAAACCAACAGCACAGGCAGAATTGCCAGGGTCAGCGGCAGGGAAATAATGAATACGGAGCCCTTGCCTGGCTCTGAACGGATTTCAATAGATCCGTTGAGCTTCTGGATATTGGTTTTAACCACATCCATCCCGACGCCTCGCCCGGAGACATCCGAGATCTGCGACTTGGTCGAGAAACCTGGCAGGAAAATCAGATTCAAACTCTGGCGCTCGTCCAGCGTGTTGGCATCTTCCTCGGAGATCAAACCCTTCTCGACCGCCTTGGCACGAATACGCTCGGCACTCATCCCCTTGCCGTCATCGGCAATGATCAGAACGATGTGATCGCCCTCTTGGCGCGCCTCCAAGCGTACCAGGCTCTTGACGGGCTTGCCCGCAGCCTGGCGCTCAGCAGGCATTTCAACACCGTGATCCACTGCATTGCGGATCAAGTGGATCAAAGGATCGGCAAGATCCTCGATCATTGTCTTGTCGACCTCGGTCTCCTCACCAGCCAGCACGAGCTCGACATCCTTACCCAATTGCCGGGCCAAATCACGGGCAATACGCGGATATTTCTGGAACAGGCGACCAATCGGCTGCATCCGGGTTTTCATGACCGAGTTCTGCAGATCCGAAACCAGCAGATCCAGCTGGCTTACAGCCTGATCCAGCGCATGCAGAGTTTCCGAGTCATTTTTCCCGGCAAGAATATCTGCGCGCAGGCTGGTCAATCGATTCTTGGTCAGCCCAATTTCACCCGAAAGATTCAGCACCTGATCAAGGCGTGACGTATCGACACGGATCGTATTTTCCCGACCGCGCTCCTCTGTTCGACGTGCAGAAGTAGGCTGCCCGCCCGGCTTGTCTGTTGTTCTCCGCCCGAAAGCAGACGGCGCAGTTGCAGCTACAGCTGTATCCACAACCGGTGTAACAATCAATTGATCGGCAGCAGCCTTTGCCTCACCTTCTGCTTTGGTAATAACCTCAGTAGAAGAGGACGAAGGAGCCTGCCCGGTCACTGCTGCATGCAAAACATCCCAGTCCGGTTCGCCGGAAACGGCTTGCTGAACAGGGGGCGGAGCAGCCACGGCAGGTGCTGCAGCAGCAGGAGACACAGGCCCATCACCCGTCAGCGCACCTTGCAGGGCCGCGATCACAGACGCATCGGCTGGCTGCGGCTGGACCATCTGCCCCAACTCACCAAACATGTCGCGAACACCCTTGGTAGCGGCCATGATGACGTCCATCAATTCGGCCGTCAGTTCAAGCTCACCGTTGCGCAGGCGATCGAAGAGGTTCTCCGTCAGGTGGCACAGCGTCACGAGTTCAGCCGCATTCAGAAACCCTGCGCCCCCCTTGACGGTATGAAACCCTCGAAAAATATCATTGAGCAGACCCCGGTCATCAGGCATTTTCTCAAGATCAACCAGCTTGTTATCCACATCTGACAACAAGTCATAAGCCTCCTGCAGGAAATCCTGCAGAAGATCTTCCATTCCCGTAAAGTCGCTCATCTTCGACCTCCCCTCAGAAACCGAGGCTATCCAGCAAATCGTCAACCTGTTCCTGGTTGACCACGACATCAGTACGGCCATCGGCATTGATTACCGGACCGTTCATCAGATTATTCACTTCATCGGTACGCTTGGTGTCAGGCAAAACCTCAATCAACACCCCCATCAGACCCGACTCAAGCTCTTGAGCAAGTGCAACAATCTTCTTGATAACCTGCCCGGTCAGATCCTGAAAATCCTGGGCCATCATGATTTCAGTTAGCTGCGCATGCGTCGCCTTGGCTTTCTGCGGCAACTGCTCATTCAGAAAAGCACGGGTTTCCACCGACAATTGGCGGAACTCGTCGGTTCCCAGTTGATTGGCAAAAGCCTTGTCCCAGCGCACGCCGAGTGCCTGTGCGGAGTTGTCGATATCATCAACAATCGGACAAGCAATATCGGTTGCATTCAGCACACGGCAGGCTGCCTGCTCTGTCAAATTGGCCACGTAAGCCAATCTGTCCTTTGCATCAGGCAGAGCCGATACGGTTTTTTCGATCAGCTTGTCGTAACCCAGCATTCCGAGCGTGTCATGCAATGCTCGCGCCATATGCCCGATGCGATTAAAAACCGCTTCCTGTTGCGTCCAGCCCTCTCCTGAATTGACAGCCGCGTCGACCGTAGGAGCAGCCTCTGGAGCAGCCAGCTCAGCTTCGGCAGCCACACTATCAAACAATGCCTGCAGATCATCACTGTCATTTACAGCCGGAGACGTTGCTACCGGCGCCGGCTTGGCTGCCGGTGCGAAATCAGCTGCAATCGAATCAAAAAGAGCTTCCAGATCATTGGAGTCGTTGGTGGCAGTCATGATTTCCTCTTAGGCTTGGCCCATTTTCTCGAAAATCTTGTTCAATTTTTCCGAGAGAGTTCCTGCCGTGAAAGGCTTCACG
Source organism: Dechloromonas sp. TW-R-39-2 (assembly GCF_016864195.1). Classification (NCBI taxonomy): domain Bacteria; kingdom Pseudomonadati; phylum Pseudomonadota; class Betaproteobacteria; order Rhodocyclales; family Azonexaceae; genus Dechloromonas; species Dechloromonas sp. TW-R-39-2. The sequence goes on from NZ_CP045202.1 coordinate 3,030,232, forward strand.
ATGTAGCCGCTCGCACCGGCCTGAGCCGCTGCAATGATATTTTCCTTCTTCGCCTCTGCCGTAATCATCAAAACAGGCAAGTGCTTGAGATTAGGTGTCGCACGAATTGTCTGAAGCAAGGTCAAGCCGTCCATATTCGGCATATTCCAGTCTGTAACCACAAACTCGAACCCGCCAGCCTGCAATTTTTGCAGGGCGATCGCACCATCTTCTGCTTCATCAACATTGGTGAAACCCAATTCTTTCAACAGGTTTCGTACAATTCGACGCATGGTGGAAAAATCATCCACCACCAGAAATCTCATTTTCGGATCAGCTGCCATGCAGTACTCCAGAATTATCGTTTGTTATCGTTCAATCAGCGGACGCAACGTATCAGCAAGCGCCTCAGCATCAAATTTTGCGACATATGCATCCACGCCCACCGATTTTCCCATCGCCCGATTGGCTTCGGATGACAAGGAAGAATGCATGACGACCGGCACCCCCTCAAAACGGGGATCGGATTTGATATTTTTGGTCAGGACGTAACCGTCCATCTCTGGCATTTCTGCATCCACCAGGATCAAGCGAATTTCATCACGGATATTGCCTCCGATCTGATTCGCATGCGCTGCAATCCCCTGCAAGCGAGTCCAAGCCTCAAGGCCATTGGTTGCATGCTTGTGCCGAACCCCGAGTTTATCGAGCACTTCGGAAATTTTCCGACGGGCAACAACAGAATCATCAACGAAAAAGACGCTGGTATCCGGATCAACACGGGCTGGCGTGATATCGACAATCATTGCTTCGCCAAAAGCATTTGCCAGAATCTGTTCGACGTCGAGAATAGAAACCAGATTGCTTCCATCCAGCTCGATGACCGCAGTAATCAAGCCCTGATTGGCCGTCAGCACGCTTTCCGGCGCCTTGACGCGCTCCCAGTCGACCCGAATGATCCGGTCAACTTCGTGCACCAGAAATCCTAAAGTTCGCTTCGAATACTCGGCAACCATCATTGTCTTGCCAAGACCGGGTGGCACGCCATCCAGTTGCATGAACGGTGCAAGAGAAAGAACCGGGATCACGTTGCCGCGAAGGGAAATCAGGCCCTCCACACCTCGCGGCATATTCGGTGTTTTGGTAATCCTGGGGGTGCGACCGACTTCGCGCACCTTGAAAACGTTAATACCAAATATCTCTCGCGTTCCGAGAGAAAAAAGCAGTATCTCCATTTTGTTGGAGCCAGCAAGACGAGTGCGCGCATCGACGCTGTCGAGCAGATTTTTATTTTCAACGAGATTCATGGTCAACTCCCGCTATCGCTCAGCCTGCCTTGACCGGCGAGGTAAGGCCAGTCAGGCGACGCGCCAACGTTTCCGACAAACGCTGAGGCTCGAATTTTGGAACATATTCATCAACACCGACCGACAAGCCCAATTTCTGGTTTGACATCCCGGAGAGAGACGAATGCATCACTACGGCAACGCCGTTGAAACGAGGATCCGACTTGATTTTCTTGGTCAGGATATAGCCATCCATTTCAGGCATTTCGATATCGGTCAGAACCAGATTTATGATTGATGAGACGGGCTTGCCAACAGACAAGGCGTACTTTGCCACCTTGTCCATCTCCTCCCACATCTGGCGGCCGTTGACGGCACTGATGCCCTTGACCCCCATGGCCGACAGCGTTCGCTCAATCTGCTTGCGCGCCACACTGGAGTCATCGCAGTAAAAAACCGTGCAATCAGGCCGATCAAGTGGAACAACGCCTCTGAACATGATTTCATTATCGATGCTCGTCGTCTCCGAAAGCACCTTTTCCACATCCATCATCATGACCAGACGATTGTCATCAAGCTCGGTCACGGCTGTTACCAAACCACCCGTTTGCGCCATCAGCATCTCGGGAGGCACACGCATCTTGCTCCAGTCGAGACGAAGAATGGTATCAACCCCTTCGACAAGGAAGCCCTGCGTGTGGCCGTTATATTCAGTCACGATCATGATTTCACGCGGCGTATCGGCGGAAATCCCCGAGTACTTGGCAAGGTCGATGACCGGGACCAGTACACCGCGCAAACTAACCATCCCCTCAACGGAAGACGGCATTTCCGGAGCTGCGGTGATCAGCGGCGTACGCATCACCTCCCGGACTTTGAATACATTGATTCCGTAAGTTTCCCGACGCCCGGTTCGTTGATCGACACCGAGGAAAAAAAGGAGAATTTCAAGCTTGTTTGTCCCCGCAAGCTTTGTTCTAGCGTCAATATTCTTAAGCAACTCTGACATTTCTATCCCCTCGCACGTCGTGCGTTCTACTTCTTGGTCCGGCTATTGTACCGAGGCAACAACCCAGTCACCCCACTGCCAGCAAGGACCATTTGGCGACACTCTCCACAGGGAGATCGTATCGACGCATCCTACCTCATCGGCCCAACAAAGCGATACTTTAGGAAATATGGAACAATTTACCAAAATTAGCAATATCGAGAACCTGTTTTACATTCCCACGTACGCCGATCAAGGCAACCTCTTTATTTGCACCACCCAGCTTGTCGCGCAGCATAAGCAACATGCCCAGAGCAGAACTATCCAGATAGTCCACGCCTGAAAAATCAACCGTCACAGAACGAACTGCAGCATCTGCTACCAAAGGTTCGTAGGCTCCGCGAAATTCACGGTGAGTATTGAAATCGAATCGACCAGTCAATTTCAGGATGGCCTTGCTGCCTTCCTTGCTAACGTTTGCTTGCATGTGACTTCCTGTCTGGATAGAAATTTAACGACACTCAGTTTAATACTTTAGCCATAGACGGCAAACACGACAATCAGATTAGCGCGAAACGGCCTGCAGCACACGTTTAGCCATGTCATCAAGGCTGCATTGCTCCTCAACCGCACCAACCACGAATGCCTCACGCGGCATGCCATAAACCACACAACTGGCTTCATCCTGCCCAAAGGTCCTGGCCCCGGCCTGGCGCATGCGCAACAGCCCTTGAGCACCGTCCTTGCCCATTCCCGTCAAAATCACGCCGACCGCCTGCCGCCCAACCAGGCTGGCAGCGGAATCGAACAAGACATCGACAGATGGCCTGTGTCGATTGACCGGAGGCGTCGCCTGCAACTCAGTGACGTAGCCCGATGCAGACCGGCGAATCTGCAGATGAGAATGTCCCGGAGCAATGTAGACCGTGCCCCCCTCAATTTTTTCGTTTCCTTGCGACTCAAGTATGCGCGGTGCGCACAAGCCATCCAGGCGACGAGCGAATGAAGCCGTAAACGCCTCTGGCATATGCTGGACAATCAGGATGGGCGGACAATCGGCAGGAATTCCCATGAGGAACTCCTTGAGCGCTTCCGTACCACCGGTCGACGCCCCGACAAAGATGATTTTGCCACTTGCCACAGCACGAGCCAGCGGTGCGGGCGATGCTGCGGGCAGCGCCGTAGCGGTCAAAGGCGGGCGCGGAATACTCTGGCGACGTAGTCGAGCACCTTTGGCCGCCCGAATCTTGTCGACGAGTTCCTCGGCATAATCCTCCATACTTTTCATACCGTCCGCACGTGGTTTACCAATAAAATCAACGGCCCCAAGTTCGAGTGCCTTCAGTGTCGAATTTGACCCGGCTTCGGTATACGCTGAAACCATGACCACCGGCATTGGCCGCAAACGCATCAACCGCTCAAGAAATTCAAGCCCGTCCATCTTGGGCATCTGGACATCCAGCGTCAGCACGTCGGGATTGAGGACCTTGATCATCTCCCGCGCCGACGGCGCATCGGGAGCGGCGCCGACAACCTGCATGTCCGGTGCCGAATTGATCATTTCTGTTAACAGCCCCCGCATCAGTGCAGAGTCATCAACCACCAAAACCCGAGTCTTCATCGGCATGAATCCAGCAAAATATAGTCAATAGTCATGAAAAAATCTTGGCATTTCAAATAAACAACTCGACATCGCCCTCAACCTTCGAAACAGAGAGACGGTCCTTGTAGTCACGCTCCCGGCTAAACAGGGTTTCGTTATGGACGCGATGCAATTTCTTGACAAGAACTTTGCCAGTTTTCGGAAAATAGTAGACTTTACGCGGGTATGAATCCAGCAAATCCTTTGCCACGACAGGGATTTTTTCTGTTTTCAAATATTCAAGAACAAACTCGGCATTCTTGGCCCCCACATTGCTGCTGGCCAAACTAGCCAAGACAGCCCCCCCGCCGAAAACCTTGGCTTCGAGACGATTCCGCCGGGCCCCCATCTTGAGCAGATGGTTGATCAGAACCTCCATGGCATAGGTCCCGTAGCGAGCCGATGCACCAACCGTATCGCGGCCGCCGTCATCCGGCAGCATGAAGTGATTCATCCCGCCCACCCCAGAATCCGCATCCCGGATACAAGCGGCAACGCAGGAGCCCAATACGGTCACGAGCAAAATGCCCGTAGCAGAAACAAAATATTCACCGGGCAGAATTTTCGCAGCATCCGCCTGAAAATTCCGGTCGTAGTAGCGGTTGGTTGCTAGATGTTCATCATAAGCGTGCTGCACTTTTATCCCTCGATCTACTTCGGCTTCGCCAGGGCGTAGACGGTTTTTCCGAGCGACTTGAACAAATCAGCCGCATGCAAAAAACTTTCCGAGTGACCTGCAAACATCAATCCATCCGGCTGCATCATCGGAGCGAAGCGCGCCAGAATTTTGTATTGGGTCGGCTTATCGAAATAGATCATCACATTCCGGCAGAAAATAATGTCCAGCGGCCCTCGCACAGGCCAGTTCGGCTCCAGCAGATTGACACGCTGAAACTCGATCATCCGCTTCAATTCGGGACGAACGGCGACACTTCCCTCCTGGCTGCCGGTTCCGCGCAGGAAGAATTTGCGCAGCCGCTCGGGAGAAATTTTATCAACGCGATCAAGGGGATAGATGCCTTTCTGAGCCGTGGCAAGTACATTGGTATCGAGATCCGACGCAATGATCGAGACGTGCGAAGCATTGGCACCAAAAGTCTCGGCAACCGTCATGGCAATCGAGTAGGGCTCTTCCCCGGTCGACGCAGCAGAACACCAAACTTTGATTGGGCGCTTGGTACCGAGCTTCTGCAGATGTTCGGCAAAAATCGGAAAATGATGCGGCTCACGGAAGAAGGAGGTCAAATTGGTCGTCAGTGAATTGACGAAGCGCTCCCATTCATCGCCCCCGTTTTTCTCCAACGCATCGAGATACTCGGCGAAGCTCGGTTTGCCTGTCGCACGAAGGCGGCGGGCAAGCCGCGAATAAACCATGTCCTGTTTGACTGGCGACAACGAAATACCGGCATGTTGATAAATAAGTTTCCGGACACGTTCAAAATCTGTCGAGGAAAAACTGAACTCGCGCAGCCCCTGCTCCCTGCTGCCCAATACCTTGGCTGATGAGAGCTCCGGCTTGGCAAGCGGAGGTAATGGTTTTCTCAGATCGACCATGACTAAAACTCTTCCCATTCATCATCCAGCGTTGCCGGCAGTGCGGTCGGTTTCTTGCCCCCGAGACGCTCATTTGGAGCCTGTTGGGGACGCGACGCACGCTGAGCGGGCGCTTCTTCGCGTCGGACCATCTTGGCGCCCTCTGTCAAACGGAACACAGAAACGGCCTGGGACAGGCTATTTGCCTGCTCTTCCAGGCTTTCTGCTGCGGCAGCCGCCTCTTCAACCAAAGCCGCATTTTGTTGCGTAACTTCATCCATCTGGCTGACAGCAAGACTGACCTGCTCGATCCCGGAGCTTTGCTCGCGGCTGGCATCCGAAATATCGGCCATGATCTTGGCTACACGCTTGATGCTTGAGACGACCTCTTCCATTGTGCGCCCGGCCTGATCAACCAGCTTGTTGCCGGTTTGAACCTTTTCGACGGAATCGGAGATCAGTCCCTTGATTTCTTTGGCCGCAGCCGCACTGCGCTGAGCCAGGTTACGAACCTCTGTCGCGACGACGGCAAAGCCACGCCCTTGCTCACCGGCACGCGCCGCCTCGACGGCCGCATTCAAGGCAAGAATATTGGTCTGGAAGGCAATGCCATCAATCACGCCGATGATATCGGCAATTTTGTGACTGGACTGGTGGATGGCACTCATCGTTTGCACAACCTGGCTAACGACCTCACCGCCCTTGACCGCAACCTGCTGTGCATTGCTGGCCAGTTCGTTGGCCTGCCGCGAATTATCCGCATTCTGCTTCACCGTGCTGGTGATCTGCTCCATGCTCGATGCGGTTTCTTCCAAACTGCTGGCCTGCTCTTCTGTCCGGCTGGAAAGATCCTGATTGCCACTGGCAATTTCCTTGGCTGCCGTATTGATCGCATCCGTTGCCAGCATGATCTGTTCAACGATCTCCCGCAGACGGCTCACCGTGAGATTGGCATCGTCCTTGAGCTGCCCGAAAGTCCCTTCGTAATCTGCCGCAATTGTTTTCGTCAAATCACCTTCGGCCATGGCGGAAAGAACGCGAACCACATCCTCCAAGCCGTTCTGACTGGTTTCGACCAAGCGGTTCAAATCGTTGGCCAGGCGCAAAAAGAAACCATTTTTGCCGTCGACCGCAACACGACGACTGAAATCGCCGCGCGAAGCACCGCTGACGATATCGGCAACCTCATCCTCAACCGCCACCTCGGCTGTCCGGTCGACCCACTCGACGGCATAGCCAAGACGCTGGTTACGCTCGTTGATGACCGGCGTCACCGCCAGCGAGAAAGTCCGCCCACCCAGCTTGATTGACGCCCGATGAGTACCGCTCAGCTTATCCAGCATTCCGCGCTGGTGGGCCGGGCTCTTGTGGAAAATATCGATATTGCTGCCCATCAGCGTTGACCGCGAGAACTGCGGCAAGTCCTTGCGAATATCACTCTCGGCCACGGCAAACATTTCATGTACCGCACGGTTCATGTAGATGATGTTCAATCCATCATCCGCAATCATCACGTTGGTTGCCACGTTATCCAGACCAATCTTGATACGAAGATTTTCTTCGCTGACACGATTGGCCTCGGCAACATCACATCCAAGCTTGATCTGCATTGACTGCATGGCTTGCAGCACTTTGCCGACGTCATCATTCCGGTTGAAATCGAATTTGTTGTAATACTCCCCCGCGGCAATCTTGCGGAAGGTATCGGTCACCAACTGCAGCGGCTGGACCAACCCGCCAGCCACCGAGTTCAGGATTCCAAAACCAAGAACTGCGGCAACGACGGCAATGATTGGCGCAGCAACACCGATTTGCCCACCGGCAAAACCGAGGACAAGCAGTGCGGCGACCATCACGAGGCCGGCAAGATTAAGCTTGGTCGAGACGGGCATGTCACGGAGCAAAGCTCCAACGCCTTCGCCACCGGAGATGACAGCGCCACGTACGATGCGCTGGCTTCCCTGGCGCTTTTCACGGAACTGGCGATAAATGGCGTCAACCTGCTGAATGACTGCAGGCTCAGCCTTGCGCCGGACCGACATGTAACCGGTCACCTGGCCATTTTCCCAAATAGGTGTGGCATTGGCCTCCACCCAATAGTAATCGCCATTTTTACAGCGATTCTTGACGTAGCCAGTCCAGGGACGGTTCTGCTTCAGCGTATCCCAGAGATCATGAAACGCTTCGACGGGCATGTCGGGGTGACGCACAAGATTATGAGGTTCACCGATCAGCTCAGCTTCTGTAAAACCACTGATCTCGAGAAAGTCACGGTTGATATAGGTAATTCGCCCCTTCAGATCGGTTTTTGAAACGATCAGGGTATCAGGGCGAAGGATGACTTCCTTATCGGTTACCGGCAGATTTGTTCTCATTTTTTCTCCTCGTCACTCTTCTCTCGGATCAAAACTCAGCCCATTCATCGGGCCCACCCTGCGACACCTGATGGGCCGGTGCTTTCTGGGCTGTTTGCTGCAAGCGTACGGGGTTCTTGTGGGATAAAGCCGGGCGAATTGCCGCCGGCGGCGCACGACGAACCTCAGGAACAACGGGGGCCGCAGCCTGGCGATGTCCGGTCAGAGCGAAGACGGACACCGAGCTCATCAGATTACGTGCCTGTTCCTCCAGACTTTCAGCGGCAGCCGCAGCCTGTTCAACAAGTGCTGCATTCTGCTGCGTCATTTCATCCATCTGGCTCACCGCCAGCCCGACCTGATCGATGCCTGAACTTTGCTCACGACTAGCCTCCGAAATATCGGCCATGATGTTGGCAACGCGCTTGATACTGGCCACCACCTCTTCCATCGTGCGTCCAGCCTGATCGACAAGCCGGTTCCCTGTTTCAACCTTTTCAACCGAGTCGGCGATCAGCCCCTTGATTTCCTTGGCTGCTGCAGCACTGCGCTGTGCCAGATTGCGCACCTCGGTTGCCACGACGGCAAAACCTCGTCCCTGCTCGCCGGCACGCGCCGCCTCGACAGCCGCATTCAAGGCCAGGATGTTGGTCTGGAAGGCAATCCCGTCAATTACCCCGATAATGTCGGCGATTTTGCTGCTCGAGCGATGAATCGCCCCCATGGTCTGGACGACCTGGCCAACCATTTCACCGCCCTTGACCGCGATCTGCTGGGCGTTATTCGCCAACTCGTTGGCCTGGCGTGAATTGTCGGAGTTCTGGCGGACAGTCCCGGTCAGTTGCTCCATGCTGGAAGCTGTTTCCTCAAGACTGCTGGCCTGCTCTTCCGTCCGGCTGGAAAGATCCTGATTGCCGGAGGCGATTTCCTGAGCGGCGGTATTAATGGCTTCCGACGCATCCTTGATGGAGAAAATGATCTCCTGAAGGTTGTCGACCGTAGCATTGGCATCATCCTTGAGCTTTCCAAGCATGCCGCGGTAGTCGGTATCAATTTTCTGGGTCAAATCACCGTGCGACATGCGGGTCAACATGGCGCCCACATCACCCAATGCGCGGGAATTTGCCGCCAGCAGATCATTGATGCCTTCCGAGATCTGCTTGAAAAAGCCGGTCATCTTTTCTGCATTCAGACGCTTGCTGAAATCGCCCGCAACCGCATCGGCAATAATGCTCGACACTTCGCTCTCGATTTCCACCTCGGCCGTACGGTCGCGCCATTCGACAACCGTACCGAGACGCTCGGCACGCTCATTCATGATCGGACAAGCAACCAAGCTGAAATACCGCCCGCCAACATGAATTTCAGCGCGATACGTACCTTTCAGCCCGGCCAGCAAGTTCCGCTGATGACTGGGTTGCTTGTGGTAAATATCGAAGTTGGATCCCAGAATTGCATCCGCCCGGAAGTTGGGCAACTCCTTGCGCAAATCGCTTTCGGCCAGGCGCATCATTTCAAGCACTGCTGCATTGCAGTAAATGATCCGGCCATCCGGATCAGCCACCATCACGCTATTCGACGTCACATCCAGCGCCACCTTGATCCGCAAGGTTTCATCTGCGGCAAGACGATCACTTTCAATGCGCGCCTTCAGTTGCACCTGCATTTTCTCGAGCGCGAGCATGACATCCGAAACCTGATCCTTACCCGAAGTATCGATCTGGTTATCCAGCTGCAGCGAAGCCACGGCATCGGCCACCCCCAGAGCACCGGCCAGCGGCTGCGTGATGCTGCGGGTGAAAACGTAGGAAAAAACAGCAATCAAAGCGGTAACCGCCAGCGCCAGAAGGATGAGCAAACGTGAAGTCGACTCGTATGTCTGCTGCGCCTCAACGAAAAGCTGACGCCCCGACTCGCTGTAGTAAACCCGCAGCGCCTCGGCCGCCTGGCTTGCCTTGGCATACGCTGGACGAGTGGTCTTGACGTAAATATCCGCCGCCTGGTCAAAATCCCCTGCGTGCAAGGATTTTGCCGCCTCCAGCAAGCCCTCTTTGATAAAAACAGCCCGCGCCGACTCATATTCAGCGGCCAGCGTCTGCTCCTGCTCGTTCAGTTGCCGGGCTTTGAATTGCGACCAGAGCGCAGTGATCTGGTCACGGTTTTTAGCCACCTGATCCGTGTGCATGGTAATCGGATGATCGTGCTTGACGGCAAGCTTGCCTGCCGGGTCATGCAACAAGGCAGAAACAATCTGCTGGTTGTTTTCAGCCATCAGCGTCTGGATACGCAGGACAATCGCACCGGGCTCCAGTTTTTCGACATAAACGGACTCGGTGGCACGATTCAGGTCACGCATGTAGAACAGCGCCAGTCCGACCAGTACGGCAAACCAGAAGGCCATACTGAGCGCCTGCCAGAATAAACGAGTACCTATTCGCATATTTCTCAACATCATTGCTCCTTGGTAGCCAGTATCAGGCGGCAGCGCTATCGATCAGTTCCATGTCGGCACTGGTCATGAGACGTTCAATATCGGTCACGATCATCATGCGGGAATCCTGCGAAGCAAGCCCGAGAATGTACTTGGTATCAAAACTGCCGGAAAAATCGGGCGCCGGCCTGATCTGGCTTGACGTCAGCGAAATGACATCGGAAACGCTGTCGACCACGACACCAATCACTCGGCCGGCCACATTCAAAATGATCACGACCGTGAAAGGGGTGTATTCGATTTTGCCCAGGTTGAACTTGATTCTCAGGTCAACAATGGGAACGATAATGCCGCGCAGATTAATCACGCCCTTGATGAAGGGGGGTGAATTGGCAATCAAGGTCGGCGGTTCATAGCCTCGAATCTCCTGCACCTTGAGGATATCGATTGCATACTCTTCGCTGCCCAGCGTAAAGGTCAGAAACTCACTGGCAATCAGGTCATCTTCTGCCACCGTCACGCCACCATGTGTCTTCGCTTCCATACGTTGCTCCTTGGTTCAGCCGTCAGCCGGCTTTCTGCATATTCGATTTAGCCATACCGGCAATTGCCGAGACATCAAGGATCAGAGCCACATGGCCGTCTCCCATGATGGTTGCGCCAGACACGCCAGCGACACGCCGGTAATTTGCCTCAAGACTCTTGATGACCACTTGATGCTGGCCAACCAGCGCATCGACAAAAAGCGCCGCTTTTGTCCCATCGGCATCGAGCACGACCATGATGCCCTGCGTGAAATCGCTCCAGCCTGACTTGATGTTGAAGACTTCGTGCAAAACGACCACTGGCAAATATTCGCCACGAACCTGAATGACGCGCGCCTGATTCGACAGGGTTTTGATATCGCCCTGTTGCGGCTGCAAGGATTCGACCACGTAGGAGAGCGGCAAGATATAGGTCTGGTCGCCGACTGCCACAGACATTCCGTCGAGAATGGCCAGCGTCAGCGGCAAACGTACCGTCATTCGCGTGCCGACCCCGAGCATCGACTCGATTTCGACCCGACCGCCCATCGCCTGGATATTGCGACGGACCACATCCATGCCAACCCCACGTCCGGAAACATCAGTGACCTGATCTGCGGTGGAAAATCCAGCCTCAAAAATCAGGTTGAACACTTCAGCATCCGTCATCTGATCGGAAACCTGCAGACCTTTTTCACGCGCCTTGGCGAGAATCTTGTTTCGCGGCAACCCGGCACCATCGTCGCCAACCTCGATAACGATGTTGCCACCCTGATGATAGGCCCGGAGCGTAATGGTCCCAACCGGACTCTTGCCTGCGGCGACGCGCTTTTCCGGCGACTCGATGCCATGATCAAGGCTGTTCCGGATCAAGTGGGTCAGCGGATCGGTAATCCGTTCGATCAGGCTCTTGTCGAGCTCAGTTGTTTCACCGGAAGTTTTCAACTCGACCTGCTTGCCCAGCTTGCCTGACAAGTCACGCACAACGCGAGGAAAGCGCGAGAAGACAAAGGAAATCGGCATCATCCGGATGGACATCACGGACTCTTGCAAATCACGCGTATTACGCTCCAGCTGGGCCAAGCCGTTGATCAGGCGCTCAGGTGCACTTTCCTGCATCTGGGTCGAGGTCTGGAGCAACATTGCCTGGGTAATCACCAGTTCGCCAACCAGATTGATCAGTTGATCAACTTTTTCGATACTGACCCGAATCGATGAGTCGGAAGCCGCCTGAGCACCGCCACCAGTACGTGCTGCGCGGGCGGGTGCTTCAGCAACAGGCTTGGATGCAACCGATGCCACACTCACCGGCTCAATCGCAGGAGTATCGGCGGAGGCTTCAGGGGCCGGCGGAACAAGCGGTTCAAAAAAGCCGAACCCATCACCCTGCTCGGCAACAAGGGGGGCATTAACGACGGATGACGGGACCGGTGCGATCGGCTCAAAAAAGCCGTAACCATCCCCCTCCTCAACGCTGCTCACTACTGGCACAGGAGACTGCGCCGGAAGCGGTTCAAAAAAGCCATAGGAAGCATCGTCGACCGTGACGTCCTGAGAAGGGGATTCGCCAGTTTGATCAAGGGCCTCAAAGAAGCCATAACCTCGATCGTCATCCGGCGCTCCGGGAGAGTCGTCGAAGAAACCAAAGGCCGAAGTCCCGTTATCAGCGACTGACTTGTCTTCAGTAACACGCCAGGCACCGTTATCCGCGATGAAGTCGATCTGATCTGCAAAATCGTCCTGCGCAGATTGAGTGATCAAGCGAAGTTGCCAAAAGCCCACGTTATTTGCGGCGGCGTCCGGACGGACCAAGACTTCCAGCTCTCCGTAACCGCGCAACTCATCAAGAAGATTGACAACCCCCTCGCCGCGGGCAGAAATCTCTGTCGGAACAAACTGGATATCGAAAACGTGCTTGCCTTCGAGTCCTGCGGTCGACGCTGAGTCGACCTTACTTTCTGCCGGCACAGCGACAGGGCCAGACTTTGGCTGAGTCTCTGCGACATTGGCGGAAGGCGGCGCGTCATCAGATGACAATTGGCGCAGACGGGCACAAATCTCTTCAACCGCCTTGGGATCTGTTTCCCCTCGGCCTTGGTGCGCCTCCAGCATCTCGCGCAATTGATCCCCGCACTGCAGGAAGGCATCGACCATATCGGCGCGCAACGCCAACTCCTGCTTCCGAATGCGATCAAGCAGGTTTTCCAGGATGTGCGTCGTTTCAGCCAGATCGGTAAAGCCGAAAGTCCCCGCACTGCCCTTGATCGAATGCGCGGCCCGAAAGATGGCATTGAGTTGCTCGGAATCTGGATTTTCAAGATCCAGATCAAGCAGAAGCGACTCCATTGCCGCCAGATGCTCTGCCGATTCCTCGAAGAACACCTGGTAGAACTGACTCATGTCGATAGCCATGCTACCCCCTCACCACGGCAGCGCCCAACGTCGCGGCCGGAAATCGAATGCAAGGAATACCAGTCAAAGACTGGTTTGTCGACATCGGCTTATCCGATGACCTTGCGCACGACTTCAATCAGTTTCTGCGGATCAAACGGTTTGACCAGCCAACCTGTTGCTCCGGCAGCGCGTCCCTGAGCCTTCATGGCATCGGATGACTCGGTCGTCAGCATCAGGATCGGCGTTGACGCGTATTGCGGCATACCACGCAAATTTTTAATCAAGGACAGTCCATCCATGCGCGGCATATTCTGGTCGGTCAGGACCAGATTGACGCTTCTCGTCTTGGCTTTGTCGAGGCCATCCATCCCATCAACGGCTTCAACTACATCGTAGCCAGCGCTTTTCAGGGTGAACGACACCATCTGACGGATGGAGGCGGAGTCATCAACTGCAAGAATGGTTTTTGCCATTTTTTCCTCGTATATAAATCAGAACAACTCAACTTCACCGCTGTCGTAGCCGGTTTGACTGACTGGATTGTTACTTACGCCCTGTTTAAGAGCATTCAATTTTTCGGAGAGCATGTCCACATGTTCCCGCAGATTATCCAACATTCGCAAGGCACCATCAGGGTCGCTGGTATTTTTGAGCGCAAGGGCCATCTGCTGCTCATCTTCCACCACTTCATCAAGTACATCCAGGCGACGTTTCACATGGCCCAGCAATTGGGTCACCATATCCTGGAACTGCAACGAAATAATTGCCTGATTAACCGCGGCCTCTACCTGCTCTGCAATCACATTCAACTCACCGACGGTTTCACCGGTTCGTCGATTCATCTCTTCAATTCCCGTCATGGCAACTTCCACATCACTTTTGGATGTCAGGGCAAAAGTCATGTCCTGAGCTGCCATCTGGTTAATCGCCTGTTCGGTGGCCTCAATAGTAAGCTGCATTTTGGCCAGTGCGCCTCTGATTTGAAGACTGAAGTGACTGGTCCGACCAGAAAGGTCCCGCACCTCATCGGCAACTACCGCAAACCCGCGCCCAGCCTCTCCCGCACGCGCAGCTTCTATCGCTGCATTCAGCGCGAGCAAATTGGTTTGTTTCGCAATGCCCTCGATCTCACCGAGCATGCCGCGCACATCCCGCATCTGCGTTGTAATCCGCTCGGTCATTTCAACCAGCGACATCGCCAGGCGTGAGTTCTCGACAACGCTATCAACAAACTGGCGCAAAGTTTCCGATGTCTTGGTCGCAAAATCTTGAAACTCAGCCACAGAGCTCCCATCGGCACCGCCAGCAACAATCTGCATGCCGAGTTGTTGCTGACGGCGAATTTGCAGATTCATGCTTTGAAAACTGCCAATCAACTGATCGATGGCTTCGGTAAAGATATTTTGTGCCCTGGAAACCTCACCCCGAATTTCAGTAAGCTGGGTAGCAAACTCAGTTGAAACACGAACAATTGCTTCACTGCTGTGCTCGGCAACCAAACGATCCGCACTCACCTGAATCGAGGAAAGAGGCTGACCCGCCGCAACACCTGTTGTACGGGAAACGGCAAACAACCACCCACCCACCAAAACGCACATCCCGCCAACAAATGAAAAAGAGCGTACCGCCGGATCGAATGCGAGCAATAACGCAAGTACGACCACTGAACATCCAAGGCCGATTGCCAGCAATTTACCGTTAGGTCTCATTCGGCTCCTTTTACCCGATCAGCAGGCGGACCTAACCCGAGGTGCCTTTTGCGACGCCGGGCAGAATCAGACCTTGGGGTACTGTTTCCGGATTGGCCACTTCCGACTCCGGCCCCTCTTCCTGCAGGATTGCATCCTCGGTCCGCTGGTTCAAGACAACGATACTAATGCGCCGGTTGACGGAGTTCAGCGGGTCATTCTTGTCGAACAGGACAGTAGATGCCAAACCGACCACTCTCAAAACCTTACCGTCCTCAAGCCCACCCAGAACCAACTCGCGCCGTGAAGCATTGGCCCGATTGGCGGACAACTCCCAATTCGAAAAACCTTGGGCGCCCCCGACGAATTGCGCCGCATCGGTATGCCCAGCCAGGCTGATCCGGTTGCTGACGCCATTCAATGCTTTCCCGATCTGGCGAAGGATGTCTCGCGTGTAGGGCTTCAAATCGGCACTACTTGAGTCGAACATCGGACGGTTTTGCTCATCGACGATCTGAATCCGCAAACCCTCGGAAGTAATATCGAGCAGCATCTGCTTTTTGAATTGCGCAAGCTGTGGGCTTTGCTCAATCATTTTTTGTATGTCAGCTTTGAGAACCTCGAGACGCTCCTGCTCTTTGCGACGAAACTCAACCTGAGCCTCTTTCGAGAACGAGGTGGTTTTTTTTGCCTCGACATCCCCTTGCTTCACTTGCCCGGCTTGGCGCGTCAAATCCTTGCCCCCACCCTGCAACACACTGGTTGCATCTCCAGACCCACTCCCCCCAGCCTGAGCGACCTTTACCGGATTCTGAAAGAAGGAAGCAATACCTTGCAGATCCCCCTTGGCGGTGGAGCCCAGCAACCACATCAAAAGGAAAAACGCCATCATTGCCGTCACAAAGTCAGCATAGGCAATTTTCCACGCACCGCCGTGCGCTCCGCCCGCAATGACTTTCTTGCGTTTGATGACTATAGGGCGGGTAGAGTCGTCGCTCATTTATCTGGCTCTGTTTTATGTAGCGTCGTTACTTGCCTTTACGTGACTTGAGGTCTTCCTCAAGCTCACGGAAACTCGGGCGAGAATGCGAGTTCAGCGTTTTGCGCCCGAACTCTACTGCGACCTGAGGGGCATAACCGGACATCGAAGCCAGCAGCACCATTTTGATCATCTGGTAAATTTTTGCGTCTTCGTGGGCTTTTTGTTCAAGCAACTTGGCAATCGGTTCGACAAAGCCATAGGCAATCAGAATACCCAGGAAGGTACCGACCAACGCGCCGCCGATCATCTTGCCAAGAACAGCAGGAGGACTGCCCACCGAGCCCATCACGTTAACCACGCCCATCACCGCAACCACAATACCGAACGCAGGAACCGAACCGGCAATATTTGCCACCACATGGCCTGGTTCGGCAGCTTCGTGATGATGCGTTTCCAGTTCAACGTCCATCAGACTTTCGATTTCAACCGTATTCAGATTACCGCCCACCATCATGCGCAAGTAATCGGTCACAAACTCCATCACATGATGGTCGTGCACCAACCCAGGGTACTTGCTGAAAATAGGGCTGGCATCCGGGTTCTCAATGTCACTTTCGATCGACATCAAACCCTCTTTGCGCACCTTGCCAAGAATTTCAAACAGCATGGCCAGCGCATCGATGTAATACGCCTTGGTGAACTTTGAGCCCTTCAAGATACCGGGTACGGCACCAACAGTCGCCTTGATGACGCCAATACTGTTCGAGGCAATGAAGTATCCGATCGTCAGGCCGATAATGGCGACGTATTCAAGCGGAACCCAAAGCGCAAGAAGACTGCCGTGAACAGCGTAAGTGCCCAGCGCAGCCGCAAGAATGACGACATAACCAATGATCAGAAACATGTGGAACCCCCGACCGCGCCGATATCAAGCCGGCGCAGATGTCCTTATTAGTGTTCGCCATTGTAGCCACAGGCATCGACCGAGTGCAAAGGAAGAAATGCGTTTCCCCTTGCTCCATTGGTGATTCCGGGACTTGGCGAGTGATAAACTGCCTAATCTTTTACCGCCCATGCTTTCGATGATTCGCTACTGCAATTCTTGTGGTGCCACTGTCACACGCTTGATTCCTGCCGGCGACACCATGCTCCGCCACGTCTGCTCTCTGTGCGGGCACATTCACTACGAAAATCCACGAATGATCGTGGGCTGCATCGCCGAATGGTCAGGAAAAATACTACTTTGCCGACGTGCGATTGAGCCTCGAAAAGGATTCTGGACACTTCCCGCCGGCTTTATGGAAAACGGGGAGACGACGGCACAGGCTGCCAAACGCGAAACACTGGAAGAATCCGGAGCGACAGTCGAAATTGACCAGGCATTTGCGATGTTCAACATGGCTGAAATCAATCAAGTACATCTTTTTTACCGTGGGAAACTCTCATCTCCCAGTTATGCCGCAGGCGAAGAAAGCCTGGAAGTTGCCCTGTTCTTACCTGAAAATATTCCTTGGAAAACGCTATCTTTTGAAAGCGTCCATCATTGTATCGCCCTTTATTTAAAGGATCGCGACGCTGGAAGCTTCAACTTTCACGAAGCGGAACTAAGCGCACTGGAGTCTCACTCAGCAAGCCAAGAGTGAATCGGCACCACGAAGCTGAATGCTGATTGGCCCAGGGCCTCAGGTACAGGCGTAAAGCCGACCGCCCTTTTGAGCGATTCATAGGCAAAATCATCCAGCGTACGATTTCCACTAGAACGCACCAGAACGACCCCGGGAATGTTGCTGCCGTGCATGCTTTCGACCCGTAGCAACACAACATCCTCTGCCAAGCCCCCTGTTGCCACAGCGACAGGGGGACGCCATCCCCGCATTTTTCTTGCCAGATCAAAGCGATATTGTTGAATCCCCTCGCGATTAACGACACTCCCGCCATCAGCCGTCAAATCAGACTCGGCTGACCGGATACCAGACTCAGTATTCCGTATGGCAGCCTTGGTTGCTGCGTCACTGGAAGTACGCTCACCAAGTTCAGCTTTTTTCGGATTTAATGACCGTTGACCGCGACGTTGCGCCGCCTGCACCTGTTTTCCTGCCGAAAAATCAGGCGTTGGTTCACTTTTCTGCGTTTCAAGTCGGACAGGAGCAATCGTTACGTCGATACGTCTTGCTGGCCGAGCAGAACCTTTTGAGACTGCGGCCCAACCCCCTAGAAAAAACAGGTGAACCACTAAAGAAAGCAGAAGTGCCTTGAATAGTTTTCTTGTTCCCAAAAACAAAATCCCCCGGCAGAAAACCTGCACGGGGGAATAATCCGCCCACCGGGGCGAAATGACAAATAAATTTACTTGCCGAGACCGCGGGACTCTTCCTCAACCTTACTGGAATACAATTTGCCCATGATCACCCCGATCACCAAGACGCCAACAATAACGCCCAAGCTCATCAGACCAATATCACTGCCAAACAACAGTTCCCATGCCATATGTCACCTCCCGTAGCTAAAAAATTACTTCTCAAGTTTGGTTTCCAGCCGAAGCGGCTCGCCAGAATCAGCAACCCACTCCCCTTGCAAGCGCCACTGGCCAGCCGGATCCTCTATTGAAATTACCCAACGACCACTCACATCAGCAAGCAATTGCCCACTGTAAAACCCTTGCCCTTCCGCTTTCATCTCGACCAGTTGATCCTGTCCGGCACGAGTCGGATGTGCCAACTTCACCACAAGCGTCTCAGGTAACGAGACCTCGGCGGCCGCGCCAAGCAGCAACCGAACCTTGCCGTCCGAGCGCATCAAATCTGCATGCAAACCAAGAGCGCTAGCTTGGTGATCACGATGCATGCGCTGATTGACGGCGAGTCCCTGCTTGTAATAATCATCAGTAACCAGACCGTCATTACTGACCACAGCCAGCCAGACAGTTACAACACCAGCGACAATCACCAACCCCGGCCCCGCCATCAAGATCCAGGGCCACGGGTGCTTGTACCAAGCTGATTTATCACGCATTGTCATTGAAATACTCATATCAGGGCATCAAAAAAGTGGCCTTTTCACGAACAGAAATATGATCGTGACCGAGAGCCTTTATATCGAAAAAAATCGAGTTGGCGCCTTTATTCCCAACATCTGGCGGCACACGAACCACAACCGTTATTTCATGATTCTCGGCACTGCCAACCGAAACGCTGGGTTCTCCGACGATTTCTGCACCACCAAGACCATCGACTTTCAGTGCATATCGTTGAGCCGCCTCTGTCGTATTCATGATCTTCAGGTTGTAAACATTCTCGATGCGACCATCTTCTGCCTCACGAGCAAGAAGTGAGCGATCCCGAATAACGTCCACTTTCAATGGAACTCGAACCGCCAAAGAAACCGCCGAAGCCAGCGTAATCGCCACAAGAATTGCGGTGTACACCATAATCCGGGGCCGCAAAATATGTTTGGCGATATCTGTCGGGGAAAAATGTCTGGCCAGTGCGTTTTCTGTTGTGTACCGAATCAAGCCACGCGGTGCCCCAATTTTTTCCATCACCGGATCGCACGCATCAATGCAGGCGCCGCAGCCAATACATTCGTACTGAATCCCCTTGCGAATATCAATCCCCGTTGGGCACACCACTACGCATAGGCCACAATCGACGCAATCACCCAGTTGCAGCGATTTATCGACTTTCTTTTTTCTTGCCCCCCGCGGATCCCCTCGGGTTGCATCGTATGTAATGACCAGAGTATCCGGATCGAACATCACTCCCTGAAAACGAGCATAGGGGCACATGTATTTACAGACCTGCTCACGCAAAAAACCAGCTTGCATGTAGCAAAACCCTGCATAAAACAGCATCCAGAACAACTCCCAGCCAGACAGTCCAAACGGCAAGGCATTCAGCAGTTCAGCAACAGGCGTGAAATAAGCCACCAGAGTAAAGCCTGTCCACAACGACAAGACTATCCAAATAAGATGCTTCAGTGCCTTCAGTCGAAACTTCCGGAATGTAATTTCGGCTTTATCGAGCTTCATGCGCGAAGCACGATCTCCTTCTACCCGGTTTTCGATCCACATGAATATTTCTGAATAAACAGTCTGTGGACATGCGTAGCCGCAAAAGAGCCGCCCGGCAATTGCAGTAAACAGGAAAAGAGCATACGCAGAAATAATCAGCAGCAGCGCCAGGTAAAAAACATCCTGCGGCCAGAGTACCAAGCCAAACAGATAAAACTTACGCTCAGCAAGGTGAAAAAGCACGGCCTGCCGATCATTCCACTGCAGCCATGGCGTGCCGAAAAAAATGATTTGCGTCAGCCAAACCAGTACCCAGCGCCAAGTATTCCACCATCCGCGGACATCTCGAATGTAGATTTTTTTGTGCTTTTCGTAGAAGGAAACGACTACGGGAGGCACGCTCTCCGAGAGAGAAGGAGGTGGTTCGGGAGAGATCATATGATTTTAGCCGTATCAAAATTCCGCTTTTGCGTCAATTCACCCTGCCGAATAACGCAATTTTGGTACGGGAAAACTCCGTAGGAAAAACGGGGCGGATCACCGCCCCGTTTCAAGCCAATTACTTGGCGCCTTGGCTCAAGCTGAACACATAGGCAGACAACAAATGCACCTTGGCTTCGCCAAGGAATTCCTTCCAGGCCGGCATCTTGTTCTGACGACCATTGTTGATCGTTTCAGAGATGGTTGCTTCAGATGAACCGTAGAGCCAGACTTTGTCAGTCAGGTTGGGAGCACCAACAGCATGCATCCCCTTGCCTTCAGGACCATGACAGCCCAGGCAACCGGCAGAAGCAAAGGCTTCCTTGCCCTTGGCAGCACGCACGGAGTCGCTCGGCAAACCAGAGAGGGAACGAACGAAATTGGCCAAGTCCTTCACAGTATCAGCACCCAACTGAGCGTGCGGAGGCATGACGCCCATACGACCATCAGCAATGGTTTGTTTGATCTGTTCCGGCTCACCGCCATACAGCCAATCACTGTCGGTCAGGTTCGGGAAGCCCTTGGCTCCACGCGCATCAGCACCGTGACATTGCATGCAGTAGGTCAGAAAAAGACGTTTGCCCATTTCCATCGCCTGCTTATCTGCAGCCACCGCCTTGACATCCATCGCCAGGTATTTGTCGAACAACGGCTTGACCGCTGCATCGACTTTAGCCACCTCGGCTTTGTGCTGACCAACAGCCGTCCAGCCCAGCATCCCCTTGAAGTTGCCAAGTCCCGGATAGAGCGCCAAATAAACAAACGCAAAAATCACGGTAATGACAAACATCCAGGTCCACCAGCGTGGCATTGGATTGTTGTACTCCTCAAGAGTCTCATCCCAAACATGACCCATGGTCTTGCCAGGAGTGAAAGTCGCTTTGCCCTGAATGATCAGCAGTGCAACACAGGCAAGAATACTTCCCGTGACGATCACTACGACGTACAGGTTCCAAAAATCGCTAACGAAATCGCTCATTTGCTTTCCTTTATCTCAGCGCTGGTGCGATGTACGAGACACCGCACCGTCGTCATCATTCCCTGCGAACGGCAAGTTTGCAGCTTCTTCAAACCCCTTTTTGCTGCCTTTGCCGTAAGCCCATGCAACAATCCCCAGGAAGCAGAGCAACCCTAAAACTGTTGTGATGGAACGCAGATCATTGATGTCCATGGCTTATTGCTTCATGGTGCTCAGTGCAGTACCCAGGCCTTGCAGGTATGCAATGAGAACATCCATTTCCGTCTTGTCACCGATAGCGGCTTTGGCAGCCTTGATATCTTCATCGGTATAAGTCGGGATACTCCGTGCATTAGCGTAGCCACGCATCACCTGCATCTTGGCTTCGATATCAGCGCCAACCGAATCCTTAGCCTTGGTATTTGCCAGGAAGGCAAAAGCCGGCATGTTGGACTCTGGCACCACGTCGCGAGGATTCATCAAGTGTGCACGCTGCCACTCATCGGAGTAACGGCCGCCAACGCGATGCAGATCCGGACCGGTACGCTTCGAACCCCACTGGAACGGGTGATCGTAGACATATTCACCAGCAACCGAATAGTGGCCGTAGCGCTCAGTCTCTGCACGGAACGGGCGAATCATCTGCGAATGGCAGAGGAAACAACCCTCGCGAACATAAATATCGCGACCGGCCAGTTGGACTGCCGAATAAGGCTTCAGACCTTCAACCGGTGTCGTGGTCGACTTCTGGAAAAAGAGCGGAACGATTTCGAGCAGACCACCCCAAATCACGGTAAGCAGCGTCAGAACGATGAGCAGACCAACGCTTTTTTCAATTTGCTCGTGCTTGATCATTATTATTTCTCCCTAATCAGGCGTGGTGAGCGACCGGAACAACCACCGGCACGTCTTGCGTCTTGCCACCAGCAATCGTCTTGAACATGTTATAGGCCATGATCAGCATGCCGGACAGGAACAGAACGCCACCCAACCAACGGATCGCCCAGAACGGATAGGAACCCTTGACTGACTCGACGAAGCTGTAAGCCAGCGTACCGTCGGCATTCACTGCGCGCCACATCAGACCCTGCATCACACCGGCAATCCACATCGAAGCGATATACAGCACGGTACCGATGGTGGCGATCCAGAAGTGGGTCGTAACCAGCTTGGTGCTATACATTTCCGACTTGCCAAAGAGTTTCGGCAGAAGATAGTAGATCGAACCGATCGACACCATGGCAACCCAACCAAGGGCGCCAGAGTGCACATGACCAACAGTCCAGTCGGTGTAGTGCGACAGCGCATTGACGGTCTTGATGGACATCATCGGGCCTTCGAAGGTAGACATACCGTAGAAGGACAGCGAAGTGATCAGGAACTTCAGGACGGGGTCGTCGCGCAGCTTATGCCATGCGCCAGACAGCGTCATGATGCCGTTGATCATGCCACCCCAGGACGGAGCCAGCAGAATCAGCGAAAAGATCATACCGACAGACTGGGTCCAATCCGGCAGTGCGGTGTAGTGCAGATGGTGAGGACCTGCCCACATGTAGGTGAAGATCAGGGCCCAGAAGTGCACAACAGAAAGGCGATAGGAGTAAACCGGACGACCAGCCTGCTTCGGCACGAAGTAATACATCATGCCCAGGAAGCCTGCGGTCAGGAAGAAACCTACGGCATTGTGACCGTACCACCACTGGATCATTGCATCCTGAACACCGGAGTACACCGAGTAGGACTTGGTCAGCGAAACCGGAACGGCTGCACTGTTAACCAGATGCAGAAGAGCAACGGCGATGATGAAGGCACCAAAGAACCAGTTGGCCACATAAATGTGGGAAACCGTACGCTTGGCAACTGTTCCGAAGAAAACCAGTGCATATGAAACCCAGACCAGCGTGATCAGGATATCGATCGGCCATTCGAGTTCAGCATATTCCTTGCCGGAGGTAATACCCAAAGGCAGGGTAATTGCAGCCAGAAGAATAATGACTTGCCAGCCCCAGAACGTAAAGGGAACCAGCGGACCGCCCCAAAGGCGGGCGTGACTGGTACGTTGAACACACCAGTAAGAAGTTGCAAAAAGCGCACAGCCACCAAATGCAAAAATAACCGCATTGGTGTGCAACGGACGAAGACGCCCGAAGTGTAGCCAAGGGCCGATATTCAGCTCCGGCCACACAAGTTGTGCAGCAATGATGACACCGACAAGCATGCCGACGATGCCCCAAATGACGGTCATGACAGCAAACTGCCGTACGACCTTATCGTTATATGTGGTTTGCGATCCAGACATGAACCCACCTCTCGTTAATAAAAAACGGAATGCACACCTCCCTAAACCCAAGGTGGCACTTGAATGCGGATAGTATTCTAGATTAGTGGCGACGTTTTGACCTAGATCAACCTACCGACTATCTAAGCCGAATTAGTTCCAAGTAATTAGGGAGCACGTCAAATTGGGGATTTGTGGACAAAAAAAGGGTGCGTCGCAACGCACCCCAACCCCAACAGAGAATGTTCGTGAGGCACTTACCTCACACAGACAGCATAGTGCCAAGAACGCGTCTGACTAACGTTGATTCAGGTCAAACATTCTCTGCTTTTTCGGAATCCTTGGCTTTCGGCTCAGACTTGGGCATTTCATCATCCATCAGAACCCGAAACCCCGGCCCCTCAAGGTCATCGAACTGCCCGCTACGCACCGACCACCAGAAGGCAAAGGCGATACCGAAGACCAGGATGACCGAAATGGGAATCAACAGATAAATACTTTCCATCAATCATGCTCCTGCTTCTGAATACGCAACGAGTTAAGAACAACGAGCAGGGAGCTGGCCGACATGCCGATCCCTGCCAACCAAGGCGTTACCCACCCGGCAATCGCCAGTGGCAAAGCGACGAAATTGTAGGCGAAAGACCACCATAGATTCTGGCGGATGATGCGCAGGGTTTTCTCCGCCCTGAGCAAACCTCTCCGCAAGTGATCCAGGTTTTCCGAAAGCAGGACAAAATCCGACTGCGTTCGGGCCAGCTGAGCACCTCCTCCCATGGCAACAGACACCTGGGCTTGAGCCAACACCGGCGCATCGTTGACCCCGTCTCCGACCATTGCGACCACCGCCCCCTCCGCTTGAAGAGTAACAACGCATTCATGCTTCCCTTGCGGCGTCACACCCGCACGCACATCATCAATCCCGATCAAGGCCGCAACACGCCGGGCGACAGAAGGAGCGTCGCCGGTCAGCAAAACAACTTTTTTCCCCGCCTGTTTCAAGGCATCGACCAACGCCTTGGACTCGTCGCGAATTTCATCGCCGATCCGGAACAAGGCCAGGCAACCTCGCTCATCGCCCAGGACAACCACCGTATCTCCGCTTTCCAGCCAGTTGACCGCAGCATCCGGCAAGACGCCGCCACCAAGACCCAAAACATAAGCAGGCCGGCCGATGCGATAGCGCTTGCCAGCCACGAGCGCCTCAACCCCTTGACCTGGCTCGCTAATAACCTGCTCCGCCGAAAAAGCATCAACGTCTGAAGCCCGGCACAGCGCGACCGCCACAGGATGCTCCGACGAACGCTCAAGTGCTGCTGCAACCTGCAAACAAGCAGCTCGAGGGAGATCGCTCACGGGCATCACATCAATCAAACGCATTCTTCCTGTTGTCAGCGTCCCGGTTTTGTCAAAAACAAAATGGCTGGCCCGGGCAAGCGTTTCGATCGCATGGCCACGCGTAACCAGCAAACCGTCCTTGGCCAGGGCCCCGGCTGAAACAGTCAAGGCAATCGGCGTGGCCAGCGAAAGCGCACACGGACAAGTCACAACCAGCACCGACACGGTGATCCACAACATTTTTGATGGATCGACAAAGTACCAACCAACCGCAACCAGCATCGCCACTAGTAAAAGAACCGCGACGAAGTAGCTGGCAACACGGTCGGCCATCTCGACGATTTTCGGCTTTTCGGCAGCCGCTCGCTCCATAAGCTGGATGATTGCGGACAGCCGCGTCGTCTCGCCGACCTGTTCGACGCGCACGATCAACGGACTTTCTGCATTCACCGAGCCACCGGTCACAGGATCTCCCGGCATTTTGGGCACCGGCTTGCTCTCACCGGTTAACAAGGCTTCACTGGTACAACTGACACCTTCAACGACCCGCCCGTCGGCCGGAATAGTGTCACCAGCCCGAACCAGAATGTGATCGCCCGGCACAAGATCGGCGACGATTTTCTGCTCAGGCGTACGGTCGACCGGGAAATTCGGGAGTTTTTGTGCAAAAGCCGGCAATAGCTTGGCCAGCGCCTCCGTCACGCTCAAGGCTTTCTGGCGAGCGGTCATTTCCAGGAAACGGCCGCCCAGCAAGAAAAAGACAAACATGGTGACCGAGTCGAAATAAACCTCGCCGGACTGGGTCACCGTCGCCCAGAGGCTGGCAACAAATGCCGCGCCAACCCCCAGCGCGACAGGCACGTCCATCCCAACACGACGCAACATCAAATCGCGCCAGGCATGCCGAAAGAACGGGGCTGATGAGTAAAAAATCACCGGCAAGGTCAGCACCAGACTGGCCCAGCGCATCAGGCTTTCGGCATCAGCGGTCATTTCGCCATCTGCGATATACACCGGAAAGGCATACATCATGACCTGCATCATGCCAAACCCGGCCACCCACAAGCGCCAGAGGGCGTCACGCCGCTCCTCACGGGATATCTCTTCATTTTTGGCAGCATCGTAGGGATAGGCTCGATAGCCGATCGCCGCAATCGCACCAAGAATGTCGGATAGCCGGACCCGCGAATCATCCCAACGAACCCGCGCGCGCCGGGTGGCATAGTTGATATCAACCGCCGTCACCCCCGGCAAGCGCCCGACATGCTGCTCATTGAGCCAGATGCAGGCGGCGCAGGTGATCCCTTCAAGCAGCAGGGAAGCCTCGCGTTCGGTTTCCCCCAGGGCCTTGACGAAGCTTTTCTGGAAGTCGGCATGATCAAATAGCGCCAGCTGATCAAGAATCCCCGGCAAAGCTTCACGCTGGGACTCCGGCATGGCATCGCGACTGCGGTAATAGTCCGTCAATCCGTTATCGACAATCGACTGAGCCACAGCCTGGCAGCCATAGCAACACATCGGACGAGGCTGGTCGGCAATCGTGACCGGCAGGTTTACATCGCCCGGGACAGGTTGACCGCAGTGATAACAAGAAGCTTGGGACATGCAATAAAAAAGGCACCGAAGTGCCTTTGGGGGTCGATGGCGGAGCCAAAGTATAGTTTATTTGGTCCCCATCCGGATGGCACCGTCGAGACGAATGACCTCTCCGTTCAGATAGGAATTCTCAGCGATATGCTTGACCAGATTGGCATATTCGGCAGGCTTGCCCATGCGCGAAGGGAACGGAACCATCTTGCCGAGGGAGTCCTGAACCTCTTGCGGCATACCAAGCAGCATCGGGGTTTCCATGATCCCCGGTGCAATAGTCATGACACGAATGCCGCTGCGCGACAACTCACGGGCAACAGGCAGGGTCAAGGCAACAATGCCGCCCTTCGACGCAGCATAGGCTGCCTGCCCAAGCTGACCTTCGTAAGCAGCCACGGATGCGGTATTAACAATCACGCCGCGCTCACCGCCTGCATCGGGCTCACCTTTCATCATGGCATCGGCGGCCAGACGAATCATGTTAAAAGTACCAACCAGATTGATGTTGATCACCTTGGCAAAGCTTTCGAGCTTGTGCGGGCCTTCCTTGCCAACCACTTTTTCAGCCGGAGCAACCCCCGCGCAATTGACCAGACCGTGCAAACCGCCAAATGCAGAAATTGCCGTCTGAATCGCGTTGACCGCAGAAGCCTCATTCGCCACATCGGTTTCAACAAATCGAGCACCAGCGCCAAGCTCTGCGGCCAGTTTTTCACCTGCATCACGATTCAGGTCCGCCAGGACAACTTTTGCACCCGCTTCGCTCAGCGTGCGTGCAGTCGCAGCGCCCAGACCAGAACCAGCCCCAGTCACCAGAAATACTTTATCTTTGATTTGCATTGCCGCTCTCTCCTTTAAAAACAACGAACATCGGCACCTTCTCCAGACGGTACCGTATGGAACAACGCATCATATTACAACGGCCTGAGAGGAAGACAGAAGCCCCCAGCCACAGAATCAAACCAGGCCCCTCACTCAAACCACGAAGGAATGATCTATGATGATCAAAAATTGATCCATCATCCCTTTCTCTGAAAACCTGCGCAGGCAATGCTTGACCCTAACAAATCGACCGTACTCATCGTCGATCCATCCGCCAGCAACCGATCACTGATCAGCGAATGCCTGGCCCAATTACCTGACGTACAAACGGTCGTTGCGGCAAACGGGGCACAGGCACTCAATCAGTTCTGCAAGCACCACCCCAGCCTGGTGCTGATGGATATCGCTCTGCACGACACCGACGGCCTATCCATCGCCAAAAGCATGCGATCCTGGGAGCGCTCGGCAGAACAACCGGGCGTCATGCCCTGGACGCCCATTGTTTTCCTGTCGACGGTCATGGACGAAGACATCCTGGCCGAGGGCATCATGGCCGGCGGTGATGATTTTTTGTACAAACCCGTTTCAGAAGTCGTTCTGCTCGCCAAAGTCCGCGCCTTGTTGCGCATTGTTTGCATGCAGAAAGAAATTCACGAAGCGCATCGCCAGATCAAGGCTCTTTCCCTGCTTGACGGACTGACCAACATCCCCAATCGCCGGCATTTTGACGAAACACTGCGCACAGAGTGGCGGCGCTGCTCACGCCTAAAAGCACCGTTGAGCATCGTCATCGGCGACGTTGATTTTTTCAAACAATTCAATGATATATACGGCCACCAAGCAGGTGACGAATGCCTGAAAGCGGTTGCCGGCGCACTCAACGAATCGCTGTTTCGTGTCGAAGATATTGTGGCGCGCTACGGCGGCGAAGAATTTGCTGCCATCCTGCCCGGCACCGATGCCATCGGAGCGCAAGCCGTTGCAGAGCGCATGCGTAGCTCCGCACGAGAATTGTGCATTCCACACCAAGGAGGCGTGGGAGGCCTGATTTCCTGCAGCTTTGGCGTCGCCAGCATGGTCCCATCCTGCGAAACCCCTGCCCCCCTACTACTACAGGCCGCCGATGAGTCCCTGTACGCCGCCAAACGCAATGGCCGGAACCAGATTCGCAGCCTGGATCAAGGGGCGCAAAAAACAGGATAAAAAAAGGGCTGCGAAAACGCAGCCCTTGGTATTTCTGGTGCCGGAGATAGGAGTCGAACCTACGACCTTCGCATTACGAATGCGCTGCTCTACCAACTGAGCTACACCGGCACACTGCTTGTCACGAAGCAGAAATCTTTGTTTTATAAAGCTTCTGAAGTTCGCGCCGAAGCACAGCGTAGAATTATAGCTTTCTATCCGCCTTTCAGGCAACGCCCCTCTCAATGAATCTGCTTCGAGCGCTGGCCACTGTCAGTGGAATGACCCTTCTTTCTCGCGTTCTCGGCTTTGTTCGCGATTTCGTAATTGCGCGTGCGTTTGGCGCCGGCCTGGCTACGGATGCATTTTTTGTCGCATTCAAACTCCCCAATCTACTTCGCAGAATGTTTGCCGAGGGGGCTTTCTCACAAGCATTCGTCCCCATCCTTGGCGAATATCGCAACAAACAGGGAGAAATAGAAACCAAGGCACTGGTCGACCATGTGGCCAGCCTGCTTGCCATGGCCTTGTTTGCCATCACCGCCATCGGCATCGCAACAGCACCTTTGCTGGTTTGGTTATCGGCACCGGGGTTTTCTGCCGATGCAGGTAAGTTCGAACTCACCGTAACACTCACCCGCATTACTTTCCCTTATATTTTCTTCATGTCGCTGGTGGCTCTTGCCGGAGGCATTCTCAATACGTGGAGCCGGTTTGCACTTCCTGCATTCACACCGGTGCTGCTCAATATTGCCTTCATCGGCATGGCGTTGTTCGCTGCCCCATATTTTGATCCACCCGTACTGGCACTGGCCTGGGCTGTATTTCTGGGCGGATTGCTGCAGCTTGCCATCCAGATTCCTGCCCTGAAAAAAATTGCCATGCTGCCTCGACCATCACTTAACTGGCAGGCAGCCTGGAAAAACCAGGGGGTTCGGCGCGTACTCATGCTAATGGCACCTGCCCTGATCGGCGTCTCGGTGTCTCAAATCAGCCTGCTGATCAACACCATCTTTGCTTCTTTCCTGGCAACTGGCAGCGTCTCATGGTTGTATTACGCTGACCGACTGATGGAGTTCCCATCTGGGATGCTGGGCGCAGCCCTGGGCACCATCCTGCTACCATCCTTGTCGCGCTACCACGCCAGCGCCAATCACGAAGAATACTCAAAGCTGCTTGACTGGGGGCTGCGCCTGACGCTGCTCCTCGCAGCACCAGCCGCCCTGGCTCTTGCCATTCTGGCGGTACCGCTCATCAGCACACTTTTTTTCCACGGCGCATTTTCTGTGGTGGACGTCCTGCACACCCGGGAAGCACTCGTTGCTTATGCTATCGGCCTGACGGGGCTGATCTTGGTCAAAGTGCTGGCCCCCGGATTTTATGCCCGGCAAAACGTCAGAACCCCGGTTCGCATTGCACTGATCTCCTTATTCGCGACACAAGCCATGAACCTGGCATTCATCGGCTGGTTGCAACATGCCGGACTGGCACTGTCGATCGGACTGGCGGCCTGTCTGAATGCAGCAATGCTCTACCGAGGCTTGCGCAAGCAAGAAATCTTTGCACCACAACCCGGCTGGGCAAAATTCATCACCAAACTAGTCCTGGCCATGCTCACCATGGGTGCGACACTTTGGTTTTCCATGGGGACAGAAACAAGCTGGCTGGAAAACTCGATGGTCGAACGCCTGGCTCGCCTTGCCTGGATCATCCCGCTTGGCGCAGGCAGTTATTTCGCTACACTATGGATTCTCGGCTTCCGCCTTGGCGACTTCAAACGTCGGGCGGCTGAATAACTAGGAGTAGCCTCAATGAAACTGACCTGCACCGCATTTACCGATGGGCAACGGATTCCGGGCGATTTTTCCTTTTGCATCCCCGACCCGGCGCACCACGTTTGCCTCGGTAAAAACCTGAATCCGCCATTGGCTTGGGATGACGTTCCTGAGGGTACCCAATCTTTCGTACTGATCTGCCATGACCCGGACGTCCCCAGCAAGGGCGATGATGTCAATCAGGAAGGCAGAACCGTTCCCGCCAGCTTGCCGCGAGTCGATTTTTTCCATTGGGTTTTGATCGACCTGCCTGCCGCGGTCAACGCCATTTCCCAGGGTGAATTCAGCAATACCGTTTCACCACGCGGCAAACCCGGCCCTCAAGCCGCCCATGGTACACGCCAGGGGATCAACAATTACACGGACTGGTTTGCTGGCGACAACGACATGCGCGGCGACTACTACGGCTACGATGGCCCATGCCCGCCATGGAACGACGAAATCATCCACCGCTACATTTTTACGCTGTACGCACTTGATGTCGCGCACCTGCCGATTGAAGGCCGGTTTGGCGGGCCGGAAGTACGACAAGCAATCCAGGGGCATATCCTGGCCGAAGCAAGCCTGACCGGCACATACACACTCAATCCGAAACTCTGAGAAACTCTGATCAAAAAAGGCCATTTTCATGGCCTTTTTACTGCTTTTCACTCAGTTGACCGGCGTATCGCTCGGCGTCAGGATCGCCGCCTTGAGCGCCTGCGACATCGGCAAATCAAGTGACACACTTTCAGAAGGAAGCGGCGACATGAACCATTTGTCGTAAATGGCCGTCATTTCGCCACGCTTCATCAAACCGATCAGAGTTTCATCGACGAGCGCCTTGAATGAAGCGTCGCCCAACGGGAACATCAGTGCCAGCGGCTCCGTTGCCAAAACCACATCAAGCAAACGAAACTCGGCCTTGCCCGCACGCAAAATCGAAAGCGTAGCATCTTCTGCCGCAATCCCGTCCGTCCTGCCCTCGCGCAATAAAGTCATCGCGTCTGCCGGCGAATTGGCCAGTTGATGCTGCATCGAGATATTTTTTTCCAGCGCCATACGCTTCAACTGACGCTCGCTCCCGCCTGAGACCGTCACGATTCGCTTCCCTGCCAAATCCGCCGGCATCGCCAGGCCGCTATCCGATCGAACCAGAATTTTCACATCACTGACATAGAGCGTCACCGACAAGGCAACCTGCTTCTGGCGAGCCACCGTATTCGCGGCACCTCCGCAATCAAGATCAACCACATTATTCTTGATTAACATCGGGCGAGCATTGTCACTCACGACCACGGGAACAACCTCAAGTGGCTTGCCCACTCTGGCTTCCAGAGCCTTGACGACATGCAGGCAGATATCCCACACATAGCCTGTTGGCTGAGTGCCACCAGGCAGGACATAGGTGAATGGGGGCATCGCCTCGCGATAGCCGAGATAAACCCGGCCTTGCGCAGATATTTTGCCCAGCGTCGGCCCAAAAGCATCCTGAGCGCCAGCACTCAGTGCAAAAAATACGCCAACGACAAAAAACAGTCGAAGAATCAGGGGGTGAAAATACCTCACTTGACGGACTTGCACCCACCGGTGGTGCTACCGCCGCAAGGCACCGAGCTCTCCCGATTGATCAGCCACTTGCCGCCCACCAGAATCATTTCCAGGGCTTTCTGCGTCGTGTCGTTATAGCGGTTCGACTGATAGATCTGGCGGAAGCTGACCCGCGCACGATCGGCACCTTCCATCCGAACGTTAACATCCTGCAACTCAACATTGATGTGCTCACGCGTCGAGATCCGGCTGCGACGCAATTGCGCCCAGTCTTCCCGCGACAGCCCACCATCCGGCGTGAAGGTCGGGGCATAGAAGCCGCTGTAGGCGTTGTAGTCTTTTGCTGCCCAAGCGGCGGCCCAGCCCTTGACGCGCGAAAGGACTTCGCTGTCCGCCACAGGGGCTGCCACTGGCGAGGCTGCCGGGACGAAGGGGACCGGTTTGACTTGCAGTTGGGCCATCGCACGGGCATTCAGCGCTTCACGGTCCGGGACCGGTACGCCGGCGGTTTCGTTCGGGCAGAGTTCTGCCAGGTCGACCTGGGCGAGTTCTTTCGCTTCCGGGGTCGGCGTGTCGAGCTTTTGCAGGCCCAGGTGTTCGAGGAGCGTGCCCATGCCGGCGTAGGTCCGCAGGTAGGCGAGGCTCAGGTCGGAGTCTGCATTGACGGCGTTGCGACGCGCACTGAGCAACTCGTTTTCGGTGTCGAGCAGGTCGAGCAGGGTGCGCTGACCGACGTTGAACTGGTCGCGATAGGCGTCGCGGGTCTTTTCCAGCAGGCTGACTTGTGTGGCCAGGGCGGTGGCTTGTTCGCGCAGCCGGGCGACGTCGTTGTAGGCGATGGCCAGGGTTTGCCGGGTATCGCGGCAGGCTTTTTCCCGCAGGTCGAGCGAGAGGTTCTTGCGCTCGATGTATTGCTTTTCCCGGGCTCGGTCGGCGCCGCCGTTGAAGAGGTTGAAGCTGACGACGAGTTCGCCGACGGTGTAGTTCCGTTCGCCTTTGGCGCCCAGGTAGTTGTCGGTGCTGTCAGTTCGGGCGCGCAGGTCTAGTTTGGGGGAGTAGGCGGCGCGGCGGACGTCCAGTTCGCTTTGGGCAGCTTCGGTGTTCTCGACGGCGGCGAGCAGGGTCGGGTTTTTCTTGTACAGAACGTCCAGTGCGGCTTTCTGGCTGGCGGGCAAGCCGCTGCTGACCTGGCTGGGCGGTACGATCACGCTGGGTGGCTGGCTGTTCACGATGCGCTGGTAGCGGGCCGTGACGTCGTGCAAATTAGCCGTTTCGGTGGTCAGGTTGATTTCGGCCAGGGCCAGGCGGCTGCCGGCTTGTTCAAGGTCGACCCGACGACCAACGCCTGATTGTGTGCGACGCAGCAGTTGTTCGTGGGTCGCTTTGTGCTGGACGTAGTTGTCTTCGGCCAGATTGACCAGGAAGCGGTAGCGCAGCACATCAAGGTAGGCGCGCGAGGCTTCCAGGGCAACGGCTTCCGAGGCGTCCAGCAGTTCGTAGTAACGAACCAGCCGGGCCTTGTCCAGGCGGCGAACTTCGTTGCGCGTGGCAAAGCCGTCGAACAGGATCTGGTTCAGGCTCAGGCCGTAGCCGCTGCGCGTGTACTTGTTCGTCGTGCTGCTCGGCGCCTGTTCCAGGCTTTCCCGGCCAGTCCCGGCCGTGAAATCAACCCGCGGAAAGTAGCCGCCCCGGCCGACGCCGATTTCTTCTTCCGCTGCCTTGTAGTTGTGCCACTTCGACGTCACTTCAGGACTGTTCAGCACTGCCTTCTGCGCAATCTCCTTCAACGTCCCCTGTGCCTCCGAACTCGGCGCACTGTGGCCAAGGCTGGGAAGCGCCAGAAGCATTAGCAAGGAGAGCGTTTTATTGGTTTGCATGAACAGCCCCTGTTTTAATATTTGATCCAGATTATAGCGATACGATAGCTGGTTTTGTATGTAATATTATGTACTTACAGTCAGACTAATCGCTGCCCGCCCCTTGCCAAGAACATACGCACTGTTTCGCTTAGTCGTCTTTGTCACATTCAGTGCAACGTGCGCCCTGATCGGCCTGAAAACAGCATTAGGGCTGGACTTCGAACAGCTTCAGCAAGCGCTGACAAGCCGCTTCGGCCAAACACAACTTCCTGTATACAAGGATTGGCAGGCCCTGCTGGCCGAATCAAAAGCACGTTCCGACTCAGAAAAAATACGTGCAGTTAATGACTTCTTCAACCGCCGCATCGGGTACGCCGATGACCTCAATGTGTGGGGACAGTCTGATTACTGGGCGACCCCGATTGAATTCATCGGACGGGGCTGGGGGGATTGCGAAGATTTCTCGATCGCCAAGTATTACTCGCTGATCAACATTGGCATCCCGGTCAACAAACTCCGCCTCGTTTACGTCAAGGCCACGCAGAACACGCCAAGCGGTCCGATTCAGCAGGCTCACATGGTGCTGGCCTACTATGCGACACCCAACGCCGAGCCCCAGGTTCTCGACAACCTGAACCCCGAGATTCGCCCGGCCTCACAGCGTCCGGATCTTGCCCCCATTTTCAGTTTCAACAGCGCCGGCCTGTGGCAAGGCACGGGTAACCAGTCGAGCAAGAGCAATCTTTCCCGCTGGCAGGACCTCCTGCAACGAGCGCGCGCCGAAGGTTTTCAGTGAGGTAATTTGCATGTCCCTTTTCCGACAACTCTGGCTTGCCGTCATTGCCAGCACCATCATCGCTTTTGCGGGTAGCTTTGTGGTGAGCATGCTGACAGCACGTCATTATCTTGAGCAGCAACTGGCCATCAAGAACAATGACAACGCCTCCTCCCTGGCGCTGTCGATGTCGCAACTCGACAAGGACCCGGTCACCGTCGAACTGCAGGTCGCCGCTGTTTTCGACAGCGGCCAGTACGAGCACGTCCGCCTGGTCGGCCCGGATGGCAAATTGATGATCGAAAAATCAAGCCCGCCGATGGCCGGCGATGTCCCGGCATGGTTTATCCGCGTTTTCCCCATCAAATCACAAGCAGGTCAGGCCCAGGTTTCTTCTGGCTGGACGCAGTTTGGTACGGTCGAACTCGTCAGCCACAGCCAGTTTGCCTACAAGGAACTCTGGGATGGCGCCTGGCACCTGATTGTCTGGTTCATCATCGGTGGCGGCTTCATGGGCTTTCTCGGCATGCAGATCTTGCGCCGGATCAAGCGCCCTCTCGATGCGGTCGTCGGGCAGGCACAGGCGATCAGCGAACGCCGTTTCATCAACATTCCAGAACCCTCCACCCCTGAATTGAAAAGCGTTGCCAGCGCCATGAATGCCATGGTCGACCGCCTGAAAACCATTTTTGCCGAAGAGGCCGCCCGCCTGGAGCAAGTCAGACGCGAAGCAACGCAAGATGGCCTGACCGGCCTGGCCAACCGTGCATTTTTCATGAATCAGCTGCATGCGGCACTCAATGACGATGATGCCAGCCCGAACGGCAGCTTGCTGATGCTCCGTCTTGGCGATCTGGCCGGCATCAACAAACGGGCCGGCCGCGAAGCTGCCGATGAACTCCTGCGCCGGACGGGCACCCTCATCGCAACGCTCGCCAGCGGCACCAGCGGCGGTGCTGCAGCACGACTGAATGGCGCCGACTTCGCCCTGCTGCTGCCCGGCATCCAGAACCCGACTCACCAGGCGGAAAGCATGCTCACCGGTCTGCGCGATCTGGTTTCGGCGGGATTGATCGACAGCGAGCGGGTCGGCTATGTCGCCAGCGGGGTCTATCAGCACGGACAAGGCATCGGCGCTCTGCTCTCCAGTCTTGATACCGCGCTGGCTTCGGCAGAAAACCAAAGCGGGCTGGCTTGGTGCTCTGCCGAAAGTGGCTGCGAACAACACGCGACCTCCAGTGCCGACTGGAGAAAAGTGCTGGAGTCGGCCATCCAGACCCAGCGTTTGCGCTTGATCGAATTCCCCGTCGCCAACAACGGGGGAGACATCATGCACCTCGAATGCCCGCTGCGCCTGCAGGCCACCGAGAACGGAGAATGGTTGGCGGCAGGCAGCTTCATGCCTATGGCCTCGCGCCTCTCGCTCACGACGGAACTCGACCTTGCCGCAACCCGGCTGGCGCTTGAGCGTATTGCTGCCGGCATCCCGGCTGTCGCGGTCAACCTCTCTGGCGAATCGATTCTGGTCGCCTCGTTCCGTGATCGTCTGCAGGCCATGATTGCCGACAAGAAAGAGCTCGCTCCGCGCCTCTGGCTGGAAGTTGCCGAAGTCGGCGCCTTCCAGCACTTTGCTGAATTCCGCGCCTTCTGCGAAGCAATACGCCCACTCGGCTGCCGCCTTGGCATCGAACACTTCGGCCGGCAATTCAGCGAAATCGGACGCCTGCACGACATTGGCCTTGATTACCTGAAGGTTGATGGCAGCTTCATCCGCGCCATTGATACCCAGGCCGGAAACCAGGCATTCCTCAAAGGACTGTGCAGCATTGCCCACAATATCGGGCTGACCGTCATTGCCGAAAACGTCCAAAGCGCGGGGGAACTGGCCGCCCTGCCAGAGTTGGGCTTTGATGGTGCAACCGGTCCTGCTGTGCCACGCAAAATGAATCCGGCAAATTAAATGAGCACCGAAATTGAACTGAAACTGCAACTCACCGCCAAGTCAGCCAAAAAGCTGGCATCGCACCCCCTGCTGCTTCCACTTGCCGCACAAAAGCAGCACCTGCTGAACACTTATTACGACACGCCCGAATTGGCCCTCCACGCCAAACGTATCGCCATGCGCTTTCGGAAGAAGGGCGAACAATGGCTGCTCACCGTAAAGTCGGCCGAACCGGCCAGCGGCGGGCTGGCCGTTCGCAGCGAATGGGAAAAACCCGCCCTGCCGGGTGTTTTCGATTTCAGCCACGTCGACGAACCAAGCCTGCGCGACTTTCTCGAAACAGCCCGCCCCCAAATGGCCGCTGTTTTCACGACGGATTTCAGACGGCAAATCTGGCACGTACCCTTCGGGCATTCCCTGATCGAATTGGCGCTGGATCGCGGCACCATCGAAAGCCAGGGAAGGAAAAGCCGGATTTGTGAAATAGAGCTGGAATTACTTTCGGGCGACATCGACGATATTTTCAAACTAACCCGAAAGCTCCAGGACAAACTCGAACTCAGCCCAGCCATTGCCAGCAAAGCCGAGCGTGGCTACAAGCTGTTTAACGACGAGCCGCTCAAACCATTCAAGGCAAAACCAGCCGGCATTTCTGTCGACATGCAGCCGGTCGAAGCCTTCCGGTGCATTGCCCTGGGCTGCCTCGAACACTTCCAGCGCAATGAAGAGGGATTACACCTCAGCAACGACCCGGAGTTCATTCACCAGGCCCGTGTCGCCTTGCGCCGCCTGCGTTCCGCCATCAAACTGTTTTCGCCGGTTCTGCCACCGGAATTTGTCAGCACTTATGGCCAAACCTGGCGCACGCTGGCCAGTGCCCTGGGCGAAGCTCGCAACTGGGATGTTTTTCTTGAAGAAACGCTCCCTCCGATTCAAGCCGTCTTTCCGGAACACGGCGATATTCGCCGCCTGCGTACCGAAGCTCGCCGCAGCGCAAAATCAGCCCGTCAATCAGTCGTCAAATTGCTCGCGGTACGCGAATATCAGCGCCTGATAGTCGAATTCACGGCCGCAATTTATGCATTGAGGGATACGTTGCCGATGCCGATTAAAAGCTACGCAAAAACCAGCATTTCCCGACAATACAAGCAAACCCAAAAAAAAATCAAAAACAAGGCCTTCCTCTCGGAAAACGAACTTCATTCATTTCGGATTGAGTGCAAAAGCTTGCGATATGCCTTCGATTTTTTTGCACCGATTCTCCCAAGCCAGTCACTCAGAAAAAGCATCGAAAGCCTTGAAACGGCTCAAGAATACCTTGGAAAAATAAATGACTGTACAACTGCGCTTAAAATGCTTGAGCGCAAAAAAACAAGATCAATGGAACTGTTAAGTGGCTGGATCCGATGCTCCCAAACCAACTTAATCAAAATATTTAACAACAGCGTAAAAAAACACGACTTTAAAAAATACATGCCATGGGGCCTATCTGCAACTCCATGACAATTTGGATCAGAATTTTCAGTGCAACTTTATTAAAGAAAAAACACCTGCGACTAATTCTGCTCCCTATATTTACCAACCCACTCAGCTTTCAGCAAATCACAACTCTCCGGCCGATTTGACTTACAGATTCGAGCCAACCAAAGCAGAGAGTTAGCCAAGTCACCCCGTTTCAATAAAACCAGAGAGTATTTCTCCATCACTAATACAGAAGGAATAACTCCCAATATCTCTCGAAGATTGGGATCGTCAACGCTTTTTGACAACGCACTTACCGGCTCCTTGGCGAGCAAAAAATAATCTCTCCACTGAGTTAAAACATAAATTTCTTCTTCTACAACAGGAACAGGAGAAACTATCCGGCTCCTCTCGAAACGCAATGCATAAAACGAATTCTCGACAACAAAATAATCCCGCAACGTCAACAGCATAACAAAAACAACCCCCAACCAAGCCAATCTTAAAACTATCGGAGAAACCATGCCACAGGCAAAGAAAGACTCCTTCCCCAGCAAACCGCCAAAAGCAATGCCGGCTGGAAACAAAAAATAGGCATACTGCAACGGAAGTTCAAGCATCCCATGTGTAATCAAAACTATTAACAATGCGAGCAAATGCATACTTGCAACATCCGAAACTTTGGAAAATGCACTCCAGCCAAAACATAGCAAAAAAAACAAAAAAATAAAGCCCAGTCCTAAACCATTCCAAAGAATGATGTCAATCACCAAATTATGGGCACTTGTAAACCAAACGCCTAACGGAGGATAGGCATCCATCACCAAAAAACTTGCCTCTGCCAGTTGCCCCCACCCCACACCAAAGAACGGCTGCTTAAGACTCGCTTCAAGCAGCATTTTCCATGCAACCAAACGCGAACTCTCATAAAGGTCGCGATGCTCACCGACTCCGCCCGCTCCGACAGAGTCTGCGACGGAAAACAAAAATATTCCTGTAAAAAAAACAACAGCCAAAAAACAAGCCATTTGAAGATACTGCCGGCCCACCAATGTTCGAAAATAGCATGTACAAAAGAGCAACAGCAAGAATCCAAGCCAAGCAGAGCGCGACTCGGTTAAAGCCACCCCCAAGAACAAATAGCAACACAAAATAACAGCAACAATAGGGTTAAGCACTTTCTTCGCCCAGCCCCACGAACAAGCAACCACTCCCAGCAATAGGAGAGAAGCCAATTGATTAGGCTGCGCCATATTCGCGTAGTATCGACCAGAGGCTCGCAAAAGCCATGGGCGATACGTATCACCATCCAACCATTGCAACAACTGCATTGATGTGGATATTAGCGCCGCAAACCCAATCGCCAAAAACAGAAAATTAAGACACTGATCCCCACCCTGCCGAACCCAGACAAAACCCAGAACTATCGAGCAGAGCAAACCGAGCAAATACGCAAAGTTAATCCACGCCGAGCCGAAATGATAAATGGTCCCAATCAAATACTGGCCAATAGGAACAAAGGCCAATAACACAAAGAATAAAACAGGCAAAGCCAATGGAAATGGCGAGTTATTTTTATAAAACACATACCCAGCGACAGCAACCAATACAATGGATGCCCACGCGTCACTATGAAAGCTCAACCATGGCAAAACATGATTTGGCATTAGCCATGTCAATGAAAATGCCAATGCAGAAACAACCAACCAAAGTCTGCTAATCAAAATGATCCCGAGCTCTTAAATTTTTCCAAACAAAAAGGGAGCATTCCTGCTCCCTTTTTAAAGTTATTAATATCAAAATATATTAAATCACGTGAGGCTCACTTGCAGGAAGCTGGCATCCATTTGGATGGAGTTCCCGTACAGCCCCAGCCTGTAATTGCATTACCAGAAATTGTTGGAGTCAGGTTGATGGTTGTGTCATCCGCTGCAAGAATAAATCCCTTAACTTGAATCGCACCTGTCGTTGCATTAACAGTCAAAGTTTTAGCATATTTCGTTGCAACAAAACCTGTGGCACACTGATCCAACAAACTCGCTCCATTGGTAGATACACCTTCGGTTACACAGGTACGTGCGCCACTTGCTGCCAAAATAACTTCAGATGCTTTGGCTCGATTGGTGTAATCCTGGTAAGCCGGCAGAGCGACGGCCGCCAAGATACCGATAATGGCGACAACGATCATCAGTTCGATCAGGGTAAAACCTTGTTGAACACGCTTCATTTGAATCTCCTTTGTTTGCAAAAGGCGGGAAAAACCGCTGCTAAACCTTAATCACTTTCCATGCCAGGGCAAAAATACTGAGCCACAAAAAACAAAATGGCTTTATTTTCAAGCAACTGGAAGAAAACAAAAAAACAAAAGCGTGAACCGAAGTCTGGCACCTGACAAAAAACGTCACATCAGCACAACCTTTTCAGGCAGTTTTCAGCAATCCACCTGCTCCGCCAAGAGATAGCTGGCGGCATACTTCCTGAACACCTCGCCCTGGACAAAGACATCGAACAGGTCCGGGTCGATATGGCCGCCTTTCTTGAAGTTTTCCATGATGCCCAGTGCCTGGGTGAGTTTCATGGCTTCCTTGTAGGGGCGGTCTTTCGCGGTCAACGCTTCGAAAATATCAGAAATGCCCATCATCCGGGCCTGCCAGCTCATTTCGTCACGCTTCAGCCCTTTCGGGTAGCCTTTGCCATCCATCCGCTCGTGGTGGCCGCCGGCGTATTCCGGCACATTGCGCAGATGTTTCGGCCAGGGCAGTTGTTCCAGCATGCGGATCGTCGCGACGATGTGGTGGTTGATGATTTCACGCTCATTCTGGGTCAGCGTGCCGGCGCGAATGGTCAGGTTGTCGAGTTCGTCGGCTGACAGGAAATCAGTTTCGACGCCCGCCGGATTGGTCCACCGGTACTTGCCGGCCATCGCCTTGACCCGTTCGATCGCCTCGTCACTCATTCGCTCGCCACCGATATTGGCCTGGCGCAAAAAGTCGCGGTCGACATCGCATTCGCGGCAAAAATCGAGCAAGGCACGCTCGGCTTCAGCCGCCTCCTGGCCGCCCGCGATCTGACGCCATTTGCGGATTTCGGCATCGCGCTTGACGATCTCGAAACGCGTATCGATCAGATCGATCCGGTCATAGATCGTTTGCAGCTTGGTCGCCTTGTCGACGACATGAACCGGCGTCGTCACCTTGCCGCAATCATGCATCAGCGCCGCGATGCGCAGCTCGTACCTGTCCTTGTCGGTCAGCTTGAAGTCGGCAAGCGGGCCTTCCATCGTCGCATCGACCGCATCGGCCAGCAGCATGGTCAGTTCGGGAACGCGCTGGCAGTGACCGCCGGTGTGGGCCGATTTTTCGTCGATGGCCAGATTGATCAGCTTGATGAATGATTCGAACAGCGTTTCCAGTTGCTCGACCAACTGGCGATTGGTCAGCGCAATCGCTGCCTGCGAGGCCAGCGACTCGGCCAGCCGCTGGTCGGCCTGCGAAAACTCGGTCACCTCGCCACTGCCCGTCTTCAGTGCATTGATCAGTTGCAGCACGCCGATGATTTCACCTTCGTGGTTTTTCATCGGCACGGTGAGAAAGGATTGCGAGCGATAGCCGGTGCGCTCGTCGAATTTGCGCGTTCCCGAAAAATCGAAGCCTTGTGCGGCATAGGCATCGGAAATATTCACCGTTTTACCGTGAAGCGCGGCATACGCCGCAACCAGGGTGTTGTTCGGTGAGCCATCCGGGTTGTAGAGCGGCAAATCGGGAAACTTGCCGGAGGTCGATTGGCCGCTACTGCCGCCGAAGGCAATATTCAGAGAATCGGTCCGGACAATTTCGAAATGCAGCGACTGGCCATCCTCTGCCAGCAGATAAAGCGTACCGCCATCGGCGCGGGTAATGGCCTTCGCGGCGAGGAGGATTTTCTCAAGCAACAGGTTGATATCGCGTTCATTTGAAAGCGATGCCCCGATATCGTTGAGCTGTTCAAGCCGGCGAAAAAGATCCTGAATGGTTTCCATGACTACCCCCGATTGGCTGCTGACAGCCGGTTCTTTGCGGCACTCATGCGCCGCTCCCGAGCAAGCCATCCTGCAACCAGAAAGCCTTGAAGCCGCGCTGGGCAAGCAGGAAGGCGGCTGCCGAGCTGCGCCGCCCGGAACGGCAATAAACAATGTATTCACGTGATTGATCAAGCAGGCCAAAGGCCGAGCGAATTTCGCTCAAGGGCAAGTTGACCGCGCCAGGCAAGCCATTTTCGGCAAACTCGGCGGCGTAGCGCACGTCCAGCCAGCAAGCACCGGCCGCAATTCTGGCATCGGCCGCCGCACGGCCAAGTGCATGCAGCAAAGGCGTGCGCAGCAAGGCGAGAAAATCCGGTTTGGCCAGACGAAACAGCACGCCGTCCGTTTTCATCACGACTGAAGCATTGCGCAGGGAGTCTGACACCAGAGCTTCTTCACCAAAGGCATCGCCGGCTTTGAACTCGGCCAGCCGAACATCCGCACCGCCCACGCGCTTGAACACCTCGCAGCGCCCGCTTTCGATCAAATAGTAATAGTCACCCGGTTCGCCCTCCTTGATGACCGACGCGCCCCGGTGCACGACAATGCGCTCGAAACGCTGCAGCAATTCGTGGATGTGGGCCGGCGGCAACTGGGCCAAGGCCCCGGCAGTCAACGCCTGGGCGCTGAAAGCGCCGGTCATTTTGCCCCATTCCGGGGCTGGGGCCGGGTCGACCGCAGCAGACAGGTCATCCCAAGTCATCATGATGTCGAGCAGTTCAAAATCGATACGCAACAGCGTGACATCGGTAATGGCCTTGCTGCTCAGCGGCAATACGGTCTTGTAGCCGATCGGCCAGTTGGCAATATCGCAACCGCCAACCAACACGCGTATGCTGCCATCGAGCAGGACAATTTTCAGTTCGCCGGCCAGCAAAAAAACGAGATGTGCCCCCACACCGATATCGCGCAAGGGGTCGCTGCCACGCGCATGGGTTTCCGGCGCGCACAAGCGGACCAACTCTTCCAGACGTGCCGACGACAAACCGCAGATCGGCTCAAGTCGGCTCAGCGTGCGGAGATTCAGTTCCATCTCAGAACTCGATCAACTGGTTGTTTTGCAACATTTTCGGCTTGAAGTCACCGAGGCAGGTTTCGATTTCTTCCATGGTCAGTTCGATCTGGCCCGGTTTGAGGTGCGTGATGTGAATTTCACATTCACGCTCCAGTTTTTGCAGTTCGGTCGCCAGCATATTCGGACAAAGGTGCTTGGAAACCAGCGCCAACTGTTGCTCGCGATTGGAGAAAGCGCACTCGATGATCAGGTGACGCAGATTGGGAATGCGATTGACGACACGCCAGAAAGCATCGCAGACCCCGGTATCGCCTGAAAACACCAGACTGGCTTCACCGGAATCGAGACGATAGCCGACCGCCGGGACGGTATGTTCGGCCGGCAGGGCGGTAATCTGTCGTCCGCCAAGATCGATCGTCTGGCCGCGTTCAATGCTTTGGAAGCGCATGAACGGGGCTTCTGGCGTGGGAATTTCGGAGAAATCCGGCCAGATGGCCCAGTTGAAAATATGATTGCGCAAAATGGTGAGCACGGCCTCCGTGCCATAAACCACCAGCGGCTTGTTGCGTCGATCAGCCACGGTGTCGATCATCAGCGGCAATGACGCAATATGATCGAGGTGACTGTGGGTCAGGAAAACGTGGTCGATCATCGAGAGTTCGGCAATCGACAGATCGGCCGCGCCGGTGCCGGCATCGATCAGGATGTCCTGGTCGAGCAGCATCGCCGTGGTGCGCTGGCTCCGTCCGCCGATACCGCCGCTACAACCGAGAATGCGCAGTTTCATGACTATTTCGTCTGGAAAGTGGTGACGCCATCCCAGTTTTCCCCGGGCGGACTGGCCCGCAGGGTGGCGACACGCTCTGTATAGAGAACATAAAGGCGACAATCCGGAGCCTGTCGCCGCAAGTTGTAAAGCTGCAGTTCGGCTTGATCCCAATCCTGCGCACGGTAGAGGCGCAAAGCATGTTGCCATTGCTGTAATTCATCGATCACGGCAGCAGGCAACTCGGCAGTCAGCCCCAGCGGCTCGTAGATGGCAACCGGCTCATCCTTGCCTTTCACCCGCACCCGGTCAAGCTCGCGGAAGCTGATGTCGGTGACTTGCTGCCGGGTAAGCTCGCCGGCCACGATACCAACCCCGTATTCCTTGGTGATGCCTTCGAGCCGGGAAGCCAGGTTCACGGCATCGCCCATCACGGTATAAGCCTTGCGAACCGACGAGCCCATATCGCCCACA
Source organism: Dechloromonas sp. TW-R-39-2 (assembly GCF_016864195.1). Lineage (NCBI taxonomy): Bacteria > Pseudomonadati > Pseudomonadota > Betaproteobacteria > Rhodocyclales > Azonexaceae > Dechloromonas > Dechloromonas sp. TW-R-39-2. The sequence goes on from NZ_CP045202.1 coordinate 3,074,407, forward strand.
GTCATCATGCCGGTATTGATCCCGATACCAATGTGAAGTTCCGGCCAGTGACGCGTCCGGAATGGTTCGGCCAGCAGTTTCAGTCGCTGCTGCATGGCCAGCGCGGTCAACACCGCATGGCGGGCATTTTCCGAATCCTTGAGCGGCGCGCCCCAGAAAGTCATGATCGCATCGCCGATATATTTGTCGAGCGTTCCCCGGTTGGCCCGAATGACATCGGTCATCGCCCCGAGATAATCATTCATCAGATGCGTCAGTTCCTTCGGGTCCAATCCTTCGGAAATGCTGGTGAAACTGCGGATATCGGCAAAAAGGACAGTCAATTCCTCGTTGCGCCCCTCCATGCTGTAACTTTCCGGATTGCGTGCCATTTCATCAACCAGCTCCGGCGGCACGTACTGGCCGAACAATTCGGCAAACTGGCGCTTGGTGCGCGATTCGACGAAATAGCCCCACGACATGTTCAAGGCATAGAGCAAAGCCGTCAGCAAAACTCCAGCCGCCAAAGGCTGGACAAAATTGGCCGAGGTCCACAACCAGAGATTGATCCCGATGATTCCCCCCAAGGTGACCAGCGCCAGCAAAGTGGCGCGAAAAGGAGAAAGAAGCGGTAGCAGAAAAACCAGCAACGCCCCGAATGCCAGCAGTTGCAGCACTTCAAACCCGAGCAGGAAGCCGGGGGCTTCCTTGATCGCGCCATCAAGCATGCCGGCAATCAAGTTGGCATGCACCTCGACACCGGGATAGGCGGCCCCAACCGGCGTCGAGCGCAAATCGTTGAGGCCGGGTGCTGAAGTACCCACCAAAACGATGCGACCGTTCAACTGCGCTTTGGAAATACGCCCATTCAGGACGTCGACCGCGGAAAGGTAAGGAAAGCTGCGTTCGGCACCGCGATACGGCACCAGCGCAGAGACTTGCTGATCGACCGGAATCCGGATTTGCAAGCCATCGCTGACCACATTCAGGGCCTCGATAAAATCAGCATCGCCATCGCTTTCAATGACCGGATGCAATTCAGTGCGTCCGATTTGGGTCCGCAGCACGGCCAGCGAAAGCGATTCGTAATAGGCCCCTTCATACTCGACCACCATCGGCACACGCCGGACAACTCCGTCGAAATCGATACCCGGATTGAAGTGACCACCGCTCGTAGCCGCGCTTTGCAAGATGGGTAAATTACCGCCGAAGCCACCGCGCCGGATAAACTCGATATCCCTGCCTTGCAGGCTGCCCGCCTTGAAAACGGGTGGCGGCAAGGCGCCGGCCAGTTGATGCGTGGTCTTGTCGGAAAAATAGTAGCCCAGCACGACAGGACGGCCGCGCAGGACCTCGGCAAACATGCGGTCGAAATCAAGCTGTGGCCGATAAGCCTGCAATACCCGCTGATAGGCTGCGTCGTTTTTAAGCTCCTGGCGACCGATCTGGTCCAGCACCTTCAAGCCGGAACTGTCGTCCGGCTCGGCAAACACCACGTCAAACCCGATCACCGACACTTGATAATCATCGGTCAGGCGTTGCACCAGATCGGCCACCGTCTTGCGCGACCAGGGCCAGCGGCCAAGTTCAGCCAGGCTTTTTTCGTCGATATCGACGATGACGATGCGCTCATCGACACCATCCTGCATCGAGAGCTTCAGCCGCGCATCGTAGAGATAGGCATCCAGCGCGGTGACAAATGGCAATTGCCAGACATGTGCCGCATGGCCGAGCAAGAGCAGCACACACAGGGCGCCGAGAATGAAGCGGACGAGATGCTTTTTCATGGCGCCCCCGATTCAGTCAGCCAGTCATGACTTGAAGAAAAATTCCATCTTGATGCCGGCAATTTCGATCACGTCATGATCGCCCAGCGCACGCGCCTGGGCATCGAGCTGAATGCCATTGACCACAGGAAACTGCGTACCTTCAACATGAGTAATGAAATACCCGTTGGGTCGCTTGGCGATGACCGCCACCTGCAGGCCGGGTTTGCCGAGTGTCGTCAGGGTCTTGGTCAGTTCAAGTTCCTTACCGGCATTCACGCCACTCAGGAGCTGGATGAAGCCGGCCACTACATGGGGAGCCTGCGGCGTTGCCGGTGCAGCACCGACATTCGAACGGGCCGGCGAATCCATGGGCGACATCAGCAGGTCGGCCCGCCCGCCAGAACGACGCATGGCTGCCTTGTCGATATCGCTGCTCGCGCTGGTGGACATGTCGGTCATGTATTTGAGCTTGTATTTACCGAGCTCGACCACATCGTTATTCCGCAGGAAATACTTCTTCACCGGCTGACCATTGACCAGTGTACCGTTGGTGCTGTTCAGGTCTTCCAGGAAAGAATCGTTGAGGATGGTGACCACCGCCGCGTGTTCGCCGGAAATTGCCAGATTGTCGATCTGGATGTCATTGTTAGGTTTGCGCCCGATGGTCAGGCGCTCCTTGTTGAGCACGATTTCCTTGAGCACCAGCCCGTCCATCGAAAGAATCAGTTTTGCCATGTTGTTCTCGTCACATCACTTAAGCCAGTTACGCAGCTTGTGCCAGCGTCCCTGTGTCGTGGAATTATCAGCGGCCACCTTGACCAGAATGACTGAAATATTGTCCCAGCCACCATTATCGTTAGCCATCCGGACCAGCTCATCGGCAGTTCGGGTCAGATCGTCGGCCTGACTCAGCAAACGGGCGATATCTTCATCCTCGACCATGTCGTTCAGGCCATCGGAGCAGAGCAGGAAAACATCGCCAGTCTGGACGTCGAAACTATTGACCTCCGGCTCGACGGAAGGATCGACACCCAGCGCCCGCGTCACCAGGTTCTTGTTATTCGACTGCCTGGCCTCTTCCGGCGAAATCAAACCGCTGTCAATTTGCTCCTGAATCAGCGAGTGATCGCGCGTCAGTTGCTGGAGGTGTTCGCCACGCAGCCGGTAAAGTCGCGAGTCGCCGACGTGCACGGCGCTCATCCGGTCGCCATAAAACAGCGCGGCAACCAGGGTCGTGCCCATGCCGGCACAGCGCGGCTGGTTCTTGGCAGCGAGATGGATGGCCGAGTTGGCGGCAATGACCTCGTCGATCAGGTGCAGATTGGCGCGCGCATCATCGATCGCTTCGTGCTTGGCCTCAAAAGCGGGAATCAGGCTGGCAAAATTAGTCGCCATCTGGCTGACCGCCATCCCACTGGCCACTTCACCCGCCCGGTAGCCCCCCATGCCATCCGCCAGGATGGCCAGCCCCAGTGCTGCATCGGCATACAATGCATCTTCGTTATGGGTTCTGATCTTGCCCGGATGGGTTTGCGTCACCATCTCCAGGCCCACTGCAAGATTCATAGCATTCATTCCTCAGTCCGTCCGGCGGGTAGCGCAATCAACGCTGCGAGACAGGATCGCAAATCCGTTGCCACATCGGCAGCTCGTTGATAACGCTGGGCAACATTTTTGTCCAGCGTCTTGTTGATGACATCGACGAGCGCCTGCGGCAGGGCTGGATTGATCGTCAGGATATCGGTTTGGGTTTCATTGGCAATCTTGTACATCAATTGCGCCAGAGAATCACCGGAAAAAGGCAGTTGACCGCAGCACAACTGGTACAGCGTAACGCCGAGCGAGAAAATATCCGAACGGCCATCGATCTTCTTGCCGGCCAGTTGCTCCGGCGACATATAGGAGGGTGTGCCCAGCACCATCCCGGTCTTGGTCCGTGATGAGTCGGTAATCCGGGCAATGCCGAAATCGGTCACCTTGACTTGATCCGAGGCCACTTCATACATGATGTTGGCGGGTTTGATATCGCGGTGCACCACCTGCTGTGCATGCGCGTAATCAAGGGCATCGGCAACCCGGGCCATGATCGACAAGGTAGCCGGCAACGGGAGCAGGGCTGAAGTCTTGGTGTAGGGCATCAAATCACGCCCCTTGAGAAACTCCATGGCGATATAGGCCAGATCCTGTTCCTCACCGGCATCGTACATGGTGACGATATTCTGGTGATTCAGGCGCCCGGCCGTTTCTGCCTCCCGGAAGAAACGCTGTTTGACGTCGGCCAGTTCATCTTCGTCGAATTCCTGAGCCAGGGCCATCGTCTTGATGGCAACCACCCGATTGATTTTCGGATCGCGCCCCTGGTACACCACCCCCATCGCACCTTTGCCGAGCTCTTTTTCAATCTGGTAACGGCCCAGCATTGGCTTTTCGAGAACCGTATCACCCAGCATCAGCGTTCCCGTTGCCGTTTGGCCCCGGCCGCCGGCCAGCATCACGGTTTCGGACATCTGACGGGCGACCTTGAGGCGGGTCGTCAGGTCGCGAAACTTCGGATTGAACCCGATCAGGTATTGAAACACCGCCTCGGCCTTGTTGAACTGGCGCTTGCGCTCGTAATCCAGTGCCAGGTTATACATGTTCTCCATCAGCCCTTCATCCATCGGGCACTTGCGGAACTTGTCGAAAGCCATGTCGAGCTGGCCCTGCCCCTGAAAGGCAAGCCCCAGCATGCGGTTCGATTCACCGGATTCGATATCCGATTTTTCCTTGCCCCGCTCGGTCACCAAAAAGCGCTTGGTGGTCAGCAACAAATGGCCGATCACCAGAAGCGAAGCGGCCCACATCAGCTGTATCCACAAGCCGGAAAGCACCATCATCTGGTAGTGCGCGGCGAACAAAACGAACAACAGAACGGAAGTCAGCAAGGCACCTTTGCCGGCCGACAGGCGCGGCAACAGCAAGGTGACATACAAGGCCATCAACACAAAGACGCCCAGACTGGCCCAGCCTCCCCAGGCCGGCGTCACGAAAAAATGCTCCTGCAGGATGCTCGACACCGAATGCGCCACGATCATCACCGGCGCCATGGTCGGCGAAACCGGGGTCACCTGGGTGGCGCCGACACCAGCGGCCGTTGCACCAACCAGCACGATCTTGCCGGCGTATTTGCTGGCCGGAATTTTCCCGGTCAGCACGTCGTAGAAAGAATCGACCTGAAATGGCGGTCGACCGTCGCGTTCCTTGTAGAAAAAGGTATTCATCTGGCTCGTCAAATCCGTGGCGATACGCAGCTTGCCGAGACGAACCTCCTTACCGGGCAGCACCTTGATATCCTCCGGCCCCAGATTCAGGCTACGAGCAGCGATCATCAGCGCCAGCGAAGGAAAATACTGGTCGAAATAATTGAGCACCAAGGCCTCGGTACGCACCGCACCGTCAATATCCGGACTGGCATTGAGATGCCCCAGCGCCACCGCCTGCAGCCCGAGCGGCTCAACCGGAATTTGTATTTGCCCCGCCTGGAGCACACTACCCAGCCCCTGGCCAATCGTCGCAAGACGATTTTTCAAGACGAAATCCGGCAAGACCTTGTCGGCCCTCCCCTGTGCCTCGCCCAAACGGAACAGCAAGGGCAACAGGACATTGCCCGCCTGTTGATAGCTCTCCGCCAGTTTCCGATCGGTATTCAGCGCCTGTTCGGCCTCGGTCAACAGCGCGGCGATCTTTTCGATTTCCGGCGTCGGGGCAGTCCCTTCGGCAACGCCTTGGTTAACCAGCTCGATCAGACGGGTGACGTAACCATAACCGGGGTCGATTTGCGGCTCGGAAAAGAAAATAGTGTTGGCAACCAGCTTGGCGGGGGCCGTGCGCAACTGGTCGGTCAGCTTGGCATGCAGATCGCGGGGCCACGGCCAGCGTCCGAGATTGGCGATGCTGTAATCATCAATTGCAATGACTGCAATACGGTCGGAAGGGGTGCGCTGCGCCATCTGCACGCCCATGTCGTACGCCTTGCGCTCCAGGCTTTGCAGGAGATCGGTCCCACCAGCAACAAGCATCAGCAGGCTGATTGCCACGCCGAGAAACCAGTCGGACTTCCAGAAAGCTGCTTTTGCCATTCGCCCCATCCATTGTGACTACCGATTCATACCGACTTTCTGCGGCCCTCATTCTTGCGCCATGCGCACATGAGGTCAAACGCCCCTCAATACGGTAATACTTGCCCTAGTCCCTGTTGCTCGGCAGCATTCAGGACGCGCAAGGCGATGGCCAGATCCTGGATCGCCATGCCCTGCGATTCAAATAGCGTGATTTGCTCTGGCGCGGCACGTCCGGTCTGGCGCCCGACGAGAATATCGCCCAGTTCGATCAATTGCCGGGCATGCAAGCGACCTTTCTCAAGCAGCGGCAGCAAATCGCCCGCCTCGGCCAGCGCCGTTGGAACGGCATCGACGGCGATCAGGTCGCAACGCCGGATAGTGGCTTCATCGAGCTCTTGCCGAATCAGCGAGTTCGAGCCAGCCGCATTGATATGGACGCCAGACTCAAGCCATTCGGCAGCAAACAAAGGTTGGGCGGCGGTGGTCACGGTACCGAGCAGATCGCTACCGCGCACAAGCGCCTCTGGCGAGGCAACAGGCACAACATTGACGCCGGTTTGTGCCGTCATTCGTTCGCAAAAAGCATGCAGTTTGTCCGCCTTGCGTGCATGAACCTTGACCAATTGCAGCGGCAAAGCGGCACAAATCGCCCTGACATGTCCCTCGGCCTGCCAGCCGGCCCCGAAAACACCGGCCACCGAGGCATCCGGCCGGGCCAGCAGCCTGGCGGCCAATCCGCTGGCAGCGCCGGTACGCATCATGCCGAGATAATCCGCCTCGATCACGGCCCGCAAACGCCCGGAGGCCGCATCGAACAGATGAACCAGAAATCGGTTGCCGCTCCGGTTGCTGGTATACGCCTTGTAACCGAGGACGCCCTGCGCCGGCAAAGCGCCCTGCAGCATGTGCAGCACGGTCTGGGGCAAACGACTGCGCACTCGCGGCGTGTCCTGGGCCAGCCCCATGGACAGGTCATGATGCGCCGACTTGACCCCCTCAAGGGCCATTTCCACGGTCAACAGCTGTTTTACATCATTTTCGGAAAGAAACAGGGCCATGGCATTTCATCTCAAACGATGGTCAGATCCTGGCGGGCCAGGATGCGCTGTTCCAGCCAGCGTCCGAAACCAACCACCAGCAAGGCACCTACTGCCCCGGCCACCTTCGGCGCCCATTCCGGCAGCGGCGGCAGAAGCCCCAGCAAACCGGGATCGCTCAACAACATCTGGCCAGCCACATAGCCGAGCAACCCGGCACCGAACAAGACAACTGCCGGCCAACGTTCCATCCAGTGCAAAATCAACTGGCTCGACCAGACAATCAGGGGAATACTCACCGCCAGACCAAAAAGCAGCAGGGCGAGACTGCCGTGTGCCGCACCGGCTACGCCAATCACGTTGTCCAGGCTCATTACAAAATCAGCCACGATGATCGTCTTGACCGCTCCCCACAGATGCGAGGATGGTTTGATCTCCGGCCCGTCATCATCCTCCGGCAACATCAGCTTGATGGCAATCCAGATCAGCAACAGCGCACCAATGAACTTGAGCCACGGCAAATTCATCACCAGAGCCGCGAAAACGGTCAGGATGACACGTAGCACAACCGCCCCGGCAACACCCCAGAAAATGCCTTTCTTGCGCTGATCAGGCGACAGGCCACGACAAGCCAGCGCGATCACGACAGCGTTATCGCCGGAAAGAACGATATCGATCAGGATGATCTGGCCGACGGCAATCCAGAATGCTGCAGAAGAGAGGTCAAGTTCCATAAATATCAGACGAAAAAAAGGCGGACCCAAGGCCCGCCTTTTTGGTTGAGCTAAGCTCGAATTTTACAGCATAGCCTTGAGCAGCTTGGCCATTTCGGACGGGTTCTTGGTGACCTTGAAGCCACACTCTTCCATGATGGCGAGCTTGGCATCAGCCGTGTCGGCACCACCGGAAATGAGAGCGCCAGCATGGCCCATGCGCTTGCCGGCCGGAGCCGTGACACCAGCGATGAAGCCAACGACCGGCTTCTTCATGTTTTCCTTGCACCACATGGCGGCTTCGGCTTCGTCAGGACCACCGATTTCGCCGATCATGATGACTGCGTCGGTATCCGGATCGTCGTTGAAGGCCTTCATGACGTCGATGTGCTTCAGACCGTTGATCGGATCGCCACCGATACCGACGGCAGAAGATTGACCCAGACCGATTTCGGTCAGCTGGCCAACGGCTTCATACGTCAGGGTGCCGGAACGGGAAACGACGCCGATACGACCCTTGCGGTGGATGTGACCCGGCATGATGCCGATCTTCACTTCGTCCGGGGTGATCAGACCAGGGCAGTTCGGCCCGAGCAGCAGGGTCTTCTTGCCGCCCTTGGCTTCCTTTTCCTTCATCTTGTTGCGCAGGATCAGCATGTCGCGAACAGGGATGCCTTCGGTGATACAGATGGCCAGATCCAGATCGGCTTCAACAGCTTCCCAGATCGCGGCGGCAGCACCCGGGGGCGGCACGTAGATCACGGAAACGGTGGCGCCGGTTTCGGCAGCAGCTTCCTTGACGGAGGCGTAAATAGGAATGTTGAAGATCGACTCGCCAGCCTTCTTCGGGTTCACGCCAGCAACGAAGCATTCCTTGCCGTTTGCGTATTCCTGGCACTTTTCCGTGTGGAACTGGCCGGTCTTGCCGGTGATGCCCTGGGTGATGATGCGGGTGTTTTTATTGATGAAAATGGACATTCAATAGCTCCTTACTTGACCGCAGCAACGATCTTGGTGGCGGCTTCAGCCATGGAATCGGCAGAGATGATCGGCAGACCGGAATCCTTGAGGATCTGCTTGCCCATGTCTTCGTTGGTACCCTTCATGCGCACGACGAGCGGCACGGACAGGTTCACTTCCTTGGCAGCAGCGACAACGCCAGCGGCAATGGTGTCGCACTTCATGATGCCGCCGAAGATGTTGACCAGGATGCCCTTGACCTTGGTGTTCTTGAGCATGATCTTGAAGGCTTCGGTGACCTTCTCGGTCGTGGCACCGCCACCGACGTCGAGGAAGTTGGCCGGCTCGGCGCCGAACAGCTTGATGGTGTCCATCGTGGCCATGGCCAGACCGGCACCGTTCACCAGGCAGCCGATGTTGCCGTCGAGCGAGATGTAGGCCAGATCGAACTTGGAAGCTTCGATTTCGTCGGCATCTTCTTCGTCCAGGTCGCGCATGGCGACGATTTCTTCCTGACGGTACAGGGCGTTGGAGTCGAAGTTGAACTTGGCATCAATTGCCTTGACGGTGCCGTCGGCTTCGTGGATCAGCGGATTGATTTCGGCCAGCGAAGCATCCGTTTCCATGTAGCAGGTGTACAGCTTCTTCAGCGTGTCGATACATTGCGGAATCGAAGCTTCCAGCATGCCCATGCCCTTGGCCAGCTCAAGGCCTTGTGCATCGGTCAGGCCAACCAGCGGATTGATGAAGACCTTGACGATCTTTTCCGGCGTGTTGTGGGCCACTTCTTCGATATCCATGCCACCTTCGTACGAGGCCATCATGGCAACGGATTGGGTAGCACGATCGGTCAATGCTGCAACGTAGTATTCGTGCTGGATGTCGGCGCCTTCTTCGATCAGCAGGTGACGAACCTTCTGGCCTTCCGGACCGGTCTGGTGCGTGATCAGCTGCATGCCGAGGATCTGGCCGGCGTATTCGCGCACTTTTTCCAGCGAGGTTGCGACCTTGACGCCACCGCCCTTGCCACGGCCACCAGCGTGGATCTGAGCCTTGACGACCCATACCTTGCCGCCCAGGGTTTCGGCTGCCTTGACTGCGTCATCGACGGTCGTGCAGTGAATCCCGCGCGGAACCGTAACGCCGAATTTCTTCAGGAGTTGTTTGCCCTGATATTCGTGAATTTTCATGCGCTTTCCTTGCGTTTAGTTGAGTTGCGAGCAATGAGCAGTGGCCAAAGTCCCCCCTAGCCCCGCCCGGTTATACGGACTTCAGCCCAAAATGTTACCACATACAGCAAAAATTATTGCAGTCCAAAATTCATAATTACGGAGACCTTCCTGCGGCTTCCATCGCCTTTTTCATCAACGGCAAAAGCAAGCCGGCGGCAACGACAAGGCTCAGCACCGATGCCAGCCAGAAACCAGCCACGCCCATGGGCCGAGGCCCGTAATAGCACAGCCAGTTGCCGCCCAGCAGGCCGACGCCCCAAAAGCAGAAGGTCTGAACCAACATCGGGACAAAGGTCACCCGGTAAGCTCGCAAAACATGCCCGGCAATAGTCTGAATGGCATCAAAAACCTGGTAGACCACGAGAAAGACGATCAGGCCGCGCGCCACTGCACGTACAGCTTCATCGTCCGTATAGACGGTCAACAACGGTTCGATGGTCAGCCACAGCAGCATGCTGACCAGCAACGAAAAGACCGCCCCCAGGATCATTCCGACCCGGGTCGCCTGATGCGCCAAAGCCCAGTTGCGCGCCCCGACCGCCTGGCCCACCGTCGCCATTGTCGCAATCGCCAGGGAAAGCGGCAGCATATAAGTCAGCGCCGAAAGATTGGCGATGATTCGATGGCCGGCGACAACCGTTGCCCCCTGCGCGGAGACAAAGAGACTGACCAGCGTAAAGGCTGTAATTTCAACCAGGTTGGACAGTCCCATTGGAACACCAAGATGCAATAGCTCGCGCCAAGCTGCCAGACGCGGTTTCTGCCAATTGGCAAAGGGCCGGTAACGCGCCCCCAGAGGGCCGAAGTGAAGATAGGCGGCACCGCACAGGCATGCCAGCCAGGCAATCAGTACGTTCGACAATGCACACCCCGCCACACCGAGCGGCTCGCCAAACCACCCTTGCTGCGCAAGCCCCCAAGCCAGCACGGCGTGCAAGACCAGGCTATACAAACCGATCCCCATCAGGACTCGCGGTTTCCCCAGGGCATTGCAAAATGCGTAGAAAGTTCGATAGCAAAGCGCGGCCGGCAAGCCCCAGGCCAGCAATGCCAAATATTGCCGAACCTTGAGGTCGACCGCGGGATCCATTTCCGCCATGGCCAGAGCACCACCCGGATGAAGAAGGAAAAGTACGCCGGGCACCGCCAGCAACAAGGCTAGCCAAAACCCTTGCTGCAGCACGGCGGCCACTTCGCCATCCCGCTTTGCACCATGCAGATGTGCGACGACCGGCGCAACGGCCTGCAAGATACCGACCAGGGCAAAAACGAGTGAAATATAAATGCCCCCGCCGATTGCGACAGCAGCCAGGTCGATCGGACTGACATGACCCAGCACCACCGTATCGACCACCATCATGCCGATGGAAGACAACTGGGCAATCAGGATAGGAAAAGCATGGGCCAGCAGCCCGCGTGCAGCGACTAAAAACATCAGTCAATTGTCGCATGGTCGCCACTAAAAAATGCGAAAGAGGCTTGATCTGGCTCAAGCAGGGAGGTCGCACGAAACATGACAATCGATAAAAAAAGGGGGAGAAAATGAAATCAAAAAATGGATTGCATGACATAGAAACAGCCAGTCGCGACGAAATAAGCACACTTCAGGTCGAACGCCTGCGCTGGACACTGAATCACGCCTACAACAATGTCAGTCACTACAAAGCAAAGTTTGACGCCGCCGGAATCCACCCGGATGATTTCCACACACTGGATGACTTGGCCAAATTCCCATTCACCACCAAGCAGGACCTGCGCGACAACTACCCCTACGGGATGTTTGCCGTGCCGCGTGAAGAAGTTGTCCGCATTCACGCCTCAAGTGGTACAACCGGCAAGCCGACCGTCGTCGGTTACACACAAAAGGATATCGACACTTGGGCCGACCTGATTGCCCGTTCGATTCACGCATCCGGCGGACGCAAAGGTGACATTGTCCACGTGGCCTACGGCTACGGATTATTTACCGGCGGTCTGGGCGCGCATTACGGTGCCGAAAAACTCGGCTGCACCGTAATTCCGATGTCTGGCGGCCAAACCGAGAAGCAAGTTCAACTGATCTGCGACTTCAAGCCGGCCATCATCATGGTCACCCCATCGTACATGCTCAATATCGCTGACGAATTCCGCCGCCAGGGTATTGATCCTCGCAGCACGGCCTTGCGCATCGGCATTCATGGAGCAGAACCCTGGACGGATGCCATGCGCAGTGAAATCGAAAGAATTTTCGGCATCGATGCCATCGACATCTACGGGCTGTCCGAAGTCATCGGCCCCGGCGTGGCCAACGAGTGCATTGAGTCAAAGGATGGCCCGGTAATCTGGGAAGATCATTTCTACCCGGAGATCATCGACCCGCTGAGCGGCGAGGTTCTTCCCGAAGGCAGCCAGGGCGAACTGGTTTTTACGTCGCTCACCAAGGAAGCCATGCCGGTCGTCCGCTACCGCACGCGTGACCTGACACGCCTGCTTGCGCCAAGCGCCCGGAGCATGCGCCGGATCGGCAAGATCACCGGCCGCTCGGACGACATGCTGATCATCCGTGGGGTCAATGTCTTCCCCTCCCAGATCGAGGAGCTGATTCTCAGGCAGCCGAAGCTGTCGCCACACTACATTCTGGAAGTCAGCCGTGACGGGCATCTGGATTCGATGAAGGTCAATGTCGAACTGAAGCCTGAGTTCGAATTTACCAGCGCAGCCGAAAAGGAGTTTGTGGCGCACGACCTGCAGCACCATATCAAATCCTATATCGGCATTTCTGCCCGGATCGACATCATCGAATCCGGCGGCATCGAGCGATCGATCGGCAAGGCAAAGCGGGTAATCGACAAGCGCCCAAAGTAAACAGCACCGTCTGGGCAAGCACGGCGAGATCCCTGTCATCCGGGATTTCGCCGCTTGGTGCTGGCGTCAAATCAAACGATACGAACCCGCAAGCCAGCCACGCCATCCACCCCGGCCTCAAGCCGGTCGCCGGGAACGATCGGGCCGACACCTGCCGGCGTGCCGGTATAAATCAGGTCCCCCGCTTCAAGCCGCACAAAAGTCGACAGATTGGCGATCACATCGGCGACTTTCCACATCATCTGATCGAGATCTCCCTCCTGACGAATCTGCCCATTGACCGAGAGCCAGATCCGGCCGGCAGCGGGATGGCCGATCTGCGCTGCTGGCTGCACGACACCGGAAACGGCGGATTGGTCGAAGCCTTTCCCCATATCCCAGGGATGTCCCTTTTCCTTGGCCCGCGCCTGAAGATCCCGGCGCGTCAGATCAAGCCCCACGGCATAACCGAAAATCATCGCTTTTGCGGCGTCGACCGTGACATTCGCCCCACCACTGCCCAACGCCACAACCAGTTCAATTTCGTGGTGCAGATTGCTCGTCAACGGCGGGTAGTTCACTGCAATCTCACCCTCACCACTGACCACGGCATCACCTGGCTTCATGAAAAAGAATGGCGGCTCCAATCCTTCAGCCTGATCGGCAGCCCCCATCTCGCGTGCGTGTTCCGCATAATTTCGCCCGACGCAAAACACGCGGCGTACGGGAAAGCGCTGCTCAGTACCGGCAACGGGCAGAGATGAATTGGCAGCAGGCGGAAAAACGTAGCTCATGATCGGTATCCGAAAAGAAACGGGGGAGCATCAGTGTGCAACAAAGATCGACGAGGACCAAGAGAACCGCTATCTCAAACGGGGTTGGCCACATCGACAAACTCGCAGGACACCCCGAACTGTTCCGCCAGATGTTCCGCCAGCGCTTTGACACCATAACGTTCGGTTGCGTGATGACCGGCTGCAATATAGGCCACACCGCTTTCGCGCGCCAGATGAACCGTCTGCTCGGAGATCTCGCCAGAAACATAGAGATCGACACCTTGCGCAATCGCCTGTTCGAAGTATCCCTGCGCACCGCCGGAGCACCAGGCAATGCGTCTGACCGGACGTGAAGCATCGCCGATCACCAGCGGAACTCGTTGCAACGTTTTCTCGATTTGCTGTGCAAGATCACCCAGCAAGGTATTTTCGCCCACCCGGCCGAACCAGGCGATATCCTGCTCGCCAAAATATCCTTCCGGCTGCCAGTTGAACATTTTGGCCAACTGCGCGTTATTGCCCAGAACCGGATGCGCATCGAGCGGCAAGTGGTAAGCAATCAGGCTCATCTCGTGCCGCAGCAAAGTCCCAAGGCGCTGCTTGCGCATCCCGACCACCCGGCCATCTTCACCTTTCCAGAAATAGCCGTGGTGCACCAGCACTGCATCAGCCTGGCAGGCGACTGCTGCATCGAGCAATGCCTGGCTGGCGGTCACCCCGGCAACGATGCGGACGACATCGTCGCGTCCTTCCACTTGCAGGCCATTTGGGCAATAATCCCTGAACTTTCCGGGCTCAAGCAGCCCATCCAGATACTTCACCAGTTCTTCACGTTTCATTGATACGGTCTTTCATGCAGAGGTTGTGGCTGATTTTTGCACAAACGGTAACCATCGCGGTTGCCATTCTATTTGTCGTGACCACGCTCAAACCAGAGTGGATCGGACAACGCCCGGCCGTGGTTGCCCTTCAGGAAGCGCCGCTATCCGGTGATGGAGAAGGCCGCGCCCCAGGGTCTTACCGCGATGCCTCGCGTGCCGCACTACCATCCGTTGTGCACATTTACACAACGCAGGAAATCAAGCAGCAGCGCCATCCGCTGTTCGAGGACCCCATTTTCCGTCACTTCTTCGGCGACCGCCCGGAAGGACAAGCCCAGCGCAACTCCGGCCTTGGCTCGGGAGTGATTGTCAGCGCCAACGGCTACATCCTGACCAACTATCACGTGATCGAAGCCGCTGACGATATTCAGGTTTCGCTCAATGACGGCCATACCTACAAGGCTCGGGTCGTCGGCAGCGACCCCGAATCCGACCTGGCCATCCTACAGATCAAGGCTGAAAAATTGCCCGCCATCACCTTTGGCCAGATGGACAGCCTGCGCGTCGGCGACGTCGTGCTGGCCATCGGTAACCCGTTCGGCGTCGGCCAGACCGTCACCATGGGTATTGTGTCGGCACTGGGCCGCTCGCACCTGGGGATCAACACCTTCGAGAACTTCATCCAGACGGATGCGGCGATCAACCCCGGCAACTCCGGCGGAGCGCTGGTCGACGTCAATGGCAATCTGGTTGGCATCAATACGGCGATTTATTCACGCACCGGCGGCTCGCATGGCATCGGTTTCGCCATCCCGGTTTCCAGCGCCAAAAGCATCATGGAACAAATTATCCAGAACGGCACGGTAACACGCGGCTGGATTGGCGTTGAAGCACAGGAAATCACGGCCGAACTGGCTGAATCATTCGGGTTACCGGACACCGAAGGCGCCCTGATTGCCGGCGTCGTCCGGGGCAGCCCGGCTGACAGCGCCGGTATCCGCCCGGGAGATGTGCTGCTTGCGGTCAGCGGCAAAGCCGTCAAGGACCCGCAAGTCATGCTGGATCTGATTGCAGCACTCAAGCCCGACGAGCGCTCCAGCTTCCGCCTGCGTCGCGACAAGACCATCGTCGAACTGCCGGTAAAAATCGGCAAACGCCCGCCCATGCGGCTGGAAAAGGAATAAGACCATGTGCCAGTTGCTCGGGATGAACTGCAATGTCCCGACCGATATCTGTTTTTCCTTTACCGGCTTTCAGGCGCGCGGTGGAGCGACGGATGTGCACTCGGATGGCTGGGGAATTGCATTTTTCGAAGGCAAGGGCACGCGGATTTTTCTCGATCCACAACCGTCGTGCAGCTCGCCGATTGCCGAACTGGTTCGCGCCTACCCGATCCGTTCCAAGAATGTCATTGCGCATATCCGCAAGGCAACGCAAGGATCGATAGGTCTGGAAAACACCCATCCATTCATGCGCGAACTTTGGGGTCGCTACTGGATCTTCGCCCACAACGGCAACCTGATCGACTTCGACCCAGCGCTTGACGGCAGCTTCATGCCTGTCGGACTGACAGACAGCGAGCGCGCCTTCTGCTGGCTGCTCCAGCAATTGCGCCAGCAGTTCGGCAGCTGCGCCCCTGAGCACAGCCTGCTTTTTAACGCCCTGCAGAAGTTGACCGTGGAAATCGCCCGTCATGGCGAATTCAATTTCCTGCTCTCGCAAGGCGACAGCCTGTTCGCCCACGCCTCAACCAAGCTGAATTACATCGTCCGCCAGGCGCCATTTGCCCAGGCACACCTCAACGATCAGGATGTCACGGTCGACTTCAACGCGGTGACCAATCCGGAAGACCGCGTCGCTGTGATCGCGACGCAACCACTGACCGACAATGAATGCTGGCAGAACATGCCGGCAGGAACCTTGTGGTGGTTCGACGAGGGGCTTCCTGTGCAGACCTTGGCCACACTGCCCGGCCCAGAAAAAAAACGCTGATTATTTGCCGGAAAGATTGCGGAACGCTTCTTCCGCCTTGTCCATCTCGCCAGTCAAATCTGCCTGTTGCCCGGCGTCAACCGCGGCAGGCCCGGAAACCAGGCGGGAAGCAAGAATGCCAAGCTCGTAGAGCAGGCACATCGGAATCGCCAGCGCCAATTGTGAAACGACATCCGGCGGCGTTACCACGGCGGCCACGACAAAAGCACCGACGATGAAATAAGAGCGCCATTCCTTGAGCTTTTCGACGGTCACAACCCCCAGCTTGACCAGCACGACCAGTGCAACCGGTACCTCAAAAGCCAGACCGAAAGCCAGGAACATGGTCATCACAAAAGACAGGTAGGCTTCGATATCCGGCGCTGGCGTAATGCTCTTCGGCGCAAAGCTTGATATGAAATGAAACACCTGGCCGAAAACGAAGAAGTAACAGAAAGACATGCCGAGCACGAAAAGCAGCGTACTGGAAATGATCAGCGGTACGCCCAGGCGTTTTTCGTGGGCATAGAGGCCCGGCGCGATAAAAGCCCAAGCTTGATAAAGGATAAACGGCAAGGCAAGCACAAAAGCCACCATGGCCGTGACCTTGAGCGGAACCATGAAGGGCGTGATGACACCGATCGCCACCATCTTGGTGCCTTCAGGCAAGGCTTGCGTCAGCGGCGCAGCCAGCATGTCGTAAATCTCTCCCGGGCCAGGATAGAAACAAAGCACGCCAAGCACGACTGCAACAGCAATCAGGCTGCGCAGCAGACGATCGCGCAGTTCCACCAGGTGCGAGATAAACGACTCTTCTGCCGTTGCGTTTTCTTGAGAGTCGTTCATGCCACAGGTTTATTCATTGTTTCGGACAGCAATGGCGTCTCCGACGAAACCACCGAAGCCGCAGACTCGACTTCCGCCGCCACGGACTGCACCGGCGTCTCAACCACGCTGCGTGCAGCATCGAACTCCTGACGCACGGAGCTTTCCAGCGAACGGGCAGACTCGGTCACCTGCGATTGCAGTTTTTTCAGCTCATCAAGCTGAATCTCCCGATTGATGTCCGATTTGACATCATTGACGTAGCGCTGGGCGCGACCAAGCAGATGGCCGAGTGTCCGGGCTACTTTGGGCAAGCGCTCCGGACCGATGACAACCAGCGCGACGATCGCGATGACGATGAGTTCAGAAAAACCGATATCGAACATAAAAGATAACCAGCATCAGGGATCGTGCGATCAACCGGCAGAACTGGCAGTATCGCCATCCGCCGCAGATCGATCCGCTCAGCTCTTGGTTTTTTCCTTTACTTCGACGTCAATCGTCTGGCCGCTAACTTGCTGAGCCGGCTTGGCTTCTTCTGCAGGCTTGTCAGTGGCGGTCGCCTCTTTCATGCCGTCCTTGAATCCCTTCACGGCGCCGCCCAGATCCTGGCCGACATTGCGCAGCTTCTTGGTACCGAATACGAGCATGACGATGACCAGTACGATCAGCCAGTGCCAAATGGAAAAACTGCCCATGGATATCTCCTAGATACGTTTGAGCATCGGACCCACCGGGTCCGTACCGCCCACGATATGTGCGTGCAGATGCGGCACTTCCTGCTGCCCCACCCGACCTGTGTTGATGATGACACGAAAGCCATCGGCACTGCCTTGACTACAGGCAATTTCATTGGCCTTGGCCAGAATGCGGCCAAGCACCAAGGTATCGTCTACGCCTGCGGTCGCCAGCGAAGTAATGTGCTTTTTCGGGATCACCAGCACATGCACCGGACGCAGGGGATTGATGTCATTGAAAGCGAGGATTTCCTCGTCTTCATAGACTTTGCTGGCCGGAATTTCTCCGCGAACGATCCTGCAGAAAATACAGTCGCTCACTTCGCGCCCCGGGCAGCCTTTTCGTCAATACCGGAGATTCCTTCGCGACGACGCATTTCCTGCGACACGTCTTCGATGGTCAGGCCATAAAAGGCGAGCAGGACCAGAACGTGATAAATGACGTCGGTCGATTCCCAGACGATTTTCAGGCGCTTGCCTTCCTTGCCGGCCATGATCAATTCGGCACATTCCTCGCCGATTTTTTTCAGGATCGAATCCGGGCCTTCAGAGAAAAGCTTGGCGGTATAGGATTTTTCCGGGTCGGCATTGCGGCGCGAGGCCAGCGTTTCGGACAACCGGTGCAGGATGTCATGCGTGCTCATTTTGCGTAAATTTCCTTAGGGTCTTTTAAAGTCCTTCTGCAAGCAGCCCTGCCTATAGCACTCTGCCTGCAGCATATGGCTTAACTACTTACGTAGCTACACACAACTAGATCAATGGGAACAATTCTACCCTAGCAACACACTATCGTCAGCCGTGGGACACCTGAATAGCTCTATCTCCTTCTTTGACACTTTTAGAGGAAGAGAGTTACCAGCTCACAGAAAAGGAAATGACACTTTTAGAAGAAAGGAAGCAGCCACCGAGTAAGACGGGGTAACTTTCGAAGAGCCATAACGTCGTCATGGCTCGCCAATGTCACAACAGAAAAAAATTCCATTTCGAAATTTTTCAATCCCTTGAACGTAAAACCCTATGGAATAATCGCCCCTCAGTCACCCAGTACACAACACCAAGTGCGACACAAAACCCTCTATTGCAAATTTACCAACCTAACGTTGCTTGCCTACATCGGCATTTCAGGCTGCTCAATTCATCACGACTACTCTTGGGAAGAGCACCGAATAGATGCAGCTGCTCTTAATTTGCCAGCACTCACATCAAAGTCACAAAACAGATCAATACGAGTTACATCAGGCAAAACGGACAACACAAAAATCACCGTAAGCCACACAGCGCAAACAGCCCACTACTGGGACTCTTCTTTGCAATACATTTCCGACAAGCTTGTTACTCAAATAACAAATGAATTACAAAGAAGAAATTACACAACAGAGAGTGTAAGCAAGTGGGCTGAAGTGAGAGTGGTAGATTACGACTTACACAATCAAGTCAATGGGAACTACCACTACTTATCAACTATCGAGGTTAGATTAGGTAACGGGAAAATCATAAATGTTGACTCCCGCATAATCGGACACAATTACAGACCAGCAACAGCAGTTGATTACGTTATAGCTCAAGCGGCAGTAGATATTCTGAACAACAATGAGCTTTTGTCTTATCTAAATAACGAGTAAGCATCATACAGGGGACGGCTGCAACTTATTCAATGCCGCCGCCGTCGCCATAGTGGCAGCCGCCTGCCTCTGAGCAGATAGTGCAAGCTTCATGAGCCCTACCGCCTGCTCATGCCTCTCACCTTCTGCCCGTTGCATCAATTTAACGGCCATCACGGAAAGCCACTGTGATTGGCCTAACAAACTCTCCCGAACAAATCCGAGATCACCCACCGCCAACTGCGCGGCCGCATATTTAGAAGCCAGCGCAAGAGATTGAACAGTATCACCGTCACCATAGCTCTCAACGGCAACAGCGCCAGCCCAAAACGCTGAAGGGTTTGACAATAGCGCCCCCAGCTCTGCGCCACTGGGTCTGGCAGCCACACCTTGTCCTGACCTCATATTTGCCGCTCTAGCTGCCAACCTAGCACCAGCACTCAACGCTGTAGCAGCCTGTTGCTGCACATCAACCAATTCGTTGCGATTCATTGCCACTTCCTCAAATCACGAGGGAGGGAGGGGGCTGATTCCTATGGCTATAGAAAAATAGCCTCCCCCTACCACCACTCAAACTCTCTTTAGATTCACAGGGGCTCCCCTATCCCTGACTACAGCAAACAACGGTCTGTAGCGGTCTAACGGGCTATCTACTAGTGAATTCCCCCTCCCTGCCCTTTTTGGGTAAAACCCTCAAAATGGCGACCCAGTCAGCGTTACAAGCTAGGGAGGGGGGCATCCCTATTTTTCTGCGTTTGCCTCCCTGCCCCTTTCCTGAATTTCACATGGTGAAACGACCATGCCAACACCATCAGTCACAGTCACCGTCAGGGCTCCCTTTTGTTGCGCTTTGCACTCCTCATTGGGGATTCTGCAGGGCCAATGTCGCGGCCATGAATCTGGCGCAGCGCCTCAAGGCGTTCGGGCTTCAATGACCATACGTAATTGCTGACTTTAGTTTTCCACCACCCCGCCTCGATCAAGCCAGCAGTCACGCGACTCCAATTTGAGTCATCGATTCTGATTCTTTGCTGTTTGTCGTCGTCATGGGGAGTGCCACCCTTAGCACCTGCATACTGGCTCAGCCATTCAATGATTTGATTACGGCTGAACCTGTCCCACGGCAAAGCCTCCGCAAGCTCACCGGCCTTGTTTGTATATGAGAGACGACCACACACCAAAGCGTCAGCAACGTCAGCGGCAACCTCCCCAAAAAATGTCCCACCAACTCGCTTGGCCTGCTCACGTTCTGCCATTCTCATCAAACGTTGGTCACGCGGGTCATTGTCATCAAACCACCAACGCTCACCTGCTTTGTACCTCACCACAGCCTCAGCCAAAATCATCGGGGCATCCCGGCGCAGTCGAGCAATATCAATCTGCCCCACCTTCACCGGCCAGAAGCGGCGATTACCCGTGGGATCAGAGAGATACTGATCGTCATTGGTTGTACAGATGAAAACGCACGAGCGCGGCCAGTCTCTCTCCAATTTGTCCCACGGCTGACGGTAGGGGTCACATTGCTTGGTAGCGAATGTTTTCAACTCATTGCGATCACTTCGACTCATGCCACTAAGCTCACCCCACTCGACGATCCATCGTCCACGCAATGCAATGTAGTCATCTTTGCTACCGGCCAAATGAAACGCCTCTCTGAAGTACTCAGCGCCGATCACCTCAGCAATGACACGCGCTGCCGATGATTTCATTGCACCTTGCGCCCCTTCCAGCACCAAGAGAGTGTCAACCTTGCATCCGGGGTTAAAAGCTCGTGCAATAGCAGAGATAAGAAACTTGCTACCGATAGCGGCTACATATTCGCTAATGTCGCCGTCGTGGTCATGCCTCACCACCGCATTGCAGCAATCCCTCAGCCAAGCATCAAGACGGGGGATACCATCCCACTGTGATTCGAGGGTGTTAAGACAATCCAGCACTGGGTTCACCCGAACGGACCGGGCGAAAGCAAAGACCGCAGCACCTGTCTGATCCTTATTCAGCGACAACCCCCATTGACGCGCAATCCACCGACAGAAGGCGTCGAGCATGTCATCGTCAATACGGCCAATATGATTAGGGGCAGTCCTGTCCTGAAGAACACCTGACAGGGGGCGGTTACAAATGGCGTAGCCGGAAAACTCATCAAAGTGCATTGCTCCGATCAGACGCTTATCACGCAGAAGCAATTCACATGCAACCCAAGCATCAGAGCGAATTTTGCCGTTTGACGTAAGAAGATCGTCAATACCACCAACGAGGAACTCAGCGCCCTGCCTCTTCAGCTTCGATCTATCCGCTTTAGATTTTTGCTCTTCACTTTTTCTCTCAGACTGATCAGCATCGTAGCTACGCCCTTGACGCTCCAATGCTTCATGGATTGTCCGTTGTCCATACGTTTCAGCCCCTCGCATCTCGTCCCATTTCGGACGAATCAGACCAGAGCCACGCATAACTGCATCAATAACAACAGGGTCACGGCTGAAATAGGCGATATGACAAGACAAAGCAAGGTCTGCACTTGAATGGTCGCCGCTATGGTCGGTCGTATCCCCATCAAGCAAGCGCGTAACCTTCCCTTGTTGGTTGTGCCGTTTCAACAGCGCCAGCACCTCAGCCACCGAACGTTGCACGATGGGAATGTCATCGTCACGGACTATCGATTTAGGTGCGGCAACCTTTTCCCACCACTGCGACAGGAAAGCAACAAGGCCTGCCTGATTCTCGACAACCTCATACGGGCCGCCCTGCTCCCGCTTCCAAGCAGGCCATACGACCCCGGTCATTGTCAGGTAGCGTGTCGTCTTGTAGTCGTAAATTTCGCCAATACTGATTTTCTGCTTGTAACCAGTGGGAAGCTTTCCTCGGATGAATTGGCGCAACCCTTTACCACTAGGACTCAGTTCAACATATCCTTTCAGTTTAACGAATGCCTCAACAAGCTCCCGATGCTCAGCATTGGGGCGGCCATCAGCACCGATGCAGTCATCAAGATCAATGCCGACGAAACCGACAAGACTACTCATCAGCACGCCGACACCATCATAACCACCGGACTCATACAGATTGCGTGCCTCACCAAAGGTCAGCCAACTATCCGGGTCATCAACGCTGATAGCCTTCCCGCTCCCGTTGTGTGGCAACTTCCCGACCTTCTCTTGACCATCGCGCCAGACGCCACACCACACACCCCACTGTGATCTGAGTCCAGCAATCGGGGTCTTCTGGATAACATCGCAATCAACCAAAACAGCAGAATAACCGTCTGCCGTTTTACTGCTTTTCATTTCAACGGACATAGCAATTCCTTTCCCGGCTATAATATCCGGGCTATTTGGAGCGGCCACAACCGCTCCGTTGTACTCAGGGATTTATTTAAGCCGACAGATCAGAGTCGGCTTTTCTTTTTTCTGCTTGACCCTTGTCGTAATTCGCTTTATTTGACTCAAGCTGAATCAGACAGTCTTGCAGCGACTCGATACTCATTCCGATAAGCACTTTTGCCATTTGGTAACAACGATCATTACTAACAATCGTTACCAATGAATCAACGCGTATAAATGCCCAAGTCATTGCAAACAGCAGCTTCAAGAATGCGAGAATTCTCACAGTTGAAAACTCTGCTGTATAAGGAATATCGTAGAAGAATGCCAATGCCAGATCAGAAATCTTGCTATTTGGGTTACTCGGCTTGGCAATACCTGCAACTGCGCAAGCCATCTCAACTACATCGCTTTTGATCTGAGCAGCATCTTTACCCTGCCCCCACCCGGCTAGGCGCTTCTTCTCTTCGTCGTCAAGGTAGCTCATCACGCCCCCCCCTGAACACGGGATTGAATCCACGCCTGCACATCACTCTCGCGCCATGCAACGCGACGTTCAGTTATACGAACGGGGGCGGGGAAGGTTCCAGCGCGAACACCACGGTATATCGTGGCGCGGCTGCATGAGGTCACTTGCGTAACACTTTTTTGCTGCAAAAATTTATCGGTTGCCATATGGCCTCCTGAATTAGGAGGGCCGTTAATCGACACATGCGACAACGAACCCAGTTAGAGGGATTCCATTGCGTAAGCCATTATCGATGTCAGTGTCTTTGTCATTCGCGGGAGGCAATTAGCTATCACCTCCGACCTTCTGTTTTAGTGGTCTAAAACATGCTCAAAAATTTCTTGAGGCACTCATTATCTCGTTAATCCTCATAATATTGCAAGCGTTTTTTTAATGCGCCATTCCGACACACGCTCAAGGATAAAATCCGATGGTGATTGATGCTTATCAGCAAGCGAATAGCACGCATCATATAACTCAGTAGGCTCATCTAATCTAGAATGAGCAGCCCACCAAAATTGGAACTCATACACATCACGCGATAGATAATCATTTAAACCACTCTCACATCCAAACTCTTCTTTATAGCCATCTGTATCACTATATACAGCCTCATACAAAGTGAGATCAGATGCTTCATGTATTTCACCAAAAACATTTAGACCAACAAGATAGGCCCACGAAACACATTCAGCACTTACTAGCCCTTTGCAATAGTCAGCCCAAATACTAGTTATACAAATAACCTGTCCGCTCTCTGGTTGAATCATCGGTTTATTCATAACCCCCCCAACTCAAGCAGTCCTATTAATCACAACAACATTGTCAGCACCTGACTCCAGTACAGCCAACTTCGCGCACCACATCTCTAGCGCCCTGCGACGTTCGTCCAAGTAGTCATGCTGATCATAGATCGCAATCAAGCCGCCTAAAGAGTGGTTCAAACAACGTTCTGCCACTGTGACCGGCACACCTAAAACGCTGAAATGACTTCTAGCACTTGATCTGAGGTCATGGGGCGTAAACGGCCTAACCTTCCCAGCCAAGCCATCGCACAAGCGATGCAGCATTTCATTTATCGTTTGCTGCCTCATGTGGTCATCGCTTTCCTTGCCCTTCATCTTTTTCAAGATAGGCAGCACAAAGCGAGAATTACCAGACATTACCTGTAGCTCTGCAAAATACCCCGCCACCACGTCAGGCAACGGCACGACAAACTCACGGTCAGACTTCCGACCATCACCGGGGGGAATGGTCCAAGTCTTTGCGGTGAAGTCGATATGTGACCACTCAGCCAGCATCAGCGCCTGAATACGTACAGCAGTTGATAGAAGGATTCTGACGGTCAGTTCATTGATGCGGCCATACTGAGCCAGAGTGGGCAACACTGCCTTTAACTCCACATCGGACAGCATTACGCGATCTCTCACCCCCTTCGCACCTTGACCGGCGATAGCGGCAACGGAAATCCCAGCGCAAGGATCTC
The DNA here is from genome assembly GCF_016864195.1 of Dechloromonas sp. TW-R-39-2. Classification (NCBI taxonomy): domain Bacteria; kingdom Pseudomonadati; phylum Pseudomonadota; class Betaproteobacteria; order Rhodocyclales; family Azonexaceae; genus Dechloromonas; species Dechloromonas sp. TW-R-39-2. The sequence goes on from NZ_CP045202.1 coordinate 3,099,065, forward strand.
CGGCAAGAATATGCTTACTCAGCCCGTGAGCCAGCACCAACCGCGCAGCACTTAGGCAAGACTTAACCAACTTGGGGGACTTGTCGGCTACCTTCTCCAGCATCTGCACCACATCAGCGCCGGTCACATCCTTTGCAGCCAAAGACCCAATAGAAGGCAGGACATAGTCCCTGATTTTCTGGTGCCGGCTTGCAATCGTAGCGGGGGCTAGGCCAGCCAAAACCTTTGACTCATAGTCAGCAGCAAGCTGGCGAACCGTCCATGCAGATGCTGATTCACGCTTATCGATCTGCTTCTCTCTGGCTACATCGATGCCCTGCTGAACCTTTACACGATCCTCTGCAGCAATCTCACGAGCCATCTTCAGGGAAACATCGGGGAACCTGCCGATGGTCTTTTCCTTCTGCTTGCCAGCTAAGCGATAGCGAAGCACCCATGCAGCCGTGCCGCCTTTAGACAAGGTAAATGTCAGGCCATCGCCATCGCTTTTTGCAATGGGCTCACCAGCCTTCACCCAGTGCCGTATCTGAACATCTGTCAGCAGTCCCACGCCATCCCCCAATGAGTAGCCAAACACCACGCAGCTACTCAACCACCATGTAGCCACACACCTAGCTACACACATTAGGTGATCTCTCGTGAACCGTCAAGAAACACTAGGCAACAAAAAAGCCCCTATTTACGGGGCTTTTGACGTTATTCAATGGAGAGAAGAAGCACTAAGAACAACTACGAAACGCCACCGTAAATTTCCTTAGGGTCTTTCAAAACCGGATCAACGGGAACCCAGCGATTCCCCTGCAACTCATTGAAAAAGCAGCTTTCCCGGCCGGTATGACAAGCAATGCCACCGACCTGTTCAATTTCCAGCAACAATACATCACCGTCACAATCGGTGCGAATCGAGGCAACCTTCTGAAAGTGCCCGGATTCCTCGCCTTTGCGCCACAGGCGTTTACGGGAGCGCGACCAGTATACCGCGTTGCCGGACTTGACCGTTTCCTGCAACGAATCGCGATTCATGTAGGCAAACATCACAACACGCCCGTGTTCATCCTGAGCGATCGCCGGAATCATGCCATCGGCGTCCCACTTGAGGGCGGCCAGCCAGTCGAGATTGTTGTCGAGATCGCTCACAGCCGGACTTCGATACCGCGCGAAGCCATGTATTCCTTGGCCTGGCGCACAGTGTATTCGCCAAAGTGGAAGATCGAGGCGGCGAGGACGGCATCGGCCCGGCCCTCCGAAACGCCATCGGCCAGATGCTGGAGATTGCCGACACCGCCGGAGGCGATGACCGGAATACTCACTGCGTCAGAAACTGCACGGGTCAAAGCCAGGTCGAAACCGTTCTTGGTGCCGTCGCGATCCATGCTGGTCAGCAGGATTTCACCCGCCCCCAGAGCCGCAACCTTTTTAGCCCATTCGATGACATCGAGACCGGTATTGTTGCGACCGCCATGGGTAAACACATTCCACTGGCCCGGCGCTGTCTGCTTGGCATCAATCGCCACGACGATGCACTGCGAACCGACCTTGCTTGAGGCATTAAAGACCAGGTCCGGGTCGTTGACCGCAGCAGTATTCATCGAAACCTTGTCGGCTCCGGCATTGAGCAGGCGACGGACATCTTCAACCTTGCGCACGCCACCACCGACGGTCAGCGGAATGAAAACCTGCTCGGCGCAGGCTTCGACGATGTGCAGAATGATGTCGCGCTGATCCGATGAAGCGGTGATGTCGAGAAAAGTGACTTCGTCGGCACCCTGCTCGTTATAGCGACGAGCGATTTCGATCGGGTCTCCGGCATCGCGCAGACCGACAAAATTGGTTCCCTTGACGACGCGGCCAGCCGTGACATCAAGACAGGGAATGATCCGTTTGGCCAGCATCAGGCGCCCAGCTCGTCAGCCAGGCTTTGCGCGGCCTTGAAGTCGAGCGAACCGTCATACACGGCACGACCGGCAATGGTGCCAACCACACCTTCGCGCTCAACGGCACACAGCGCCCGGATGTCATCGAGATTGGACAGGCCGCCGGAAGCGATGACCGGAATGGTCAGCGCCTGGGCCAGACGAACGGTTGCTTCGATATTCAGGCCGGACAACATACCGTCGCGCCCGATGTCGGTATAGATGATCGACTCGACGCCGTAATCCTCGTACTTCTTGCCGAGATCGACGACATCGTGGCCGGTCAGCTTGGACCAGCCATCGGTTGCCACCTTGCCATCCTTGGCATCGAGGCCAACGATGATGTGGCCCGGGAAGGCAGTGCAGGCATCGTGCAGGAAACCGGGATTCTTGACCGCGGCCGTACCGATGATGACGTAAGTCAGACCACCGTCGAGACAGGCTTCGATGGTATCGAGATCGCGAATGCCGCCGCCGAGCTGGACGGGAATGTCGTCACCGACTTCGGCCAGGATCGCCTTGATGGCTGCCGCATTTTTCGGCTTGCCGGCAAAAGCACCGTTCAGGTCGACCAGATGCAGGCGCCGAGCGCCTTGGGCAACCCAGTGACGTGCCATTTCGGCGGGACTATCGGAGAAAACAGTGGCTTGTTCCATCAGGCCCTGTTTCAGACGGACACATTGGCCGTCCTTCAGATCAATGGCGGGAATAATCAGCATGGGATATCAGGTGATGTGAAAGTTCGAGAAGGCGCTCAGGGGCGCCATTCGACAAAATTCTTCAAAAGCTGCAAGCCATCGCGGGCGCTTTTTTCAGGGTGAAATTGAACCGCAAAGATATTATCCCGGCCCACTGCACAGGTAAAGGGGATGCCGTAGTCGCAAGTTCCCGTGGTCAGGACCGGATCGACGTGCTGCACGCAGTAGCTGTGCACGAAATAAAAGCGCGAGCGGTCGGCGATCCCGGACCACAGCGCATGCGGCGTCTGGCTGACTTTGTTCCAGCCCATGTGTGGCACCTTGAGGCGAGCACCGTCGCGGTCGACCATCTTCTCGGCAGGAAAACGCTTGACCTCACCGGGGAAGATGCCGAGCCCAGCCACATCGCCCTCTTCGCTGTGTTCGAAGAGCATCTGCTCACCGACGCAAATACCGAGGAAAGGCTTGTCTTGAGCGGCTTGCAGGACGGCACCGCGCAAGCCGCGCGCTTCGAGTTCGCGCATGCAGTCGGGCATCGCGCCCTGGCCGGGGAAGACCACGCGTTCAGCCGTGGCCACGACAGCCGGATCAGCCGTCACGATAACCGGCTTGCCGCCGGCGACGTGCTCAAGGGCTTTCGACACGGAACGCAGATTGCCCATGCCATAGTCGATGACAACGATGCTCACAGCGAGCCTTTCGTCGATGGCATCAAGCCGGCCATGCGCTCATCCGGCGCGACCGCCATGCGCAGCGCCCGACCGAAAGCCTTGAAGATGGTTTCTGCCTGATGGTGTGCGTTCTTGCCGCGCAGATTGTCGATATGCAGCGTCATGCCGGCGTGGTTAACCAGGCCGTGGAAAAACTCGCTGAACAGATCGACATCGAAGGTACCGATCACGGCACGCGTGAAATCAACATGCATTTCCAGCCCCGGACGACCGGAAAGATCGATCACGACACGCGACAATGCTTCATCAAGCGGTACGTAGCTATGGCCGTAGCGGGTCAGGCCCTTCTTGTCGCCCCAGGCCTTGGCCAGCGCCTGGCCCAGCGTGATGCCGAGATCCTCAACGGTGTGATGCGCATCGATATGCAGATCGCCAACCGCCTTGACGTCGAGATCGATCATCCCGTGACGGGCAATCTGGTCCAGCATGTGATCGAGAAAGGGAACGCCGGTGGCAAATTTGCCCTGACCGGTGCCATCGAGATCGAGACGCACGGTAATCTGCGTCTCCAGCGTGTTACGGGTAATTTCGGCTTGCCGCATGGGTAAAGGCTGGAAAAGGCTTTTGAATGGAGGGCCATGATACCATTTCGCCCACCTTTTAAGCCTTCCGTGAAAACCCCATGAGTCGTTTCTGGAGCCAGGTCGTCCGCGACCTCACCCCCTACGTGCCGGGCGAACAGCCCAAGATCGCCAACCTGATCAAGCTGAACACCAACGAGAACCCCTATCCGCCCTCTCCACGGGCGCTGGCGGCGATTCAGGCCGAGCTCGACGGCGATGCGGCACGCCTGCGTCTTTACCCGGACCCGAACGCCGACCTGCTCAAGGCAGCCATCGCCAAGACACACGGCATCGCGCCGCAGCAAGTTTTTGTCGGCAATGGTTCGGATGAAGTTTTGGCACATGTCTTCATGGCCCTGCTCAAGCACGAGCAGGCCATTCTCTTTCCGGACATCACCTACAGCTTTTACCCGGTGTACTGTGGCCTTTATGGCATCGAGTATCAAACCGTGGCGCTGGCCGAGGATTTCACGATCAATCCGGACGATTACCGCGGTCGACCGAACGGCGGGATCATTTTCCCCAACCCCAACGCACCGACCGGCTGCCTGCTGGCGCTCGATGCAATTGAAGCAATGCTCAAGGCCAATCCGGACTCCGTCGTGGTGGTCGATGAGGCCTATGTCGATTTTGGCGGCGAAAGCGCCATCCCGCTGATCAATCGCTACGACAATCTGCTGGTCGTGCACACCCTCTCCAAATCACGCTCGCTGGCCGGCTTGCGCGTTGGCTTTGCGGCCGGTCATCCAGCCCTGATCGAAGCGCTGGAACGGGTCAAGAACAGTTTCAACTCCTACCCGCTCGACCGCGTTGCCATCGTCGCCGCCGTCGCCGCGATGGAAGACCGCGCTTATTTCGAGCAATGCTGCCAGGCCGTTATTGCCACCCGGGATGCGTTGACCGCAACACTCGGCAAACTCGGCTTCGACGTCCTGCCCTCCGCCGCCAACTTCATTTTTGCCCGTCACCCGCAACGCGATGCGGCAGAACTGGCCAAGGCATTGCGCGACAGGAGCATCATCGTCCGCCACTTCAAATTGCCCCGCATCGACCAATTCCTGCGCATCACCGTCGGCACGGATGCCGAATGCCAGGCACTCGGCGATGCACTGCAGCAGATCATCGGCTGAAATCCGTGAGCACCCTATGGAAACGCCCGGACGGCAGCATTGTTGCCTGCACCGAGAAAATCAAGGTCCTGCGCGAAAACCTCGAAGAGCTCCGACAAATGGCACAGGACGCCTTCGAGGATGCGCTGCTGATGGAGTGCGATGAAAGCCAGATCCGCGCCGTCTTTCAGGACGTCATCGCCCAGCTGAACAACCCGTACAACCCGCCATCCGACTGACTTTCAACGCAGCAAACAAAGCTCAGGCAAATTCATCGACATTGCCGCCCAGCGCACCGCTGGCAGCCTTGGCCGTAGCCCCCTGAGACTGACCAGCCGCTGCACCGGCGCTCGTCGTTTGGGAGGACTTGCTCTGCTCGGCGCTCTGTTGGGCAATTTTGGCTTCTAGCTGAGCGATTTGAGCCTTGATTTGCGCGACTTCCTTCGCACCCTCTTCAGTCGACGCGTTTTTCTCGGCCTGCACCAGCCGTTTCTGCAGCATCAGCAGCTGCTTCTCCAGGACCTCCAGTTGCGAGTTCCCCTTCCCTGGTGCAACAGCCTGGGTGTTGCTTGCGCTAATTGCGGTAACCATGATTTTTCAGCCCTTGTCGATATCCCGGAAAAGTCGGCCCGAAACAAATGAGCCAACAAACAATTCCCACATCCAGGTTATCGGCCAAAGTGGCCAAAACATCACGGCCAACGGGTGTAAAACACTGTAAAGACGTTCGCTTCAAACCACGCCGAGCAAACCCAGACCGGCGCCTGCCGCAATAAACCAAAGCGGATGCAACTTCAGGCGAAGGTTGGCGACGACAGTCAGCATCACCAAGCCCCAGGCAGCCCAGCCAAAACCGGCGGCCTGGGCAATCAGTGTTGCGCCAGAAAAAATCAAGCCAACCGCCAGCGGCGCGACGCCGAGGCTGATCGCCTTTTGCCAACGTGCGCCAGCAAAGCCTTCCCAGCGGTCAATCAACAAATAAATCAGGATGCTCATCGGCAGGCACATGGCCAGTGTCGCTGCCAGAGCACCGGCCAAACCGGCGATCTCCCAGCCGATCAGCGTGACGACCAGCACATTCGGTCCGGGCGCAGCCTGGGCGATGGCATAGAGATGGGTAAAGGTTGCGTCGTCCAGCCAGTGATGATTTTCGACAACAACGCGGCGCATCTCCGGCAGCAGCGCCGTTGCGCCACCGAAAGCGACACAAGACAGCAGGGCAAATTCAAGAAAAAGCTCGATCGCGAGACTCATTTTTGCCCCAGCTTCCAGTAAGCCAGCAGGCCGGATAGCAGCAAACCGCCCAACATCACACCGGGCATCGGCCAGCGCAGGCCGGCAATGGCTACCGCGGTCAACACCGTAAAAGGCAGGAAAATTATTTTATGCTTCAACGCCCCGCCCATCCGCCAGGCCATGGCAAAGAGCAAGCCGCAGCCGACTGCGGCAATGCCGCGCAACATCGACTGCGCCAGCGGAAGACTCCCGTAGCGGTCGTACAGCATGGCCAGCACCAGGACGATGGCAAACGGCCCGGCCAACAGCCCGAGCGGAGCGACAACCGCTCCGGCCAGTCCTTGATAGCGCTTGCCAACGACCACCGCCAGGTTGATCACGTTCGGCCCCGGCAAGAACTGGCACAAACCAAGCTGGGCATTGAACTCTTCGGCGCTCATCCAACGGCGCTCTTCAACCAGCATGCGCCGCGCAAAAGGCAGCACACCGCCAAAACCGGAGAGACCGACCGATGAAAATCCCAAAAAAAGCGCCCGGAGGTCCGGGCGGTTTGGGGGCATGTCAGTTGCTGCGGTCAACGGCTGAGCAAGGTCAGTTTTCGAGCCGGAACTCGGCTGATTTGGCATGTGCCGGCAGACCTTCGCCATGCGCCAGCGTCGAGGCAATGCGGCCCAGCGTTTGCGCACCGGCCGGCGAAACCTTGATCAGGCTGGTCCGCTTCTGGAAGTCATAGACCCCTAGCGGCGACGAGAAGCGTGCGCTGCCTGAAGTCGGCAACACGTGATTCGGTCCGGCACAGTAATCGCCGAGCGCCTCTGAGGTGTAGTGACCGATGAAAATGGCGCCGGCGTGATGGATCTTGGCCACCCAAGGATCAGGATCGGCCAGCGAGAGCTCCAGGTGCTCCGGCGCAACGCGATTGGCGATGGCGACCGCCTCGTCCATGTCGCGCACCAGAATAAAAGCACCGCGATTGGTCAACGAAGTTTCGATGACTTCACGACGCGGCATGGTCGGCAGCAGTTTTTCGATGCTGGCCTGTACCTGCTCGATGAACGCAGCGTCTGTGGAGATCAGGATCGACTGGGCCAGTTCGTCGTGCTCGGCCTGCGAGAACAGATCCATCGCCACCCAGTCCGGATTGCCCGAACCATCGGCAACAACAAGAATTTCGGACGGACCGGCAATCATGTCGATGCCGACAATGCCGAACACCCGGCGCTTGGCGCAGGCAACGTAGGCATTGCCCGGGCCGACGATCTTGTCGACCTGCGGAATCGTCTCCGTACCGTAGGCCAGCGCACCAACCGCTTGCGCACCACCGATGGTGAAGACGCGATCAACGCCAGCCAGACAAGCCGCCGCCAGCACCAGCGCGTTCTTTTCGCCGCCCGGCGTCGGGACAACCATGATCAGTTCTTTGACGCCCGCCACCTTGGCCGGAATCGCGTTCATCAGCACCGACGAGGGATAAGCGGCCTTGCCGCCCGGCACGTAGAGGCCGACGCGGTCGAGCGGGGTGATCATCTGGCCGAGCATCGTGCCGTCGGCTTCGGTATAGGACCAGCCTTCCAAACGCTGATTCTCGTGATAAACACGAACGCGCTGCGCCGCAGCTTCGAGCGCTTGACGCTGTTCGACAGGCAAGCCATCGAGCGCCGCCTGCATTTCAGCCCGGGACAATTCGAGATCGGCCATGCCGCTGACGGAAAGACGGTCAAAGCGGTTGCTGTACTCGACGACCGCAGCGTCGCCGCGTGCCTTCACATCGGCCAGGATGCCGATCACGGTGCGTTCGATGCCTTCATCCTGCGCCGCCTCGAAAGCCAGCAACGCATCCATTTGCGCCTTGAAATCGGCGTCGACCGTAGCAAGTCGTTTGATCGCGACCATAGGGATTACTTCTCCACCGCCTGTGCGAAGGCGTCGATAATCGGTTGCAGGGTTTCGCGCTTGACCTTGAGCGAGGCCTGATTGACCACCAGGCGCGATGAAATGCCCATGATGTCCTCGACTGCGACCAGCTTGTTGGCCTTCAGCGTGCCACCGGTCGACACCAGGTCGACAATGGCGTCGGCCAGGCCGGCCAGCGGTGCCAGCTCCATCGAGCCGTAGAGCTTGATCAGGTCGATATGAACGCCCTTGCTAGCGAAATGTTCCCGCGCCATTTTGGTGTACTTGCTCGCCACCTTGAGGCGGGCGCCCTGACGGACGGCATTTTCGTAGTCGAAACCTTCCGGCACGGCGACCATCATCCGGCACTTGGCGATATTCAGGTCGAGCGGGGCATACAAGCCTTCGCCGCCATGTTCGATCAAGACATCCTTGCCGGCCACGCCGAGGTCGGCCGCGCCATACTGGACGTAGGTCGGGACATCGGTCGCGCGCACGATGACGACGCGCACATTCGGCTTGTTCGTCTCGATGATCAGCTTGCGCGAGGTTTCCGGGTTTTCGGTCGGAACGATCCCTGCCGCAGCCAGCAGCGGCAGGGTTTCGTCAAAGATGCGGCCCTTGGAGAGGGCAATGGTGATGGTCGTCACTGGGGCTCTTGCTAAAAAGGCGAAAGCGCCATTTTAGCAGAGCCCTAGAGATAGCCGAGGTGGCGCGGTAGCCAAAGTGCCAAATCAGGGACAAATGTGACCAGCATCATCGTTCCGGCCATGGCAGCAACCATCCACAGGACCCAGGGGACGGTCGACTCCATCGACACACCGGCCATCCGGCAAGTCACCATCAGATTCACCCCAAGCGGCGGATGGAACTGACCCAGCGCCATGTTCATCGTGATGATCACGCCAAACCAGACCAGATCCCAATTGAAATGAATGGCGATCGGAATGAGCAGCGGCAGGAAGATGAAATAGATTGAAATCGCATCGAGGAACATCCCGGCAATCAGCAAAAGCAGCTGAATGCTGAGCAACATCGGCACTTCCGACAAACCGGTACCGAGCAAGGCGGCGGCCAGATGATCGAATGTCCCGAGCGTATTGCTCGCCCAGGCAAAAACACTGGCCAGCGCAACGACGGTCAGAATCACCGAAGAAATTTCGGCCGACTCGACTAGCACCTGGTAGACCTCTTTCCAGGTCAGCGTCCGGTAAATCACCATGCCGACCAGCAAGCCATAGAACACGGCAACCACCGCCGCCTCGGTCGGCGTAAAGAAGCCACTGCGCATGCCGCCCAGGATGATGACCGGCGCCAGCAAGCCCCAGCCAGCTTCTTTCAGACTTTGCCAGAAGGGCGGGCGTGGCTCGGCTGGTTCAGCCTCGAAATTATTTTTAACCGACAACCACCAGGCAACCAGAATCAGCGTCAAGCCGGACAAAATACCGGGAATCATCCCCGCGGCAAACAAGGCCGGAACGGAAGCCTGCGGCACCAGCAAACTGTAGATAACGAAAGCAATCGATGGCGGAATCAGGATATCCGTCGACCCCGCCGCCGCAATCACGCCGGCGGTAAAGGAACGTGGATAACCAGCCTTGAGCATCGACGGCAGCATCACGGCCCCAACGGCTGCCGAATCGGCCGGCCCGGAACCGGAAATCCCGCCAAGAATCATTGCCACCAGAATCGCCACAATCGCCAGACTGCCCCGCCGCTGACCAACCAGGGCCGATGCAAAACGGACAATGGTCGCCGCCACCCCGGCCTTTTCAAAGATCAGGCCAGCGATCACGAAGACCGGAATCGCCATCAGCGGGTATTTCGCAATGCCGGTATACACATTGGTTGGCAAGGACATCATGCCCAGGCCCGACAGACCGACCACCGCCGTCCCGGCTAGCCCCATGGCCACCGCCAGCGGCACACCGGAAAGCATCAGGACGACAAAGATGCCGAAAAGTATCCAGTCCATCATTGACCTCCCCGCCGCAGCACGGCAAGCAGGCGCAATACGATAACGATCGACAGGATCGGCAGCCAGACTGTGTAAATCCACTGCGGCACGCCAAGCGACGGAGAGGTCACCTCGAAATCGAAATCATCCCAGGCCATGAAAACGCCATACCAGGCCAGCAAACCGAACATGACCAACGAACACAGTGCAGCAAAGCCCCGGATGAAGCGCTGAAACTGGGGTTTGCGGTCGACGAAGAAAGTGATCGCAATATGGTGATTGGTCGCAAATGCATGCGAAGCACCGATCAAAGTCATGACCACCATCAGCGCGACGGATATTTCCTCGGTAAAGGCAAAGGAAATATCCGTGAAATAGCGCACCAACACGTTGGCCATCGTCAACAGGCATAACAGCCCCATCGACGCGGCCATCAGAAAACGCTCGACCGACTCGAGCGTCAATTTGCCGCCGGAAGCGGCGGCATCATTATTTTCGTTCATCAGTCTCTCAACGCTTGGCGATAGCCGATTCAGCCTTCTTGACCAGATCGGCACCGATGGTTTTCGACCACTTGTCGTACACCGGACGGGTTGCCTGGACAAATGCGGCCCGTTGCTCGCTAGTCGGATGAGTCACCGTCACGCCCTGCGCCTCAATCTGCTTGAGCACCGCGTTATCGCTACCGGCAATTCCCTTGCGGGCTTTTTCGACATTCTCGCGCGCAGCCTGCAATGCAGCCTGCCGCACCGCTTCACGGTCAGCCGGCGTCCAGCTTGCCCAAACCTGCTTATTCACGACAAAAATCAGCGGATCAGCGACGTAGTGCCAAAGCGTCAAATATTTCTGCCCCACGGTCGACAAGCGTGCAGCGACAAAAACGGAAAGCGGGTTTTCCTGGCCGTCGACCGCGCCGGAAGCCAGGGCCGGCTGAGCATCGGCCCAGCTCATCTGGGTTGGATTGGCCCCCAGCGCTGAAAACGTTTCGTTATAGAGCGGCGAACCAACAACACGGAACTTCATCCCCTTCATATCAGCGGGAGAAGCAATCGGGCGCTTCGAATTGGACATTTCACGGAAGCCGTTTTCGCCCCAGGCCAGCGGGACAACCTCACGCTTTTCAAGCACGGCAAACAGATCCTTGCCGACATCGCCCTGCGTCAAGGCATCGATCGCCTTGTAGTCAGGCATCAGAAAAGGTAGCGAGAACAGGTTCAGCTCCTTGACCTGTGGCGACCAGTTGATCGTGGAGCCGATCGACATATCGATCACTCCTTGGCGTATCGCGGTGAATTCACGCGTCTGATCCCCCCCCACCAGCGAGTTACCGGAATAAAGCTTGATATTGATACGACCCTGGGTTTTTTCCTTGACCAGCTCGATCCAGCGCTCGCCGGCCTGCCCCCAGGTAAAAGCCGTCCCCAGCGTTGTGGAAAGGCGGTATTCGGCACGATAACTCTGCGCCTGAGCGGCGCCGCTGAGCAGCACACACGCTGCGGCAATGGCGGTCATGAAGTTTCTGCGTTGCATTGTTGTCTCCTTGCTGTGGGGTGAAGCAAGGATTATCGGTGCCAGCCATGCCATGCGCAATAAAAAGCACCATGCGTAAACGCAAAAAAGCCCGGCGAACCGGGCTTTTTACTAGCTTGCGCTATCGCTTGGCTTATTCCACCGGGCGAATGTTGGCAGCTTGCTTGCCCTTCGGGCCGGTAACGATGTCGAACGTTACCTTTTGGTTCTCGGCCAGGCTCTTGAAGCCATTGCCTTGAATTGCGGAGAAGTGAGCGAACAGGTCTTCGCCGCCTTCAGACGGGGAGATGAAGCCGAAGCCTTTAGCGTCGTTGAACCACTTAACGGTACCATTTGCCATTTTTAGCATCCTTGGTAAAAAATATACAAGTGGGTAACGAATTACCCGGGAAATACGAGATCAAGACCGAGGAGCTGGCAAACCGAAAAGCTGGCAACTAAAAGCTGCTAGCCGGGTACGGCGTAGGCACAAAACACTGCCTGGAAATCCCGAAGCTCGGAGTATGGGGCCGTCTTGCGAATAATGCAAAGGTATTTTGCCCAACGGGAGCGGTCGACCGGGGAAACCCGGTCGATTCAGCGCAGAAACAACAGCTCAATGCACCCGCTTTACGCTGGCGCCAAGCTTGGCAAGCTTCTCTTCGATTCGTTCATAGCCGCGATCCAGGTGATAGATGCGATCAATCAACGTTTCTCCACGCGCTACCAGCCCGGCAATGACCAAAGAAGCCGAAGCCCGCAGGTCAGTCGCCATAACTGTCGCACCCTCAAGGTGACTCACACCGCGGACCAAAGCATTGCTGCCGTCGATCTGAATATCCGCCCCCAGACGCATCAGTTCGCTGACGTGCATGAAGCGGTTTTCGAAAATGGTTTCGCGAATGGTCGCCACACCTTCGGCAACACAATTGATTGCCATGAACTGCGCCTGCATGTCGGTCGGAAAAGCCGGGTACGGCGCTGTGCGCAGGCTGACAGCCTTGAGCCGCTGCGGCGCGACAAGACGGATTGCATCGCGCTCGACGGTGATGTCACAACCGGCATCCATCAGCTTGTCGACCACGGAATCAAGGTAGGCGGCAGAGGTTTTGACAAGACGGATATCGCCCCCTGTTGCTGCCGCCGCACAAAGATAGGTCCCGGTCTCAATCCGGTCCGGCATGATGGCGTGAGTCGCCCCATGCAGCTTTTCAACGCCCTGAATGCGGATGATATCGGTACCGGCGCCTGAAATCCGGGCGCCCATGCTGATCAGACAGTTGGCCAGATCGACCACTTCCGGCTCGCGGGCGGCATTTTCGATGATCGTTTCGCCGTCAGCGAGGCACGCGGCCATCATCAGATTCTCGGTCCCCGTCACAGTCACCATGTCGGTACAGATACGCGCCCCCTTGAGGCGGGTTGCCTTGGCGTGCACATAGCCCTGCTCGACCTTGATTTCGGCCCCCATGGCCTGCAGTCCCTTGATGTGCTGGTCGACCGGACGGGCGCCAATGGCGCAACCACCCGGCAAGGAAACCCGTGCCTCGCCGCAACGGGCAACCAACGGGCCGAGCACGAGGATGGATGCACGCATCGTTTTGACCATCTCGTACGAAGCGACCGGATTATTCAATCCCCCACCATTCAGCACGATGCCGTCAATACCATCCATCGTCACACCAACACCCATTTCCCCCAGCAGACGAAGCATGGTCGAAATATCGTTGAGATGCGGCACATTGGTCAGGTGCAGCGGCTCGGCAGTCAACAGCGAGGCACAAAGAATGGGGAGCGCAGCATTTTTGGCCCCGGAGATGGCAACTTCGCCAGAGAGGGCTTTACCGCCCTGAATCAATAACTTATCCACGCTGTACGCTCCATTCTTCGGGGGTCAGTATTTTAGTAAAGGAAAGTGCGTGCAACTCACCGCTCGCAAGCTCACCCTTGAGCGTTTGGTAAACCCGCTGCTGACGCTGAACACGATTTTTGCCGACAAACTCAGCACTCACCACGACTGCGTAGAAATGCTGCCCATCGCCTTCGACAGTAAGGTACTCACAAGCCATTCCGGCGAGGATGAGTTGTTTGATCTGTTCAGGATGCATATTTTTAAGCTCTAAGTTTCCAGCCACGCTTGAGCAGGTTCAACGTCAAAAACGTGACTGCAGCAAAACTGGCTACGACGACTGCGAGACTGGTTTCGGGCGCCACATCGGAGACGCCAAAAAACCCGTAACGAAAGCCGTCAATCATGTAAAAAACGGGATTGTAATGCGACACACGCAGCCAGAATGTAGGCAATGTGTAAATCGAGTAGAAGACACCTGAAAGCATGGTCAGCGGCATGATCAGAAAATTCTGGAAGGCAGCCAGCTGATCGAATTTTTCCGACCAGATGCCGGCAATCATGCCCAACGCACCAAACAAGGCACCGCCAAAGACAGCAAATGCAAGAATCCAGAAGGGGGCCACAACTTTCAACTCGGCAAACCAGATCGTTGCCAGCAAGACCCCCAGACCAACCATCAAGCCACGAAGCAATGCGGCAAGAACATAAGCCCCGAAAAAGGCACCATAAGGAATCGGCGGCAGCAGGACAAAGACGATCGAGCCCGTGATTTTTGCCTGAATCAGACTGGAAGATGAATTGGCAAAGGCATTTTGCAATATCTGCATCATGACGAGACCAGGCACCAGGAAAGTTGTATAGCGGACGCCATGCACGAGTACATGCTCATCAAGGACATGCCCAAAGATCAGCAGGTAGAGCAGCGCCGTCAGCACAGGCGCGCCGACGGTCTGGAAGGCAACCTTCCAGAAACGGAGCAATTCCTTGTAGAAAAGCGTCCAGAAACCGATCACTGATTCATCGTCCGGACAAAAACATCTTCCAGCGTTCCACCTGGATGGGCTGCCATCAAGTTGGCCGTGCTATCGAGCGCAATGAGTCGCCCCTGTTTCATCAGGGCCAGCCGGCCGCAAAGGGCTTCGGCCTCTTCAAGATAGTGGGTCGTCAAAATAATGGTGTGACCTTCGTTATTCAAGCGACGAACGAATTGCCACAAGCCCTGACGCAATTCAACATCAACGCCTGCGGTCGGCTCATCAAGCACGATGACTGGCGGTTTATGCACCAGCGCCTGCGCAACCAGCACACGGCGCTTCATGCCACCCGACAGACGACGCATATTCACATCTGCCTTGCCCGTCAAATCAAGGTTTTCGAGAATCTCATCGATCCAGTCATCATTTTTTCGAATACCGAAATAGCCTGACTGGATTTTGAGCGTTTCACGCACACTGAAAAAGGGATCAAACACCAACTCCTGCGGCACAACGCCCAACATGCCGCGCGCCAGACGAAAGTCGTCAATGACATCATGCCCAAGCACCTTGATGGTGCCGGAGTCAGGCCGGACAAGACCGGCCAAAGAAGAGATCAGGGTTGTTTTTCCCGCACCGTTCGGGCCAAGCAGGCCAAAAAACTCCCCTTGCGCGATGTCGAGCGAAATCCCGTCCAGCGCCTTCAGGGAGCCAAAATGCTTAACGACATCAGTAAAGGAAACTGCAGCGGTCACAGCAACGCCCTCAAGCGAGGGGCAGCAGTTCGGCAACGCCGTACAGCTCCGCCAGCGAACGAACTCCGGCCGGAATATTGGCAAATCGAACGGTCGACCGCGACAATTCAGCCGCCCGCAACCAGCCGAGCATAACGGCTAAAGCCGACGAATCCGCTTCCCTCACTTCGGCAAAGTCGAAAACATCTTCCCCGGCCTGCAAAGCAGAACGGCCTGCTTCAAGCAGGCCGCGCGCATTGGCCATGACAAGGGGCACCTTGACCACAAGGCGCCCGGCCTGACGTTCGATCATTTCTTATCCGCCTTGCCCTGGCCGGACTCCAAGGATTTGTTTTTGGCTGAAATCGTCGAAATCAAACCATCCAGTCCGCCATTGCGTACTTCTTGAGCGAACTGATCGCGGTAGTTCGTCACCAGACTGATCCCAGCCACCGTCATGTCGTAAACTTTCCAGCCGGCATCGAGCTTTTCCAGACTGTAGTCAATCTGAACGGGTTTACTACCCGGCTGAAGCACTTCGGTCCGAACCAGAACATCGGTCTCGCCAGCAGCCATTTTGAATGGCTTGTAGACCAGCTTCTGGTTTTTATAGCCAGTCAGTGCATTGGCATAGGTACGCACCAGCAGGGTCTTGAATTCTGCCGCCAACTGCTGCTGCTGCTGGGCATTGGCTTTTTTCCAGTCCTTGCCAACAGCCAGGGCTGTCATGTGCAGAAAATTGAAATGCGGCAATACCTTTTTCTCGACGAGGTCGATTACCTTCTGGGTGTTGCCGTTCTGGATATCCTTGTCGGACCGGATAATCTCGAGGACTTCAGACGAGACTTGCTGGACCAGCACATCGGGAGCCTCCTGCGCCAGGACGGAGGTCGCAAAAAACACGGAGGCAACAAAAGCAAAAACTTTTTTCATGGTGTTCACAATGGAGAATCAATCTTCCAGGCGCGGCGGGCGGCCATCAAAAATCTGGTTGCGGCGACGTTGCAGGTAAGCTTCACGAATATAGGCATATTTATCCAGAGCCGCCTCATCGATGACTTTATCTGCAGGCAAAAGGCTGGCACGGATATCAACGAAACGAGCCGCCACCATGCTGTTGCGCGAGGCAATCGGACGAACCCGCCATACCGGATCAGCATAAGAGTCGATGCCCCAGCCAGCAGTATCACGCACCGTACGGGGGCCGAGAATTGGCCAAAACAGGTAACCGCCATCACCAACGCCCCAAACAGCCAGCGTCTGTCCGGCATCTTCATCGTGCTTTTCCAGGCCAAGCTCGCTGGCAACATCAAACAAGCCGAAGATACCTACCGTCGAATTGATCAGCAGACGGCTGACATCAATGCCGGCATCGCCAAACTTGCCTTGCAGGGCGCTATTGACGCCAATCCACAAGTCCGCGGTATTGCCAAAGAAATTACCGAGCCCAGCCTTGACCGGCAAGGGAACAGCCTTGTCGTAAACCTGAGCAACGGGCTTGGCAGCGTATTTATCAACCGCTTCGTTCACAGAGAACATCGTGCGGTTAAATCCTTCATACGGATCACGCGGATTAGCTTCAGCCGCCACCTCGGCAGACAAAATCAAAGCGAGAGCGGCACCCGCCATCAGCTTGCCGACCCCACGAGCACTTAATGCCTTGAGCATCACCGTCATTTTTTATCCTGTCCGTCTGCTGCCTTGCTGAATAGAAATTGGCTAATCAATTTTTCAAGTACCACGGCCGACTGTGTTTTCTTGATTGTATCGCCCGCCTGCAACATTTTTTCGTCACCGCCAACATCAAACCCGATGTACTGCTCGCCGAGCAGGCCTGCGGTATAAATCGAGGCAAACGTATCCTTGGGAAACTGATAGCGGCCACCAATTTCCATCGTCACGACCGCTTCGTAAGTCGCTGGATCAAAACGTATATCGGAAATGCGCCCGACCAGCACGCCGGCACTTTTAACCGGGCCACGCACTTTCAGGCCGCCAATATTATCAAACTTGGCTTGGAGGACGTAGGTTTCCGACAAGTGCGAGGAGGACAAATTGCCGACCTTCAAAGCCAGGAACATGAGCGCGACAATACCAATAGCGACAAAAAAACCGACCCAGAGGTCTAGTACGGTACGTTTCATTAAGCTCCCCGGAACATGAACGAAGTGAGTACGAAATCGAGCGCCAGAATGGTCAGGGCGGAAGTCACCACAGTACGGGTGATTGCCCGGGAAACCCCTTCGGCGGTCGGCACGGAATCGTAACCTTCGAAAACGGCAATCAGCGAAACCGCGATGCCAAAAACAAAACTCTTGATGACGCCATTGAGCACGTCATAACGCCAATCGACACCAGACTGCATCTGCGACCAGAAAGCGCCATCGTCGACACCGATGAACACTACGCCAATCAGCCAGCCCCCCAGCACCCCCATGGCAGAAAACAGGGCAGCCAGCAACGGCATGGAAATCACGCCGCCCCAAAACCGAGGAGCCACAACGCGCGCAATCGGATTGACCGCCATCATGTCCATTGCCTTGAGTTGCTCGGTCGCTTTCATCAAGCCGATCTCGGCCGTGACGGAAGAGCCGGCCCGCGAAGCAAACAGCAAGCCGGCGACAACCGGGCCAAGCTCACGCGTCAAGGACAGTGCTACCAGAACACCAAGCGCTTCCGTTGAACCATAGCGCTGCAAGGTTTCATACCCCTGCAAACCCAGCACCAAGCCGACGAACAACCCGGAAACCATGATGATCAGCAGAGACAGCACCCCGCTGAAATAAATTTCCCGCAGGGTCAGCGGCAGACGCAAAAAAGAGGCCCCGGAGTAGCGCAGGATGGCAACGAAAAAGCGCGCGGCAAAACCAAGTCGCCAGATGCGCTCAATAACAGCATGCCCCAGCTTGCGGAAAGGAAGCAGCAAATCAGGCATGCTTCACCCCGCGCAGAAATTCATGGCGAACAGCTGGCGCCGGGTAATCGAAGTGGACAGGCCCATCAACTTCGGCATGCACGAACTGATGAACAAATGGATCCTGCGAGGCACGAATTTGATCAGGCGTCCCTTCGGCAACAATCTGCCCACCTGAAACAAAGTAAATATAATCAACGATCTGAAGCGACTCCTGAACATCGTGAGTCACCATGATCGAGGTCGCGCCGAGCGCGTCATTCAGCTTCCGGATCAATTGCCCGATGACACCCAGCGCAATGGGGTCCAGGCCGGTAAAGGGCTCGTCGTACATGACCAGCATCGGGTCGAGCGCAACCGCCCGGGCCAAGGCAACACGCCGGGCCATCCCCCCGGAAAGCTCGCCGGGCATCAGCTTATGAGCCCCGCGCAGCCCGACGGCCTCAAGCTTCATCAACACTAGATCGCGAATCATTTCGTCCGACAAATCCGTGTGCTCGCGCAACGGAAAAGCCACGTTGTCGAACACGGACATATCGGTAAACAGGGCCCCGAACTGGAAAAGCATCCCCATGCGGCGGCGCAACCCATAAAGCTCTTTTTGAGTCATTTCGCAAACACGATTGTGTTCGAGAAGAACACGGCCGCCGGTCGGCTTCAACTGCCCGCCAATACACTGCAAAAGCGTGGTTTTGCCACAACCGGACCCGCCCATGATGGCGACGACCTTGCCGCGAGGAATCTTCATGTTGATTCCCTGCAGGATGGGCCGACCATCATAGTCGAAGCGTAGGTCTTCTATATCGACCAGGATGTCGTTGGACAAAACGGGGTCCCTTGAAAAAAGTCGTACGATTTTACCAGATTAGCTCCCCGCTCAGCCGGCTGCTGCTGCAATTGCCAACTTTTCCATTTGGAATGTTGCGCCCACGCCAGCACAGCCAAGTCACCCGAAACGGCAGCCAAGCGTATCTCCCTACAAAAAATTACAAACAATCTGCAAACACCCCTCATAAAATGCCAAACAAATATACCAATGGGCTAAAAGAGGAACAAAACCAGTGCGCGTGCAATTGTTCATCATTTCATCCATCCCGCTGTTACTGATTGCGTGTAGCACGCCTGTCGTACACGATCGGGTGCCAGGGCACCTTAATCCCGCAAGCACCACACAAATCATCCCAGGCAATATTCCAAGCCCGGTACTGAACAATTTGCCACCACCTGTGAACTCTGCCGCACAGACAAACAAGGCCGAAACCTACAGTGTCGTGGTCAACAACATTCAAGCGCGGGATTTGCTGTTTGCCCTGGCGCGCGATGCAAAAATCAACGTCGACATTCACCCAGGCATATCGGGGACGCTAAGCCTCAACGCCATCGATCAAACCCTGCCGCAACTTCTACAGCGAATCGCCAGGCAAGTTGATATTCGCTTCGAATTTGATGGGGACAATATTTCGGTGATGCCAGATTCACCGTTTCTCAGGCATTACACCGTTGACTACGTCAATATGGCGCGCAATGTCAGCGGGACGATCTCGACCAACACGCAGATTTCAACGGCGGGAAACATGCCGGGTGCGGCGACGGGCGGCAGTGCGGGAAATATATCCAATACGCGGATCGACAATAGCGCCAAGAATATTTTCTGGGAGTCGCTGGAAAAAAACATCAAGGACATCCTGCGGGAAACCGACAAGACATTGCCCGAGGGCAGCAGCGAAACAGTCATTGAACAAACCGATAGCAGAAACTCGACAGGGCCGCAGCCCCAGCCTCCCAACAACCCTCGAACACACCGCCCCGCAGCCAACACCGTCCAACAAACATCGCCAGTCCCCAGTTCATCACAGACTGCCGCCAACTCAACCATCCGGCGCAACACGTTTCGCGAAGCCGCCGCCGTTATTCTGAATGCCGAAAGTGGCGTCATCACCGTCCGTGCCACCCAGCGGCAACACGAAAAAATACAGGAATTCATCGACCGGGTAGTTCATGCCGCCCGCCGTCAAGTCATGATCGAAACGACGATTGTCGAGGTCGAACTGTCCAATGGCTTCAAACAAGGCATCGACTGGAGCCGATTTCGCGCTGACGACTCCGGTTTCTCCATCACCCGGCCAGCCAACGGGAGTGTTGCTGATTCGGCCAACACAGCATTCAGCCTGATTTTGCGGCAACTCAACAAGCCGCTCAACCTCGTCGCCGCAGTCAATCTTCTCGAATCGTTCGGCACGACCAAGGTGCTCTCCAGCCCTCGTTTATCGGTACTCAATAACCAAACCGCGCTACTCAAGGTTGTTGAAAGCATTGTGTACTTCAACGTCAAATCCGACACGACCACATCAGCCAATGTCGGCACTACGACCGCCGTCACAACGACACCGCAATCTGTCTCGGTTGGCCTGGTGATGGCTGTCACGCCGCAAATCAGTGAATCCGGAACGGTCATCATCAATATCCGGCCGACGATTTCCAGCGTTTCCGACTGGAAGGAAGACCCTAATCCATCGAACAAAGCAGCCGGCGTCCAGAATCTTGTCCCGCAAATCCGCACCCGCGAAGTCGAGTCGGTGATGCGCGTTACAAGTGGGGACATTGCAGTATTGGGCGGATTGATGGAGGACGGCATCAGTTACAACACCGGCCGGATTCCCTTGCTCGGACAAATACCGCTGGCTGGAGAACTTCTTACCAAGCGCGACAACAATTCCCGCAAGTCCGAGTTGGTCATTTTTCTAAGACCCGTCGTCATCAAGGAAGCCAGCCTCGAAGGAGACTACCGCTCACTGAAAGACCGCCTGCCTGGCCCTGAGATGTTTTCTCCTGCATTTTCGGCACACAGCATCACCGGCCTTCCCGATGCCAGCAAACATCCATGACACTCCCCCCAAACAAGCGACCATGAGGTTCTTGATAATGATTATCGTGGCACTCCTCATCCCGGCCCTGGCGATTGCCGGAGGCCTTGGCAACCACCCAAAAGGGCAGGCACCAGATCACGATCAAGACACGCCACATCAAGCCAAGCCGGCTGATAAAAACATAGGAGCAGGAGCTCTTTCTTGCCAGTCCCTCACTGCGCCAGAAAAATCTGATGAACTTGACTCTGTGCAGTTGGCGTATGAGAAGCAGTCGGCCAAGGATCCCAACAACACGGACATTCTTCTCGCACTCGCGACTATTGCTGAAAGAAAAAACCGGCCCGATGCAGCGGAGAAACTCCGGCGACAGGCGCAACAGGCCAACCCTCAATCACCGGCAGTCATTGCCAGCGTTATCGGCTCACTCAAAGGCGGCGTGATGCGCCGCGAAGCAGAAAGCCACCTCAGAAGCTGGCTGGCGGCCCATCCACGCTCAGCCGCCCTGCACTTTACCCTGGGCAATCTGATGGCCGGAGAAGGGCGCTGGGACGAAGCCGAACTAGCCTACTTCAATGCTGTCGCCAATGAGTCAGGCAACCCGGACTTTCTCTTCAACCTGGCCATCAGCCTTGACCGGCTCAGGCAGTACCGCCTCGCCATTCAACATTATCGGCTGGCACTGGAAGCTTCAGACAAGCGTCCCGCCGGGTTTGATATCGCCCAGATCAGACTTCGCCTGGTCGAGTTGCAACAAGCCTTGTCGGATACGCGATGAACTCAGCGACATCACAACATCTACCGCTCGGCCAGGCGCTCATCACCGCCGGATTGCTGAGTGACGATCAATTGCATATTGCTTTGCGCGAGCAGCAAGAAAGAAAACAGCAATTGGGACGCCTTCTGGTCACCCTGGGTTTTTTGACCGAAAAGCATTTATGCGAGACGTTGGCGGCGATACAGGGCAAAACCAAAATTGACCTGGCAAACATCAGCATTGATCCGGAAGCACTCAAACTGATCCCCGGCGATCTCGCCAGACGCCAGCGTGTCTTGCCGCTTGACTTTGACCAGGCTCGCCGACACTTGCTTCTGGCGGTTGCCGACAGTCACGACCTGCTGGCCCAGGATCAGATTCAAGCCGAACTGGGCTCTGACTTCAAGATTGAAATGCGGCTTGCCGGAGAGTCCGAGATCAGCCAGGCCATTGATCGATTTTATGGCCATGATTTTTCGATCGACGGCATTTTGCACGAACTGGCCACAGGCGAAATCGACCGAAAACAGCTGTCGACCGCAACGCCCGATTTCGGGCACCCCATTGTTCGACTGATTGATTCCTTGCTGAATGATGCCGTCAAGCGAACCGCCTCGGACATCCACTTTGAACCGGAAGCTCACTTTCTCCGCATTCGCTACCGGATAGATGGGGTACTCCGCCAGATCCGTGCGTTACACAAATCATGCTGGCCGGCGATGATGGTTCGCCTCAAGGTCATGGCCGGGATGAACATTACCGAGACGCGAGCACCGCAAGATGGCCGGATCAGCCTGAACATTTCAGGCCGGCCGGTTGATTTCAGGACGGCCTGCCAGCCAACCATCCATGGCGAAAACATGGTCATGCGCATTCTGGACCGGCGGCAAGGCATCGTTCCCCTGGAAGACCTCGGACTGAGAACGCACCATCTGGCACAACTCAAACGGATGATCGCTCGACCGGAGGGCGTCATTCTGGTCACCGGCCCCACTGGTAGCGGAAAAACCACAACCCTCTATTCAATTCTGGGCCAGATCAACCATGAAGGCGTCAACATCATGACGCTTGAGGACCCGGTTGAATACCAGTTGCCGATGGTGCGCCAGACCTCTCTGGGAGAAAGCAGCAAACTGGATTTTGCCAGCGGCATCCGATCGATGATGCGCCAGGATCCGGACGTAATTCTGGTCGGAGAAATACGCGATCCGGAAACGGCAGAAATGACTTTTCGGGCCGCCATGACCGGCCACCAGGTTTTCTCGACCTTACACAGTAACTCAGCCATCGGTGCGATTCCCCGGCTTCTTGATATCGGCGTACAGCCGGACATGATGAGTGGCAACATTATCGGCATCATTGCCCAGCGGCTGGTTCGCCGCCTCTGCCAGACATGCAGGCAGCCCCGCATCGCAACGAGCGAGGAACTCAAACTACTTGATCGCGACACAGCCGCACCGACAAACCTGACCATTTATCACCCGCAAGGCTGTTCAGCCTGTGAGCATCAAGGTTATCGCGGACGGATTGCCTTGATCGAGACGTTGCGCATCGGTCCCGGTCTGGACAAATTGATCGCGCAACGAAGCACCTTGGTCGCACTGCGCGAACAAATGCATGAAGAAGGTTTCCAGACGCTGGCCGATGACGGCGTTCAACACGTCATCGAGGGCAACACCTCGCTCGAAGAACTCTGTCGCATCGTTGACCTGAGCGAACGGATGTAGCCATGCGGTTCCGCTACAAAGCACTCAGCAACGATGGACTGCTCGCACAGGGTTATGCCGAGGCGCAGGATGCGGTCGACCTCGAAACAAGGTTGAAAATCAGGCATCTGGAACTGATCCGCTGCCAGCCATGCCGCTACCGCCCGATCTTTGGCCAGCCGAGCATCACGCGGCGCGATCGGATTGACTTCTGCTTTCATCTGGAACACCTGACCCGGGCGGGAATTCCGGTTCTCGACGGGCTGAAGGATTTACAAGCCGCCACTGAACACAAGGCTTTCCGGCAAGCCATTGGTGAGATGATTTGCGACATTGAAAATGGGCAAACCATTTCCCAATCGATGGCCGTCCATCCTCACCTGTTCGACACCATCTTTGTCAATTTGATCAAAGCCGGCGAGGAAAGCGGGCAGCTGCCGAGCACACTGGCCAACCTCGGAGAAGCCCTCAAATGGGAGGATGAACTCGCTTCGCAAACCAAAAAACTGTTGCTCTACCCCGCTTTCGTTGCAACCGTCGTCATCGGCGCCACCATATTCCTGATGCTGTACATGGTGCCGCAACTGAAACTGTTCATCAGCGGAACAGGGCAAGCCATTCCCCTGCAAACCCGGCTTCTGTTTCTCACCGCAGAGCTTGTTGCTGACGGGTGGCCGTTGATCATTACCCTGCCCATCGCTGGCGGCATCGTGATTCGATGGATCCTCGATGCCTCCCAGGACACCCGGCGACAGGTCGATGCCTTGATACTTAAATTGCCGGTTATCGGCCCAGTGCTAGGCAAAATCAGCCTCGCCCGATTTGCCAATACCTTTGCCATGCTCTACGGCTCAGGCATTTCAGTCCTGCAAGCCCTCAGCATCACACACGGCGTCGTCGACAACCGGGCCATCCGCGCGGCACTGCAAGATGTCGAAAAATCGATTCAGGATGGCAGCAATATTGCTGAAGCATTTACTCGCACCGGACTGTTTCCGCCGTTGATCATTCGCATGCTGCAAATTGGTGAAAGCACAGGCGGGCTGGATAGTGTGCTGCTCAATGTCAGCTATTTTTATACCCGCGACATCAGGGAGTCGATCGGACGCCTTCAATCGCTGATTGAACCTGCCTTGACTTTACTGATCGGAGGGTTGCTTGGCTGGATCATGATGGCGCTGATCGGTCCAATTTACGATGTCATCGGACAGGTCAAAACATGAACAAGGCAGCCATTCTTCTGGCTAATCATCAGTCTTTGACTGTTTTCATGCCCTCCCACGGTCAACTTGCCCAGCATGCCTGTTTTCAAAATACCCCCGATGGGCATCGGGATTTTTTGGTCTATCTGGCAGCAAATCACAAAAACCACTATCGCCTTGCCGTCGATACGGTAGATGAGTCCTGCATTCGGGCAAGCATTCCCAGGCTTCGGGGCACCGACCGCCGAGCACTTGTTCAACACCGGATCCAACATGCATTTCCGCCATCGGCCCTGACTTTCACCACCACCCTGGGCATCAACAAGGCGCAGCCTCCCCAGGAAGAGCTACTCATTTCCGGACTCTCCCAGGCGGACAAACTGGGCCCTTGGCTGGACACCATCAAACTATCCAAAATTTGCTGCAACGGGATTTTTACCCTGTCACAAATTGGCCCGCTACTACTCAAATCGCTGGGCCACGACACAGCCTGTTGCCTTTTACTCGCCCAATGTGGCGACGTGCTTCGCCAAAGCTTTTTGCTCGATGGACAGAATCTATTGATTCGGCAATCCCCCCTGCTCAAGGGCAATGCTGCGCAAATGGCCGAGCAAATCCGGCAGGAGCACACCAAACTACGGCATTACCTGATTGGCCAACGCGAGATCAGCCGGGATGCGGTCGTTCCAAGCTATCTGATCGCCCAGCGTGAGGTAACGGCAAATATCGACGCAACGGCAAGCCCCCAGGAAGCGACCTGGCAGATGCTTGAAACCGGCGAAACCGCCAGACGCCTTGAAGTATCCGCTCAGATGGAAGAAGGAGACGCGACGGCAATTTTTCTTGGTGTGCTAAGCCAGAAACTGCCCGGCCATAAATTTAAGGAAACGCGCCTGCACCAGACCATATTGCAGCATCGAATCCGACGCACGTCGCTGGCGGCCAGCATCAGTATCGCAATCATCGCGACGGGCTTGCAGGTTTACCTGCAGCATGAGATCAGCCACTTGGAAACACTGACATCCGTGCTTTCTTCCCAAGATCCGGTGCGACAAAAACCGCTCACGGAAGCCAATGCCGC
The DNA here is from genome assembly GCF_016864195.1 of Dechloromonas sp. TW-R-39-2. Classification (NCBI taxonomy): domain Bacteria; kingdom Pseudomonadati; phylum Pseudomonadota; class Betaproteobacteria; order Rhodocyclales; family Azonexaceae; genus Dechloromonas; species Dechloromonas sp. TW-R-39-2. The sequence continues at coordinate 3,124,758 of NZ_CP045202.1, forward strand.
CGCACTTGAAAAGTGGCGCAATCTCAATCAGCAGCACACCGCAATTTCGGGGCAAATCATCGATCCGGTCGCCAGGCTCCGACAAGTCAGTCAGGTACTGACGCACTATCCAGAAGTCGAAGTGGATGAAATCAACTGGCAGAACGATGCAGGGAAACCTTCTGAAAATACCCAACTACGCGGCAGAATCCTACTCCCCGAATCAACATCGGCAAGGATGCTTATTGCTTATCAGGATCGCCTGATCGCATCGTTCAGACAGGCCGGTGCTGCTACGGTCGACCTTCAGAAATCGCTAATTTCAACCGACTCATCCGCATCGCTGGCACAGGAAAATAGCGTCGGTGATAAACAAGCCCGACTCTTTGCACTCCTGATGCGCCATCAACCTGCGCCATGAAAACATTGATGGCCGACGCGCATCCCGCCCAAAAACCGATGGCTGTTTTCTTGGTCATGCTAACCCTCGCCACCGGCCTCTCCCTCTGGGGAATGCAACGTCACACACAGGCGGAAGAGCAGTACCGGCAGGCAAGACAGAACAATCTTGCCAACGAGCAGAGACGGCACTCGCAACATGCCGAAGAACAAATCATGGCCGATGGCAAGCGCCTAGCCCGGCAGTTCAGCGGAGCGGGTGCCAACAAACAGGAACGACGACTGAATTTGATCGAATCACTGGACCGAATCCGGCACCACCCGTTCATTCACGCGCTGGCGTATTCATTCCCGGAACCCAAGTCATCAACACCTGTTGCGGCAGACAAGCAGGCATTTTCTTGCATCAGACTCAACATCAAGCTCGGCCTGCTGCACGAAGAAATTCTGCTGGACGTTATTGATCAGCTTAAACAGGAGATCAATGCCACTCCAGTCATCCGACAGTGTCTGTTGAAGCGCAACACGTCGGAGAGCGAAAGCATGCTTGCCGCAGAGTGCGATATCGACTGGTATTTCCTCGAAACAGGAGCGCTGCCGCAATGAAAGCGCACGGGACCATCGTTTTGATTGCGCTATCAATTGGCTATCAGGCATGTGCCGCGCAGCCCGAAAATCGTCTGGAACGACTGTTCTTCACGCCGGAACAACGCGCAAACCTTGAACGAATTCGGCGTTTGCCAAGTAGCAACGGGGAAATACACGAGACCAGGGGAGAATTTACGCTCAATGGGGAAATAACCCGGAGCAATGGCAGACGCATTCGCTGGGGCAACAATCAACACATTCCTGACGAAGTCGCTCTTCCAGCTACGCTCGCCGTCGGCGATACGCTCCTCAATGAAAACGGAAATCGGCTATCGATTCTCGGCGATGGAAAAATTGAAATCCGGCGGGCCAAGGGTAAGCCTTGAAATATCACCATCCTCTGCCCCGCAAGCAATCCGGGATCATTATCTGGCTGCTCGTCGTCCTCCTCATCCTGGTCAGCAGCCAAGTCATCTCGGGCCTGTCCGAATCACAAAATCATGCGATGCGCCATCAAGTCAAACTACTTGACTCGCTGAAACAAGCCAAGGAGGCCTTGATTGCCTATGCCGTAACCGATGCCAAGCGACCGGGTCGCCTGCCCTGCCCGGACATCACCGGCACTGGTATTTCACCGATTCTTTCGCGTGATGATTGCGACAGTTACAACGGACTTCTCCCCTGGAAAACACTCGATCTGGTCACTGCCGTCGATGATCGGGGAATGGTCTTTCACTATAGTTTGTCCCGCTGGTTTGGCGGCGATCGAAAAATTCCGCCACTAAACAGCGATACGGAAGCCGATTTGCGCGTCGAACCCACCAATGGCCCAGCAAGCACCGACATTGTTGCCATCATCATCGCCAGCCGCGGCCAACTTGATCCGAAAAATGCAGACAACGATCTGGTTTTTCAATCCGGTACCGGCCGCGAAGCAAACAATGACGATTTACTGATCACAATCACGCGAGAAGAACTGATGGCTGCCGTCGAAAAACGAATCGCCGGTGAAGCAAAGTCCTGCCTTGAACAATATGCCAGCACGCGCGGCTACTACCCATGGCCCGCGCCCCTCGGGGAAACAGCCTACCGGGGGAGTCCGGGAAGTCTTTTTGGCCGGGTCCCGGAAACACAGCCAGCCGGAGACACCGAAATGCTCGTGTCAGCCGATATTGCAGCTCTTGAAACAGCCCGTCTGACGGCTGATCGCGCAATCTCAACGACTGAACGTATCGTAGCCCTGAAAAACCTCAGCACTTTGGTCAGCGATCAAAACACTCAATTCCTTGTGCCATGGGCAAACCTTGCGCAATCCCTGGCAGAAAAAGCAGGCGGGATCACCTCGGCACTGGGAGCTCAAAGCAAAGCCATTACAGCAGCCATCGCCAATGACCGAATCAGCAAAACTGAGAAAACAAATTTACGCAGTAGCGCATTGGCCATCAAGGAAAGCGCCAGCCAATTGATCATCCAACTCGAAGATTCGGGGCTGGATCCGCTCCCGTTCTATCTGTCCAAGCAAAACAAAGTACTGCGCTCAGAAACAGAAAAACTCATCTCGGGCACACCGAGCAATCTTGAATACACAGCAATCATTGGCCTTATTCAAGACCTGGCTGAAACACTCAAGATTAGTCATACCGGCAATCTCACACTTTTACATTTGCTGGATACCGCATATCAGGCAGCAAGCGTTGCGCAGGCAGACTACAGCCACGCCCAAAGCACTACCGGTGATACAAGAATCCAGCAAATTGCCCGGCAATCCGGCAGCGATCTCATTGTTGCGGTCGACGCATTAAAAACAGGAATTTCCGGACAAAGGATCAATGTTCACCCAGAAGAACTACAAGCTCCGTCACTTCAGCTTTCAAGCTTGCCACGCCTGGATAGTCTGCTGGTTGAGCAAAAACTGGGGCAGCTCCAGAAAATCACCGCATCAATCAAGACTGAATCGATTGCTGTTCTCGCACAAGCACACATCGTTGCATCCAGCCTGGAATCGGCAACACAGGCGATAAAGGCAACGACCAATGCGTCCCAACTCCAGCAGACCATCGCCCCTGCGCTGGCCGAAATTGACAAGCTCAGCAGCTTAATTGCAAACAATGGCGACAATATCGGCCAGGAAAGCCTCAAAGCCATTGCGGCACGCTACTCTGACGCTGAAAATATATTCGCCAGAATTGAACCCAGAACACAGCAAGAGATGGTGCCGTACGTCAATGCCCTGACAAATCCGGCAGACGACTTGAACCGCTGGGCTGAGCACGTTCACGCGCAGGCATATGAAATTTCTACCTGGAGCCAATCCGGCACGGATGTCATTGCCAGCATCAATCGCAAAGGCGAAAAATTACCCGATGGAAGCCTGATTGCACTGCAGTCTTACGCCAAGACCACTACAGAAGAAAATCGGGTTATTGCTGAAAATGCTCAAAAGCTGACGGCAGGAGCGCTTGCTGTATTAAAGGAAAAACTTTCCGGCCTGAGTGCCTCAATGGCCGCAGCGGTACCGATTCGCTGGTCAAGCAACGGATGCACGATGTTGAATCCCGAAAGCAAAGGACAGTGGTGGGGAGACAACCAGTGGAAACAAGGCGTTTTTTACCAGATTTCAGACCGTTTCCGAGGCAAATCGGGCGAACTGAAAGTCAATGGCGAAGGACATTACAGCATCGTCGTCCTGAGTAGCGGCCCAATTGCCTGGCATCAAGTCGGTAGCTGCCAATGGCAACTACAGTCAGCCTCGGCAAGAATTTCTCCCGGCCGAAAAATAGCTGACTTTCTCGAGAAAGAAAACAGCGACCCAAGCCGCGACGGGGAAGCAAAGAACCCAGGTTCCAATTTTGTCTCAAGACAAACTCCACGCTGGCGTGAAATCGATTTTCAAAACTACAGCTCGCTTCATCCCGAGTGCGCTAGTGAAGCAGGGAAACCGGATGCTGCAGCATTCCCGCTGCCGATATTCAATGACCAACTCGCCTATTGAATATGCCAAAAACGACCGCTGCATCGCAAATGGAAGGTGGGTTCTCGCTCGTGGAACTCAGCATTGCCATCGTTATCATCACGATTTTAAGCAGCAGCATGCTCCGAGCCTACACGATCCAGCGCAAAGCCAACCAGATACTGGAAACGCAAAAACAGCTGGAAGAAATCCGTGAAACACTCATCGGCCACGCGATCGTTACCGGTCGTCTGCCATGCCCAGCATCACCGACGATTCCAGAAAGCGATCCACGAGCAGGCATGGAGGACAGGAATGACATGAATACGCCCTGCAATCGAAATTATGGTGTGATCCCCTGGGCAACACTGGGAATTACTGGCCATGATGTTTGGGGAAGGCGCTTCACTTACTTCGTGAGTAGCAAATTTTCAGGTCCTACGCCGAGTACGGGGCTGAACAGTTTTAATTTATCGACAGGAAGTGGGGCTGATAATGCCGGAACTGGGAACGTAAAACCCGGAATCAGCAGTGGCAGCAATATAGCCTCGGATCTGCCCGCAATTATTGTTAGCCATGGACCAAATGGCCTAGGTGGATTTCTATCCGGCGGCCAGCAAATCCCGGGTGCCAAAGGTGATGAACTGGAAAATGCGAACAATACACAAACATTCATTTTCCATGCTCAAGATGAAACCTTCGATGACCAAGTAATCTGGGTCATCGGCAGTGTCCTGAAATCGCGACTCGTTTTATCCGGGAGGTTGCCGTAGGGTGGAGGTCAGACTCTTTTCGGCATTAGATTTTGATTATTTATAGCATTAAAGCATAAAGCCCTCGTTACGTTGGTAACGAGGGCTTTGAATGGGAGCCTGGCGGTGACCTACTTTCGCGAGCGGAAGCTCACTATCATCGGCGCGATTCTGTTTCACGGTCCTGTTCGGGAAGGGAAGGGGTGGGTCCAGAAGGCTATTGCCGCCAAGCGTAACTTGTGTGCTTGTCGCTGATTAGCGCCAAGCCAAATTGGGAGGAAGGTTGTTTTGTTGTGACTGCGGATTTGCTTGTATAAACAAGGTTATAGGATCAAGCCTTACGGGCAATTAGTATCAGTTAGCTTAACGCATTACTGCGCTTCCACACCTGACCTATCAACGTCGTGGTCTTCGACGACCCTTCAAGGAGTTCAAGACTCCGGGAAATCTTATCTTAAGGCGAGTTTCACGCTTAGATGCTTTCAGCGTTTATCTCTTCCGAACATAGCTACCCGGCGATACGACTGGCGTCATAACCGGTACACCAGAGGTTCGTCCACTCCGGTCCTCTCGTA